>NZ_LT827015.1:1342486-2013729 GCF_900169075.1 Chryseobacterium phocaeense
ATACCATTGCCAGGTACAACTTGATACAAGGCTTATTTCTTAACGATGAAAGATTTATTTTTCTTTGATCAGCAGAATCGCATTATCATAATAAATATTGTATCCTTTATGATCTAAGGTTTTATCCCTTGTAATCATTGGGAAAACTATTTTGAGATGGTACTTTCCAAGATCACCTTCCACCGAGAACTCCTTCTGTTTCACAATTTCTCCTTTGCCATCATTACTTTCAAATAATCTGGTAATAGCCGGACCAAAATCTATTGTTTCTTTTGAATTGAGGCTCACCTTGGTCATCCTTTGGTTATTAGATTCAGAAAAAGTATTGATCTTTAAGGTATCTTTGTCGATATTTACTGATTCCTGATTGTATCCGTTAAATCGCGTAAGATACTGATACCCCTGAATGTCTGTAACTGTAGTTTCGGATTCCAGGATCAGCCTTTCAGCTGAACTTTTTGATGTTTTCTGTACTTTGGTGAAGGCTTCTCTTAACGTATTGCTGATTACCCATGGATATCGCTGTTCGAAATTTCCTGCCAAAAGATCACGGGTCTTTCCCTGAACGAGATTCAGTAGAAAATCTTTTTGTTGTCTTTGAGCCAGAAATTCAAATTTATTAGCAATCTCAGTAACCACGGTGTCTGATATTTTCTGCTGGAAATCTATTTTGTTATTGACCAGAAGCTTGTTGTCGTTCAGAAGCTTTACCAGCTCATTTTTCTGGCTTCTTTTGGCTACACTGAAAGCATTCAGATAAGGAAAGATCAGGGAAAAAGTCCCAAAGACGAATAAGCTCACCGGAATGAATTTGATACTTGCTTTTCTATTGAATACAAAATAAGCCACCACACTCAGCAGCCACAAGGCGAGAAGCAGTACAAAATACCGCGGTTCCGTGTAGCCGTACTCCAGAATCCTTGTAAAAATAGCGGTAAACAACAGGATAATTAGAGGAATAATGGTGTAATAAAACAGCTTTGAGAATATTTTTACCCAGGATTTTGCTTTTTCTTCTTTCAGTGGATATACAAGCAGTAATGCAAGGATTCCCACTATACTGTAAGCCAGGACCAGATAAGACACCCAGCCTCTCGGAAGTTCCCAGTTGATGACTATTTTAAATGAATAAATATAAAGGATAATCAGATAAATAAAAAGAAGCGGAATCAGGACAAACTGAGTGAAAAACTTAAGAATTACAGGATAAGTTCCGTCTTTTTCAAGATAATCCAGGCCGGTTTCATTGAAAAGAAGAAAAATAAAACAGCTTCCGGAAATAGCCAGCACATAAAACGTATCCGCATAAAGCTTATCACTGAAGTTGAAATCAAATAGTTTGTCAACAGCCAGAATTGCCAGCTCCACACCTCCGGTAAGAACTCCGGTGAATACTGCAGTCAGGAATATATTCACAAAAAGATTCTTGTTATACTGCCAGAAATTAAGTTCTTTGTCTTTTTTCAGAAAGGCAGCGAAAGACACCAATAAATGAGAAAGCAGTAGGGTGATCGCTACAATAAACCCGTACACCTCTGTAAAATCCCTTTCTTTTTTTGGCAGAATGAAATAGAATCCGATCAGGAAAGCTGTTCCTGATAATTCCAACAACAGCCTTTTTCCAATCCTTTGGGAAAGTATTTTTAACGCAAACATCAAAGAAATCCCAAGACAGCAGCAAATCGTAAACTTCGAATAGGTAAATAGAAATTCACGTTTATACTTATGATCCAACATACAGATGGCGCCTGCAGAAGAGAGTAGGGCCATCAGTAAAACCATCGGATAGCGGAGGATGACATCCTGTGCTTTTCCGGATATTTCCTGGAATTTCGTTTTCATGATCTGCGTGTTTTCCGGTTAATCTTTCTTTTTTTTCTTTTTCTTGTCTTTATCCTTGTCTTTTTCTTTGACTTTTTTTGTTTTCTTAGGATTGAGGATTTCTTCTGCGTACTCGAATTTCGGTTCTTCCACTTTTGCAGGGATAATCTCAATTTTAAGGTCAAAATATTTTTTCAGGTCATCCTGAGAAATCAGGTTTTCACTGAATAAAAATTCTAAGATTTCCTTCCCGGAATCGTTAAAAAAATTGTGGGCGAGCTCTTTGAGTAAGAATTTTCTGTATTCCTCCAATGGAACAACCACAGTATATTTAAAAATTCTTCCTTCTTTTTGAGTCGTGATATAACCTTTTTCCACCAGTATTTTCAGGTAAGTGGAAACGGTGTTCTGATGCGGCTTCGGCTCCGGATGCTGCTCCATAATATCTTTAAGATAAAAGGATCCAAGCTTCCAGAACAGCTTCATAAAATTCTCCTCAGCAGCGGTAAGATGATTTATTTTCATAGAATATTCTTAATGTTGAAATTGTATATTGCAATAAAGATAGATAAAAGATACCACAAATGCTATTCCTGCACCCATAAATACTTCCTGTACCGTATGTCTTTTTAAGATGATGCGGGTAATACCTACTAAAATTGCTATTCCGAACCATATCAATCCAGCCTTCCAGTCCAGGGTGAAAAATAATGCGGCTACGAATACATTAAATGCTGTATGCATGGAGCTTTTGATAAAAAAGTTGCTGATCTGCATGGTGAAAATCAGGATCAGTATAAACAGCATCACTAGATCAATATATCCGTTTCTGAAATAGCTGGCTATAAGGTAAATAATCACACAGGCCGCAATAAAAATATAGAGTGTCTTTCTCTGAATACGGTCTGAGACATCCATATTGGTATACCTTCCTGTCTTCACGTTCCAGACCAGCCAGATCACCACCGGAATGATAATCATTAATAAGATAGGCACAAAATAGTGAAGAGATTCCTGCCATGAATATTTCCTTACACTCATATAAATGAAGAAAATAAATAAGGATACCATCGGATTAAAAAAATCTGAGATCACTTTTGATATTTTATGCAGTAGTGAAGGCTGTTTTTCTTGCATGTTCAAATTTAAAATTCAAATATAACACTATAAGCAAAAAAACAATTAGAAGGTATACGATAAAAACAAAGTTTTTTTTATAATTTTGCTCAAATATTCATCATAAAAAAGCAAGAGCTAGCACATGAAAGAATTTTCTAAAGAGGTATACCTGAAGTGGTATGAAGATATGACTATGTGGAGAAGGTTTGAAGACAAATGCCGTTCTCTTTATCTAAAACAAAAGATCAGAGGTTTTTTACATTTGTATAACGGTCAGGAGGCTATTCCTGCCGGCTTCACGCATGCAATGGATCTTACGAAGGACAGTATGATTACTGCCTACAGATGCCACATCCATCCAATGGCGATGGGAGTAGATCCGAAAAGAATCATGGCGGAACTTTGTGGTAAAGCTACCGGAACATCCGGAGGTATGGGTGGTTCTATGCACATTTTCAGTAAAGAGCACCGTTTTTATGGCGGGCACGGTATTGTAGGAGGTCAGATTCCTTTGGGAGCCGGAATTGCTTTTGCAGATAAATATTTTGACAGAAAGGCGGTAAACATCTGCTTCTTCGGAGACGGAGCGGCAAGACAGGGATCGCTTCATGAGACATTCAATATGGCCATGAACTGGAAACTTCCTGTAGTATTTGTAGTGGAAAACAACCAGTATGCAATGGGAACTTCCGTAAAAAGAACAGCCAACCACGAAGACATCTATAAATTAGGCTTAGGATATGAAATGCCTTGCCTTGCAGTAGATGCCATGGACCCTGAAAAGGTAGCTGAAGCAGCTTACGAAGCCATAGAAAGAGCAAGAAGAGGAGACGGACCTACATTCATTGAAGCCAGAACATACCGTTACAGAGGGCATTCTATGTCTGATGCTGAGCCTTACAGAAGCAAAGAAGAGGTGGCCATTCATAAAAATGATGACCCTATGGAGCTTGTGAAGCACAGAATTTTAGAAAACGGATGGGCTACTGAAGCAGAACTGGAAACTATTGACAATAAATCAAGAGATTTCGTGGAAGAATGTATTGAGTTTATGGAAAACTCACCATACCCGGATCCAGAGAAAATCTACGAATATGTATATGCTCAGGAAGATTACCCGTTCTTAGATAAATTGGAAAACTAAATAATTTGCTGATACGATGATATGCTGATGTGTTAATAGTGTTTTTATTATCAAATCATCACATCACCACATGATCACATTAATTAAATTATCATATTAAATAAATTATGGCAGAAGTAATTACGATGCCCCGCCTTTCGGATACTATGACGGAAGGTAAAGTGGCAAAATGGCATAAAAAAGTAGGAGATAAAGTAAAGGAAGGAGATATTTTAGCGGAGATTGAAACAGATAAAGCTGTTCAGGATTTCGAATCTGAAATAAACGGGACCCTTTTATATATAGGTGTAGACGAAGGCGCTGCTGCTGCTGTAGATTCTGTTTTAGCGATTATTGGAAATGAAGGAGAGGATATTTCCGGACTAACCGGCGGAGGATCTGCCCCTGCAACAGGTGGTTCTGAAGAGAAGAAATCAGAAGAGGAATCAAAAACAGAAAATAATTCTACCAGCATTGAACAGGCTGATGCAGAAGTTCCTGCCGGTGTAGAAATTATTACCATGCCAAGACTTTCTGATACCATGACGGAAGGTAAAGTGGCGAAATGGCATAAAAATGTAGGCGATACAGTGAAAGAAGGAGATCTTCTTGCTGAAATCGAAACAGATAAAGCAGTTCAGGATTTTGAATCCGAATTCAACGGGGTATTGTTGAAGCAGGGTGTAGAAGAAGGTGGTGCTGCTCCGGTAGATTCTGTATTGGCCATTATAGGTCCTGAAGGAACAGATGTTTCTGGTGTAGGTGCTCCAAAAGCAGCAGCTCAGACCACTGAAAAGCCGGCAGAACAGAAAGCTGAGGCCAAAACTGAAGAAAAAACTGCTCCTGCTGTAAGCTCTACTTCCTCAGACAGAGTAGCGATTTCCCCATTAGCCAAGAAAATGGCTCAGGAGAAAGGCGTTGACATCAACAGCGTGAATGGTTCGGGAGAAAACGGAAGAATCGTTAAAAAAGATATCGAAAACTATCAGCCTTCCCAGGCACAGGCTCAACCGGCTGCTTCTGCTCCGGCAGCAGCTCAGGTAGCATTAAGCTTTGTTCAGGGTGAAGATACGGAAACACCGAACTCTCAGGTAAGAAATATTATTGCAAAACGTCTTTCTGAAAGTAAATTCTCTGCCCCTCACTACTATCTGATGGTAGAGATCAATATGGATAAAGCTATTGAAGCAAGAAAAGAAATCAATTCCTTACCGGATACGAAGATCTCTTTCAACGATATGATCATTAAAGCAACTGCTGTTGCCTTAAGAAAACATCCACAGGTGAACTCAAGCTGGGCAGGTGATAAGGTCATCCACAGAGGAAATATCAATGTGGGTGTGGCTGTAGCTATTCCTGACGGATTGGTGGTTCCGGTACTTAAAAATACAGACCAGATGAATTATACACAGATCTCTGCTGCGGTAAAAGATATGGCGTCAAGAGCTAAAAGTAAAGGTCTTAAAGCCAATGAAATGGAAGGCTCTACATTCTCTATTTCCAATCTGGGAATGTTCGGAATTGAAACTTTCACAAGTATCATCAACCAACCGAATTCTGCGATCCTTTCCGTAGGAGCAATCATTGAAAAACCGATTGTTAAAGATGGTCAGATTGTAGTAGGAAACATCATGAAGCTTTCGCTGGCATGCGACCACAGAGTGGTAGACGGTGCTACAGGAGCCCAGTTCCTGCAAACTTTAAAAACATACCTGGAAAGCCCTTTAACTTTGTTACTGTAAGCATCCAGACTGTAAAATATTAAAGCCTCCCGCTTTGGGAGGTTTTTTTGTGGTATTATTTTTTGAATTAACGGCGGGAGAATATTAAAGTCAATTAGGGCATTTTAATGGGAAAATAATTATGATTTTATTGGGGTAATTAGTATTTTTGGACTATGATTAAAGCGAGTAATATCCATAAATCTTATGGGAATTTAGAAGTACTGAAAGGAGTTGATATCCACATCAAGACAGGCGAGGTTGTTTCTATTGTGGGAGAATCGGGGGCAGGGAAGTCTACCTTACTTCAGATTTTGGGAACTCTGGATCTTCCGAGTAATTCTGCTAAGTATAATACGGAAATCAGCATTGCAGGGGAATCTTTCATCAATATGAATGATAAACAGCTTTCGAAGTTCAGAAACCAGAATATTGGTTTTGTATTTCAGTTTCACCAGCTGCTTCCGGAATTTACTGCTTTAGAAAATGTGCTGCTTCCCACAAAAATAGGAGGGGCGAATGAAAAAGAAGCTTTGGAAAAGGCATATGCTCTATTTGAAGACCTGAAAATAGAACAGAGACTGAACCACAAACCGAATCAATTATCCGGTGGAGAAGCACAAAGGGTAGCTGTAGCAAGGGCCCTGATTAATTCTCCTAAAATTATTTTTGCAGATGAGCCTACGGGAAACCTGGATTCCAAAAATGCAAATGATCTCCACAGGCTGTTTTTTGATTTGAGAGATAAATATAATCAGACTTTCGTTATTGTAACCCATAATCCTAATCTTGCTGAAATTACGGATAGGAAACTGGTGATGAAAGACGGAATGATCATAGAATAAACCGTTTTACACAAAATGAGATCCTTTATTTTCCTCTTCCTCTTTATTATTTCCTGTTCGAAATTTGAGTCGCAGGAAAATAATACTTCCGGAATTCTCCCGGCTGAAAAGGTAGCAGAAATTAAAGCCTTTGTGAAGGGAAAAAATTATAATCAGGATATTGCTGTTTTTATTAACTTTAAAATACCTTCCGGAAGATACAGATACTTCGTTTATGACCTGAAAGGTGATAAAATACTGCAGAAAGCCATAGTTTCCCATGGTTCAGGTTCTGTGATCCGGAATTCAGAATCTTTAACGTTCAGCAATACCGAAGGTTCCTATCAGTCTTCGCTTGGGAAATATGAAATTTTGCAGAGTTATAATGGTAAATTTGGGAAAGCTTATCGTTTAAACGGGCTGGATGTTACAAACAGTAATGCCATGCAGCGCGCCATAGTCATTCATTCTCTGAATTGTGTTCCGGATAAAGAATCTCAAAAACCGGCCTGCCTGAGCTTAGGATGCCCGATGCTTTCCGTGAATGCACTCACTGAGACGGCAAAATACCTTGATGTATCTAAAAAGGCTGTGATTCTTTATGCGTTTTATTAAATTTATAGCTTATCTTTATAATCTGTAATTTTAAAACATGACCATAAAATTCCTTGCAGAAGATGACAGACCCAGAGAAAAATTTTTGCTGAAAGGCAAGAACTCACTTTCTGATTCTGAGCTTCTGGCAATTATTATGGGAAGCGGAAGTAAGGATGAAAGTGCATTAGAGCTTGCCAGAAAAATCATGGCCTCAGTACATAATAACTGGCACCAGCTCAGCCTGCTCTCCAGTAAAGAGCTTATGAAATTTAAAGGCATCGGTGAAGTGAAAGCGCTTTCTATTATTGCCGCATTAGAAATCGGAAAAAGAAGAGCAGTTCAGGAAGTTCCCAATAAAGCAATTATCTCAAACAGCGGTGACGCTTACCTTATCCTTAAAAATCAATTGTCAGATTTAAGAACCGAAGAGTTCTGGGCCATATTTCTAAACCAAAGCAATAAAGTGATTCACATTTCACAGCTTACACAAGGAGGGATAAGCCAATCTGTAGTGGATGTAAGAATTTTGTTTAAAACAGCCCTGGATCATTTTTCCACAGGAATTATTATAGCCCATAATCATCCATCGGGTAGCCTGGTGCCCAGCAAGGAAGATATGAATATCACCCAAAAAATAAATGAAGCCGGGAAAACTTTAAGTATCCAGCTTTTAGACCATATTATCATTACCCAGGATGCTTATCTTAGTTTTTCAGACGAAGGATTATTATGATTAGAAGAGTGAAATATAACGAGATTGATTTTGAAAAATATACCAAGTGTCTTGAAAATTCGCAACAGAGGAAATATTCAGCATCAAAAACTTTTCTGGATGTAACTACGAATAAGCAATGGGATATTCTCGTTAAAAATGATTATGAAGCGGTGATGCCCGTTCCGTTCATCTATAAAAATAAGGTGAAAATAGTGCATAATCCTATGATATGCCAGCAGCTGGGCGTGTTTTCCGCTGAGGATGATCAAAATACCAACGAGAGGTTTCTCCAATACCTGAAAAAGAATTACCTGATAAGAGCTTATTATTTTAATGAAACGAACCGCTTTGATTCACCACTAAAAACAAAAAAGAATTTCCTGTTGTATCCCGGCGATTATACCAAGGTTTTTGCGAAATATTCTCCCAAAAGAAAGAGAAAGCTGAGATTAGATGACGAGGTTGTGCAAAACTCGGAAATCAGAGAAATAAGCTATCAGGAAGCTGAGCAATTTATAAAAAAGAATGCAGTAGGACTGGATAAAGAAGATGATATCGGTACCCTGCTGAAAACCCTGAACACATTTTACTCATTAAAATACCTGAAATTCCGGGCTTTTTTTTATCATAATGAAATGACGAATATGATTGCTACCTACTCAGATTTTGATACGGTGGCGCTTCTGGGGACTTTTAATGACAAAAAATATATCAAAATGGCCGGAGCTTCTACACTTATTGATCAGGCGATTAAAGAAAACATAGAACATTCCATTTTTGATTTTGAGGGGGGAAATCTTCCCAGTATTGAAGAGTTTTTCAGGGGTTTTAGAGCAGAATTAAAACCCTATGCCGTTGTAGAGCATTCTATAAAAGAACTGCTTAAAGATTATACTTCATTTTTTATGAGAGGAAAAATTTTGGGGTAATTATCATATGGAAATTGTTATTTAGAATGGTTTTAATTAAATATTAATCGCTACCTTTATCAGGTATTTATTACTAATAACTCAGTTATGTTAAAGCAGATCCGCTACTATAAGCTGCCCTATATCATTTACAATTTCTTTAATAAGAAAAAGCTAAAGCATAATATCCCTTTGTATAAGAAATATGGAATCAACAAGAGCTACTTTTCCAGTATTTCCAGTGCAGATTTCTCCCATCTTCCTGCTACAACAAGGACCATTGATCAGAATAAGCTGATTAATTCAGATTTTTTTAAAGACTTATCTGCTGAGAATAAAGAAAGTGCACTGCAATATGATGCCAATGGTTATATGGTCATAAGAAACTTCATCAGTACAGATGACGCTGATAAAATTAACGGAGAAATTGATAAGCTGATGGAGAATGGCACTTTGAAATTTATCTATGGCGGAAAACTGATGTTTGCTATCCATCACTCGGAGATTATAAAGAATATAGGAAACAATAAAAAACTGCTGGATTTTCTTTCCGTACTTCTGGACGGGCAGGCCAAACTTTTCCAGAGTATCAATTTTATTAACGGCAGCCAGCAGAAAACACACTCGGACAGTATCCACATGACGACTTATCCGCTGGGAGGCCTTCTGGGAGTCTGGATCGCTCTGGAAGACGTGGATGAGACCAACGGGGCACTGCATTATATTCCGCGAAGCCATAAATTGCCTTATTTCCTTAATTCTGATTATGACAACGAGGGAGATGCTATGATGCTTGGAAAAAAAAGCTATAAGGCCTACGAAGAATTTCTGGAGAATAAAGTCCGGGAACTTGGTTTAAAAAAAGAGATTTTCAGAGCCAAAAAAGGAGATATGTTAATCTGGCATGCCAATATCCTTCATGGTGGCGAACCCCATACCGATAAAAACAGAACCCGAAAGAGCCTTGTTTATCATTTTTTTGATGAAAACAGTGTCTGCTATCATGAAGTGACACAGAGACCCGCACTTTTTGAACTCTAATCTGTAAGATTTTTCACAATTTCAGGATTACAAAGAGAATAAATCCTGAATAATAATCACTAATTGCATAGTTTTTTTACTTTTGTATTCCTTACTGAAAGAAGTACAAATGAAAAAAACTAATCGTCTCCTTGTTTTTATATTTTCCATTCACTTATGCCTGATGTCATACTATCTGTATACCCACCAGTATTACAATGTAGATCTCGAGGCGTATGCAGGGCTTGTTTATAAAGCTGAACATCCTGATATGACGATAGAGGATATTCATAAAAAAGTATATTCAGAGCTCAAAGGAACGAATCCGAAACTTTTCGGAATTACCCCAAAGGATGAAGAAATTGCCGTAGGAGAAAATACCTATTACAAAGTTTTGTCCGAAAATCCCAAAGCCTACGAAGAGGAACTTCAGCTGTTTTCTGTAAAGCCCTTCTATAATTTTGTTAATCTGGTGTTTTTTAAACTAGGTTTCAAATTGACTACTGCTATTTTTTTAACTTCTATACTTTCCTACGTTTTGATCCTTATTCTGATCTTCTGTTATCTGGTGAAGATTTTAAAGAACTATCCATTGGCATTGATCATAACGGTCATAATCTCATTGTTCAAGCCGCTTCTTGAGGCCAGCAGACACGCATCGGCAGATAGTCTTTCCTGTCTATTGCTGCTGTTGAGTTTATATATTTTTATGGTAAGAAAAAACCATCTGGCGGCTACTGTGTGCGCCATGCTCTGTGTTTTCACAAGGCCGGAGTATTTTATACTGTATTCCTTTCTTTATATAATTGCTTATTTTAACAGAAATCTGCTTGAAATAAAGTCCTCAAGGCTATTTTTATCCTATGGCTATGTGTTTCTTTCCTTCTTTCTGATCCAGTATTTCAACCAGATTCCGTGGTCTGTTTTATTTATGAATCAGTTTACTAAGGTGCAGATCTACCCGATATCAGATCCCGATCCATTCATCTTCTCTGATTATCTGAACTATCTTAAAAAATCGATGCTGCTGGAATTCAACGGGTCTTATTTTACACTCCTCTTCCTGTTTATAGTGATTATTGTGGCCAGTAAATTCTCATTGCACAGTAAAAAAAGCTGGATGCAGTGCCTGTTCTTTGCTGCCGTTTACCTCGCTGTATTTCTCAGGTTTTTAGTTTTTCCAAGCCTGGCCAATAGAATGATGATTGGTTTTTATCTGATCATTACCATGTCTCTTATTTATATTCAGAATTCTAAGATCAATATATTTAAAAACTCTTTAGAAGCCGGAAAATAATTAGTAATTTTGCGGTCTGAAATGATGACGAGTTTTTCTGGATATCTGCCCTATGCATTTGCATTGATCATCGCAATTCCTTTTCTGGTTTTGCTGAGACAATTTGTACACTCTTATATCACCCTTAAAAATCAGGAGATCAAGCTGCTTTCTGTAAAATCAAATTCAGAAAATAAGGCGCATTCCTATGAAAGGATGACTCTTTTTCTGGAAAGAATAAAGCCCTCCAATATTATTCAGAAGTTTGATAAGGGACTGGCAGTACACGAGTTTATTTTTCTTACGGAGAAAACCATCAATGAAGAGTTCGAATACAATTCTTCCCAGCAGCTGTATATTACGAAAACTTCATGGAAGAATATCGTGGATTCTAAAAATGCTTTGATAGATTTACTTCACAAAACCTATGACGGCCTTAACGGAAATGCAGATCTTGAAGAATTCAAAACCGTTTTTATCATGAACTATATGGAGGGAGATGATTATATCGCTGCTACCATAGAAGACCTGAGAAGAGAAATTTTAATAATAACTTAAAAAAATAATAGATAAATAATGATTCCAAATTTTAAAGCACATCCATGGCATGGGATTTCAGCAGGAGAAGATGCGCCAAATGTTGTAAACGTATTTGTGGAAATCGTTCCTTCAGATACTATTAAATATGAAGTAGATAAAGAAACCGGTTTTTTAAAGGTAGACAGACCTCAGAAATTCTCTAATATCATTCCCGCTTTATACGGATTTGTTCCAAGAACCTATTGCCACGATGAAGTAATGAAACTGGCTATAGCAGCAGGAGCAGATGATGTGACGGAAGGAGATCATGACCCGCTTGATATCTGTGTATTAAGCTCTCACAACATCCATTCAGGAGGATTACTGATGGAAGCTATTCCAATCGGTGGATTCAAAATGATTGACGGAGGTGAAGCAGATGACAAAATTGTTGCCGTAATGATTGGTGACCACGCATTCGGACATTTCAGAGATATTTCAGAACTTCCGGAAGCAGAAATTAAAAGACTGATGCACTACTTCCTGACGTATAAAAACTTACCGGATGAGCCTGCTAAATGTAGAATTCACGAAGTTTACGGAGCTGAGCATGCTAAAAAAGTAATCAAGGCTTCCCAAACAGATTATGCTGAAAAATTCGGAGGATAATATACCCCGATTTCAATGATATAAAAGGATAGACAGTTTTTGTTTATCCTTTTTTGTTTTTTACAAAGCCCTTTTCTTTCGATTTCCAGGCTTACCAGAAAATGTCCTGATTTCTTGTATGTCATATATCAGCTTTAAACTCTCAAAATTTTTAACGCTTTAGTAACAATTATTTATTATATTTAATTTTCTATTACCAAAAAAATATTAAACTATGGATCTATTTGTGTTAGTACCCATTTTCGGGGTTATTGCCTTGCTTTACACATTTCTTCAAAGTAACTGGGTAAGTAAGCAGAATGCCGGGAATGAAAAAATGAAAACAATCAGCGGACACATCGCTGACGGTGCAATGGCTTTTCTAAAGGCCGAGTACAAGATTTTAACCTATTTTGTTATTGTAGTAGCCATATTGCTGGCTGTAATGGGCTCCAGCAACTCCAATTCTCACTGGAGCATCGGAGTAGCTTTTGCAGTGGGCGCAGTATTTTCTGCACTGGCAGGATTTATCGGAATGAAAATCGCTACCAAAGCGAATGTAAGAACCGCAGAAGCTGCAAAAACCTCACTGTCCAAAGCCCTGAAGGTTTCCTTTACCGGAGGATCCGTAATGGGAATGGGGGTAGCCGGATTGGCTGTTCTTGGTTTAGGTGCGCTTTTTCTGATTATTAAACAGATTTTTGCCCCTGATGCCACAGTAGATTCCCATGAGATGGAAAGAACCATTGAAATTCTTACAGGGTTTTCACTCGGAGCGGAATCTATTGCTCTTTTTGCAAGAGTAGGTGGGGGTATTTACACCAAAGCTGCGGATGTAGGCGCTGACCTTGTAGGAAAGGTAGAAGCAGGAATTCCAGAGGATGATCCCAGAAACCCCGCAACGATTGCTGATAACGTGGGAGATAATGTAGGGGATGTAGCAGGAATGGGCGCCGACCTTTTCGGGTCTTATGTGGCAACTGTACTCGCAACAATGGTTTTAGGACGGGAAACTATGTCTGTTGATTCTTTCGGAGGTTTTGCACCTATCCTTTTGCCGATGCTTATTGCCGGAACAGGAATTATTTTCTCAATGATCGGAACTTTATTCGTAAGAATCAATGACAATGAGGGCTCATCCACTTCCAGTGTACAGAATGCCCTGAACTTGGGGAACTGGGGAAGTATTGTGATCACAGCCATATCTTCTTATTTCCTGGTGACTTATCTTCTTCCTGAAAAAATGACGCTCAGAGGTCATGAATTTACCAAGATGGGGGTTTTCGGAGCGATCATGGTTGGACTTGTCGTGGGTACTTTAATGAGTATTATCACGGAATATTATACCGCAATGGGTAAAAGACCGGTTTCAAGTATTGTGAGACAGTCTTCTACAGGACATGCCACCAATATCATCGGTGGGCTTTCCGTAGGTATGGAATCTACACTGCTTCCTATTATTGTATTGGCAGGCGGTATCTATGGATCTTATTTATGTGCGGGACTTTACGGGGTAGCTATTGCTGCAGCCGGAATGATGGCAACTACTGCCATGCAGCTTGCTATTGATGCTTTCGGGCCTATTGCAGACAACGCGGGAGGGATTGCAGAGATGAGCGAATTACCAAAAGAAGTCCGTGAAAAAACAGACATTCTGGATGCCGTAGGAAACACTACCGCAGCTACCGGAAAAGGTTTTGCGATCGCCTCTGCAGCATTGACTGCACTGGCTTTATTTGCCGCTTTCGTAGGAATTGCCGGGATTGATGGAATTGATATTTACAGGGCCGATGTTCTGGCAGGATTATTCGTGGGAGGAATGATTCCGTTTATCTTCTCTTCACTTGCTATTACAGCCGTAGGACAGGCAGCCATGGCTATGGTGGAAGAGGTAAGAAGACAGTTCCGTGAAATTCCCGGAATCCTTGAAGGAAAAGCACAGCCTGAATACGAAAAATGTGTGGCCATCTCTACAGACGCCTCCATCAGAAAAATGATGCTTCCGGGAGCCATTGCTATCATTTCCCCATTATTGGTTGGATTTATCTTCGGGCCTGAAGTGTTGGGAGGATTCCTGGCAGGTGCCACGGTAAGTGGTGTTCTGATGGGGATGTTCCAGAATAATGCCGGTGGTGCATGGGATAATGCTAAAAAATCATTTGAAAAAGGAGTAGACATCAATGGTCAGACTTATTATAAAGGTTCAGAGCCGCATAAGGCCTCAGTAACCGGTGATACCGTAGGAGATCCGTTTAAAGATACCTCAGGTCCTTCTATGAACATCCTGATTAAGCTGATGTCCATTGTTTCATTGGTTATTGCGCCTACATTGGCAGTATTGCATAAAGATAAAATTGATGCGAACAGAAAAGCCAAGCTGGAGAATCTTACCCGGGTGGCAGGTGTTGGCATGCATACTACAGGAACAGATATTAAGACAACTCTGGTTTCTTCCACAGAAATTAAAGGACACCTTAATGAAAGTGGTGATTTCGTTTATGAAACAGGAAATATTCAGGAAATAAAACTGGATGGTGGAAAAATAATCACCTTAGGAGAAGGAAGCCGTTTGTTCCAGCTGTATAATTCCATAAAACAGAAAGATCAGACCATTATAGATCCTAATAAGTGGTATACTCTGGAAAACCTTTATTTTGAAACGGGATCAAGTGATTTAAAAGCAGGTTCTGAGACACAGCTGAATAACCTTGCTGAAATCCTGAATGCATATCCTGCTTTAAAAGTAAAATTAGGAGGCTATACAGACAATACCGGAAATGAAGAAAGTAATGTGAAGCTTTCCAATCTGAGAGCTCAGACGGCAAAGCTTAAACTTCTGGAACTTGGAATTTCTTCAGACAGGGTAGAGGCTGAAGGCTACGGCTCCCAGCACCCGGTTTGTGAAGCAAATGATACTGATGAATGTAAAGCTAAAAACAGAAGAATAGATGTAAGGGTTCTTGCTCTTTAAAATCAAATAAGAATATTCAAAAGCACCGTTTGTGAAAACGGTGCTTTTTTATTGATATACAGTTATCTGCAAAATAAATGCAATCGCCTGTGAAATCTGAATATTCCGTGGGATGAATTTATTAACCACAAAAGTCACAAAAGTTTTTACAGTTAAGTTATTTGGAGTTGAATAATAAAGTGCATATGAAGTTCACATAAGTTCTTAAAAAATCAAAGATTTATCCTCAATCTTAAAAATCTGCTTTATCAGCCTGATCTGCGAGAGCTTAAAATTTGAACCATTAAGATTTATTTAAGCGTTTTAAGAATATTAAGTTTGAGCCTCACCATAAAGAGTTTGATTTAAAAAAATATGCAAACATCTATTTCATCTGAAATCAGGAGTTAGTAATTTTTAACCACAGAAGTCACGAATTTTCACAGATGCTCATAGATAGTTATGGCGAGCTGAGATATTGAGCTTAAAGGTTTTCCTGAAGGTGTTCCAGAGCCTGTATGATCAGCTCATCTTTTTTAGCGAAACTGAAGCGCACATAATCTGAATTCTGCCGTGAATTATAAAAGGCAGAAAGCGGAAGGCAGGCCGTTTTTTTCTCTACCGTTAACCATTTTGAAAACTCCACATCGGTCATGGTTTTAGAGACATTCCTGAAATTCACAATCTGGAAAACACTTCCTTCAGCTTTTCTGGCAGCTACCAGCGGAGTGGATGCGATCATTTCATTAAATACATCCCTTTTACGCTGCATCACTTGCTTATTTTCTGAAGAATCAAATACTTCAAGATATTTGGCAAGCGCATACTGTGCAGGAGCATTGGCGCTGTAAGAAATATACTGCTGATGACACCTGAATCTGGCGGTCAGGTCTTCCGAAGCCAACAGGTAACTTACTTTCCAGCCGGAAGTATGAAACATTTTACCGAATGAAAAAATACAGAAGGTCCTCTTTTTCAATTCGGGATGGAGAAAAGAGCTGTAGTGTTCAAGTCCGTCGTAGCAATAGGTATCATAAATTTCCTCTGAGATCAGGTAAATTTCCTGATGCTTGATCAGATCATATAACTTATTCCAGTCATTTTGTTTCCAGATGGTTCCGGTAGGATTCTGTGGGGAATTAACAATAATCGCCTTTGTCTTTTCGGAAATACATTTTTGAAATATTTCCCAGTTGATGCTGAAATCATTATCAAGATCATAATACACAGGAGTACCGCCGTTTAATGCCACAGACGGACCATACGTATAATAGGACGGTTGGATGATAATTACTTCATCTCCCTGATTGAGAACAGATTTAAGGGCGGTATGTAAACCAAAAGTTGCACATGGAATAATTGTAACCTCATTTTCTTTCAGTTGAATACTGTTTGCCCGGGCCGTATTAAATCTGATGATGTTCCTGATGAGCAAAGGATTTCCCGCAAGCGGCTCATACTGATGATGTTGATAAGCTGCTGCTTCTATTAAAAATAATTTCAGACGCTGGTCAATATCAAAGTCCGGAAGCCCTAAAGAGAGATCATAGCTGTTATTTTTAGAGGCAAGTTCAGACATTTCCGTAAAAAAGGAGTAATGTGTAAATCCGTAAATTTTTTCCATCTGTGTTGCATATATATCAAATATAAGAAAAATACGTATCCGTTGAAGATTAAATAAAAATTGTTATTTTTAGGCAAATTATTATCATATGAAAAAAATACTTATCCCGTTGTTAGGGTTGGCAGTGGTGGTCAGCTGCGGGACGACAAAGACTTCAGAAGCAGCTTCTGCCCGGGCTTCATCAATGCCAAAAACTGATAAAGCATTTCATTCTGCCTATAAGACCATTAAGGCTGATGAGCTAAAGAAGAACTTGTATGTCATTGCTTCTGATGAAATGGGGGGAAGAGATACGGGAAGTCCCGGACAGAAAAAAGCGGGTGAGTATATGATTAATTATTATAAAAGCCTTGGAATCAATCCTCCGAAGTCATTAGGGTCCTATTATCAGAAGGTCCCTGCCGAATTTATGAATAAAAGAGGCGGAGGAAAGCTTCCTGATTCCGAAAATATCCTTGCTTTTATAGAAGGAAGCGAAAAACCGGAAGAGATAGTGGTAATCTCTGCGCATTACGACCATGTGGGTACCAAAAACGGAGTGGTTTATAATGGAGCTGATGATGACGGAAGCGGAACAGTAGCCGTAATGCAGATCGCTAAAGCTTTTCAGGAAGCTAAAAAGGCTGGGAATGGGCCAAAAAGATCCATTCTTTTCCTTCACGTTACAGGGGAAGAGCATGGTTTATTCGGATCAGATTATTACACCAGCAACCCGGTATTTCCATTAGCGAATACAGTGGTAGACCTTAACATTGATATGATAGGTAGGGATGATGTAGAAAACAGAGGAAAACAGTATGTTTACGTCATTGGTTCCGAAATGCTGAGCTCCCAGCTTAAGGTAATTAACGAAGAGGCTAATAAGAAAACCAATAATTTAGAATTAAATTATAAATATGATGATCCGGCTGATCCGGAACAGCTGTATTACCGTTCAGACCATTATAATTTTGCTAAAAACAATGTTCCGGTAGCATTTTTCTTTGATGGAATTCATGAAGATTATCACAGACCCGGTGACGATCCTGAAAAAATAGATTATCCATTGGTTGAAAAAAGAACACAGCTTGTGTTTGCTACAGCCTGGGAAATTGCTAACAGGGCAGACAGGATTGTGGTAGATAAAAAATAGTATTGTGTGGAGTATCACAGGGACGTAATTTTTCAGTTAAAAAGTTGCGTTTTTGTGAAGATCTGTACTATCAGAATTCAATAGAAACGGGCTTTAGCCCGTTTTTTGGATGAAAACAGAGCATTTGGCTTTAGCCAAAAAATACCTATTGTAAAGAATTGAATAATAAAATGAATACGATAATCCGTGAAGCCAGAGTGGAAGATATCCCACAAATCCAGGCTGTCCGGAACTCCGTGAAGGAAAATACACTCTCAGATCCCGGTTTGGTAACTGATGCAGACTGTGAGGAGTTCTTATATAGAAGAGGAAAGGGCTGGGTCGCAGAAATTGAATCCAGGATTGTCGGGTTTTCAATTGCCGATCTGGAGGAAAATAATATCTGGGCACTTTTTTTACATCTTGATTTTGAGAATCTTGGAATTGGCTGAAAGCTTCACGACCTCATGCTGGATTGGTATTTTGACCAGACACAGGAAGATGTCTGGCTTGGAACGACACCAAAAAAACGAGAGCTGAACGCTTCTACAGAAAAGCCGGCTGGATGGAAACAGGCAGGCATGGAAAGGGAGAAATTAAATTTGAAATGACTTATCATAACTGGAAAAACAGAATATCATGAAACAAAGTGTTAAATCTATCAGACCATTTATTGGGGCCGCAAATTTTGAAATAAGCCGTAATTTTTACAGGGATTTAGGATTTGAAGAAGTAGTTCTTGAACCTAAATTATCCCTCTTTAAAATGCAGGAAACAGGTTTTTATCTTCAGGATTACTATGCAAGGGATTGGGTAGATAATACGATGATCTTTATGGAGGTTGACAATACGGATGAGTTCTGGAAAGAGCTTCAAACTTTAAATCTTACCGAAAAATATGAAGGCGTAAGGCTGACTCCGGTAAGAACAATGGAGTGGGGAAAGGAGTGTTTTGTACATGATCCGTCGGGAATCCTGTGGCATTTCGGTGAGTTTTTTAATTCTAAGAGGAATATATGATCTACGCTTTTGATACGTACTACTATGAGGACTATGCCAATACGGTATGCGTTGCTTTTCAGGACTGGAAATCAGAACAGGAATCTGAGATTTTTACTGAAAAAACAGAGGTCTCTTCAGAGTATGAGAGTGGTGCTTTTTATAAAAGAGAATTGCCCTGCATTATAAGCCTCCTGAGGAAAATCGAATTAAAAGAAGGAGATATTATCATCGTAGACGGTTATGTTACCCTTGATAATGATGGAAAGATTGGCCTGGGCGGTTATCTTTACAAGGCTTTGGGCGAAAAATATGCCATCGTAGGTATTGCAAAAAACGAATTTGCATCGCCGGATTTTCAAAGAAGAAGTGTTTTGAGAGGAGAGAGTAAAACCCCGTTATTTCTGACTGCAAAAGGGGTGGACGTAGATGAAATCCTGCCGGAAGTGGAGCAGATGCATGGTGCTTACCGCATACCGGCTTTGCTAAAAAAACTGGATCAGCTCTCCAGGGCTTGATTAAATTCATGGTCGATGAAAACACTACATGTTTATATTCTGATTACATCATTGGTGTATCTGATGATGTAGGCTATAGTTCAATATGACTTTTTTTTCTATATCACCCCAATGATATTCTTTGTTTTATCCTTTAATTTTTATTATATCATCAAATTCTCAGAACATCAAATTTTCCATTTATTTGTTAATGCTTTGTTGCTTATTGCAGACGCTTATTTTGCTGTTATGACTATCATATTGAGGGTTGACTGGAATTTTATTTAATAGCAGGTCTTACTTTATTTCCCTGATTTTTAAATTATTCTGCAAAAGGTGATAAATATCATTCGTTTCTTATTTTTATTAATTCTAAATAAATATAAATTTGTCTCAAGAAAATTAAGAAATCAATGAAGAAATTATCTACTCTTTCAGCCATGGTGCTTTATATGATGATGAATGCACAATACTGCAGTCCGTCATTTGAATATGGAGCAGATAGCAATATGATCACGAATGTAAGTCTGGGATCCATCAATAATCCATCAACTGCTCAAACCGGAAGCGCAGGAATTTATGAAGATTTCACTTCCCAGTCTACGGACGTACTGGCTGGAACTACTTACCAGATCTCTGTAAAAGGTCCGTCCAGTACTTTTCCCAGTGATGTTGTAGTTTTCATTGATTTTAACAGGAACGGTAATTTCGATGACGCAGGAGAAAGTTTTTATATTGGAAGACTGGCCGCTGCCAACCCTTTGAATGCTTTTACGATAACTAGCAGTATTTCGGTTCCCGCAAATACTCTACCAGGTGCTACAAGAATGAGAGTTCTGAAAAATACCAACGTTGCTGCCTATTCGAATCCAAATGCCGTAAACTCTATTTATACCGCTTGTGATACCGGTTTAAGGGCAGGGCAAACGGAAGATTACACTTTAAATATCCTGGCCGCAAATCTGGCGACATCAGAAGTTTCAAAAAAATCTTCCGGGAAAGTATATCCGAATCCTGCTTCAGGTTCCGTCACTATAAAAACGGAAACCGGACTTGAAAAGTATGAGGTCTACAGCCTTACAGGACAAAAGCTTCTTGAAGGAACTTCCGGCGTTGTCGGTCTGGAAAGTCTTACCTCCGGAACCTATCTGATAAAGATTTTTACCGCTGATAAAAAAACGGTCATAGAAAAGATCATTAAAAAATAAACACTTATCTAATCATATCCATATCAATTTTTGTTTTTTAAACCGGCAGATTTTTCTGTCGGTTTTCCCTTTTAAGAAAGATCAGGATTAAAAAAAATAAGTAAGAAAGGTGTGAGAAATATTTCAAGGCCATAAATCTGTCAAAAAGCAGAATAATAAAACATACCCTTAGTCAGATCAATCTTCGATTGATCCCTTCTTTGTTACCTAAAATAATCAGCATAAAATAAAACTTTGAGTGAAAAAGAATGCAGAAATTCCTAAAGAAAAGGGGTTTTTGATGAGTTTCGGGCTGGCCGTTCCGGCCCAGCCCGAAACTCTACGATTCAGAATCTAAAATTTCCAGCAAATCACTCCTTGAAAGTTTCTGAATTCCGGTTCCATCAGTCTGAAGCAGATTTTGAGCCAGTTCATTCTTCCTTTTCTGAAGGCTTAAAATCTTCTCTTCAACCGTATTCGAACAGATAAGGCGGACTGCAATTACATTTTTGGTCTGCCCGATACGGTAGCTTCGGTCAATCGCCTGATTTTCCGCTGCAGGATTCCACCATGGATCTACCAGATAAATATAGTCTGCCTGCGTAAGGTTAAGACCAACGCCGCCGGCTTTTAAACTGATCAGAAATACACGGACTTCTTCATTTTCCTGGAAATTTTTAACGGCCTTTCCTCTGTTCTTGGTCTGTCCGGTAAGGTATTCAAATGGAATATTTTTATGTTCAAGTTGAGCTTTAAGTAAATCCAGCATCTCAACAAATTGTGAGAACACTAAGATCTTGTGATCTGCAGACTTACTTTGAATCTGTTCCATCAGTATTTCTATTTTCACAGCATGCTCACCGGAATAGCCCTCTTTCAGGAGCAACGGGGAGTTGCAGATCTGTCTGAGCCTTGTCAGTCCGGTCAGAACATGCATACTGTTTTTGTTCAGATCATCGTCATCATTGGCAGCAATAAATTCGCGGAGTTCTTTTTCGTAAGCATCATAGATTTTACGCTGTTCAGCATCCATTTCGCAATAGATGACCATTTCTGTCTTTTCAGGAAGTTCTCTGGCTACCTGCTTTTTTGTTCTCCGGAGGATAAAAGGTTTTATTTTCTGCTGAAGTTCCCGGGCACGCCTCCCGTATTCAAACTTATCAATAGGCACGGCATAAATATCTTTAAAATACTGTTTGCTTCCCAAAAGCCCCGGACATGCAAAAGAAAGCTGGCTGTAAAGATCAAAAGTATTGTTTTCAATGGGCGTTCCTGTAAGGACAATCCTGTTTCTGGATTGCAGCAGGCGGGCGGCCTTATACCTTTCGGAATTTGGATTTTTGATCGTTTGGGACTCATCGAGGAAGATATAATTAAACCGGAAGCTCTTCAGGAAACGGATATCCGAAAGCAGCATTCCGTAGCTGGTAAGAATCACTTCATAGTCAGAAAAATGCTCTGTGCTTTTCAGTCGGTCTGCTCCGTAATGGATCATCACTTTCAAAGAGGGGGCAAACTTACTAATCTCCTCCTGCCAGTTGAATAAAAGGGAAGTAGGAACCACAACTAATTGGGTGGTATGTCCGCGTTTTTCCCGCTGGGAAAGGATGAATGCTATGATCTGAAGTGTTTTTCCCAGTCCCATATCATCAGCGAGGCATCCGCCGAAATTAAAGCCATCCAGAAAATGAAGCCAGTTCAGACCGTCATGCTGATAGTCACGCAGGACAGCATTTAATCCTTCAGGAATACTCACCTCGGGAATATTTTTAACAGATGAAAACTGAAGCGAATAGGAAGAAAGCTCTTCCTGGACTTCCTGGCTCAGAATATCTTTTTCAAACAGGCTGGCTACCTCAGTAAAGTTGATTTTTGGAATTTTAAGATCTTCAGCATCAATTTCCCCGATCCTGAAAAACTCATTTATCCTATCAATCCATTCTTCCGGAAGAAGCCCTGATGTGCCGTCATCCAGCTGTACAAACTTGCTCCTGTTGCGGATTGCCCGGTGAAGCTGCTTAAGAGCAACATCTTTTTGCCCGAAACTTACCTTCAGTTTGGCATTGAACCAATCCAGCCCACTCGTAATCTGTATATTAATTTTTGCTTTGTATGAATTGATCTTCGTGTTTTTCAGCTCGTTAAATCCGAGAATGGTAATGCCTTCATTCCTCCAGGCTTCAAAAGCATCAAGGAACCAGTTGTCATCCAGGAATTTATCCTTATGCAGATAGAAATAATCGTAGCCATCCATTTGCGCATCAAAATCCGGATGTTGTTTCATGATCATTGAAGTGAAACGTGCTTCTTCAGCCTCATTCCTGTCAATTTTAAAAACATTCCCGTTCTGGTCTGTACCAAAAAGCTGTTTTCTGGAATAGACCGGAACTTCCGGCTGCCCGTATTTCATCACCGGAGTTAAAGCAATATAATTGCCCTGCTGCCGGAGATAGATAATCCGTTCGTTGTGTTGATCCTGATCTTCAAGCTGTACTGACGTTGCTTTCTGTATGTAGCTGTAGTTGATATGAATGCGTTCTTCAAGGGAAGAAAGGACATTCTGCATAAAAGCATCATATTTTGAGGCGTGAACGAGCAGGATTTCATGATTGGCCTTAAAAAACTTAATAACCCTAAGCATATCCGGATCATCCACAAAACTGAAAGTATCCCGGCTGTAAACAAAATATTCATTTCTGATCACCAGGTTTTTACAAGGCACAGCAATGTCATTGAATTCCAGCTCACCTGTCACTTCATAAAAAGGCTCTTTTTTAAAGACATTCAACCGTATTTCGGCTTTCAGCACTTCAAGGTTTACAGGAATCAGGGATTTTGCTGAGATAGTTTCCGACAGGTCACGGTCATGGTAATAAGTTTCAATTCCAAGTGGATTCTGTGCGATGAGTCTGAGCGCTTCCAGTTCTGCTGTAGTATAATCCTCATTATAATTGTTCTGAAATGCAGAAACAGCAGTGTAAAACTTAATATGCTGCGGTTCTTCAGCTTTCCAGATCAGCTGCATGGCATCAATGAGATTGACGGGATTTTTGATCTTTCCTGACTGTGTGCTGTCAGCTTCCATCAGTGAAAAATTCAGATGGTTGTAGTAGCGGTGTTTCCCGATAACCAATATTTTTCTTTTCCCACTGTCCTGTAAAGCTAATTCATGGATGATTGACGAGCGTTGGGGAATAAGCTGCTGTTTAAAGACATCTTCGTCAATAGACAGCATTTCCCTGATTTTAGGCTTGACTTCAACTTTATCTTCCAGATATTCTAACTCAAAATAAATATCAAGATCCGGTTCATTTTCAAGGCCATAATTTTTAGCTTTGGCTATAAACAGCTTTTTACGGAGAAACGGATCAAAAAATGTTCTGAATTTCTTTTCCTCCAGAATGCAATGGATAATCTCGGCCTGATGCTCGCAGAGTTTGTCTTTAGGGCTGCTGCAGCTGCAGGTCGTGACCAGAGAAGTCCCGATCTGGCTTACGGAAACCTCCGGATATTCTTTCAGAGGAGACTTTTTGCTGAAAATCCCGTGATAAGTTTCAATGGCCAAGGGAAAAACTTCACGAAAATCCCTGATCTCCATGAATGCACTGCCTGATGTATGCTTCAGAAGATCATACACAGAAAGTAAAGGAATATTGGTGTTTTCAAGAATATAAGCGGCCATAAACCTGCGAATTTACGAAAAAGGATGACACATCCGGAGTACCGGTGATGAAGTGAAAATTAAAAATTTGATGAAATATCATGAAAAAGCAATCTTATCATATGCCTTGAATACCAATATTAATATTCATTTATAATTTATCATACGATTAATAAATATTTTATCGTTATTATTGTACAGGATTTGAATTCATGAAAAAAACAAAATGAATTTAAGAAAATTATATATTTTTTTTAATGACAAGCAAGATTATAGGAGCTGGAAATTATATTCCGCCCGAAACTATTACAAATTTATTTTTTGACCAGCATCATTTTATTAATAAAAACGGAGAGTCATTAAAGGAAGCGAATGATATTATTGCCAGAAAACTCAAGGAAATTACTGGTATAGAAGAAAGAAGATATGCATCTGAGCATCAGGTTACTTCAGACCTGGGACTTATTGCGGCGCAGAAAGCCATAGAAAATTCCAAAATAGATCCTGAAACACTGGATTACATCATATTTGCCCATAATTTTGGGGATGTCCGTTTTGGGACTGTTCAGTCAGACACTGTACCAAGTCTTGCTTCAAGGGTAAAGCACCTTTTAAAGATCAAAAATAATTTCTGTGTGGCTTATGATGTCCTGTTCGGTTGTCCGGGCTGGATTGAAGGCGTTATACAGGCCAATGCCTTTATCAAAGCAGGTATTGCAAAACGATGCCTTGTGATTGGTGCAGAGACGCTTTCAAGGGTAGTGGATATTCATGACAGAGACAGTATGATCTATGCAGATGGCGCAGGGGCTGCTATTCTGGAGGCTAGTGAAGATGAGTCTGGCATACAGTCGCATCTGTCTGCTTCTTATACTTTAAACGAGAAAGATTATCTGTTCTTTGGAAAATCATACAATAACGAAAGCTGTCCAGATACCCGGTACATCAAGATGGATGGGCGAAAGATCTACGAATTTGCCCTGATTAACGTTGCAGATGCGATGAAGAAATGCCTGGATTCCAGCGGATATTCCATTGATCAGCTTGATAAAATCATTATCCACCAGGCCAATGAAAAAATGGACGAAGCGATTGTAAAACGTTTTTATCAGCTCTATGACCGTCCGATGCCTGAAAACATCATGCCGATGGTCATTGCTAAATTAGGAAACAGCAGTGTTGCGACCATTCCGTCTCTTCTGACGATGATTTTAGAAGGCGAACTTTCTTCCCATGAAATAATAGAAGGGAACGTGGTTCTGTTCGCATCAGTGGGTGCAGGAATGAATATCAATGCCATCGTTTATAAATTTTAAATGAATATCAGGGAATAAGACCCGTTCTTATTTTATATAGAAAAAGGCTCAGATGATTCTGGGCCTTAATTTTTTGACAGTATTTAAAAAACTACATATCCGTTCACTTCTGTATATCTAAACTCTTAATTGCTGCCTTTATTAAATCTGATTTTACGGTAAGACGTTTCAGTTTTTATAATATTGTCGGGAAGTTTGAAGGTCGAAGAGGGAAGTTATTGAAGTATAAAATAGAATTTTGAAGCATTTTATTAATTCTTTAGAAACGGGTTGATAAAAAAATCCAGGCTAGTATTCATTATTAGCAGCTGGTATTAACTTCCGGCTTCCCCCTCCCGGCTTCCAGCCATTTAATCTTAAATTTCTTATCCCTACTCAGGTTATGTATTTTAATCCGTTTTGGATACATGTTCATCCGTTTTGGCAACTCCGCCCTTTTTTCTAATGCTGACCTTTGTCCTGTTAATTTAAATACAGAAAAAAATGAAAACAATTTTTATAACAGGTGCTTCAACAGGATTAGGAAAAGCAACTGCCCAATTATTTCAAAGCAGAGGATGGAATGTGATTGCCACTATGAGAAATCCCGATGCAGATACGGAACTTTCCGGCCTGGATAATGTAACCCTGCTTCCGTTGGATGTCACCAATCTGGAACAGATAAAATCTACAGTCAATAAAGCTCTTGAGCTTAGCGCTGTAGATGTGGTTTTCAATAATGCAGGCTATGGACTTATCGGTCCTTTGGAAGCTTTGGGCGATGAGCAGATTCTGAAACAGCTGGATACCAATCTTCTGGGCGTAATCCGGGTAACGCAGGCTTTTATTCCTTACTTCAGGGAAAGAAAAAGCGGAATGTTTATTTCTACTACATCAATCGGTGGACTGATTGCATTTCCTTTGGGCTCAACCTATCACGCTACAAAATGGGCACTGGAAGGATGGAGCGAAAGTATGGCCTATGAGCTGAATCCATTCGGAGTGGATATCAAAACGGTTTCTCCGGGAGGAATCAAAACAGATTTTGTAAGCCGTTCCCTGGATGCAGCCACAAGTCCGGCCTACGAAGAAATGACGAATTCATTATTTTCCAAAATGGATGGAATGATGGAAGCAGCATCAGAGCCCATGCAAATTGCTGAAGTGGTGTATGAAGCAGCTACAGACGGTAAGAGACAGTTGAGATATGTGGCAGGAGAAGATGCAAAAGCATTATATGCACAGCGGCTTGAACTGGGAGACGAGATTTTCAGGGAAGAGTTCGGAAAACAGTTTATCTAGGAAAAGCCCGGTGACAAGGTAACAGCAATACAAAATGTTTATGCTGTGCTATAAGCCGAATATTTAATACATTTATATCATGGAAAAGAAAGATAATATACCGCTGAAAATTTCATCCATATCGGAACTGCACAATTTGCTGCAGCTTCCCAAACCACGTCATCCGCTGGTAAGCCTGGTTGATAATACAAAAATGATTGTCAATAAAGAATTTATCAAAAGAAGCTTTCTGATGGATTTTTATAAAATTTCTTACAAATATTCCGAACACGGTAAAATAGGATACGGGCAGGGATATTATGATTTCAATGAAGGCGGAATGATGTTTACATCACCGGGGCAGATTCTTTCTACCGATACCGATGCTGAATACTGCGGCTATACGCTGCTGGTGCATCCGGATTTTTTAAGGACGTATCCTTTGGCTAAAAATATCAGAAAATTCGGATTCTTTTCGTATGATACGAATGAAGCTTTGCATCTTTCTGATCAGGAAAAAACAGTGATTACCGGTCTGCTGGATAATATTAATAATGAATTGAATACCGCTATAGATGAGGTAAGTCAGGATGTCATTGTTTCCTATATTGAAGTCCTGCTGAACTACAGCAACCGCTTTTACAAAAGACAGTTCATTACAAGGAAAGCTGTGAACAATGATCTGCTGTCTAAAATGGAAACAGTACTCGAAGACTATTTTAACCAGCAGCATACCCTCAACAGCGGCATTCCTACAGTGGAATTCCTGGCTTCAGAACTTCATCTGTCTCCTCATTACCTCAGCGATATGCTCAGGAACCTTACCGGGCAGAATGCACAGCAGCACATCCATGAAAAACTGATTGAAAAGGCTAAAGAATACCTTACTGCCACTAGCTTTTCAGTATCGGAAGTGGCCTATGCTTTGGGCTTTGAACACCCGCAGTCATTTAACAAGCTGTTTAAAAAGAAAACAGATAGAACTCCGTTGAGCTACAGACAATCTTTTAATTAAATTAATCTGAGCTCATTATGTTGTCAGGAAGCTGGAAGACCGAGGAGGGAAGTTATTGAAGTCTAAAATAGAACTTTAAGGCAGTTTTATTAAATCTTTAAAACAAGCCTGATCAAATTTCAGGGCCAGTGTTTAATATTAACATGGCAATAACTTCCTGCTTCAGAATTCCTTCTTTTTATAATCCCGAAACTTTACTATATACCCGGCATCATCAGCCGGGTATTTTATTCTGAAGCATTATCCGGATAAATGATAATTCGCGTGATCTGCCGGTATACCTAAATATAGGTAGAAAAAAATACTTTTTTTTAAGTATTGATGCTCAGGTCCCACGCGAATACCTTTGTCATAAAAAACACTCCACATACATCACACTTCACCAAACCTAAAAATAGAAACATGAAAAAGCTTAATTTTCTTTTATCACTTGCCGTAGGCATTATGGCTTATGCCCAGCCTACGGTAACGAGATCCGGCGTGGACAGAATTAATGTTCCGATCACCTTCCGGTCCGGTGACGTAACGGGAACTTCGATTACCGCAGGATCCGCCGGTGCGAATATTACATGGGATTTTTCTACTTATACTGCTGTGAATGTAGTTACAGCGACTACCAATGCGTGCCCGGGACAGACCAACTGCTTCAGGTTTCCTACAGCCAACAGAATTACAAAACCAATTGCAGCCGATACTTATGATTTCAGTATCATGACCGATACGGAAGCTGCCTCCATTGGATCTTATTTTGGTCCGTCCTTGGGAGATGGAACCGTAACGTATACGGATCCTTTAATCAATTTCAAGTTTCCGATCACTTACATGCAGCAGTTTGATGACAATTACCAGTTCAATTCAGTCTCTGCAGCCTCGAGTACCAGTGAGGCAGGGACGCAGTCTTTTAATGCAGATGGTTATGGAACCGTTATTACCCCTACAGGAACCTATAATAATGTGTTAAGGGTAAAAAGAATGAGATCGGCTACCCAAACCGCGCCGGGAATGCCGGCTATGACGTATACCAATGAATCTTATCAGTGGATCAGTCAGGAAGCAGGGACGGTTCTTTCATTTGGAATCAATACAATCACGATCAACGGGACAACCACTGTAAGTAAAGCAATATCCTATCTGGTTCCGGGTGCATTATCCACTTCAGAAACAGATAAAAAGAAGACAGATATTTCTTTATACCCGAATCCAAGTTCAGATATGGTGAATTTGAAATCTGATGAAGAAATTAAAAATATCACCATTACTTCTTTAGACGGAAAAGCCGTTGTAAAAACCGGCAATATGAAGAATATAGATATATCAAAGCTTCCCAGAGGAGTATACATTTTAAAAGGTGAATTAAAAAATGGAAACACAGTTTCGAAAAAAATAATTAAAAACTAACATACTTTTTACTTTTCATAGTAAAAACCGCTTAAACAGCTGAAAGCTCAAAAACAATAGCATGATTGTGGAACTGGATGAAATGAACGGGTCAACATTTCATTGCGGGGACAGTAAGTTTTCAGATCTCATTATATACGCTTTCGGTAAGTGGTTTTTTATAGGAAATGAGTCTCCGGGAATTCCTGGGGGCTCTTCCGTTTAATTGGTCCACACAAATATAAATTGAAAAACAAATGATAATTAAATCTGTAAAAGCAGCTGTTTTGCATAAAAAGAGATTGATTGTCATGATTGCTTTTATAGGGGCACTCCATATGCTGAAGGCCCAGCTGCCTCTTAACAGCAAAGCTTATCACGACAGCCTTTACACAGCATTGAGTATCTCTAAAAATGACAGTATGAAAGCAAGGACAGCTTTCAGGCTTTCTCATTACTGGGCGGTACAAAGAGATTATAAGCAAGCAGAAAAATACCTGGTGCTGGGAAGATCCTGTTTTAAAAGCAACCGTTTTCTATTAGGAATGTATTACAGAACAATAATTACGATATATACGTATAATGACCCGGCCAAAAGCCGAAAAGCCCTTTATAAAACAGACTCCCTTCTTTCTGTATTTAAAACTCCCGATGCTTACACCAACCTGGCAGGAGCATGGTATAGTGAAGCCATCATTGCCCAAAGGGAAAGTGATGAAAAAAAATCCCTTTGGATTATCATTAATAAAGTGATTCCTCTGGCTGAGAAAAGCGGGAACAGTGCTACCTTGGCTACGTTTTACTCACAGGTGGGCATTTTAATGATGAACAGGCAGTTATTTGAAAAAGCAGAAGAGTATTTTACCAAGGTTATTCAGATGAAAAATGTTCTTCCTGCAAAGAAAAATACCCTCGTTCGTGTTTATATTTACTCTGCGGAAAACTTCACTTATGCGAAAGCATTTAAACGGGCCGAAGAAATGCTGAAAGAGGCCCGGAAAATATTAGATAAAAATCCCGGAGCTACAGATCATGCGGATTATTATCTGGCGGAGGGTCGGTATTTTGACGAGACAAAGCAATATCACAAAGCGTTGCTTAGCTATGAGCAGGGAAAAAAATATGCCGTAACAATTCATGATAAAGATCTGGAAAACTGGCTGACGATGAAGAAGGCCGATATTTTTTTTAAAACAAAACAATATCCGGATGCTGAGAAATTGCTCATGAACCTGCTAAAGACCGGATATACCTATAAACTGGATAATGAAAGAAGACTGTACGATAAACTGGCCTATGTTTCCAATGCTTTGGGAAAATATAAAGATGCTTATGAATGGCAGAAAAAATGCAGTGTACTGAGTGATAGTATGTATCAGGCCCAGCTGGATAAGGATATCGTAGCCATAGAAGCCAGGTTTAAGAATTCTGAGAAAGAGAAAACCATCATGCAGCTCCAGGCTTCTAAAAAGCAGGAAGAGCTTAAAAGCAAAAACCAGAAACTGACAAGCTGGATCCTGGGAATAGCCGGGGCAGCACTGCTGATCGGTCTTTTTTTCTTGGTATATTCTTATAAAAGTGCAAAAAAATTATCCGTACAGAAGGAGATCAACCATCAGCAGCGTCTGAATGAAATAGAGCAACAGCATCACCTGAAGCTGGTTAAAGAGATGCTGGATGCGGAAGAACGTGAGCGTCAGCGGATCGGGAGAGACCTTCACGACGGTCTTGGCGGGATGCTTGCCGGAATAAAAATGAATCTTACCCAACAGCAGAAAACAGACTATCATAACCTGAATACAGTGATCAGCAGGCTGGACGAGTCTGTGGTTGAGCTGAGGCGGATCTCCCGGAATATGGTGCCCGAAAGTCTTCTGAAAATCGGACTGGAAACTTCTTTGAGGGATCTCTGTGAACTGCTGGAAAACGAAGAAACGCTGATAACATTTCAAGCCATTGATATTGGCAAAAATATTCCCGATGCTACCCAGATGCACATCTACCGTATCATCCAGGAACTGCTTTCCAATGCAATGCGCCACGGCCAGCCTTCAAATATTATGCTTCAGTGCAGCCAGAACCAGGATATGCTTTACATTACTGTAGAAGATGACGGGAAAGGATTTGATGCTTCCGTTCTCGATAAAAGCCCGGGAATAGGTTTTACAAACATTAAAAACAGGATAGAGTACCTGAAAGGGAACATGGAAATTGTATCGGCTAAAGGAGAGGGAACGGCTGTAAATATCGAACTCAGCATAGGTTCTCACCAGCACGAGATGGAGGCTATTTGATAAAGCAATGATAAATATCTGTGAACCATGTAAATTTGAGTTCCGTAAAGAATTTAAAGGTCAGTCTCCGTAAATTCCCGGTGCCTTTCCGTGTAATTTATCTTTATCTTTACAACATATAAACCAATAAACAAATGATATTCAAAACTATAAAAGCAGCAGGTGTTTTGTATAAAAAGGGACTTATAATCCTTATTGCTTTTATAGGCTCCGGTTACATGATGAAGGCGCAGTTACCTCTTAACAGTAAAGCTTATCACGACAGTCTCTATATGGCTTTGAGTACCCAGAAAAGCGATAGTATGAAGGCAAGGACCGCTTTTCTGCTTTCCCATTACTGGTCTATAAAACGTGATCTGAAAAAGGCTGAGAAATATTTGATAACAGGCAGATCTTATTTTAAAAATAACCGTTTTCTGCTTGGAATTTATTATAGCACTGCCAATGATGTATATCTGGATTCCGATGCGAATAAAGCCCGGGCTGCTCTTCTTAAGGCAGATTCTCTTCTCGCTGTTTTTCATACCCCCGATGCTTATATTAATTTAGCCAGGACCTGGTATAGCGAAGCCATCATTGCCCAAAGAAAAAGTGATGAAAAAAGATCTCTATGGATCCTCGTGAATAAAGTGATTCCCTTTGTTGAAAAAAGCGGAGACCATATTATTCTGGCAAAATACTATTCACAGGTAGGTATTCTGCTTATGAACAGGGATTTGCATGAAAAAGCACAGGAATACTTCTTCAAAGTAATTAAAATGAAAAATAGCCTTCCCCGGAAGAACAATACACTGGTACGTGCTTATATTTATTCTGCTGAAAATTTAACCAATGCCGGAAAATTTGCACAGGCCAAAACTATGTTGTCAGAAGCCAGAAAAATTCTTGATGAGAACCCGGGAGCAGAAGATAATGCAGACTATTATCTGGTGGAAGGAAGCTATTTTGAAGAGATGAAGCAATATCCTGAAGCCCTCAGGAGTTATGATCAAAGTGCACAATATGCGAAGATGATTAAAGATGTTGATCTTGAGGATACGCTGGTCATGGAGAAATTTGATATTCTTTTTGAGACCGGGCAATTTAAAGAGGCAGAGAAACTTTTGCTACAGCTGGAGAAGAGTAAATACACCTATAAAGCAGATAATAAAAAGGAACTTTATAAGCAAATGGCCCGCGTTTCCCATGCATTGGGAAAAAACAAAGAAGCCTACGAATGGCAGAAGAAGTACAGTACTTTCTCAGACAGTCTGTATCAGGCTCAGCTGGACAGGGATATTGTAGCCATAGAAGCTAAATTTAAGAATTCTGAGAAAGAAAAAACTATCGTACAGCTTCAGGCAGCCAAAAAGCAGGAAGAACTTAAAAGCAAAAACCAGAGACTGACAAGCTGGATTCTGGGAATAGCCGGAGCCGCATTGCTGATTGGTCTTTTTTTCCTGGTGTATTCTTATAAAAGCGCCAAAAAGCTGTCTATACAGAAAGAAATCAACCATCAACAGCGTCTGAATGAAATAGAACAGCAGCATCACCTGAAACTGGTCCAGGAAATGCTTGATGCGGAAGAACGTGAACGCCAGCGCATCGGGCGGGATCTTCACGACGGACTTGGCGGCATGCTTGCCGGAATAAAAATGAATCTTACCCAACAGCAGAAAACAGAGTATCACAACCTGAATACCGTAATCACCAGGCTGGACGAATCTGTTGTTGAGCTAAGGCGTATCGCCCGGAATATGATGCCCGAAAGCCTTCTGAAAATCGGACTGGAAACTTCTTTGCGGGATCTCTGTGAGCTGCTGGAAAGTGAAGAAACCTCGATAACATTCCAGGCTATTGATATCGGGAAGGACATTCCTGATGCCACCCAAATGCACATTTATCGTATTGTGCAGGAACTTCTTTCCAATGCGATACGGCATGGTTACCCGTCAAATGTTATGCTTCAGTGCAGCCAGAATCAGGATGTATTCTATATCACTGTGGAAGATGACGGAAAAGGGTTTGATGTTTCTATTCTGGATATAAGCCCGGGAATAGGCTTTACCAATATTAAAAACAGGGTAGAATACCTGAAAGGGAAGATGGATATTGTATCTGCTCAAGGTGAAGGAACTACTGTTAATATTGAGCTCAATATAGGTACTGCATGAGGTAACAGAAAATATCCGGTATTTAAGATAAGAGTATTAAAAAATACGGAAGTTCAGCATCTGCTGAACTTCCGTTTGATTATAGGATATGCCTTTACAGCAGATACCGTGTTTTTCGGTTGTTAAAAAGGACCTCTTGAGCTAACTGCATCCTGAAACAAGGCAATCATGGATATACGGGCAAGGATTTCCTCCGGCCGGTACTACGGAACAGCATGCATGAGTTCCGTTCCAGACCACATGATTAGGGTAGAAGGAAGGACAGGTATGCCCTCCGAACACTGATCTTAATTCTTTTCTGTTTAATTTTTTTAAATTTTTCATACTTTATTTTTTAATGAATGATTAAAAAGGACATGCCATGATGAGATGCAGGCTTGAGCTTGTCATCGTTCCATCAGCAAAATAATAATAGGACCAGGTGACACCTCCAGGTACCACAGGTTGGCTTAGCCACCAGGAACGGCAGGCACTGGTACCCAGATAAGCAGTGGCAGGTGTGCCGGCCAGTGCATCTGCTTCTGCTGCATTACGCGGAGCTACAGCCGTTTTACGGCTTACTCTGTAATACGTATAAACGGGTTTTGATTTTTCTGTTGAAACGATAGTCCCGGCTTTATAGTCGGTCTCATTAGGATACGCTGTATAACTAGCAGACAGTGTCAGACATAAAATAATAACTAGATTTTTCATACTTTCTTCCTGATTTGATTGTTTTTATATTGAATAAATTATTTTACACTAATTAGTGATTTAAAGGTAATTCATATAACCAATAACAATCAATACACATTTAGTAAGTGCTTATGAATATCTAGCAGATGTTCGTTTTCTTTAGATAAGTGAAAAAAATGGAAATTTTTCAAGTTAATGCAGGATTAAGATAAAAAATGGAGCCTTACTAAGGCTCCACATAAAACGAAGTAGATTTATTGCTGTTCTTCTGTTTTATAAATTGAAGGACAGAGCCCGCAATAAACAGAACAAAGAGAATAAGCAGTGTTTTACCGATGATCGGATCATTAATGCCTGTAGCCAGCGGGTGGCCTACCGGAACCCGGGTAAATGTTTCGTTGACGGTAGGGACCAAGGAAAGGAAGAAACTGAAAGACAGCAAAAAGTTCTCAAAATACCGGGCTTTTGTATTCCCTTTCTTTTTTAAATGTAAAAAATAAGCGACACCAATCAAACCAATAATGAATATTGAAAAAATATGCCCCGGATTAAAACCTCCGTGTTTTGAAATTCCCAATGATGTTAATGAAGTAACCATCGTACCATAGAAATACAGTTTTCCTGATGTTACTCCCAGACTGATTTTACCATATCTGATAAAACCCGCTATTGCCCCTGCAAGGGCAGCGATGCCGATAATTGTATGAAAAATTCCTAAAGCTGATAATCCCATTTCTTATAATTTTTAGTTAAACGATCTGTTGTTAAGCATAAAGCTCCGAGCTTTGCAGAAGTTTTGGGCCTCCTGAAAGAACATGGCAAAATTGCAACAGAAAGAGGGGATTAACTTTGTGAATCAGTTCAATTATTTGGCATTTTGGTTCATACAATACATCGTATGGGAAGAGGTTTTTTATTTTGCTTTCAATTCCTGTCGGTATTTTCTCGGTGTACGCTGGTATTTGTCGCTGAAACTTTTCGTAAAATTGGCAAGGTCATTGAATCCGCAGTTCAGGGCAATTTCAGTAATCCGCTGATCGGAGGCCAGAAGGAGCTCTGCTGCTTTTTCAAGCTTTTTATTTTTAATATAGCTGGCAGGAGTATCGTTATAGAGTTTTGCAAATTCTCTTTTGAACGAAGACTGGCTTAAATTAGTCTGCTCCGCCAGTTGTTCAATGGTCAGCTGGGAAAACAGGTTGGCTTCAATGAGTTGTTTAAAAGTATACGTGACAGGGGAGAAAAGCTGTGACAGGATGATCTGTACTGACTCTGCATTTTGTGTCTGGGAAAGCAGCAGGATAATTTCTTTGAGTTTCAGGACCAGAATATCTTCGTTAACCAGAAATGGGTTTTCAAAATAAAACAATAAGCCTTCAATGTATTTCTGAATAAGAAAATCATTGTTGATCTTTTCATTTGATTTATTTGAAACGGTTTTTGGGGTCTGAAGCAGTAATGGCAATTCCCGGTCGTAAATTTTCTTCAGAATATCCGGATAGAAAGTAACGATAACGATCTCGCACTTGCTGTCCGGAAGAGCATGACGGATCTGGTTTCCTGAGCGGATACAGTTCAGAAATAAAGAATAGCTGGCGGGAATATTTCCCTCTGCCTGATCCACCTGATACCGGAATTCACCCTGCAATACATATAGAAAACAGGCCTGTTCAGTAACGGGGAAGTCGTACCTGAAGGGTGATTTCAGCTCAATTTTTTGCATGAATGTCTTCCCGAAGAGTTCGTATTTCTTATAATTATTTACCATGGTCTATAACACTTATCCTTACACTCTGATCACCTAATCCAACTATCCGTCATTTCACTATTCACCATTCACCATTTACCCTTTCGCCTATTCGCCCATTTGCAATTTTGCCTTTTCAAAATCAATTAATAATCTCCCCCTTACTGTTCTCCAATTTTTCACGGAATTTCTGCAGTTCTTCAGGACCAGGCCTATTCCATTCTGCTGCTTCTCCGATAACCTTCAAAGGAGCTTCAGAGCGATAGGACCGGGTTGGATTTCCCGGGAATTTTTTATCCGTCAGGTTGGGATCATTTTCAAAGGCTCCCGTTGGTTCCACAATGTAGACATGTTCCTGTCCGTCACCCTTTGCCAGTGCGGCAGCAAGACCAGCTCCGTTCACCAGTGCGGTGAAATAAATGTGATTCATGATGAATTCAGACTTATAATTGGAATTTCCGCCTGCTGTAAGCAAATCACCCACCTTCAGATCTGCTTTTGTACCGTGATAAAACGGACCTTTGTCTGAGGGATTATTTTTGAGTTGCAAAGCCAGATCAGCGTTTTCTTTTGACTTTCCTATATTACCCAGATCTTCGTAGCATTGGGAAAGATTGGAATAAAGCGATGGCAGAGCCGTTTTTACAGCATCATCATTTACCTTCAGGGCATATTCAAGGGCAGTTTCGAGCCATTTCAATTTTTCGCCGGCTGTTTTTTGATGTCTGGCTATATAATGGGCTGCCAGAAACTTTTCATGATCATCTTCTGCTTCGTTCCAGGCCTGCGTAAATAGTTGGATGGCCTCGTCAGGTTTGTTGTTTTCTTCCATACCCATTCCCTGGATGCATAGCTTAACAACGTTGTTGAAGGGTGAAAATTCCATAGGCTGATTATTTTAAAATATGTTTTTATTACTGATGGATGCGGTTCTAATAAACCATATAGAACCATTGAAATAGGATGGTAAATTTACACAAATAGTCTAGTTTTTTTGAACATTAATATTGATCAGCAGATTTTCTATATTTTTTTAAGTCAATTAAAATGTAGCATCAGCAAAGTTTTTTTGATCTATATGCGAAAAGTTTACTGAACTAAGTTCAATAAACTTTTCTTTACACCAAAAATAACACAAAGGTTTTACCCACAGTTTTTAATTACCAACCATAATGGTAGTTCTATTCCCTGTTTTTAACGACAACCCATCCTGAGTATTTAAAAGGGGTATTATATTTATCATTTTCTTTCCATGTTACAGAATACCAGTAATTTCCTGTTGGAATTTTTTTCTGCCGCTGCTTCCGTCCCATGTATAGCCGTTAGAATGATCTGCCTGGTGTAATTTCTTTCCATACCTGTCATAAATGCTGAATATGAGATCTTTTTTAATACTTCTCTGAGTAAGACTTTTAATCATGACTTTTTCGGGTGCAATTGATGGTCTCCAAGTCATCTTTCAAAGGAAATTGAGGGTGATTATGAATAATATAATTGATGTAATACCTGTGTAATAGGTCATTATTTACGGGGATGATTTTAAGTTGTGTAATATTGAAAAGTTATTTAAAACTGATAAAAAATGACATGAAACCAGTAATGCTCCGGCCATATACAATCAGCGGTAACTATTACGATTCTTAACACACAAATGTATCAATACAGGGTAATCACCCTGTATTGAATACAAAACAGTAATTCAAGATGACTTTAATACAATGAATTTTAAACAGATTAAAATAGGAAATTTTATACAGAGTAGATTTCTGGAGACAGGTATTAGTATTGAAAGAGCCTGCAATTTTTTAAAATGTAATGAAAAGGATATTCATGCTATGTTTCAGCAGGAAGACCTGTCTGCCGATGTCCTTCTTAAGTGGAGCAAACTGTTGTAATATGATTTCTTCAGAATATATTCTCAGCATTTGATTATGTACTCGCCGCAGGCGCCTGAAAAATTTACTAAGTGCACGTCCAGGCTGCCTAAATTCAGGAAAAATGTTTATACAAAAGAGATCATAGAATTTATCCTGGAACTGATTGAAACGGAGAAAAAATCCAAGAAACAGATCATTGATGAATACCAGATTCCCAAAACTACACTATACAAATGGATCAACAAATTCAGTGACCGGAAACAATATGCATAACCATATGGAAAAAGCACCCAATTATAAGAGGATTTATGAAGATATGCTGAATTTTCACTATCCGCATAAATTAACCGAATGCCGTCCCGTATTAGATAAGGCCAGGCTTTCTATTTTTGATATCCACCTTCTCAATACCATTATTTTTGGTAAGAAGAATAAAGAGAATCAGGTTTTTAATCAGAAGCTCAGATCTTATAATGAGGAAGATATCAGGGAAGTTCTTCAGTATCAGCAGCAATATAATCTGAACAATACACAAACGGCACTGCATTTTAAATTGAGCAGGAACAGCATTGCATCATGGAGGAAAAAATACCCGATTTTGAAATAATAGCCACAGCAAAGATTTTGTAAGAATCATCATTTAATGTTTATACCCCAGGTCTGCACAGACCTATTTTCTAACTTTTTTAAGAGGCTGCGGGCATAAAATTTTCAAATCAAAGAAACGGAGAGCTCAACTCTCCGTTTTATATTTTTTATATCCCGAACAGAAAGGAGAGAAGCGACAAATAATTACGCGCTTTCTTTTATCTCAAAACCTCTGGGTTTGGGCTTAAATATTCTTCATCCAGGCATATATATCTTCATGAGACTGAATGTTCAGTTTTTTTCTTAGCCTGTTCTTTCTGGTTTGAATAGATTGAGGCTGCACAAAGGTATAAGTGGCAATATCCTTACTTGAGAAATTGAGGAATAACAGGGCACAGAATTTTAATTCACTGTTCTGCATCTGAGGCTCTATCTGTAATAATTTAGGAAAGAAATCCGGATAAACTTCAACAAACCGCGTTAGGAATTCAGAGTCGTTATTTTTTGCGAGCCGGACTACTTCATTAAAAGCAAGGTTAAGTTTTTGATTTAAGAGATCTGTTTCCTGTTCTGTTTGCATCAGTTTTTTCTTTCCATTACGGATTTTGATGATAATAAATGAAAGGAGAATGATTACAATAAGAATCCCGGCACAGATATAATATACCAAAAACTGAATTTTAGATATCGATTTTTTTTCCTTGTATTTAATCAATTCTTTTACAGTGGGCTCAATGGATTTTTCTTTGGTCTTTCTCAGGCTGTCATTGAGTATTTTGCTTTTTTCAAAATATTTTTGAGCCATTTTTTGATCTCCTTTTTTCTTATATACGGCGATGATGAGGTTGTAGAGATACTGTAAGGAATAATTATTTTGAATTTCTTTAGCCAGAGCTATTGCTTTTTCATAATTTTTAATAGCCAGATCATTTTCGTTTTTGCAGCAGTGAAGAAGGCCTCTTACCTGGTATAATTTATAAAGTTGGTTACCGGTCAGCTTTTCAGAGCGGCTTTCCACTACTTTCAGAGCGGCCTCGGCTGAAGCTGTTTTTTCCTGGTCAAGCTTTAATTCTATAGCTTCCAGCGACATCCAAACCAGCTGGCTTTGACATTCCGGACTTAATTTTTTCTGGGACTGCAGAATATGAATTGCTTTTTGGGTGTATGCAGCTGCAGAATCACACTGCTCTCTCCATCTGAGTATAATACCAATATCAAAATAAGCCTGTGATTTTGCCTTTACCCTTATTGCTTTATCCTGAACCTGGTCAGATAGTGTGACAATCTCCTTAAGTCCGTTAATAGCTTCGTTGTATAATCCAATATTGATATAATTATAGCTGAAAAGATTTAAAACAGAGATTTGAGTGGCGATATTTTCCTGCGTATATTTTTCTTTTTCTGCAAGCTTCAGATAATATAAGCTTTTGGGGTGATTTCCTGAAAAAAAATAGCGGTTGGCCAGACTTAAGCTGCTGGTTACAATGCCTTTTGAATAATTGATACTTTGGGAATGTTTCAATAAGGCAGTATTAGCTTTGATGCACTCATTTGTTTTTCCGTTTTTGAATAATTTACCGGCTTTTATAAGTTCTGAGTCTATGTATTGAGAAGTTATTTTTGGTTGAGCAAATACTAAAGAGTATAATAAAAAAAACAAAATTCTTATCATTTATGAAATATTTTTAATGTAAAAGATGTACTTAGAAATAAAATGAATTAGGATATGATGAATTGTGAATTATTTTTTTTGTGTGGTATTTATGCCATATGATCCTTAATGAAACGGACTATAGAAATGAAGTCAGGATGGTATCAAAAAGATAGGTCAAAATTATAAAATTATTATCTATTCAGCGTTGGTTTTTGTAGTTTATTTCAGGATTGGGTATGTTTTATTGTGTTGATTTTTAATGTTTTAAATGTGTGTGATACCTATGTGATAGCATTAAAATGGATGATTTACAGGTTTTACCGTGTATAATTGCAGAGTGATTTGTGAGTGATTGAAATAATTGATGATAAAGATCAATAATCAGCATTTACAGTCGAATTTTATTAAGAATAACAATCTGAAACCTTAACAACCATTAAATATTTATTCAATGAAAAATTTCAAAATGATTATGGCAGCTTTAGGCCTGCTTACTCTGGCATCATGTGAAAAATCAGAAGATCTGAATGAGGCTCCCGTACAGGAGAGTTCACAAAAATTTAAACTTGGAGCCCGGTTTATAGATGAAGAGGTGTATAAAACATTTAAAGCGGCAGATATGGATTACCTAAGCCTTAAATTTAAAGGTAAGAATTCGGGAGATGTTGCTGCAAAGCTTCCTTCATCTTACACCATGGCAAGTACGGCCATAGGAAACCAGGGAAATGAAGGATCTTGTGTGGGGTGGGCCACTGCTTATGCGGCGGCCAGCTCGCTGGAATATAACTTCAAAGGAATATCCCAGGCCAGAAGCCCGGAATATGTATACAACCAGATTAAAATAGGCTCATGCCTGGATGGTTCTTACATAAGTGATGCCTTGAACCTGATTAAAAACCAGGGCGTTTGCAGCATTGCTGAGATGCCTTACAATGACACCAATTGTTCTGTCCAGCCGAATGTTTCACAGAAAAATGCAGCCAGTACCCATAAATTTACCAATTGGGCAACGGTAGATAATACCAATATCGCTAATGTGAAAACGCTTTTAAGTATGAATCTTCCTGTTGTTATCGGGATTCCTGTAGATCAGGCTTTCTGGAATATCGGGAATACGGGCTGGGTATGGAAAAAACGTTCCGGTGCCGTAGAGGGTGGTCATGCCGTTTGTGTTATAGGATATGATGACTCGAAGCAGGCTTTTAAAGTTCAGAACTCCTGGGGAACCGGTTGGGGAGCCAACGGATATTTCTGGATTGATTACTCATTCTTTGCAAAATCCAGATTTAATGCAGCAACAAGAGCGGTAACAGAATGTTACGTAGCCTATGTACAATAGACGAAACGGTACACCTTCATAATGAAAAGAAAGGCCGGCACAGGATTTTTAATGCATCCCTGAAGAATGTTGGTCAGTAGAGAATTAAATAGAATAATTACGGCAGTTGTGAAGATGAATCACAGCTGCTTTTTTATTGGATGACTGTTTTTAGCTTCTGATTATTAAGTTTTTACAATGCTGTGGTATCTGAGTAATAGCTCCTGATTGTGTAGATTGTTTATTTAAATCATATCATTGCATATAGGAATTATCGCCGTAAAGGATCTGTTTGTCCTGATGTATTTCAACGGTGATAGTGAACTATGAAAGTTTATGTTATTTTTTGATGACCGGAGATTTCCGGTCATCATTTTATGCACCCAAAATAATTTAAAAGGCCGGCACCGGTCTTTGCTTTTCCATGGTTTTGATAAACTGAAATTTCGTGTACCCTATGATCATATATTCGATTAACCTTGGATCGAAGATAGTCTGGTTGTCAAATGGTATTTTTTTAAGTTTCTGACCTTTAAATGCTTGTCATTGTGTAATAGCGGTGTAATAGCGCATGATAAAATAGACGGCTCATTTAAATGGTATAATTGCATTCCAGACTTTATCACACAAACAATAAAATTTTATGAAAAAAAGAACAGCTATTTGCATTGCCGTGCTGTTTTCCGGTACGGCATTTTCCCAGGTGGGCATCAACACGACGAAACCACAACAGATCTTTCATATTGACGGGATAAAAAATAACCCGGTAACAGGTGCTCCTACAGTTCCCCAGCAGGCGGATGATTTTGTGGTCACTGCCGAAGGCAGAATAGGTGCCGGAATGATAGATCCTACCCAGAAACTGGATGTGGACGGGAAAGTAAGAATAAGAAATACGGAATTTTTAACCGGCACCCATGTCCCTTTGTATGTAGATGAAAATGGAGTGGTAGGAAGATCAAATGCCCTTGAATCGGAAATTGCATTTTTTACTTCTAATGCTCCGGTTAATTATGGTATTGCCGGTGCCAATAACGGAGATGAACAGATTGTTCCTGTAAATGCTTCTGACAGTTCTCTGAACAATATTGCGGTAAGTGTTCCGTCAGTCGGACAGGTGAGGATAGGGGTAGGTGGTGTTTATATGATTTCCGCATCGGTATCACCACGATTGAATTTTGCAGATGATGGGGACGGCTATGCCTATATTGCTTTCAATATTGATGTTTCTGCAGACGGAGGTACAACATGGCAGTCCGTATCCGGAGGTAGACCTGTTTTTCCCAGATTGGGAGCAGGCTTAACAAGGGCTTATTCATATACCGTACCTACCATCATCAGAACGTTAAATGTAAATGATCTCATCAGGCTTAAATTTTATAGAACGAAGCAGGGTTCAGGGACTACAGCTGTATTGCAGGGCTCCAGCTTTAACAGTGTCGCTCTGGGAAGTTCGTATGGCGCACCTACCTACACTTTGTCAATCACCAGGCTCTGATACTACCGTTTTTTTATACTGTAATTGCTGAACAGGTGTGAATTATTTTCACACCTGTTTTTTAATGCTTACTTATGCACTTTTATTTTTCTTTGATTTTAATATCATATTGAGTCTTTTAATAACCACATTATATTTTTTATAATGATATTTTGCGGATCGGGAGGGAGAAACGACCTCCTCCCTGTTGGAATTAATATCTTTCATCCAGAGGTAAATGTCTGTATTGGATGGGATTCCTAATTTTTTTCTCAATCTGTTCTTTCTGGTCTGGATAGACTGCGGTTGTACCAGAGTGTACTGAGCGATATCCTTACTTGAGAAATTGAGGAACAGTAAAGCACAAAATCCTAATTCGCTCATCATCAGCTTCGGTTCTATTTTTAAAAGATTGGGAAAAAATTCAGGATACGCTTCCTGGAAACGGGCAAGAAATTCCGGATCATTATTTTTAGCCAGCCGGACCACTTCTTCAAAATCTGTATTAAGCCTTTTGTTTAATAATTTTGCCTCTTTATTTTTTTCCTGGAGTATCTTTTTTTCCGTACGGATTCTCCTGAAAATAAAGATTGAAATAATGATAATCAATAGTGCAACTGCAATCACCACATATATCAGAAACTGGTTTTGGGAGTTTAGTTTTTCCTCCTTCTTTGTAATCAGTTCTTTTACGATATTTTCTGTAGAATGTTCGGAATTTCTGTTTAAACTGTCTTTTATAGAAGTATATTTCTGATGGGCATCCCGGGAGGCTTCTTTGTCATTGATTTTAAGATAAGCCTGGGATAATAGGCCATATATATCCAATATAGTATGGATGTTTTTAGTTTCTTTGGACAGTTCAAGCGCCTTTTGATAATTGGTGATAGCAGATGTGTAGTCTTTTTTTATTTCGTAAATCAGGCCTCTCAGCTGGTATCGTCTTGCATCACTTTTGACGGTTAATTTTCCGGATCGCGCTTCCACGGTTTTTAAATAAATATCTGCAGAGTCAATTTTTTTTTCGTCAATTTTAACTTCCACCAATGCAATATAGCCTAAATCTGTCATATACTGCATTTTTGGACTTTTGCGGCCCCGTAATGTATTAATACCTTTTTTGATAAACCACGTTGCCGAATCAAATTGCATTTTATTCCTGTACAGCACGCCGAGATCAATGAGTATGGACGCTTTATTGTAAATTCTTCCTGAATCTGCGGGTATTCCGTCTGATAAATCAACAACATCTTTAAGCTCTGATATGGCATCGTTGACGAGACCTATAGCAATATAATTGTAACTGATAAGATGTCTTATTTTCATCTGGGTATCAACATTGTCCTGGGCGTACTTCTCATTTCTTACCCGGTTTAAGTATTCCAGACTCTTTTTATAGTTGCCTTCAGAAAATGAAATACCGGAGAGGTTTAAACAGCTGGATGTGATGCCTTTTGAATAATGGATCTGCCTGGATTTTTTTAATATTTCTTCGTTTTTTTTCACCAGCAGATCATGCTTTCCTATAAGAGAGCAGGCATTGGCTTCTTCAATCTTTGAATCAATATATTTTGGGGTAATCTTTTCCTGGGCAAACAGGAGAAAAGGGAAAAGAATGAGGGAAATTCTAATCATAATTAGTGCGTAGGTTGGGGTCATAAAATTTTATATTTATCTTTTGTATTTATTTTTTCTTTAGATAAATTTTGAATCCTCGATATTGGGAAGGAGTATGGATGGTTTAATCAGATTGCAGGGAATGAAAATGAAGGAGCTATTCTGAATATGGTCAGGTAAAATCTGAAATTATTGCAGTACGCTCATATTAGTAATTGTGTTGATATAGTCTGAAAATCAATCATTTATTGTTGAAAATTTTAATTGATTATCTTTTTATTCTTTAAAATGATATTACATCAAAGGGATTGGAAACAATATTAATAATTTGGATGATGTAGTCTCTGTAACGGATGTATGACATAGGTATTACATGTTAATTTTTTAAGTGTTTATGGGGAATAATAAAGATATTTTAATAGTTTATTAAAATAAAGTGAATGATATTTTTATTTCCGGTAGTATCCTGAAGCAGTTACTGAAATTTCCTATGGGTTATAAAAAAAGAGAAAACAGTTTTGCTGTTTTCTCTTTGGTTTTTCACATGGGTTTCATCCCACTGGAAAATATGTATTTCCCTTTACGATTCTACAGGATATACCTGTACACCGCCCAGCCAGGTTTCCAGTACCGGGATATTTCTCATTTTCATATATTGTGAGGACTGGGTGGTTAATGAAAGCGGATCCTGTTCCAGGATAACGAAGTCTGCAAAGTAATCCGTATCTAATGAGCCCGCCCACGTATCTGCGTAGCACTGCCAGGCGGCATCATATGTAACCGCAATTAAAGCCTGCTCAGGAGTGATGCATTCAGCAGAATTCAAAACTTCAATGCTGGTGGTATTTTCTTCCATAATCCGGGTAATAGACTGTTCCATCATTCTCAAAGGGCCTAACGGGCTTACTTCATTGTCACTGTGGAGCGTAATTCTCATACCTGCAGCAAGAGCAGAACCGCAAAGGTCCAGCATTTGTGCCTTGTCTTTAAATATCACTTCGTTAAAAGCATATCCCCAATAGCCCACGTGACCAATAAGGAAGCTTGGTGAAACGCCCATTTGCAGCATCTCTGTAATCTGATCTGCTGTTAGAAGCGAACAATGTTCTATACGGTTTCGGAGTTCGGGACCTTTGTATTGAGCGAGGGCACTCTGATAAGCTTCTATGGCAAAGATCACAGCCTGATCACCATTCGCATGGATCATCAGGGGCCAGCCTTTTTCAGCCACCACGGTATTGATCAGGGTATCATACAAAGGTGGAATTGTATCTGCAGGAATTCCTTTTTCCGGAAAATTGAATATCCCTGTATTGTTGGCAGGATCACATGCATACGGCGTGCTCTGATAGCCGGTTAATCCCTGATTGGAACCGTCTGAAACCACTTTCACATGTCCGTTATAAACAGGTTTGTAAGTTGTAAGCTGAGGATAGGGCCCCAGCTTGTCGGCAGCAGTCTGATCACCGCAGAGGAGGGCTCCTCCGGTTCTTACCAGTTCCGGATTATTTTCGGCATATGAAGTCAATACTTCCTGAAATTTAGGATTCAGACCTGCGTCATACATAAAAGTAATTCCTCTGGAATTGGCCAGTTGAAATAGCTGGGTGAGGTAGCCATTTACATTTTGGGCCATTGCAATCACTTGGTCTTTGATCACTTCCAGTGCCGGTGTCATTTGCTTGCTTTCCTGTAGCTGGCCCTGGGTTTTCTTAATGTATTCGTCCGCAGTTAAATAATGGTCCCGTATATATGGGCTGTTTTTAAATACATAATGCAGTGCACTGGTATTTAAGTAGAGCGTATGCATGGAAGCGCTCAAGACCATCATAGGATCAGTATTAATTTCATCGAGTACCGTATTGGTAATGGTCTGCAGTTCATTTGAGCCGTTAACCTGTACAAACGGCATTAGCGACGGATCCAAACCTTTTCCAAGGATAATATACCCTGGAGCAGTAGGCAGGTTGTTGTTGATGGTTGTTCCGATAGAAGTAAGATCATAGGTCGCCAGTAAATCCTGTCCTTTAAAAGGGCTCACGTCTATCCATTCCGCCATCATAGCGGCCGGAACCATATGGACGTGGGGCTCAATCAGACCGGGAAGCAAAGTCTGTCCGTCTTTTAATTCTTTGGTTTGATAGGTTGGATAATTTTGCTCCATAAATGTTTTTACGGTATCCACAGTGCCTGTGATCACAACATTTCCATTGGCTATTCCGATGGCATCCACCTTATCCGTTGCTCCGCCGATCATGGGACGGATGATGCCGCCACTGATCATAAGTGTTTGCGGAGGCTGCTGCGAAGCTGCCTGGCTGGCGGGTTTCATTTTCGCCAGGTTTTCAGAACTGAAAAGCTCCTCTTTAAGAATTTCTAAAACAGGGTTGTTACAGGCGCACTGCGTGCATCCATGAACATGATTGTGTTGTTTTTCCATAGAATTGAGTTTGGTTTGGTTTTAGTTTTTATATAAATATTTTATAGATTGTTGGTCTTAAAATACATAAGAAAATAAGCCTTTGATGGAATGAGGCTGATAAGATATTTGAATGTGAGTTTGATGTTTATAATATATTATGATTGTATAATATTTTGTTGTAAATGGTTTTCATGATATTTTATTTATTAGTTTGAGGTAAAAATATGAAAAATATTCTTTGCTTATGTTTTTTTTCACACAGTATTGACATTTATTAATGTCTGAAGTTTCCAGTTACTGATATGCTTTAAGATATTATAATTAATGAGATAATAAAAAGCCTGGATTTTATAATCCAGGCCTGTATTTTTTAATTGAACCACTTTATGGAAAAGGTCCGTATTCTGATCTAAAATTCCTATTCAGTCTTGTACAGGAAAATACCGTTTGCGTTGGCATTTAAAAGATTATTCTCTCTGATGATATAATTTTCCCAGTTCCCGTTTCCGTTTCTTCTGTCAAATGCTAAGGTTTTGGTAACTTTTCCTTTATCATCAATCAGAATGTAATGTAAATTTTTTGTTTTGGCATCCTCAGTAATCATCCATGAAGATGTTCCCTGATTATACGTATCAAAATTCATGTCGCTCCAACCCAGATTTTCATACGGAATAACAGTAGAAGTAACCGCATGGGTAGCAAGATTGATATAGTAATATTTTAAATATGTTTTTTTATTCCCATATTCACCCGGAAACGAGCAGACGAGCGTCAAAACATTTTTTTGGATATAACTGTCGAGGAAATATTCTGTTCTCGGAGCATTAACAGAAATCTCCGAATACTTTCCATTTTTATAAGCCATAATATTTGGCTGGTTAGGGTGTATATAATTGCCGAACAGGAAAATATTTGACTGATCAGCGACTATTTTCTTAGGAGTGGCCAGATACTGGGTGCTTGTATGCCTTACAAATTTCCGGGTATCAATATTGTAACTGATAATTTCATTTTTAAAGTCAGCAGAGTAGGTGATGCCATCTGAAATCCTGTAGCCAAAGATAAGATTCGAGCCGTTGATCACAATATTTGAAGGGCTGTTAAAAGTACGCCCGAAAGTCACTTTGTTTTCTATGGCACCATTTAAATTAATGGTAAACAGCTTCATGAAAACATCTTCATAACTTCCGGTTGCTTTGCCCTGAACCACCAGCGCATAAATTTTATCTTTATGCCTTTTTACAGCAAAGATCTTATTGGTATGTTCATCACTGATCTTCAATGTCCATTGAGGTTTCAGCTGGGTGTCATAATGCACCAGATAAGCATCACACGCATTACCGTCATTGATCACGGTTTTAAAACTGAATCCCGCACAGTAAATATCCGGTCCATCCCAATCCACATCTTCCACATAATCTATGGTATCAAAAGTAGATTTGCTCACCAGCTGCTGGCTGAAAAACAAGGATGTGCAAGATGTAATAAAAATGAGCAGCAGACTCAGTTTCATAGCGAAATTGTTTTGCAAAAGGAACTTCAGGGTCAATGATTTATTTTTTCGGTTTCAAAGAAAAATTATCCACATAAACCGCCTGATGAACACCATTCAGTAATACTTTCAGACCCAGGCTGGAATCCTTTTTCAAAGAAAGGGTATATGTTTTTTTATCTCCTGTTATTTTTGAAGATTTGGAAATGGAAGTATATGATTTGGCATCCGATGCACTGCCGACGGTGAACAGTTCCAGGGCCGTTTCTCCTCCGTTGTCCGAAATATCAAGGGTAAGGGTATAGTTTCCGGCTTTAATTTTAGGGGTGATCAGATACATATTTTCTCCAGGGTTGGTCATCGAATAAAATATAACTCTTTTATCACTGGCATACAGCATGGCTTTTCCTTGTTGGGCAGTCCAGCATTTGTTGATATCTTTCCAGGTGTCAAAATTCTCTGTAAGGGCGGTTTCCGTTTTACACTGTGCATTTAAGGTTAAAAATCCTCCAAAAGCAGCTATTCCAGCAAATACGATTTTCTTCATTGTTATTTAATTTATAATCCTGTAAAAATACTCAAAAAAGGATTTATCATAAAGTAAAAACACTGATCATTTCCCATCTTCTATATTGTTTGGATTTTAAATCTTTGGGAGTGCTGCTGAGCAGAGAATTAATTCCAATTAAGAAAAATTAAATTGCCTTGTCGAAACATTAGTTTGTTAAGGACAACAGGAAATTTCTTTACTTGCGATACTTCATCAATTCATTGATCTGCCATTCTCTTTCTGCTCTTATTTTTTCCAGATCATTTGAAGACGATAACTGGACGGTTTTAATGGCGTAATCACTGCAAACCATTGCGTGTTCTTTCATATGTCCGACCGCTACGGCTTGTCCAACAGTTCTTAAAGCATTTTTTCCCACCTCTGTTGTACATTTTCTGGCTTCTTCATGTACCTTAAAGCCTGCCTGTCTCACCTGGTGTACGGTTGCTTTATTGTCCTGCCAAAGCCTGTTTGTCTCAAAACCGGAATGTACAACATCGGAATTTAGTTTCTCAGGGGATAAATTTAAAATGTGTTCTGCACAGCTTATGGCCCATTTCGCAAGCTCAATATGCGCTGTGGTTTTTACCAGATCTAGTAGCTTTTCCCTTAATTCAGGGTGATCCTGAATCTTAATTTTAGGCTTATCGCTCATTGCGTTTTGTTGTTATTCATCCACGACTCAAAATTTAAAATATTTAGTCATAGCTGGGATTACCAAAGGATTACTGCATGGGGTATGGAAGTGTATTATTATAGTAACTAATTGATTTTACACAAAAATTGTAGCCCCACCAGGAATCGAACCTGGATCTAAAGTTTAGGAAACTTCTATTCTATCCGTTGAACTATGGGGCCTTTGGATAGATAAAAATACTAATTAATTTATAAAAAAAAGACTTTGGCTGAGCAAAGTCTTCAACTGGATAAACCAAATGGATAGTTTCCGGTTTATTCCTTTATAACTTTAATATTTTCAAGTGTATTATCTTCAAAACGGATCTTCAGAATGTAAATTCCTTTGGTGTACGGGGCGAAATTAATCTGAGCATCATACACTTTTGAATACGACAGGTTTTGGAGCTTTCTTCCGTCAATACTGTAAATCTCAATTTCTTTAATGGCTTTTGATGTTTCCAGGAAACCTGTCCCGGAAACAGGATTAGGATAAAACCGGAAGCTTTTCACGGTATGTTCGGACACGCCAAGCTGATTGCTGTTGATCGTCTTGCTCACGGTTTCAGAGCAGGAGTTTTTTGTTACGGTAAGGGATACTGTATAGGTTCCTGCAGAAGCATATAGATGGGTTGGATTGACAACAGTGGACGTGGTTCCGTCTCCGAAAGTCCAAAGCACGGTGTCGTAGTTGGTGGAAAGATTGGTGAAGGAGATATTCTGTGCACCACCGCTTACAGAAAAGCCTGCATGGATGTGGAAAACATTGGAATTCCATTGTGCAGGGTTACTGAAAAAAGTTCCGTCAGCCAGTTGCTGGTAATATTCCGCTTTACTTTGTGTCATTCCGCTGTAGAAAGTAGAAGGAAAAAGTCTGTCCTGGAAAAGCGCAGCATATACGGAAGCCGCTACAAGATAACTTCCCTGGGGACCGGGATGAACATCATTATAAGTACTGTGGAGCGCAAGATCCTGTGTTGCCGTATAATGTGCCCTGGCCGCTTCTCCGGCAGGAATCATTTCTGTCTGCATCAGATTGGACATCTTGGTAATGGAATCCTTAATGGTTTTCTGAAGACTGAAATAGGTGTTGTATTCCGTTTGAGAAGGAACCGCGTATGGAATCTCATACAGGAATATCTTAGAGCAAGGGCTGTATTTCCGGATGGAGTCTCTCATTTTCCGGCCTCTTTCGGCGGTTACAGAAACAGGATAGGAGTAGCCGGCAGACTCAGCGGTCCCGGGCTGCATCACAACATATTGATAAGTTTTAGAACGAATGGTCTGGTACAGGGCATTGTCATTCACATGGTTCACAAAGCCTGCACCTCCGACTGTATGTGAGGTAATCTCTACGTTTTTTCCTTTTGAAGTTGCCATATCTTTAAAAAGTACAGGCATATCATTAAAATAGGTCATGCTGTTCCCGATGAATAAAACCTGATCGGCCTGAGCGGAAAGACAGGCAGAAAGATTGATCAGGATAAGAAACAATATTCTGATAATTACTGGAGTCATGAAGATTAATTTTTTTAATAAGCTAAAAACCTGTGGGTGATTTAATCAGAGCCACAGGATCATTAAAGAACTAGTATGAAATTAAATTGTCTTGATGATTTTTGGAGAAATACCAGAGTTCAATCCTGAAAACGATTGAGATAATACTTGATAAAATAAAGAGTAGTTTCTTTCCATAAGTAATTTTTTAATCAATAAGTTAATATGTATGAATGTTATTTATAATTAGTGAATTATATCGATTATTAAAATATATTTGCAATCAATATATACGTAATGCCTGTAGCGTTAATACATCATTTTGTTTTTTTATGCTTTCCGAAATTAACTATTTTTTTTCTTTCAGAATGCATTTAAAACACTGATAAATAAAGAGTAGTATCTAATGCGTATATAATGTGTTGCTCTTGCAGATAAAAGGGCAGGTCACCAATGGCATACTCATGAATACTTAAAAAATAATATGGTTAAAAAATTACTTTCCTGTTTATTTCTCTTTTCTATCCTGTATTTTTTTTCTCAAAAACCGACAGAAGAAAGTTTTAAGAATATCATTTTTGATATAAAATTTACAACGGCAGGTGATCAGGAAATTAAAAAAATAGACAGTATCATCTCCATCTGCCATCAGTCCGGTTACAAAAACTGTGAAGCTTTCGGGTATCTTAAAATAGCCAATATTTATAATAAGAACAATGATATTAAAAAGGCGTTTTATTATACGGATCTGGCTGAAAAGAAAAACCTGATTACTTCCGAAACAGATTTTGAAGCGGTCTTCTATTTTTATACCATCCGATCCCTGCTGTATCAAAAGCTTGGAGAGCGGGTAAAAGCGATTAAAATGCTGGACGAAGTGGCGGGACGGGTAAAAGACAATCCTTATTTTGAATATCTGCTGGAGTGGCAGTATGCCGGAGTTTACAATGAAATGGGCGACCGGAAAAAAGCTTTGAAAGCCTATAAAAATGCCTATATCAAATCAAAAGAGTACAGAAAAAAGCAGGATCCTGACATCAGAAACAACCTTAATAAATTAAGCAACAGCTATAAACCCATCGCTTATCTTGGAGGCATATACCAGCAAGCCGGAAAGATGGATTCTGCAAAGATCTATATTGAAGAAGCTTTGCGCGAAACTAAAAATATTGAAGAAAAAGGCATTCGGTTTATTACTTCTCTGTATGCCGGGGAATATTACCTGCAAGTCGGAGATTATAAAAAAGCACAGCAGCATTTACTGATTTGTAAAAATATAGTGGTATACCATTACAAAAGCCAGAACAATCATGAAGCAGTGATTGAAAATCTGATTAATCTGTATGGGAAAATGGGACAGAAGGACAGTGCAAATTATTACTCCAAAGAGTTACTGGCATTAAAAAGCAGTAATGAAGCCCAGAATAAGGAACAGAAAGACATCCTCGATAAAAGACAGGCAACGGAAGATAGCACCAAAAAGAAAGAAAGAAAAACACTGATATATATCTGTGCAGCTCTTTTTACAGGTATCATCTGTGTTGTGCTGTATTTCTTTTACTTTAAAAAAGGAAAAACTGAGTATGATGCACCTTCTGAAGTCATTTCAGGCCAGAGCAATGATATTTTTGAACAGGTCATTATGCTGGCTAAAGAAAACAGTCCTGAGTTTTTAACCCGGTTCAATGATTATTGTCCGGGATTTTCTGAAAAGCTTCTTGAAATTGAAAACTTTAAAAGCTCCGAAATCCGTTTCTGCGCTTATCTTTATCTCAATTTTTCTACGAAGGATATTGCAGAATATACCTTCACTTCCGTGAGAACCGTGCAGACGAAAAAATACCGCCTCCGGAAAAAGCTTAACATTCCTAACGAGACGGATATTTATCTCTGGTTCCGGGACCTGATGAAATAAAATGTTAGCGAAAATAAGCCTTGATATTGATTTAACCTGAGTTCGGCATAAGAAATTTCAGATGAAGTGGCCGGAAGCTGGGAGAGAGAGGCTGGAAGTTAACATCAGGTATTTATAGTAACACCGGTCATAGAATTTGATCAAACTGATTTTAAAAATTAATAAAGTTGCGGTAAAGTTCTGTTTTCAGACCTCAAGAACTTCCCTCTTCGGCCTTCAAACTTCCTGACAACATTATAAAAACAGAAATGTCTTATCCCGAACTCAGGTTGATTTAGCTTCCCAGTTTATTCAGAAAGGTATTCAGGTCCTCATCCTTATCCAGTCCGAGTTTTTGTTTAATCCGATAACGGCTCATGCGGACGCTTTTAGGCTCTATATGCATCAGCTGAGAGATCTGGCGGGTATCCATTTTAAGATAAAGATAAGCGCAGAGCTTCATATCAAGCAGCGTAAGGTTTTTCTTTGCTTTTTCATTGATGAGGTTAAAAAACTCAGGATGAATCTGCTGTATCCTTAGTTTGGCGTCTTCAAAATCATTATCCAGCACCATTTCCTCTTTTACGATCTTCTGCATATTCAGGGAATTATCATCCGCCAGTTTATCTTTAATATGGTGAAGAACCCTGTTTTTGTGTTCAAGTTGCAGAACATTGGCCATAGCCTCCTTTTGGAGTTGCTGCTGCTGCGTTTCAAGGAGTTGCTGCTCGGCTTTTAACCTGGCTTTTTCTTCTTTTTCCAGCCTGATCTGCATTTCAGATTCATGGTTTTCCAGCTGGAGTTGCTTTTCACGTTCCATGGAAAGGCGCAGTTTAAAATGATAAGCCCTAAACATAAAGATCAGTCCCAATAAAGAGGCAGCAGCGATACATGCATAAAGATAGCTCTGGAATTTCCGGCTTGCTTCCCTTTCCTTTAATATTTTAACCTCATTGTTTTTCTTTTCGGTTTCGAACTGTATTTCCAACTTTTGGGCATTCAGAGCCTGTTTTTGTTTAAAGTTTTTATTGCTGTATTCTGTAACCTCTTCCTGGAATGCAAGTGCTTTTTTGAAATCCCCCTGCTGTTTATAAAAACCGGACAGGGCCTGAACAATATTGATCAGGGTATAATAATAAGGATGCTCTCCGGTTTTCATCAGATCATAAGCCTGTAAGAGATAAGATTCCGCCAAAGCCTTATCTCCTTTCCTTGAAGCGAATTCACTGAGTATCCCAAGACTGCTGGCAGTAACTTCCTGCGTGTTGGGCACATTTTTCAGAAGATCTGCGGCTGACTTTGCATACTGAATGGCTTTTGATTCTGCGGTCTTATCACCTGCGGGAAAATATTTTAAATAGACGCTCGCAATATTAACGCAGGTGATGGCATGGGTATATTTGGCTACCTGTTTTGGATGTCTTATATAAGTATCTTCTGCCTTTTGAAGATAAAATAAAACACTGTCCAGTTCTTTTTTCTCTCCGGATTCATTGTACCGGTATTCATGGGCGACAGACAAGGCAGCATAGCTATTGCTTAACAGATTGTAATCTTTTGTCTGCAGAGCATTTTCCGTAGCTTTACGGGCATAATTGTTCACCTGGGCAATATTATTCCAGTCCGAATGGGCAGCATAGAGCTGATAATATAATTTGGATGCCATAGAAGGATCGGGTGATTTTTCCAGTTCTTTCAATCCCATCTGGCAGAACTTTATCCTCTTTTCAGAATCCTCAATGGTTTTGAATAAAAATGCCTGGGCATAATATCCGTAAGCCAACGCTACAGGATTTTTAGACTGCTGTGCCAGCACCAGGGCGGAATCACTTACTTGCTTTAAAGTGGATAACTCCCGGTTATTGGCTTTGATAACGGTTAACAGCGTATAGGATTTTGCTGCTTCTGCATAATCTTTGTTTTGAAGTGCCATACGGGCACTCTGTCTGGCTTTTTTTTCTGCTGCAGCATAATTCCGGTCTATCCTATATGCTTCGGCAAGTCTGTTGAGCAATACTGGTTTGGATTGTTCATTCAGCCCCGGATTATTCACAGCACGCTGCAGACTGTCGATATACAGGCTTTGTGCCTGGCAGCTCAGACCTGTACAGATGCATAAATAGATAAACAGTTGATAGACTACAGATTTCATAAACCTAAATTAAAACAATTTGCTGAACCCAATCACAGTGACCAACAAATATACTGGATTAGGATGATTTGTAACGTGCTTTAAATCAATGTTATTTGCTTTTTTGTAGACGCATTGTAGACGGCTTCCTTTAACCAGGTAGATGCTTTGTAGCATAGCAGGATTAGGAAAAGCTGTCCATTGTCCGAATATTTGTAGCAGCAATAATGCACTCACTTTAATCATCAAATTATGAACAACAAAAATTTATCAATCATTTCTTATATCACGCTGATAGGCTGGTTTATTGCTTATTTTTCTGGAAAAGACCAGGCGGATTCTCTGCTTAAATACCATCTGAGACAGTCTCTGGGGCTGATGATCATCAGTGTTATTTTCAATATCATCATGAGAATTATCGCAACGGCAGTTCCGGCACTTTCGTTTTTAGGAATAGCAGGTCTGTTGATTCTGGTTTTCTGGATCCTGGGAATTATCAATGCGGCCAATGGAGCTGAAAAACCTGTTCCGGTATTCGGTAAAATGTTTGAGGACAAATTTGCCTTTATCGGTTAAATAAGTCAGTAATGAATTACAGATATTTTATACAGGAAGGGAGCCGGTTTCATCTGAAGACCAGTATGCCTGTTGCTATGATCCGGTTTATAGCATGCCTGGTTATTGCTGCCGCACTGTATTTTATTATTCCAGAGGAAAAGAAAATCGGGCTTTGGGGAGCGGGCATATTTGTGGTTTTCGGACTGATCAATTTATTAAGGACTACCAAAAAGCTGATCATTGATCCTCATGCCCAGGTGATCATACACAAAAATAACATTCTGAACGGGGAGGTAGAGTATAGGTTTGAAGAATTTGAACAGTTCTATGTTTTGGTGACCAAATATGTTTTTATTCCCATGGACAGCACAGCTTTCTTTATATTCCATAAAAACGGGAAAGAAAAAAGGGTTCCGATTATTGTAGGATTGTTCGGATCAGGAAAAGTGCAGAAAGCCATCAATGAAGTCAGTGATATCATGAATATTGCAGAAAAATAAATTGTAAATAAAGAAATTATGAAACGCGGTTTAGGAATCTTCTGGATGCTGTATATGCTGTTTTTTGCAGTACCATTTCCTATGATTCTGTATTATAATATCAAGACTGATGATCCGCCGCAGCTACATGATACCAGCCCCTGGCTGGCTGTGGGAATCCTTGGGCTTTCCGTGGTATTATGGATTATTGTATTATCCAGCTGGTTTTACAAATGGATTGTAGTGAATTTTGTAGCCCAAAGAAATATCGCTTATCTGAATAAGCATGGTATTTCCAGAAAAGCGGAGATTCTTGAATCGGTAAAAACCTCAAAAGAGAACAGTAAGTATAATGTTTATGAGCTGCTTCTTTCTTTTAAAAACCTCGTCAACACCCAGATTACGCAGAAAACAATGGTTAATGACTCAAAGCCTCAGCAACACAGGTTTGAAGCAGGGAAAACCGTTGAGATCCGTATTGATAAAGACATGAAAAAGAAACCTTACTTTGTTTTTGCAGGGACGGAGGCAAGAATTAATATTATGGTCATTACGCTCATTACGCTGGGCTGGCTGGCTGTAGCCACACTGGTAGCCGGATATTATATGTATTCCTACCTCACGGAGAATAACGGGACAGGGTGGAGGTTCATTGTGTACTGGCATCCGTTGGTAGTTTGCCCCGCTATATTACTTTTTTACAAAGGCATTTTATCATTTTTCTTAAGCAAAATCATGAGCGGAAAATCAGATCCGGAGCTTATTAAATTTAAAGGAGTAAGAACCACCGCCAGACTGATCAGTGCAGACCAGACGGGGACGTACATCAATGAACAGCCTATGGTTTTATTTAAACTTGAATATGTAGATGAAAAAAATGAAACCCGGAGAGCTGAGATTAAAAAGATTGTCAACCTTCTGGATCTCAACAGCGTAAGACAGAAGACTGCAGATATTTTTTATTTAAAAGAAAATCCGGACCGTATTGCCTTTGCGGATGATCTGGATGAAATAAGCTGAAGACATGAAAAAAATAATTATCATACTTATTGGAGGTATTCTTGTTTCAGGCTGTGAGGAGGTTTCAAAAAGTATAAAAGATACTTTTGAACCCCAGTCCGATCCTGTAGTTCAGCAAAAAACTCAAGAAGCAGGAGAAGTTCCCGCCCAAAGTCCTTATGATGCCGCCGTTGAGCAGCAGATGCAGGAAGTACAGCACCTGGTTACCACCATAGTAGAAAAACACACCAAAACCCACGTTCAACATACAGAAGGTAAAAACACTGATTTTCTGACCAATGAAGAAAAACTGAAGAAAGCTGAGGAAGCCCTGCGAGAGCTTCCTCAATATGCCGGAAAAGAAATTTATATTTATTCTTCCATTCATTTTTATGATGACGGTAGTATCAGTGTAAAGCTGCAGCATCCTACAAACCCGGGGTATATTGACAGCTATCAATATAAAAACGGCAGCTGGAGTGAGCCGAAACCTGAGCAGATGTCCGTGAAAGATAAGATTCAAAGCCGTTTGGTGGCTTTGGAAAAAGTCAATTTCACCTATGTTGCCGCAGCAGCCCGTCTTTATAAAGAGAAAACGGAAGAAGTAGAAGGAGCACGACCAATAACCAGTATCTATATATCAATCTGGAATAACAATTTACGATGGTTCCCGGCCAGCATCAGCGGAAGCCGGGAACGTTATTCCATTGAACTGAACCAAAACGGAACTTTGAAAAAATTTGAAAGGGAATAATCCCGTTTTTGAGTAGGTTCAACTAAAGAAGTGCAGAGAATAGGGCAATATTGTTGGATAAGGTTAGGGAATACTTAATTCAAACAATGAAAATTGCTTCTGTTCTCTGTGTTTTTTACCATGAAAAGTCCTGCTTTAAAAATCTATTGATTTTTCTTAATGAAACTTAATCCCTTCATGGATCTTAACGGTTCAAATCTGAAATCTGCATCATCAGGCATATCTGCGTGAATTTTCATCAAGCAAAGATTTTTATTATTCTTACTATTTAAGGGAGTAAAGATGTAACTTCTCGGGTTTTAGTAGACTGAATATACTTTCGCTTAGTCAAATCAATCGCAGATTGATTCTTTCTTTGTTATCTTAAAATATACATCATCATCATCATTAAACTTTACGATAAAAAATAATCAAAATTGCCGATGCGTCTTTGTGCTTTTATTAGATTGAAGATATAATAGCGTAAAGAGGAATGATGAAGCTAATGATTTTATCCCGTCTATAAATATGGCAGGGTTCCTTGAAAAGTCCTGCTTTAAAAATCTATTGATTTTTCTTAATGTAACTTAATCTCTTCATGGATCTTAATGGTTCAAATCTGAAATCTGCATCATCAGCCAGATCTGCGTGAATTTCACCAAGCAATGGCTTTTATTATTCTTATCCGCTGAGATGGAGTAGCTGGATGACTGTTTGCTTAATCAGGTCGATCGCTGATTGATTCTTTCTTTGCCATCTTAAATATCTTTCCAGTATTAAATTTTTGATAAAAAATAGCCTGAGAACCAATCAAAAATCCGGTATAAAATTCCTGCCTCAATCTCAAATAAAAGGACCCGCTCTTTAGAAGCGGATCCAGTAGATAAAACATCTCATTTTTTTAATTAGACAACAATTAAAAAAGCACAGCCGACAATGCTGTGCTTAAATTTTTATTTCAAATTTAATTGCAATTTCAAAGCTGAAAAAAGCAAAAAAAGATTTCATTTCAGTTGTATTACATAGTAAATGTAGTACAATTTTTAATACAAAACATGAATTAAATGTTAAAATTCACAACTTATCCACAAATTGTTGTGGATAAGTATTTAAGTTATTGTTTTTCAATGTATTCTAAAATAAGTTTATTCAACATCTTCTTTTCTTCTTCACTTCCTTTGTTATCCATGTGTCCGTGATTGATGGGGGTGGACTGTACGGTTATATGATATTTTTCCTGTTCCGTAAAAGAAGGCAATACCCCTTCATCAGCGGGATAATCATTGGAACGGATGGTATATATTTTAGGTAGTGCAGTTCGTGGAAGATACATTCTCCGGTTATCCATAGTAATAATTTTATATACCAATGCAGGATGCTTTGCGGCAAACAAAGCGGTCATATCTCCACCGTTGGAATGACCGATAAGACTTAGATGTTGATAATCAAGATCCGGCCTGGTCTTTTTAAGCTCATTCAGCACAAATAAAATGTTTTCAACACCTCTTTCCCAGAAAGGCATTCTTGTATCCTGGAGCTTTCCCTGCATGGGAAGCAGTTCATCAGCAGGAAGCTCGTGCTGGATGCTTACTGTAAAATACCCTTTTGAAGCCAGTTTTTGGGTGAGGTAAGAATAAACTAAATAATCATTACCCCTATTGGCGCCGTAACCATGGCTGAAAATCACAACCTGTTGTCCGGGAAGCTTTTGATCTGTTTTCGGAGTATAAAATGCAACAGGAATCTTCCTGTTTCTTATGGAATCAAATAAAGTTAAAGTATCCAGCTTAGTTTCATAATTTTTTTGATGAATTGCTGTTTTTTCAGACATGCAGCTGGCGAGCGTCAACAGGAAAACAGGGAGAAACAGAATCTTATACTTCATAGATTTTATGTGGTTACAGACAGCAAATTAGTACTATTTTGTTGAATATCAGAAAGAAATTTTTCCTCCGATCATATTTATTGTTTAAAATAAATCTTTATATTTGGCCTATTAAAATCTCTTTATAAATATTACCATTTACTCAGTGTATTACTGCAATGCCTGAGATCCGGAGTTCAGAATTTCTGAGCCTAATTCTACTATTTTTCAATCAAAAAAGAAGGCTGACAATCAATACATGAGGTATTGATCATGTCGAAGCATTCTTCAAAAAAAAGAGATTATTATGAAAACAAATACAATTGCCGTTATCGGCGGAACCGGAAAATCCGGGAAATATCTTGTTCAGGAGCTTCTGAAAAATGAATACCCTATGAAACTATTACTGCGGACTCCCGAAAATTTTACACTTGAACATCCTTTAATTGAAATTATAAAAGGTGATGCGAGGAATTTTGAAGATGTCAACCGTCTTGTCGAAGGCTGTTCGGCCGTAATCAGTAAAATCGGGCAACCGGCGGGTGAGAAATCAATTTTTACGGATGCGACGAGGAATATTATAAAGTCAATGAATATCCTCGGCATCAAAAGATATATCACCATTACAGGTTTGAATGTGGATACTCCTTTTGACCATAAAAATGAAAAGGTGAAAGCCGCAACGGTATGGATGCATCAAAACTATCCGGAAACCACAAAAGACAAACAGGAAGAATATGAAATTCTTGTAAACAGTAATCTGGACTGGACTTTAGTAAGGCTTCCGATGATCATTCCGTCTGATGAACATTTTAAGACTGAAGCCAACCTTACGGACTGCACAGGAGAGAAAATAAGTGCGGCGGATCTTTCTGAATTTCTGGTTAGCCAAATTGAAGATGAAACGTATTTTAAACAAAGTCCGTTTTTATATAATGTTTAAAGTTTAATGTTTAGAGTTTAGAGTTTAATGTTTAGAGTTCAAAGTTTTTAGATCCGATGTGGTTAAAAAATCTATGATTTTTTAAGAACTTAAGTGTACTTCTATCCACAAAAAGCATGAATCTTAAATTACTAAAGTGTCAAAAAAACTTTTGCCCCTTTTGTGGTTAAAAAATTAAAACAAAGCCTTTAACACATTCAATAAACCGTAATGGTTTAAAATAAAATAGAGAGCCGTTTATTGGCTCTCTATTCCTATTTAGTTTTCAAGTTTTTCCTTAATATATTTCGCAGTATGCGATTTTTTATTTTCCGCAAGGTCTTCCGGTGTTCCTGCAAAAACAACTTCGCCGCCATATTTCCCGGCCTCCGGGCCAATATCAATAATATAGTCGGCACATTTGATAATATCCGGCTGATGCTCAATGACAATTACGGAATGCCCGAGATCAATCAGCGCCTGGAGCGATTTCAGTAATTTCTGAATATCATGGAAATGCAGTCCGGTAGAAGGTTCATCGAAGATAAACAGGGTTTTGTCTGTGGTAACACCTTTCACAAGGAATGAAGCAAGTTTTACCCGTTGTGCTTCACCGCCGGAAAGGGTAGAAGAACTTTGTCCCAGCTGAAGATAACCTAATCCCACATCCTGAAGCGGCTTCAGTTTGGTGACAATTTTATCCTCATTATTGTCTTTAAAGAATTCCAGCGCTTCATCTACCGTCATATGAAGAATATCGGAAATGCTTTTCTCATCGAATTTCACTTCCAGGATCTCACTTTTAAAGCGGGTGCCTTTGCAAACTTCACATTCCAGCTCAATATCTGCCATAAACTGCATGGATACGTTGATGACTCCTTCGCCTTTACATTCATCGCATCTTCCGCCGTCTACGTTAAAAGAGAAGTGCTTAGGCTTGTAACCCATCATTTTTGAAACTTTCTGCTTCGCAAAAAGATCTCTGATGTCGTCATAAGCTTTCAGGTAAGTTACCGGATTGGACCTTGATGACTTTCCGATTGGGTTCTGATCAATCAGCTCAATATGTTTGATCAGTTTCTTTGGAAATTCCACGGAATCATAATCTCCCTTTTTGCCACCCATTCCAAGCTGGATCTGAATATCATTAGTTAAAATTTCCTTCATCAGGGTAGATTTTCCGCTTCCGGAAACTCCTGAGATCACTGTAAGGCTTTCCAAAGGAACATCTACATCTATATTTTTAAGATTGTTTTGTCTTGCTCCTTTGATATGGATCCATTCCTTAGCTTTCCTCCGCTTTTTAGGAATTTCAATTTCCATTCTTCCGGTCAGGTATTTTGAAGTCAGCGTATCTGCATTTTTAAGATCATCATAATCCCCGGCGAAAACGAGTTCACCACCCAAATAACCTGCTTCCGGACCAATATCTATAATATAATCTGCTGCTTTCATGACATCTTCATCATGCTCTACAACAATCACTGTATTCCCGAGATCCCTTAGATTTTGTAATACCCCGATCAGGTTTTCCGTATCTCTGGAATGGAGCCCAATAGAAGGCTCATCCAGGATATAAATAGAACCTACCAGCGAACTTCCCAGGCTTGTCGCCAGGTTAATTCTCTGGCTTTCTCCCCCGGAAAGCGTATTGGAAGTCCTGTTTAAGGTTAAATAGCCCAAACCTACTTTTAATAAGAACTCAATACGGGTTTTAATTTCATACAGCAGTCTCTTCGCTACATCCTGATCATGTTCGGAAAGTTTAAGACCCTCTATTAAAGGGTATAATTCATCCAGAGGAAGCTCTATCATCGACTGGATATTGTGACCGTCCACTTTTACCCAGCTGGTTTCTTCACGCAGTCTCAGGCCTTCACAGGTTGGACAGAGTGTTTTCCCTCTGTATCTGGAAAGCATCACACGATACTGGATTTTATACAGGTTTTCTTCAAGCATTTTGAAGAAATTATTGATAGAAGGGAAGCTGCTTTTACCGTCGCCTTTCCAAAGGAAGCTTTTCTGTTCTTTGGTTAATTGATGGTAAGGTTTATGGATAGGGAAGTCCTGCGCTTTTTTTATGAAATCTTTTTTCCACTCGCTCATGCTTTCTCCCCGCCATGAAACCACTGCATCTTCATAAATGGATAAGGTTTTGTTCGGAACCACAAGATCTTCATCAATTCCGATTACTTTTCCGTAGCCTTCACATGCAGGACAAGCTCCGTAGGGATTATTGAAGCTGAAAAAGTGAACATTCGGTTCCAGGAACTCCATGCCGTCCAGCTCAAATTTGTTGGAGAATTCTTTTACTTTTCCTGAATCCGTATTTTTCAGTGAGCAATAGCCGTGGCCTTCGTAGAAAGCCATCTGGATAGAGTCTGCCAGTCGTTGAAGGAAACTTTCGTCTTCTTCATAAGAAAAACGGTCGATGACAAGATTGATCAGCATTCCTTTTTCAGGAGTAAATCCGAAGCTTTCCAGGTCCTCGATACCCGCCACATTTCCATTGATCTCAAGTCTGGTAAAACCTGCGAGCTTTAAAATGTTCAGGGTTTCCTTAAAATTGTCAGCGTCGTATTCCAGAGGAGCTGTCAGCAGGAATGAAGTTTCTTTTTTGGAAGCTTTGATAAAATCAATAACATCAGAAACGGAATCTTTCTTCACTTCTTCACCGGAAACAGGAGAAAATGTTTTCCCGATCCTTGCGAAAAGAAGCTTCATATAATCGTAGATTTCTGTAGAAGTTCCTACCGTAGAACGCGGGTTGGAGGAAATTACTTTCTGCTGTATTGCGATGGAAGGCGCAAGTCCTTTGATATCGTCTACTTTCGGTTTTTCTAATTTACCCAAAAACTGACGGGCGTAGGAACTTAAACTTTCCACATACCTTCTCTGTCCTTCCGCATAAATAGTATCGAATGCCAGAGAAGATTTTCCGCTTCCGGAAACCCCTGTGATGACGATCAGTTTATTTTTCGGGATCAGAACATCTATATGCTTCAGATTGTTAAGGTGTGCATTCTTAACGAAAATCTGTTTTTTTATATCTATTTCTGTAGTTGGAGCCATAGTAAAATTAAGACTTACAAAATTACGAATTTTTTAGTGGAAATTATACATTTAAAAAAGGATGAAAACATAAATTTATGATCCCGGCCGATACAACAAAAAACAGACCTTTCAGGCCTGAATTAAAGTGTTTTCAGTATATGTGATTGTCATTCATAAGCAGGTTTGGTTAGCGGATCATCATCCCGGTTTTGTTAATTTTATAATTTTCATTATTTTTTCTGTTTTACTATTGTTTTGTATTTTAAATTTAGTTAAAATTGTGTTCATAAATTGGTAATAAAGAAATGATAAAATTATTCAGAGACTTGGTTACACATTTAATGAGAAAAAGATAAAAGAGTTACTTCCCACAAAGATGCAGTATTATCGTACTGCATCTTTTTTTTATGATATCTATCATTTGCCTGTCTTCCGGAACTCCCTTACTTTTGGAGGCATTATCAAAAAAACTGATTTAGAACAAAAACCGGAACGATTATGATCAAGAAGATTGGAAGTATATTTTTATTGGGATCAATGCTTTCTGCCTATGCACAGGAAAAAACAACGGACATTGAAATCATTGAATTTCAGGGTAAATTTATATCTACACCTTATAAAAGCGCCAATCAGAATATTACGGTGATCACTAAAGAAGAAATTGCCAATTCTCCCGCAAAAAGTATTGACGAAGTTCTCCAACAGGTTCCGGGAATGGATATCAGAAGAAGAGGGGCTAACGGAGTACAGAGTGATATCGGTTTCAGGGGAAGTTCTTTTGAGCAGGTGCTGCTTCTTTTGAACGGAATAAGAATGAATGATTCCCAGACGGGACACAACTCCATGAATGTGCCTGTAGATATGGATGATGTGGAAAGAATTGAGATCATTAAAGGGCCGGCCGCCAGAAGATTCGGACAGAACGCCTATGCTGGGGTAATCAATATTATTACTAAAACCACTTCAGGAAAAAGGGTGAAAATAAGCGCCGACGGCGGAGATTATAAAACCTATGGTCTCGGCTTTAATGCCCAGATAGGAAATGAAAAGTTTTCAAACTCACTTCAGGCGAATACTGCTTCATCGGAGGGATATATGTATAATACGGACTATGAGATCCGGAATGTATTTTACCAGAGTAAACTGAATATTAAAAACGGTGATCTTAAGCTGCAGGCCGGTTTTTCTGAAAAAAAATTCGGGGCCAATGGCTTTTATGCGTCTAAAAGCGCTACGGAACAGTATGAGGAAACACAGGCTTCCATTGTGAGTGTAGCCCACCAGCAGAAATTCGGAGACTTGAAAATCAGTTCGAATGTGTACTGGAGAAGAGGGCAGGACATGTATCTTTATGACAGGAACAAACCGGATGGTTACAGAAATATGCACATCGGAAATAATGTGGGTGGAGAAGTGAATTCCAGCTATCAATGGGGATTAGGGACCACCGGTGTGGGTGTTGAGCTGAGAAAGGAATTTCTGGCGAGTAATAATTTAGGAGAAAGAAACCGTTTTGTTTCTCAGGTCTTCTTTGAACATCATTTCTCATTACTGGATAAAAAGCTTAACATCAGTCCGGGAATTTCCTGGGCGAATTATTCCAAAGAAGGCAATTTCTTCTATCCGGGTCTGGATGTAGGGTATAATTTCAATCAGAACAACAAGATCTACGGAAATGTGGCGAGGGTTCACAGGGTTCCTACGTTTACAGACCTTTATTATGTAAGCAAAACGGAACAGGGAAATCAGAACCTGCTGCCAGAAAATGCTATTTCTTCGGAGATCGGATATCAATATCAGGACAGCAGGATTTTAGCAAAGGTGAGCGGATTTATGAGGAATTCGGAAAATTCTATCGACTGGACGAAAAAGGCTATTGATTCTCCTGTATGGTATGCAGATAACGTAGGGAAAATTGATACCAAAGGAGTAGAGTTTGAACTGAGTCACAGAGCCTCTGACTGGCTGAAATATACAGCCGGATATACGTATCTGGACAGTAAAATAAGCAGATCCGGTGAATTTGTTTCCAGATATATTCTGGATAATCTGAAGCATCAGGTAGTGGCAAAACTGGAAACTAAATTTTTGAAATATTTTAGCAACGAATTGGTCTACCGGTATAACGAAAGGATGAATCTGGGCAGCTATAATCTCCTTGATGAAAAACTGAGCTTTGCAAAAAAGGACTTTTCCGTATATGCACTGATTACCAACTTAACAGATACAAAATACACCGAAGCTTTTGGAGTTGAAATGCCTCAAAGATGGTTCCACATAGGCTTCTCATATACTATCAATATTAAATAAATATTAATTTTAAGGTTAATGAAATTTAATATTAAGAAATTGTTAAATGATTTACTTTTGCAAAAATTTTTTTATGAAACTTTTTTTCAGTCTGAGTTTAGTTTTGAGTATGACCTTTTTAAAAGCGCAGGAACATATTTCCAGCTTCAATGCAGTAACTCTGACTTATAAGTTTCATCCTAAATTCTTCATCTATGCGGAAGGTCAGCTCAGAGGAAATGAGGATTATACCTATCCGGATTATTACGAGATCAAAGGAGGAGTTGGATATAATCTTACCAAAAATCACAAGCCTTTTGTAGGGGTCGGGAGATATGTAAATTATAAAGAGCATAGCCTGAGCAGGGAAGAGTTTAGAATCTGGCTTCAGGACGTGATTGATTTCAAAAAAGGAATCGTCAAGTTTGAAAACCGTCTTCGGGCTGAAAAGAGCTGGTTCTATGAGCCGGCAACCGACAAAGCTTCCCAGAGAATGCGTTACCGCTACCGTCTGAACGTGAGTGTTCCCCTGAATGCAAAAACTGTAAAAAAGGGAACTGTTTTCGCCAATGTGTATGACGAAATTTTCTTTGTAAGCCCAATGAAGCCAACTTTTGCCAGAAACAGGGTATACGGTGGTTTCGGATATCAGATTGATGACTATTTCGGAATCCTAACGGGTTATCTGTGGCAGCGCGAATTTGAAGCGAAAGGAAATAAAAATCTTCACTTTGTCTATCTGGCTTTAAACATTAACATCGACGCTACGGATCATCCTGTAAAAACGTATGATTTCCCTGGAGCGGATTAATATTTCTCTATCAGATAATGGTAGGCTTTTAAATATTTGTTGAACCTTTTGATATCTTTCGGAGTCAGCTCCCTGTTGACTCTTCTGAGATCCATATTATCACGGAGATCATTAAGCTTTACAGCAACGGCAAGAGGGGATCTTTCCGTTCTTTTAACGAATTCATCGTAATCTTCCTCGGGATCAAACTTAGTAAGGCAGCTTACAGCAAAAATAATATATTCAGGAAAGCCCTCAGTCCTTAAATATTCCAGACTGAATTCTTCCGGGTGGTCTTCCACTACATCGTGAAGAACCCCTACAATCTTTTCGTCCAGTGTTTTGCCATATTCCATCACGCGCATCACATGGGCAATGTAAGGGGCGTGGTATTTATCGGTTTGTCCTTTATGTGCTTTATCAGCTATTTTTATGGCTCTGTTGAGCAATTCTTCTTTTGTCATTTCAGATTGAAAATAGAATACAAAAATAAAAAATGCCTTAAAAAATAAGACATTTTTATCAAGATTATTTTACAACGGATTAAAGAACAGTCTCATCTTCTACGGAAGCCCCTGGTGCGTTGGTTTTTACAGATTCGATGCCGTTGTCCATCCCGTTTTCTGATTCATACATCTGGCTGGTTCCTATGATCTGTCCGTTGCCTGCCTTTAAGTTGAAATACCAGCGGTTATCTTTAGCGGTATTCTTTTCAAATTTCGAATCATCCTGAGAATGGGTGCGTACGGATTCTATTCCGTTTTCACAGGAGGATTTTGAGCTGTATCCCTGGCTGGTTAGGATCACCTGTCCGTTTCTTGCTTTAAGATTGAACTGATGTTCTCCGTTTGTTCTTTTAGAAATAATAAATTTTCCCATAGTAATCTTAGTTTTTCGGTTGGATTAGTTTGTTTTTTTAATTATTTGGAAGGTGTTTCTTTTTTGGGTTCCTCCAATGGTTTTTCAGGGACAGCAGCATTCAGTATTCTGTATTTTGAATGATCTTTTTTGGCTTCTTTTAATGCAAGATAAGCTGACGTGTCCTTTGGAGCTACAGTAAGCATTTTATACGGGTCTTTTGGCTCTTCCTCAGCCTTCACCGGTAATTCTTCAGATTCTTTGAGTTTGGAAACCTTCATGGTATCCAGCTTTGGTAATGCCTGCCTTTTTTGTCCTTTTTGAGCAGATACAGTGGCAGAAATCAGAAGAAGGGGTAATAGTAAAGTTTTCATGTTTTTTTATTAAAAATAAAAATAGAGAAAAATTTTGAAATTTCAGATGCTTAAACGGGTAGAATTTTATCTATCATCCTGAATTCTTGCCGGATGTATTGTTTTTTATTTCAATAAAACAAAAAGCGTCTCAAAAAAATGAGACGCTTTGAAATCAAATTTATTATAAAGACTAATAAGCTCCTTTTTCAATATAGTGTGCGGCTACCTTTTCAGTAAGTGCCACTACATTGGGATGGTTGGCATACTTGGTGAATCTTCTCAGACCGGAAAGCATCATTCTCTGCTCATCACCTTCAGCGAAAGAAATAATTCCTTCTTTGGCCGCTGCGATTATTTTTTCAACTGCTTTGTAAAGGTTAAGCTGTGCCATTGCTGCTTCTACAGACTCCGGAGAGAAGTGTTTTTCAGCTCTTAATACCGCAGATTCTGCCATATAGATCTGATTAAGGATTTCAGAAGCATTTAATAGTAAGTGCTGCTGTTTTTCAATATCCATCATGAATTTCTGAAGCGCAGCTCCGGAAACCATAAGGAATACCTTCTTAAGATTGGCGATAATAGCCTTCTCTTCGCTCATGAATGCTGAATAATCAGGAACTTCAAATGATGGAATTCCCATCAGTTCTTTGCTGATCGCCATAGCTGGAGATAATAAATCCAGTTCTCCTTTCATCGCTCTCTTAATCAACATTCCTACCGCCAGAAGTCTGTTAATTTCGTTGGTTCCTTCATAGATCCTTCCGATTCTGGCATCTCTCCATGCAGATTCCATTGGAGTGTCTTCAGAGAATCCCATTCCACCATAGATCTGGATTCCTTCATCGGCCGTATTCTGAGTAAGATCCGATACAAAAACCTTTAGGATAGAAGCTTCTACTGCAAATTCTTCAACCCCTTTTAATTCAGCCTGCTGATGGTCTGTTCCCGCGGAAACCAATTCTGCAATTTTATCTTCAACATTTTTGGCCAGACGGTAAGATCCCGCTTCACTTACAAAAATTCCGGTTGCCATTTCTGCAATTTTCTTTCTGATGGCTCCGAAAGTTGAAATAGAAACCCCGAACTGCTTTCTCTCGTTAGAATACTGGATAGAGTGGTTTAAAATTCTTCTCTGCCCGTCCAGATTGGCCGCAGCAAGCTTAATTCTACCCACATTCAGTGCATTTAAGGCGATTTTGAAACCGTTGTTTCTTTCACCCAGCATATTCTCTACAGGAACCTTCATGTCATTGAAGAAAACCTGACGGGTAGAAGAGGAACGGATTCCTAATTTGTGCTCTTCCTCACCGAAAGTAAGGCTTTCAGGATTTTCCAGCTCAGAACGGTTGATCACAAAACCTGTAATGTTTTTATCATCATCAATTTTTGCAAACAGAGTGAATGTATCTGCAAAGCCTGCATTGGAAATCCACATTTTCTGTCCGTTGATGATATAATGTTTTCCGTCCTCAGATAATCTGGCTCTTGTCTTTCCTGAATTAGCATCAGAACCGGCATCCGGCTCAGTAAGACAATAGGCCCCGAATTTTGTTCCGGTAGCTAAATCCGGAAGATATTTCTTTTTTAATTCTTCACTTCCGTACAGAAGGGTAGGCAATGTTCCGATTCCCGTATGGGCTCCATACGCTGTTGCCAAAGATCCGTTTCCACCTGAAACATAATCACATGCCAGCATCGTACTCACGAATCCCATTCCCAGTCCACCGTATTCTTCCGGAACGGTAATTCCCAACAGCCCCATTTCACCCAACTGACGCATTTTTTCTTCTGTCAGGGCATAATCTTTTTTCTCAAAACGGTCGTGTTGAGGAACCACTTCTCTATCTATAAATTCTTTTGCAGAATCGCGAAGCATTCTTTGTTCTTCGCTCAGTTCTTCAAGACTGAAAATTTCATTTGCAGGAATTTCCTTGATCAGGAACTCTCCGCCTTTTAATGTAGCCATATATTATTTTGTTTTTTAATTTTGTAAAAAGTATAATGTAAAATGTACATTATACTTTTCTTTAAGATATTATTTGTAAGTCCTTAATACTTTATACATTGTACAACTGACATTATACAATTAAAGTAGTTCAAAGATCGAAGCAGCTCCCTGTCCCGTACCCACGCACATGGAAACCATTCCGTACTTATTGCCGCGTCTTCTCATTTCATCAAGAAGCTGGACGGTTAATTTTGTTCCGGTACAGCCAAGCGGGTGGCCAAGAGCAATAGCACCTCCGTTTACGTTAAGGATATCAGGATTTAAGCCTAATTCTTTTTTAATGGCAACTGACTGTGATGCAAATGCCTCATTCAATTCAATTAAGTCGATGTCCTTTAATTCAAGTCCTGCCTGTTTTAAAGCTTTTGGAATAGCATAGATAGGACCCATTCCCATAATTCTAGGCTCAAGTCCTGCCGCTGCATAGGCTACTAATCTTGCTTCAGGCTCAAGACCTAATTCTTTTACCATTTCTTCGCTCATCACCATAACAAAAGCAGCTCCGTCACTCATCTGGGATGAATTTCCGGCAGTAACGCTTCCTCCGTTGGCAAATACCGGTCTCAGCTTGGCCAGACCTTCTAAGGAAGTGTCTTTTCTAGGACCTTCGTCAATAGAGAAATCAAACTTTTTAGACTGCATTTTCTGGTTTTCGTCCAGGAAATTGTATTCTACAGGAATGGAAACGATCTGATTGGCAAATTTCCCTTCAGCATTGGCTTTTAATGCTTTCATATGGGATTCATACGCAAACTGATCCTGCTCTTCTCTGGTAATATTGTATTGTTTGGCCACTTCTTCAGCAGTATAACCCATTCCCCAGTAGTAATCAGGGTTGGTTTTAGCGATATCCGTTTCAGGAACCGGCTTGTAGCCACCCATCGGGATGTATGACATAGATTCTGTACCTCCCGCAATGATGCAATCAGCCATTCCGGCCTGAATTTTTGCAGAAGCAATGGCAATGGCTTCACTTCCTGATGCACAGTATCTGTTCACGGTAACTCCCGGAACTTTGTCTGTGTTCAATCCCATCAGGGAGATCAGACGGGCCACATTCAAGCCCTGTTCAGCCTCCGGCATTGCATTTCCAACGATCAGGTCATCAATTCTGTTTTTATCCAATTGTGGAAGTTCCGCCATTAGTTTTTCAATAACGGTAGCGGCCATCACATCGGGTCTTGTAAATCTTAAACTTCCTTTTGGAGCTTTTCCAACGGCTGTTCTGAACCCTTTTACTATATATGCTTGTTTCATTTTGTTTAAATTTTTGTAAAATGTATAATGTAAAATGTCGGGTGTATTTTATTCCGTAGTTTACACTCTACTTTGTATCATTCTATTTTGAATAATTTTGTTTTAATTTGATGATCATATTTTGAACATGTCTGATTTCGGATATTAACAAATCAAAATCATCTTTTTTAATGAATTCCAAATCATTCGCAATTATAATCTGAGTTTCAAATTCAAAAGAAGAACCTAATGCAATGTTTAAAAATTGACAGAACTGTGGATTGGTATCTCTTCCAGCTCCTTCGGCAATATTAGACGGAATTGAATAAAGACTTCTTCTCGACTGTGAAGTCAATCCGAATAATTCATCTTTAGGGAAATTTTTAGAAATAATATAGTAATGCTTACAAAGCAAAATTGATTTTTTCCAAACCTCCAATTCCCTGAAATTATGCATGTCAATACTTTTTACATTTTACATCCGACATTGTACAAATTAATTTCTCAACGGTTTCCCATTCTGCAACATATACTGAATTCTCTCCAGTGTTTTTCTTTCACCACAAAGCTGAAGGAATGTTTCTCTTTCAAGATTCAATAGGTATTGTTCGGTCACTACGGTTGGTTCGGAAAGATTTCCTCCTACCATTACGTTGGCTAATTTATCGGCAATTTTCTTATCATGTTCAGAGATAAAGTTTCCGGTAAGCATCTGATCGGTTCCTACGTAGAACATTCCCAGGGCATCTTTTCCTAAAACTTTTACTTTCTGTTCGATGGGTTGTGTATAACCTTGTTCTGCCAATAGTTTTGCTACTTTTTTAGCTTCGGCAATCTGTCTGTTTTTGCTTACGGATACGATGTCTTTTCCTTTTTCAAGAATACCCATATCATAAGCTTCATAAGCGGAAGTAGCTACTTTACCCATGGCGATATTCATGAATGCTTCACGAAGTCTGTTGTTTTTAACATCATCAGCATGGAATTCTCTTGAAGTTCTGAGGGTTAACTCTTTGGTTCCTCCACCGCCAGGAATTACTCCAACGCCGGTTTCTACCAGTCCGATGTAGGTTTCTGCTGCTGCAACCACTCTGTCTGCGTGCATCGTCATCTCGCAGCCGCCGCCAAGGGTCATTCCGTGAGGGGCAACCACAACAGGAATAGAGGAATAGCGTACTCGCATCATGGATTTCTGGAAATAGGCAATGGCCATATTCAGATCGTCCCAGTCCTGCTCGATAGCCATCATCAGGATCATCGCTAAGTTGGCACCTACAGAGAAATTGGTCCCCTGATTTCCAACTACCAGTCCGTCGTATTCTTTTTCTGCTAAATCAATGGCTCTGTTTAATCCGTCAAGAACTTCGCCACCCAGGGAGTTCATTTTGGAACGTATTTCAAAGTTGATGATTCCGTCACCAAGATCTTCAATGGCTGCTCCCGAATTACTCCAAAGGGTTTTGTTCTTTCTGATATTATCTAAAATGATAAAAGCATCCTGGCCTGGAATTGTATTATATGCTCCTGAGTTTTTATCAACGAAAATGCTTTGACCTTCATCATTTACTTTATAGAAGCTTTCTACATTTTTAACCCAGTCTGATACTTCATAGCCTGCATCTTTTGCCAGTTCAATACCTTTCTGAACGCCTACGGCATCCCAGATCTCAAACGGACCGTTTTCCCATCCGAAACCGGCTCTCATGGCATCATCAATTTTATAGACTTCGTCAGATATTTCAGGAACTTTGTGAGATACATAAGCGAACAATGCGCCTAAAGATTTTCTGTATAATTCTCCGGCTTTGTCTTTACCGCCAATTAAAACCTTAAAGCGGTCAATAGGCTTGTCGATATTTTTCGTTAACTCTAAAGTAGGGAAAGAAGATTTGCCCTGAAGTTCGTATTCCAGGGTATCAAGGTTCAGTCCGTGGATTTCTGATTTTCCTTCTGCATTTTTCACTTTTTTATAGAATCCCTGTTCTGTTTTGGAACCCAGCCATTTGTTATCCATCATTTTCTGGATATAAGGCGGAAGGGCAAAAACATCATTGAAATTGTTGGCTTCGGCACCGCTCTGGCGTACTCCATTCGCTACCATAACCAAGGTGTCAAGACCTACAACGTCAGCAGTTCTGAATGTGGCAGATTTTGGACGTCCGATTACGGGACCTGTTAGTTTATCAACCTCAGAAACGGTCAGCCCTAATTTCTGTACATTATGAAGCAGATCCATCATGGAGAAAACCCCGATTCTGTTGGCGATAAATGCAGGAGTATCTTTGGCTAAAACGGTAGTTTTCCCAAGGAATTTAGCCCCAAAGCTCATATAAAATTCCACCACCTCCGGAAGCGTATCTGCTGTAGGAATGATTTCCAGAAGAGGCAGGTATCTTACAGGATTGAAAAAGTGAGTTCCTGCAAAGTATTTTTTAAAATCGTCACTTCTTCCTTCCGTTAGAAAATGGATAGGAATTCCTGATGTATTAGAAGAAATTAATGTTCCCGGTTTTCTGAATTGTTCAATTTTTTCATAAACAGATTTCTTAATGTCCAGTTTTTCAACCACCACTTCAATAATCCAGTCTGTATTTTTGATCTTTGGAAGATCATCATCAAAGTTTCCTACTGTAATTCTGTCCGCAAATTTCGGAGAATAGAGAAGAGCAGGACTTGCTTTTTTCAGTTTTTCAAAGTTTTCAGAAGCTATTCTGTTTCTTACCGCTTTGTCATCTTTGGTCAAACCTTTTTTCTGTTCAGCTTCCGTGAGTTCAAAAGGAACAATATCCAGCAGGGACACTTCTACGCCAATGTTGGCAAAATGTGCTGCAATCCCGCTGCCCATAATTCCTGAACCAAGAACCGTAACATGTTTGATTCTTCTTTTCATATGTAAATTTTTATTATTGATAAGATCATATGCAGCCCGGAGACGGCATGATAATTTATTTTCTGTTATTTAAAAGTTCGTTGGCAATTTTCATGATCTCGGACATCACCTCCTTGAAGGTTTCAATCTTCTCGGGAGCGATTTTTTCCATCACTTTCTTGTTAAAATTGACGACTACTTCTTTGGACATATTCCTTGAATTCAGACCTTTATCCGTAAGCTTAATGATCACCTCCCTTTTATCGGCAGTGGTCTTTTCCTTGTAGATATACCCGTTGTCTTCCAGAAGTTTGATGATTCTGGTAAGAGAAGTAGGTTCAATGGCCATTTTGGGACCCAAGTTGGTACTCCGGGTTCCTTCTTTCGGGTCAATTTTAAGAAGAGTGAGGGCTTGTACTGCTGTAGAGTCGTGCTCCTGAGCAAGTTCTGTGTACATTTTAGAAACAGCCAACCAGGTCTGTTTTAATACTAAATCTACGTTTTCTATTTTTTCCTTGTTATTATCCATCATTGATGTAAGAATGGTGTATTCCAAATTTAGTAAATATTATGCATGCATAGTATTTATTAAAGTTAAATTTTGTTAACAAGTTGATATTAAGCAGATTAAATTGTATGACAAGCATAATACTATGCATGCATAATATGTGAATTATTTAATATAAACGCAGTATTAATGAATGTTTTTAACGAAATAAACTATTTCTTCGAAAGATTGATATTGTTGCTTGCTGGTGTCAGTGAGGATTTCCCAAAAATCATTTTTATAGTCAAAATGCAGGGAAGACAAGTCTTTTTCAAAGTTTTTTTGAAGCAGCGAATAAAGCATTTCTTTGTGAACCGGCGGTGCGGTGATAGATGGGGGAACAAAATTTTCGTTCACCTGAAATAATGAAACATCCGTAAGTTCATCATGCCCGAGAAGAATATCTTCTACAAGCCCGGAAAATAGCTGCTGGTTTTTTACGTACCATATTTTGTCTGCAAACTCTTTGGATAGCCGCCAGTCGTGAGAGGAAAATAATATGATCTTCTGTTGTTCCTTGGCCAGTCTGCGGAGTGTTTTCAGGATAATAAGCTTGTTTTTCTCATCCAGATGGGTTGTTGGTTCGTCCAGAATAATAACCGGGGAATTCTGTGTGATAGCGCGTCCGATGAATGCCTTCTGCAGGTTTCCGTCTGAAAGGTTTTTAAGAAGCGTATGTTTATACTGGGCAAGATCCAGTTCATCAATAATATGCGCCACTTCATCCCTGTCTTCTTTTTTTAACTCAAAATAAAAAGGGTAGTAGATGTATTTTCCCAACGAAATAAGGTCTTCTACCGTATAATGCTGCGGAATATCAGCCTTTGAAAAAACCACAGCAATATTTTCTGCAATTTCTTTAACGGAAAGATTTTTTATATTCTTCTGACCAATAGTAATTTCTCCGCTTAAAACAGGAACCTGATTCAAAATAGATTTGATAAGTGTTGTTTTCCCAACCCCATTATTTCCAATCAGAAGACATACATCACCTAATTTCAAATCTGCATACACATTTGAAATTAAGGTCTTATCGTAGCCTATACTGGCTTGCTTGATTTGTAGATGCATTGAATATTTAGCTAATTATAAAGATGCAATTCTTTGCACAAAAATACAGTTTTAAGTATAGAAACTTATCGCAGCCTCATTTTATACTGTTAAACTTTATAAATGATTTACAATTCTTGTTATCCCATTTTTGAAAACATCAGATTGAAAGTTAAGTAATAAGCCTAGTTTACAGCCGGTCATTTTTAAATAAGTTAAAAGCTGGGCTTTGTGAGCAGGATTAATGTAATCTACTGTTTTTATTTCCAGGATCAGCTTGTTTTCTATTATTATATCCAACCTGAAAGCATTTTCAATTTTAAGATCATCATAGATAATAGGAAGCAGCTTTTATCTTTCAATCACTAGATCTGTTTTTGCAAGTTCATAAAACATACATTCTTCGTAAACATGCTCAAATAAGCCGGTGCCAAGTTTTTTATGGATCTTCAGGCCGACATCGAAAACAATTTTTGATAATTCATTTTCCGTCATTGTGTTGTGTTTTTTGCTAATATATAAAATGTTGGCTAATCGCAAGGACGCAAAGGATTTTGAGTGTGAAAACATTTTAAGGCGCAAGAAAATCGAAGATTTTCTGCAATTATTAAACGTAAATATGCAGTTTCAAATTTTATCTTTGATAAAATCTTTGCGCCTTAAAATACGAAATATATTAAGGAAAATTGCGTCTTTGCGATGACCAACAAGTAAGAATGATTAAATTAAAAAGGTCAAAAATTTACAATTGGCCATTCATCATTCACTTTAAACTTTATTTTGCTTCAAAAGCATCAGTAAAATCACCGGTATACCAAATACAGAACTGATCACATTCATCGGGATCTGCGTTTTTTCAGACACTACAGAAAAAAGCATCATGACAAGCATTCCCAGAAACATATTTAAAATCCATTGTTGCCATAATTTGGATGGATTATAGATCAGTCTGCAGAAATGAGGAACTATAATTCCAACAAATAAAATAGGTCCCAAAAATGCTGTAACAGAAGCTGAAAGCAGGGAAGAAGCGATAATAATTAATATTTTCAACTGCTTCAGATTCACACCAAGGCTCTGTGCATAAGAAGTCCCCAACGAATTTCCTATCAGCGGTTTTATGGTTTTAAAGCAAATAAACATGCCTGTGAGGATGAGAATAGACAGGATGTAGATCTGGTTTCTGGTCACCATATTATTGGCTCCAAAAGACCATAGAATATAGTTTTTCAGGCTCTGGCTCTCAGCATAAAACTGTAATAATGAAACAATAGCTCCTGCAAATGCCGAAACAAGGAATCCAAATATAATAAGGTAGGATTTATCCTGAAGTTTATTCGACATGGAAAGAAGCACCAGCATGAGACCAAGACTTCCTGCAATGGCTGAGAGACTGAGGAAGCTGTTCTGCAAAAATTCAGGAATCGGGAGGTCGTGGGAAAAGAAAATATAAAAAGCCACAGAAAGGCTGGCTACTGAGGTAATTCCTAAAATATCCGGACCGGCCAGTGGATTCTGAAAATATTCCTGCATCAGAAAACCGGAGGTAGGAATGGAAACTCCTGCCAGCAGTATCACCAGAACCCGGTTGATACGGATCTCAGCAATCTGGCTCTGGGAAGAATCCTGCAAAAAATCCTGAAGACTTAAACTTAAAAATCCTGTGTTCAGGTTGATGACCACGGTAAAAAGAATGGCGGCCGCCAACACCAGACACAGGATTTTGAATTTTTTTGACATGATCAGAAAAAATCTGGATGTTTTATTTTAAAAGCGCATCTACTTTGGCGTTTAGTATTTCTTCAGTCATCATCCCTAAATATTCATCGGTTTGATCTCCTTTTCTTAAATAAGTGAAAGGGATGGAACCTCCGTCCCATTGCTTGAAATTATTGGTAAAGAAAGTTGGGTCTAACTTTTGTCCGTCTAATAGAATGATGTTGCCGGCAAGCTGATTTTCCTGTGCAAACATTTTTACAGCACTGTTCCATTCAGCTTTATCATCAAGATTGATGAAAGTAAATTTCACGGGTTTATCTTTTAATTCCTGCATTTTGTTCTTAAAATGTGGAATTTCTCTCATACACGGGCCACACCAGGTTGCAAAGAAATTGGTCACATATAACGTATCATTTTTCTGAGCCAGATATTTTCCCACATCTTCCGGAGAAAGCTCCTTTGAAGTGTAAGCTTCCGATACTGCGGCTGTTTGGTCTGATACAGAGGCAGAATCTGTTGCAGCGGTATCTTCCGTTTTCTGACCTTCTTTCTTGCAGCTGTAAAGAGCAGTGAGAATAAGGGTGGATAAAATTATCTTCTTCATAAATTATTTTTTGACTATTTTTGAATTGAAGTATGGAACAACAAATCTATAAAGGGAAACTGATACAGTTTCATCCGTTAAAAATAGCGAAAAAGGAACAACTGACCAAAAATACTTTTTCTCTGGAATTCGAGATTCCCGGGAATTTACAGGAGAATTTTAAGTTTGAAGCCGGGCAGTTTGTCAGCATAAAATTTATGGCTCACGGTCAGGAAGTCATTAACGATTATTCCATGACCTCAGCTCCATATGAAAAAAAAATCAGCCTTGGAATAAAGGTGAATTCTCCCGAAGGAGCCACTTCTGAACTTTTTAAAAATTATAATCCGGGAGACGAGCTCATGGTAGGAGAGCCTTCTGGAAGGTTTACGCTGGTTTCAAAACCGAGTGAATTCAGGACGATTGTGGCTTTTGCAGCGGGAATAGGAATTACCCCGATTCTCAGCCATTTTAAAAACATTCTGCACAATGAGCCGCGCACCAGGCTGTTTCTGTTCTTTGGGAATAAAAACTCAGAAGAGCTTATATACAGAGAGCAGCTGGACAACCTTGCCAGGACCTGCGGCGACAGACTCCAGATTTTTTATTTTTTTTCGAAGGAGAAAACGGCTGACCAGTTTTTCTATGGAAGGCTGGATGCCAAAAAACTGAACCTGATCATTAACCAGATCCTCCATCTGGATGACACGGATGAGGAATCCACCATCTGGGACGCTGTAGATGAAGTACTGATCTGCGGTAAAGGAGAAATGATCAAAACACTCGCCAATGCCTGTTACCATCACGGAATTCCGAAAAAGAACATTCATTTTGAGCTTTTTGAAGAGTACAATGACGATATTTATCCCGTAGAAATAGAATTTCCCCTGATTGAAGACGTAAAGGTGGAATTTAAAATGCTTGGAAAAGACTATGAAACCGTGCTTCCGGATAATAAAGAAAAGATCCTGCAGCAGCTTCTGATCCAGAAATTTCCGGTGCCTTATTCATGTAAATCAGGAATTTGCGGAAGCTGTGAATGCTATCTTGAAGAAGGGGAAGTAGAGCTTCTTGAAAATGAATATCTTACGGAAAAAGAAGAAGCACAGGGGAAAATATTAGCATGTATGTCTATTGTAAAAAGTAAGAAAATAAAGCTTAACTTTGATCTTAGTTGAGAGTTGTCAGGAACATATTTAACTTAGGTTTTGTCTCAGCAGAAATAGGAATTCTGCTGATATGCCTTTGCAATGCCTGGGTTTTCGGGCTTACCAACGGGCGTACCTATACCAAGATCTCAAAAATTCCGCCGCGTGAAATTGCTTTGGTCCTCGGAACTTCCCCAAAGATGAGATCCGGCATGTCTAATCCTTATTTTACCAAAAGAATGGATGCAGCTGCACTCCTGTATCATCACGGAAAAATTAAAAAGATTATTGTAAGTGGCGAAAAAAGCAAAGGCTATAACGAGCCGGCTGCCATGAAAAGTTATCTTGTCAAACAGGAAGGTGTTCCGGAAGATATTATTATTGAAGACCCGAAAGGCTTTAATACCTATAAAAGTATTTTACGCTGTAAAGATGTGTATAAAAAGAAAAATGTGATCATTGTTTCACAGGGGTTCCATAATCTCCGGGCCTTGTTTTTTGCAAGGAACAACAATATGAATGCCCTGGGATTTGATGCCCAGGATGTCTCCAAACCGGAAAGCTACTACAGAAACCAGGCGAGGGAAATCCTCGCCCGGGTGATTGCTGTGGTATATTTTATTCTGGGAATTTCTCCTGATTAAAATGGATATCCGAATGCGATATTCAGGGTAGGTTTGAAAGGCTGGAAATTCTTAAATCTCCATCGGTCGCCATCAGGTTTATTCGGGTCATAGATTTTATAGGCAAGGTCAAGTCTGAACGTGATATAAGCTACATTCACCCTTAATCCCAATCCGCTTCCGATCCCCATCTGTCCTAAAAACTTATTGAATTTAAACTCATCTCCATAGCCTCCGCTTCCATCAGGTTTTCTAAGGCTCCATGTGTTTCCTATATCTGTGAATAAAGCTCCTTCATACATTTCATTAAAAGGAATCCTGTATTCTATATTCGTGGTCAGTTTTACATTGTTTGTCATATAGGTACGCACTCTTTCGTCGATCTGTGAATCTGAAGGCCCTAGTCCTCCAAAGGCTACCCAGGCCCTGATATCATTGGATCCACCGTTGAAATAAGATTTGATCACAGGCATGTCCGTAGAGTTTCCGTAAGGGATACCCACACCGATAAACTGACGTAAGACCAAGGTCTGATTGCCGTTGAACTTAAAATATTTCCTGGTATCGATATCAAATTTCACGAATTGGGCGTAAGGTAGACCGAAAATAGTTCTCTGAGGGTTGGTGACAACACCTCCGGCATCCCTTTTCTGATTGAATATACTTAAAATGTTACCCGCAAGTTCTACTTTTCCGTTAAAATAAAAAGCATTCGGGTAATCTTTTTTACCGATCTCATTATATACAAAATTATAGATCATGGAGGAAATCAGGATATCCTGTGTCTGCCTGTCTTTATTCACCAGCGATCCCATAAATGCCAGCAGGAGATCCTGGCCTTTTTTATCGAGTGTGGTGTAGTAAGGAATGTCTTTCAGGATCATCTCTGAAACATCATCAATACTAAGCTGCCCTGAACGGTATCTGTTCTCAATGCTCGCAATTTCCGGAACCGAGGAATTAGAAGTGTAAGCAAAATAATTAGCGAACATATCGTCCTTTATGACTGCGTCATTGGCAAAATAATCATAATAGGCATCTTTGTTTTTCGTAAGACTGACCTGGGTGTTGAAAAGGGTAAGCCTGTGCGAAACCTGGTCATTCACATTGGCCTGGTAATTCAGGCCGGTATTAAAGTTAACCCTTCCCAAACCGATATTATTCTGTACCGATGCTCCCAGAAGGATAGAAGAAGTAGGGGTGTATCTTTTTGGAAGAAGCTTGTAATAATCAAATGGCAGAAGAAGTCTCGGGAAATTCAGTGAAGCCTGCGCTGAAATCTCGTAAGCAAGTTCTCTTTTATCAATATTTTTTGTACTTCTTATGGACCCAAATGTTCCGGATATGCTCGTAGAAAGGTTTTCCGCTCCCTTAAAGACATTTCTTGTGGTAAGGTCTACAGATGGTGATACCCCAAGATTCAGAAGCTGGGAGTAATTGATATCCGTTCCCAGTTTCAGTTCATATTTCGGAAGAGGTTTCAATACATACAGAACATCAACAATACTGTCATTAGGGGCCATAGTTCCGCCTCTTCTCAGGGAATCCCTGGCCTTGATAATACTGAAGTTATTCATAGCAATAAAATTCCGCTTGGTAAGATCAAGGGCTTTCTGGTCATATACCTTTTTATGGTCTACGATTACGGCTCTCCATAAAGATGATGTTTTATAGCTTTCATCTACCTTATGAAACCTGATTCTTCTTAAGCTGTCTTTAACTGTATTTTTCGGAAAATCGCCAGCTTCGTTCACAATAGCCACATCTATATTTCCTATGGTGGCTACTTTATACCGGTGGTCAGCAGAATCTTTATGGATTTCTAAAGTTAAAGGAACCTGTTTTTTACTTTTCAGGGAGTCTGCAACAAAATATACCTCTTCATTGGTGCTGTTGAATCTGTAATATCCGTTTTCCCGCATCAGCTCGTTGATTCGGGTCACTTCTTTTTCAAGAACGGTCTGATCAAGTCTTTGACCGGATCTGATAAGGCTTTTGTCTAGTTTCTGCCAGTAAAGTCCTTTAACGTAAGGATCGGTGATGTTGTAATAATAATCTTTAATATAGGTGGGTTCATTATGCTTAACGAAATAATTCACCGCCGCTTTCTTGGAAGCAGAATCTATGGCATGCTTAAGATGTACATCTGCGTCCCAGAAACCTCTGTAGATCAATCTTTTTTTAATAGATTCCGTGCTTTTTTCACTTCTGGTCTGATCCAGGATGACAGGAGGTGTTCCCCAGCTGTGAAGCAGACGGTCTAAAAACAAAGTTTTTCCGATACTGCTTTTCATATCGTACTTAATGAAAAGAGAATCTCTCAGTTTCTGATTTCTCATTTCACTTGGGTAGGTCATGTATTCATTTAGTAAAGTATCGTATTTAGGATTGGCCATATTATAGAATCCTAAACTCAATGGCATGAAAAGAAGCTGCTTTTTATTGGGCTTCTGCTGAACGTAATCTTTCAGTTCCTCATCGAAAGATTCTTTTTTGTCTTCAAACTCAAAGTTGTTTTTAGTAAGCAGATATTCACCATCAGGAACTTTTTTAGTTGTACTGCACGCATAAAGGAGACCAACAAATGTTGCAAATGAGATAATTTTATAATATTTTTGAGGAGAATTCTTATAATGCTTACAGCTCATACAATAAAAGTTTTACAGTCTTTAGATAAAAAGAAGTTCAGACAAAAATACAATTTGTTTTTGGTTGAAGGTAATAAAATCATTTGTGAACTTTCTGAATCTAATTTTAAAGTTAAAGAAATATTTTCTACCGATCCGCAAAAATTGGACCGGACTGATGCCCCTGTAATCCAGATCACTGAAAATGAGCTGAGAAAAATCAGTTTCCTGAAAACCCCGAAAGATTCCGTGGCAGTTTGCTATCTTGCTGAAGATGAGAAAATGCAGGATAAAGAAGTTCAGCTGGTGCTTGACGGAATCCAGGACCCGGGAAATCTGGGAACCATTATCCGCCTGGCAGACTGGTTCGGAATAGAGCAGATTATCTGCAGTGAAGACACGGTAGATTTTTATAATCCTAAAGTGATCCAGGCCACAATGGGCTCCTTTACCAGAGTGAATATTGTATATACCAACCTTGTGGAGTATCTTTCTGAAACAGAGAATATCAATATCGGAACAGATATGGAAGGGGAGAACATTTATACTTTTGAAAAACCAGGAAAACTCAATCTGATTTTGGGAAATGAAGGAAACGGCATGAGGCCGGAAACAGAAAAGCTCTTGCAGCAATGCATCACCATCCCTAGATTCGGAAAATCCCAGTCTACAGAAAGCCTGAATGTTTCTATGGCCGCGGGGATTATTCTGGGGCAGCTGTTTTCTAAATAGAAGTTAGAAGTTAGATATTAGAGGTTAGTAATTTCGGTTAATAAAATACTTTTACTTGCAAGAAATGAAAGTTATTTGCACCGGCTCACTAATTTCTAATATCTAACTTCTAGTTTCTAGATTAACTGTTCCATGCTGGAAACACTCTTATTCTTCTGATACACTTCCAGTTTTTTTCTGACGTATTTCAGGGCAATAGGAGCGAGGTAGATCATAGCCGCACCTAGAAGTTTTCTTTTCCAGTTCGGGCTTTTCATGCTCTTTTTGGCATAATTTCCTACTACTGCTGTGATACCCAGTTTGATCAGGCTGTCCGTTACATTACCACCTAGTGCAGTACTTGCAATGCCTACAGCCGTATTTTTATTAATAAAGAGATCTTTTACCTCAGAGGTTAATTGTTTGGCGATAACATCTTTTCGGATCACTACCTTTTCATCACCGTCCTCATCTACCTTTTCCTGCAGATATTGATCTGAAAGACCGTTTGTGAAGGCACTCAGGCTTTCTTTCGTATTTTTAAAAGTAAGAAGATTTTCCAGGTCATTGATCTCGCCTTGAAGCAGCTTTTTCTTTCTTCTTAATTCGTCAATGCTTTCGTACTTTCTACCCATAGTTTAGTGATTTAAAAATTTAATAACCTGGTCTGCCACCATATTGACAATTTTTGTTTTGAAAGAAATAATAAATCCCATGATCACTACATAAAACCCTGCAACAATGAGAAATCCATAGGAAGTATTATCCAGTGCTTTGCCGATAAGAAATGCGATACCAAAATTAAAAAGGATAATAAAAAAAGTAAAAGCAACTAGCAGCACTACAAAGTAGGTAATGAGCCCAGCAGAAAGAGAAGATTTTTCGGTGGCTTCTATTTTCAGAAGATCTATTCTCTTTGATGCATATTCTTTAATAGTCTCTATCATTGTTTTTTTTTAAAGTTACAAAAAAAGGAACTTCTTTCAAAAAGTTCCTTCCCATAATTTACTCAAAAAATAAACTATTTATTTTTTAAGATCATTCAGCTCCGTTTCTACATCCTTTACTACATCTGCAGTTTTGGAAACAATCTGATCTTTATATTTGTCATAACCGTCTTTTACAGTATGAGCTACACTGCTCGCTGTTTCTTTAAAAGTAGAAGAAATATTGCTGTACTGATCTTTCACTCGTTCAGAAACCTCACCATACTTGTTTTTAGCCTGATCTTTTAAATCTTCAGCTTTGTTTTTGATTTTTTTTCTGGTTTCTTTACCTTCTTCAGGAGCATAAAGCATTCCTAAGATTACACCTGCTGCAGCACCTGCAAGAAGTCCTGCCAATATACCTGCTGTATTTTTTCCGTTTTTCGACATTTTACGCTTTTTTAATAGTTAATAAATATTAGTTTTTTTACTGACTTAAAATGTACAATTTGCATACCAAAGGAGGGAATATGCCTATTAAAAATTGTTAAATCTTCTTGATATAGGATAAAATAAGATCAATCGTTTCTTCTTTCGTAAGCGCTGTATTATCGATTACGATGGCATCCTCAGCCTGCTTTAAAGGGGCTATTTCCCTCTCACTGTCGATCTTGTCGCGGTCTATAAGATTTTGTTTTACCTGTTCCCGGTCCGCCTGTATTCCCAATCTTGCCAGTTCAAAATATCTTCTGTTGGTTCTTTCGTCTATACTGGCCGTAAGGAAGAACTTATAGTCCGCATCTGGCAGAACTACTGTCCCTATGTCACGTCCGTCCATAATAATACCGCCTTTTTCTGCCAATGACCGCTGGGAGCTCAGCAGAAAATCTCTTACTTCTTTCTGTTTAGCCACTACACTTACATTGTCCGAAACCTCATTGGTTCGGATTTGCTTGGAAATATCAATATGATTAAGATACAAAACCAGCTCGCCATGATCATTCCTGAATTCAAGCTCTATCTGGTCCAGTGAGGAAAACAGCTTCTGAAGGTCAACCTCATCATTCGCGTCTGTGCAGTTCTGTAATGCGAACCAGGTAACGCCTCTGTAAAGTGCACCGGTATCCAGGTGTATAAGACCCAGTTTATCGGCAATGACCTTAGAGATTGAACTTTTTCCGGTAGACGAGTACCCATCGATAGCTATTACAGGTTTTTTCATACCGCAAATTTCAAGATTTTTTTTAAAAAACCAAGGTTGTACAGAAAAAAATCTACTTTGTTTTACAGATTTTTGTTGGTGAATTATTCTCCCGCGTGGCTGCTAAGGTCCATAGAAACCCCTATCTGATTCACATTGGAAGAATTATGATAACGGATATGAGCATAATCTATACGGAATCTTCTCAGTTTGATTCCAAATCCGCCGGAAAGTCCGGAAAAGTTTCTCTGGTCTGCCACAGCCAGTTCATTTCCTCTTTTTGCATTATATCCGAGCCTGATATTGAACGCTTTTTCCGGGAAGAGTTCTGCTCCCACAGAAAAGTGATCTGCCAGTTTTCTTCCAAAGCCAACTTCCTGACCATTCACATTATATTCCTGTGAAATATCAAACCTCTGAAGATCGTGGGCGGTAATGGTAATGGCCAGAGGAATCGCTTTGAGGATTCTGGTATAACCCAAATCTATCCTGAAGGGAAGATTTTCTGTAGTCCCGTTAAATGATTTCAGCTGGAAACCGAAATTTCTAAGGACCAGGGAAAGGACTTCCTTGTTCTTTTTATTATGATAGGTTACTCCCGCGGTTCCTGAAATTGCAGAAGAGGTATAGGTGTCAATTTTAGAAGTGATGAAATTGATGCCCCCGCCAATCGTCCAGTCTTCTTCAAACTGGTAAGCATAACCGGCGCCAATTGCAACGTCCGAAGCTTTGAACTCTCCGTTTTCATAGCCGCTTTCGTCGGTTCTGGGAATACTTCCGTAGCTCATATACCTGGCATTGATGGTAGCCATGTGCCCGTTGTCGAAATCTCTGGCATAGGCTATGGTACCGTATTTGGAATCTGCAAGGTAAGTTGCGGCGTTCACTGAGAGCTGTTTGTCTGAATCTCTATTTAAAAGGGCCGGGTTTGCAATAGCAAAGGAAACATCATGATCTCTGATGGAAATTGCATCGCCGCCTAAAGCAGCCTGCCGGGCAGATACAGGGATGTTTAAGAAAGGATAAACATTTGTTCCTATTTGAGCATAAGAAACAATTCCTGTCAGAAATAATGAAAAAATGACAATTTTCTTCAATTCAATTTATAATTAATGCAAAAATAATCCTTTTTCGTACTTATCAAAATATTTCTGACATTATTTCTGCGTAAATATTTTTCTTTTTTCAATATTTTTAATGATTATATTTGCAAAATCAAATTTCGGAGAAACAGCTCCGGTAAGTTTATTAAAAAATAAAGATGAAATACAAAAGAATCCTTCTGAAACTAAGTGGCGAGGCCTTAATGGGGAACAGACAATATGGTATAGACAATGAAAGACTGCAGGAATATGCTGCTGAGATCAAAAAAGTAGTAGAAAAAGGCTGTGAGGTAGCGATTGTCATTGGAGGAGGAAACATTTTCCGCGGAGTCGCAGGTGCTGCGAAAGGAATGGACAGAGTGCAGGGAGATTATATGGGAATGCTGGCCACTGTAATCAACGGGATGGCTCTTCAGGGAGCACTGGAAGATGCGGGAATCAAAACGAGACTTCAGTCTGCAATCGAAATGGATAAAGTAGCGGAGCCTTTCATCAAAAGAAGAGCCGTAAGACACCTTGAAAAAGGAAGAGTAGTGATCTTCGGGGCAGGAACAGGAAATCCATATTTTACAACGGATACAGCTGCTACCTTAAGAGCTATAGAAATTGGTGCAGATGTAATTCTGAAAGGGACAAGAGTAGACGGAATCTACGACAGCGATCCTGAAAAAAATGCAGATGCCGTAAAATACAATTCCCTGTCATTCGACGAGGTGTATGCTAAAAACCTTAAAGTAATGGATATGACCGCCTTCACTTTAAGCCACGAAAATAAACTGCCTATCATTGTATTCGATATGAATAAGGATGGGAATCTGGAGAAAATTGTAGATGGAGAGAATGTAGGAACTTTGGTTGATTTGTAATCAGGTAGGAGGATGATTGAAGATTTAAATATTTAATGATTTAAAAATTAAAAGATTTAGAGATTTAGAGATTACTCATTGCTTATTACTCATTACTTATTGATCATCATTTATAAAAATGTGTAATTTATCAAATTTTAACTATATAATGGAAGAATTAGATCTTATATTAGAATCTGTAAAACAGGACATGGATGCGGCTGTGAAGCACCTGGATCATGCGTTTCAAAGAATCAGGGCAGGACGTGCTTCTACCTCAATGGTTCAGGATGTAATGGTAGAATATTACGGAGCTCCAACTCCTATTAACCAGGTTGCGAATGTTTCTGTACCGGATGCCATGACCATTTCTATTCAACCTTGGGACAGAACAGCGATCGGCCCCATTGAAAAAGCAATTATCAATTCAAATTTAGGGTTTGCACCATCTAATAACGGTGAAAACATTATCCTGAATGTTCCGCCTTTAACAGAGGAAAGAAGAAGAGAACTGGCAAAACAGGCCAAAGTAGAGACTGAAGGAACCAAAGTAACGATTAGAAACGCAAGACAGGACGGGTTGAAAGAACTTAAAAAACTTGACGGAGTTTCTGAAGACGTTGTAAAAGGGGTGGAAGAAGAAATCCAGGGATATACTGACAAATATGTAAAAATTTGTGAAGATCATCTTAAGACGAAGGAAGCTGAAATTATGAAAGTGTAATTTCAGAGTTTAAAATAAAAAAGAGGTTTCCTATGAAGCCTCTTTTGTTTTTACAGACACTGTATTTCTCCTTTTTGGTCTTTGTGTTTCAATAAAGACTGATAGGTTTTAAGGACTTCATCCACGCTGCATTTGATTTCCTTACCGGCAGTCTGATCTGCAACATTTTTTTGTTTGTTATCTGACCGTATGCTGTATTGTTTCTGAAGGCATTTCAATGGCTTGTCATTTTGCAGATAGATGCGTGTTTCTGTGATGTCATCTTTTGTGATGGGCTTTTCCGGAGTTCCGCCGTCAAAATTCCAGACTGTTTCTTCCCTGAAGATAAAAAATGGTTTTCCGTTTTTAATAAAATACCGTTCGGATGCTGAAAAATGACTGTGTTCCGCATAGAAATGCTCAATCACTTTAATTTCATCTTTATCAGAATAGAATTTCACTTCTCCCGAAGGTTCTTCATTACAATTGTAGGTAAAGCCCTTGGAGCCTAATTTTTTAGCTTCCAGCTGTCCCTGGAGAACCGCATATTCTTTTTTTATCTCTTCTATAGGATCTGAAATATTTTCAATCTGCTCAGCTTGAGTCGTATCTTTTGTTACCGCAAGGCTGTCGTTTGAAACAGGTTCCGGCAGTACCGTTTTATTCTGATCCTTTTTGCATGAAAAGGAAAGGAGGAGGATGGCGGTAAAGAATATCGTTTTCATAAAGTAATTTTGATTTGATGGTTAATAAAAGTACGAAAAATCATTTCCATAAAAAAAGACTTTCGAATGGAAAGCCTTTTGTTTATTTTATTTACAGTTTTCGTTGTAATCAGTAATTACTTCCTCTACAATTTCAGGAACGTTTGACATTACATCATCAATCTGGCTTTTGATCAGTTTTCCAAGTCCTGATCTTTTCTTCTCATCGTTTTTAAGAGATGCATAAGAGCCACTGGTCAGCTTGCCTTTTGCATAGCTGCAGTCTGCAATGATCATTTTAGCTTTAGCCAGGGTAAGTTCCTCTATCTTGCCTCCTTTTTTAGAGTAAATATAAGATGGAAATTGTCTCATTCTTTCGGTTTCCTTTTCGGCTACAGCAATCTGGCCGCCTGCAGAAAACGTAGTAGGGTAGCCGTAGAGTTTGTATACTTTGATTTTACCGTCTTTAACCACTTCTGCAAACTGGGTGCTTTTAGTAAGGTTGTTGAAGGCTTTAAGGTTTCCGCTTAACCCTCCGGTTGCCGTATTGAAGCCTTCTTTGGTATTGGTATACTTAATCATTTCGAAATGTCTTTCATCATTGTTTTCATCAAAGGCTACGTATTCTTTAATGTCGTCCGTATCCAGGGTTTTAAACTTCTGTTTCTTTTTAGATTTGTCAATATCAGACACGGCCACGAATTTCACCTTTTTCTGGTTGCTCCACGGGTTCATGGCATCTCCGTTCAATCTTACGATTCCTTCGGTCTTTTTGCCGCTTTTGTCAATGATGTAGCCATATTTTTCATCCGCTCTCAATTCATAATCCGTATTGTCTTCCTGGGCATAAGCATTGAATGACGTTAATGCAAACAGGCTAAGTAGTAGTACTTTCTTCATGTAATTATCGTTTTTAACAATTTTGCGTAAATATAGCTTTTTATCACCGGGTACCAAATGAAATAAATACCACAGGCCTCAATAAAAAAGACCCGGAATTCCGGGCCAGTATAATTTTAAATAATTAAATTCTTAAATCTTTAAATAAATCAATGTTATTGATACCTTTTATGCTCTTTATTTTTTGAGAACCTTCTGGTAATTGGTTTAAAGAATGCTTTATATTTTTCTGCATCAAATAGCTGGGAATCGGTAAGTGCCTTATAAGTCATCCAAACCCCGAAAGGCAGAAGGATAAGATTGGGAAGCCACGCTGCAAGGTATGGACTCATTCCGCCACCCCATGCGATGTTCTCAATACCAAGGTTCATTACATAGAAAACAATGAAAATCACAATGGCAATGATTACCGGAAGTCCCATTCCCCCTTTTCTGATGATAGATCCCAAACTCGCTCCGATCAGGAAAAAGATAATACACGTTACGGAATAAGAGATAATCCTTTGCTGGTAGATCACCACTTTGCTGAAATATTTTATATTGGAACTGAATTCAGCTTTTTTACCTTCACTGGTTGTTTTCAGGTTTTCCAGTCTGTTGTAGGCATTAAAAATAATCTGCATCTTCTTTTCGCCCTTTACGGTATCCAGTTTCACCTGCTCTTTTGGAACTGCCTTGGACTTGCTTTTGTCCATATAGGTGATCACCGAATTGGTCTGGCTCAGGACATCGTCACTGATATTGGAAAAAAATGTTTTATTCTCAGTCTTGTTTTTGGCAACCGTTGCGTTGAGCTGTCCATAGGTCTGGAACCGGTAGTCATCGGTGATCTGCTCTTTCTCAATCGCTTTATTGATGATCTCACTGATGTCAAAGTGGGAAACCAGCGTATCAAATTTAATGGCCTGATCCGGTTGTTTAAGCCTTACATTTTCACCTTTTCCTGCAAAATTATCTTCAAATACATACCCGTTATACAGTTCCAGCTTCAGAAAGTTTTTGTTGGCTGCAGGAACAAATTTTCCTTTTTCCGCTACAATAGACTGCTGGTTTTCATAAGTGCTGGCTTTTCTGTGGACAAAAACGCCTTCAATACTTTCTCCGTTTTCACCATAGATTTTGTCGAATTTCACCATGTATCCGGGGATCTGGTCAATAAACTGTCCGGGTGTAAAGTTAAGGGCCGGCTTGGTCTGCGCAATATTGAAAAGCATGTTCTTCGCTTTCTTCTGGAAATCAGGAATGATATTGTTGGAGAAAAAGAACAGCATGACTGCCAGCACGGTAGCTACTCCCATCAGAGGGGCCATTACCCTGGTCAGGGAAATCCCTGCTGCTTTCATCGCCGCAAGCTCATACCGCTCCCCGAATTCACCGAAAGACATAATACTTGCCAGAAGGATCGTAAGCGGAAGCACCATACTGATTACACTCACCCCAAGATAAAACAGAAGCTTGAGGATCTGCCAGTAGCTTAATCCTTTTCCCATGAACTGCCCCAGCTGAACCCAGATAATGTTTACAATAAAGATGAAAAACAAAACGCTGAATATAAAGAAAAACGGTCCAAAGAAGGTTTTTATAATATATCGGTCTAGTATTTTTAACATGCGCCAAAATTAATGAAAAAGCCACAAAGTTTACTTGTGGCTCTGTAATTTTTATTACTTTTTATTTGAGGGCGAAATTGCGAAAAGGCTAAATGGCAAAAAGGCGAAGAAAGCTGAGAAAGCTTGTAAACGAATCTGCAAATTTGCCTTTTCGCCATTTTGCCCTTTAGCCTTTTTCTAATTACAATTCCGTGATCACGTAATTCTTAAATTTATTCTTATCGAAAACAAACATATTGGCATCCAGCTCCTGGTTTTCCTTGTATTCTTTTATGGCAATTACGGCAACGTCCTTATTGTTTCCGTGCTGCTCAAGTTTTACCATTTGTTTCTTTGCAGAATCTACAAAAAGATAAACGTATTTTATCCCGTTGGATTTTACAGGAGTTAACTTGATAAAATCGGCATTGACTCCATTCACACTCTTCTTACCATTATAGGTTACATTATAATCGTTTCTATAGGTGGTAAGGTAGTTGATAGGGGAGAACATGCTGCTGCTTCCGTTAGGCTTTGCAATGGTCACTTCCATATCATCTGCGTTGATGTTGTAAATCTTGCTTCCGTCAAAGATCTGTTCCGTATCCATGATTTTAAGCTTATATTTATCACCGGCAGAATAGTAAATTCCGGGTTCTGTCTTGGTTACCTGTCCGTTTACGCCGGTTCCGAAAGAAAACTTGAAATAAGAATTCTTTTTGGAATTGTAGTTGGCTGTAATATCGTCAAGGATTTTTTTCGCTTTTGCATCAATTTTCTGTGCCTCTGCCAATCCTACCGCACCTACTACAAAACTTCCGACTATGATTTTTGAAATTAAATTTTTCATTTTTCTATTGAATAAACTTTTATACATTCTTATGCCTCAGGGGTTAACTGATGAAGCATTTTTCCCTTAATTACGCAGATCTTCCAAAAACTGTTCCAAAGAATGAAGGTCACTGATAATCACCTCTCTTGCTTTTGCACCGTTGAATCCTCCTACAATACCCGTGGCTTCCAGCTGGTCCATGATTCTTCCTGCCCTGTTGTAACCCAGTTTCAGCTGTCTCTGAAGCATGGATGTCGATCCCTGCTGAGTAGAAACAATGATTCTTGCAGCTTCTTCAAATAAAGCATCCTTTTCATTCGGGTCGAAAGCTCCCACACTGCTTGAGGAATCTTCAGATACAAATTCCGGAAGAAGGAATGCTGAAGCATAACCTTTCTGCTCACCAATATATTCTGCAAGTCTTTCCACTTCAGGGGTATCTACGAATGCACACTGAAGTCTTAAGATCTCATTCCCGTTGAAATAAAGCATATCTCCTTTACCAATCAGCTGATCTGCTCCCGGTGAGTCAAGAATGGTTCTTGAATCCACACTTGAGATTACCCTGAAGGCTGCCCTTGCCGGGAAGTTAGCTTTGATCATACCGGTAATTACGTTTACGGATGGTCTCTGGGTAGCAACAATTAAATGAATTCCTACGGCTCTTGCAAGCTGTGCCAGTCTGGCAATCGGAAGTTCAACCTCTTTTCCAGCGGTCATGATAAGGTCTGCAAATTCGTCTACTACCAGAACAATATAAGGTAAGAAACGGTGTCCGTTTTCAGGATTTAGTTTTCTTTCCGAGAACTTTTTATTATATTCCTTTAAATTTTTACAGAATGCATTTTTAAGAAGGTCATACCTTGTATCCATTTCTATACAAAGGGAATTCAGGGTATTGATCACTTTATTGGTATCTGTGATAATGGCTTCATCAGCATCCGGAAGTTTAGCCAGATAATGTCTTTCAATTTTTGAATATAATGAAAGTTCCACTTTTTTAGGATCCACCATGACGAATTTCAGTTCGCTCGGGTGTTTTTTATAAAGAAGGGAAGTAAGGATCGCATTAATCCCTACAGATTTACCCTGGCCGGTAGCACCTGCCATCAGTAAGTGTGGCATTTTGGCCAGGTCCGCCATGAATACCTCGTTGGAAATCGTTTTTCCGAAAACCACCGGAAGGTCCATATCCGTATTCTGGAATTTATGGGAAGCAATCACGGAGCGCATGGAAACCATAGTCGGGTTTTTCCTTGGAACCTCAATACCAATCGTTCCTTTTCCGGGCATCGGTGCAATAATCCTGATCCCTAGAGCGGAAAGATTCAATGCAATATCATCCTGCAGCTTTTTAATAGCAGATACTCTGATTCCCGCTTCAGGAACAATTTCATATAAAGTAACCGTTGGCCCGATCGTAGCCTTGATCTCGGAAATACCAACGTTGAAGTTCTTTAAAAGTCCTACAATTTTATTTTTGTTTTCCTCCAGTTCTTCTTTATTGATGGAGATTTCTTCACTTCCGTAATCCTTCAGCAGTTCTACAGTCGGCATCTGGAAACCGGCAAGATCAAGCTTGTGATCATACAGTCCGTGTTTTTCTACCAGCTCCTGGGATTTTCTGTCTGAATCATCAAGGATATCAATTACCGGGGCTACTTCAACATTAAATTTAATATTATCCTGAGCTGATGATGGCGGTGTAACCGGAGGTATGGGAGTAACAGCCGGACTTACAGGAGTTATGTCAAAAGCCTGTTCAGGCGTAGAGGTAGGGAAGGACGGTTTGGTATTCAGGTTTAAGCTGACCGGTTTTTCTTCCTCTTCTTCAAAAGAAGTCTGGTTAGGTGTAACGATCGTTTCAAGGTCTGTTACAGGCTGAACTTCCGGAAATCCTTTCGGAACGCTTACCGGTTGCTGTTCTTTTGGTTTTGGTTTGTCATTAACGTCGGTAACCGTAATATTCGGGTTTTCATTGATCTCCTCTTCCAGTTCCGTATCCGCCTCAAAGTTTTCTTCTGAACTCGGCATCATAGATTTTACTTTGCCAATGGTGTTCTCATTGATCTTGTCCAGTTTAGACTTAATAGAGCTCGGACGAAGATTGAATTCCAGAATAAAATATAACAGAATGCTTGCAGCCAATACTACCCAAAGACCTACCGGTCCGATGATGGCATTCAGATAATCCATGATCTGATAGCCGTATACACCTCCCAGAACCCCTTGTCCTTTGGTCACTGCACCCATAAAAATAGGAAGCCAGCAGATGAAAAACAGAGAGTGCCCGATGGTTTTCCATGGCTTAAATGTTCTTTTTTTAAGGATAAGGGTTCCCACAACCAGAAATAAGAAGGCAATAATAAATGAGGCAATTCCTATACTTTCGAATATAAAAATATTCCCCAGCCAGTCACCGACTTTCCCAAAAATATTGGAAGATTTAATCGTCTTGTCGGTCATAGTACCTGCCTGGCTCTGGTCTGCTTTCCAGTTCATCAGATAAGAAATGAAGGAAAATGCCAGAACGACAGAAAAAAGTATAAAAGTAAGCCCGAAAAATATACGTGGCTTAGATAAGATTTTGCCTTTATCAGGCGATTCCGTCGGTTTTGTCTGTGTCTTTTTATCCATAATATCAATGTGGGCAAATTTAATGTTTTTTCAACATTAATAGAATCTTTTTTTGTTCAAAAGATAGCGTAATTTAGGGTTATTTTTTAAAATTACCTCGTCTTTTATTTGTTAATTTTTCACTAAAATGCAATAATAATGTTTGTTTTTTGAACTAGTTCAAATGCTGGTTATAACAGCTCCGCTAATTTTGTTCCATAAATTTTAAAAATGTAAAAAAAAATGAAAAATGTATTCAGGAACACATTGGCATTATGTCTTGCTTTATTTTCAGTATTAACCATCAATGCACAACAAAAAAGAACCATGGAAAACGCAGCATTATTAATTATCGACGTTCAGAATGATTACTTTCCGGGAGGAAAAATGGAACTGGCCGGGGCCGAAGCAGCCGGCAGCAATACCCAAAAGATTCTGGACTATTTCAGAAAGAACAGCCTTCCTGTAATTCATATCAGGCATATTGCCGTGAATGAAGGCGCAGATTTTTTTCTTCCGGATACTTCCGGTTCTGAAATTCATCCCCGGGTCTCTCCAAAGGGGAATGAAAAAGTAATTATAAAACATTTCCCCAACAGCTTCCGGGAAACGGATTTACTGGATTATCTTCAGAAAAACGGTATCAAAAATCTTGTTATTACAGGAATGATGACGGATGTTTGTGTAGATGCCACTACAAGAGCAGCTTTTGACCTTGGATTCAGCAATTCTGTTATTGGAGACGCTACCGCAACACGGGACAGAGATTTGAACGGTCAGGTGGTAAAAGCAGCAGAAGTGCAGAAATCATTTCTGGCGGGCATATCGGCACTGGGAGGCTTGTATACGAAGGTGGTAAACACCAGAGATTTCCTGGCCGGACAATAGATTTCATTTCATAACACGAATCATAAGGATATCCGTATTTTGGGTATCTTTATGTCTTATAAATACAATCCTGAGTCATGTTTAACATTCTTCGTAACAGCATAAGCAGATATATTGAACTTTCAGATGTTGAATTTGAGCAGTTTACCAGGCCTTTCCGGCTTGAGACATTTAAAAGAAAAGACAGGGTCCTCACTGAAGGGGAGTACTGCAATTTTGAAGGTTTTGTAGTGAATGGCTGTTTCAAAGTATACTATCTGAATGAAAACGGGCAGGAACAGACCCTCTATTTTGCTCTGGAAGGCTGGTGGATCACCGATATCGACAGCCTGATCAATCATGTGCCAAGCATCCTGAATATAGAAGCCCTTGAGGACAGTGAAGCTTTGATGATCTCAAAAAGTGATAAGGAAGAACTGTATAAAACCCTACCACAGATAGAAAAGCTTTTCAGAATGATGAACCAGCAGTCCTCGGTGGCTTTGCAGAGAAGGATACTTTCATTAACCGGAAAAACAGCGGATAAGCGTTATCTGGAGTTTCTGGAAAAATATCCGGGACTTGAACAAAAGCTCACCCAGCAGCAGATTGCTTCTTATCTGGGAATTACCCATGAGTTTTTAAGCAAAATCAGGAAAAAGACTTCTCTGGAGAAGTGATAAATACCGTATAATGATACAGTTTAAAGGATAGAGGCACTCGATCATGAATATAGGCATATTGAATCCGGAATTCCGGGATTTTAAAAATTGAATTTTTCCTAATAAAATTCCCCTTATTAAGAACGGTTCAAAATAACCGAAATAGGCCTTAAAATGACAAAAAACAGCTTTTTTTAGCCTCTTTGTAGTTTATCATCCTTATTTTTGCATGTCAAGTAAAATAAATCATGAAGAAGCTCCAAGAAATTCTTATCTCAACCAGAACAATGGCTGTGCTGTTACTGGTGTATGCATTTGCGATGGCCTATGCAACGTTCTTAGAAAACGACTACGGAACTCCTACAGCCAAAGCCTTAATTTATGAAGCAAAATGGTTTGAATTAATCATGTTTCTGCTTATTCTTAATTTCGTGGGAAATATCGGAAGATACAGACTGTGGAAAAGAGAAAAATGGCCTGTTCTGGTATTTCACCTTGCCTTTATCTTTATTTTTATTGGAGGGGCTATCACAAGATATATCAGTTTTGAAGGCACCATGCACATCAGGGAGGGGGAAACTTCCAATGAAATTATAACGGATAAGAATTTCTTTAAGATCCAGATTGAGGAAAAAGGAGATGTTCTTAACTATCAGGATGTTCCTTATCTGATGTCTCCCTTGCATAAAGATTTTAATGCCACTTATGACTTCCATGGAAAAGAAGTGAAGGTTTTTGCCAAAGACTATATCCAGAGAAAAAAAGACAGTCTGATTGCTGAGCCCAACGGCGCAGAATACCTGCATTTGGTTTCTACGGGAACTACCGGAAGACAGAATATTTACATCAAACCGGGGGAAACAAAGTCAATCAACGGAACTTTAGTAACATTCAACAGAGCAATTGAAGGTGCCGTTGAATTTAAAAAAGAAGACGGAAAATTATTCATTAAAACTCCTGTGGATGCGGCTTTTATGACCATGGCAACACAGGCTACAGGAAGCACCAAAAAGGATGAATTCCAGCCTTTAGTCCTGAGAAGTTTATATACGATCAACGAATTGAAACTGGTTGTTCCTGAGGGACTTAAAAAAGGAAGACTGATGGCTTTCGAAGGCGACAAAAAGAAAGACGCCATGGTGCCGGATGTATTGAGAGTAGAGCTTCAGGGCCCGAAAACAAAACAAATGGTAGATCTTTCCGTAGAAAAAGGAAACCCGAATGCCTTTAAACAGGTAACGATGGACGGGCTGAATATTATGGTAGGTTTCGGACCTAAAGTATACAATACCCCTTTCGCACTGAAACTTGATGATTTCGTAATGGAAACCTATCCGGGAAGTTCATCTCCGAGTGCATACGAGAGCCACGTAAAAATCATTGACGAAGGTAAAGAAACCCCTTATAAAATTTATATGAACCACGTTCTGAACCATAAAGGATACCGTTTCTTCCAGTCCAGCTTTGATCCGGACAGAATGGGAACTGTACTTTCCGTGAACCATGATTTCTGGGGAACCCTTATTTCTTATATCGGATACGGACTTTTATTCTTAGGCATGTTTGTGATCTTCTTCTGGAAAGGAACGCACTTCTGGAAACTGAATAAAATGCTGACGGACGTTAATAAAAAGAAAGCAGCTGCAGTTCTTTTAGTGATGCTGAGTTTAGGCTTAAATGCACAAAAAATAGAAACTCACGGAACAACCGACGGAAGCAGAGAGCATATTCATGTGGAAGGAGACAATCATTCCCACACTCCGGCTCCAGGCGCCCAGCCACTTGATGGTGCTGCTCCGAAACAGAATTCATTGGCGGCTCCGCTGAGCAGAATGAAATCGATCTCTCCCGATGAAATCATTGCGAGAAACAGGATCAGCAAAGAGCACGCAGACAAATTCGGGTATCTTCTGGTACAGAATTTTGATGGTAGGATTGTTCCTATTAACACAGAAGCACTTGATGTTTTAAGAAAGCTGTATAAAAAAGATAGTTTTACTGAGGATGCCAGCCCCTGGAAAAAATTCTTGGCCAAACTGGGTCTTGCAGAAATAAAAACAATGAATGCCAATCAATGGTTTCTTTCAGTCAATACAGATACGCCAAGCTGGACCATGGTTCCCATGATCAAAGTAGGGACAAAAGGGGGAGATGAATTAAAAAATAAAACAAAAGCCAATGAGGAAGGCTATACGTCACTGATGAATCTTTTCCCTGCAGATGCTAACGGAAATTTATCATATATCCTCGAGCAAGACTACAACATTGCATTCCGTAAAAAGCCTTCTGAGCAGACCAATTATGATAAAGAAGTAATTTCTGTAAATGAAAGAGTACAGATCTTTAACGAATTCTTCAGCGGTCAGTTTATGAGAATTGTTCCGGTGAAAAATGATGCTAACCACACATGGCACTCATGGCTTGACCAGAAATTCGAGCCGGATATGGAATCACAGCAGGTAATGGGACCTTATTTTGCAGAAGCACTTACCGCTCAGAAAACAGGAAACTGGAGCAAAGCAGATGCTGAACTGGCAAAACTGTCAGAATACCAGCAGAAATGGGGGAAAGCAGTAGTTCCTGCAAAATCCAAAGTAGATCTTGAAGTGTTCATGAACACCATGAACATTAACTTCAAACTATTGATTTTCTATACTATAATTGGAGGACTTCTTCTGATCTTAGGGTTTGTGGAATTATTCAAATCCAATAAGCTTTTAAATAAAATCATTAAAATAATCATTGCTGTTGGTCTGGTAGGATATTTATGTCATTTCCTGGGCCTTGTAGCAAGATGGTATATTTCAGGACATGCACCATGGAGTAACGGATATGAAGCCATTATCTTTATCTCATGGGTGGGTATCACTGCAGGGCTTCTCCTGTACAGAAATGCCAATGCATTGATTCCTGCTGCCGGATTTATGGTTGCGGTTATTATGATGGGATTTGCGCATGGAGGTTCAGCCCTTGATCCGCAGATTACACCGCTGGTTCCGGTATTGAAATCCTACTGGCTGATTGTTCACGTAGCGATTATTACTTCCAGTTACGGATTCTTCGCCCTCTCGATGATCATTGCAGTGATCTCTCTGGTGTTCTTTATCATTGCGAACAAAGATGCTTACAAGCTTCATCATGATACCACTTTGAAAGAATTGGCTATTGTTTCTGAAATGTCATTAACCATTGGGTTGTTTGCTTTAACCGTTGGAAACTTCTTAGGAGGAATCTGGGCGAATGAATCGTGGGGTAGATACTGGAGCTGGGATCCAAAAGAAACCTGGGCTTTCATTTCTATCATGGTATATGCTTTCGTCCTTCACATGAGATTGGTTCCGGGATTAAGAAGCAGATGGGCATTCCATGTAGCAACAATGTTTGCATTCTGTTCTATGGTAATGACGTATTTCGGGGTGAATTACTACCTGAGTGGACTTCACTCTTATGCAGCAGGAGATCCGGTTCCGGTTCCGGCATGGGTATACATCGGATTGGGAACTATGATTCTTTTATCAGCCGTTTCATACTTTAAGTTTAAAACATTGAATAAAAAATAAAACTTATATCTATAATAATTAAAATCCCGGAATTTTTTCCGGGATTTTTTTATGATCTGGAATTCAAGATTCGGGGTACTGGTTGTGGTTTGCGACAATCTAAAATCTAACTTCTAACCTCTAATTTCTTAAATCAAAAAAACTCATCACTAATCACTCATAATTCCAAACTTATTTATATCTTTATGATATCAAATTAATATCAAATTAAAAATTGCAATCATGGAAAAAGTATTAAAGCCCATGTCGGGCTATCTTGCCCTGGTGATCTGCCTGGTTTTATTTGCAGGTGCCATCTATTTTTTTATTTCCGGAGTTGAGCAGAGTATTACGTATGTGATTATCTCGATGCTTTGTTTTTTACTGTTCTGTTTCTTTCTCAAAGGATTGATGATCATTCAGCCGAACCACTCAAGGGTGTTGAATTTTTTCGGAAGGTATGTAGGAACAGTAAAGGATAACGGATTGTTTTTTATCAACCCATTGTATTCATCACAGAAAATGTCATTACGTTCTGAAAACCTTCAGGGACAGACATTGAAAGTGAATGACAAAATGGGTAATCCCATTGAAATTGCAGTGGTGATGGTATGGAAAGTAGGAGATACGTACAAGGCGGCTTTTGATGTTGAGCGGTATTCGGATTTTGTAAGAATGCAGAGTGAAGCGGCTGTACGTCATTTGGCCATGAGCTTTCCATATGATAATTTAGAAGATGATCATGCCCCCATTACTTTAAGGGAAGGAGGTGACAAGATCAATTCAATTCTGGAGCAGGAGCTTACGGACCGTCTTGCAAAAGCAGGAATTGTAATTCAGGAAGCGAGAATTTCCCACTTGGCGTATGCTTCGGAAATTGCTGGTGCGATGCTTCAGAGGCAGCAGGCAACAGCTATTGTGGCAGCCAGAACCAAAATTGTGGAAGGGGCAGTGGGAATGGTAGATTTAGCCTTGAAAAAACTGTCGGAAGAAAATATTGTAGAGCTTGATGACGAAAGAAAAGCAGCGATGGTCAGCAACTTAATGGTGGTCTTGTGCGGTGAAAAAGCGGCAACCCCGATTTTAAATGCAGGAACACTGTACAACTAAAATCTGAAAATGTAAGAATGAATTAATAATAAAATTTTATCACGATGAGCGTTCAGACGCACTTTCCGTTAAAATCAATTATTAAAAATCAAGAAAATGAAACCGGAAAAAACTCCAAAAATTCCCGAAAACAAAGGCAAAAAATCATTTGTCATCAGGATTGATGAGTCTACTTATAAACTTGTGGAAAAGTGGGCCAATGACGAATTCAGGAGCGTAAACGGGCAGATCGAGTTTCTGCTGCACCAGAGTCTGGTGAATTCGGGAAGGAAAAAGAAAGAGGAAGAGTGAGGCGTAAGCGTATAACTTAATAACCTTCAGGTAACCTTATACAAAAAGAAAGCAGAGAAATTTTCTCTGCTTTTTTATTTAATACAACTCTGAAGTGTATCTGCTCCGAAGTAGAATATCACGAGCCAAATCAAACCTTTGATGGTGAAAAAAGCAAATCCAGCCCAGCCTACACGCTTAAACCACTTCTTAAACTTTGAATTGTTATTTTCTGATGAATTTTCCATGTCTGATGGTAAAAAGATTACCCTGCAAAGATAAGCATGTTTATAATTAGTCCAAATAAAAAACATCCTAAAAATTAAAATTTTGAGGTTCGCATAATATTTCTATCTTTAGAGGAAACGAAAAGTAAACATTTTATGTCTAAAAAAGTAAAGGATTTCGGAATCGAAAAAACACTTAAAAACCTTGGTATTAAAGAAGAAAACAAAGGGACTTCAGTGGGCGGTAAATATTTTGCTTCGGGAAAAACCATAGAGAGTTTTTCACCCGTAGACGGCAAACTAATTGCTAAAATTAAGACTTCCGGAGAAAGTGATTATGACAAAGTAATTGAGGCGGCTCAGAAGGCGTTTCAGGAATTCAGATTGATCCCTGCTCCCAAAAGAGGGGAGATCGTTAGGCAGCTTGGCCAGAAATTAAGAGCATATAAAGATGACCTTGGAAAACTTGTTTCTTATGAAATGGGTAAATCCCTTCAGGAAGGTCTGGGTGAAGTTCAGGAAATGATTGATATCTGTGATTTTGCAGTAGGGGTATCAAGGCAGCTTCACGGGTATACCATGCATTCGGAAAGACCGGGTCACAGAATGTACGAGCAATATCATCCGCTGGGCGTTGTGGGAATTATTACAGCCTTCAACTTCCCGGTTGCCGTATGGGCCTGGAACACTGCTTTAGCCTGGATCTGTGGAAATGTTACCATCTGGAAACCGTCAGAAAAAACACCATTATGCGCTATTGCATGTCAGAACATTATGTCTGAAGTATTAAAGGAGAATAATCTTGCCGAAGGTATTTCAAGCGTACTGGTTGCTGATCATGAGATCGGGCAGAAACTGGTAGATGATAAAAGGGTTTCTTTAGTTTCTTTCACAGGTTCTACCAGAGTAGGAAGAATGGTTTCTTCTAAAGTAGCGGAAAGATTCGGAAAATCTATCCTGGAGTTGGGTGGAAACAATGCCATTATTATCTCTAAAGATGCAGATATTGATATGTCAATCATCGGGGCCGTTTTCGGAGCGGTAGGAACAGCAGGACAGAGATGTACTTCAACAAGAAGACTGATCATTCACGAGAGCGTATACAACGAGGTGAAGACCAGACTGGTAAAAGCTTACGGACAGTTGAAAATCGGAAATCCTTTAGATGAGAACAACCATGTAGGACCACTTATCGATACGGATGCTGTGAACCAATATGAAGAGGCGATCAAAAAATGTAAAAAAGAAGGCGGAAAATTTGCAGTTGAAGGCGGTGTTTTAAGCGGAAAAGATTACGAATCCGGATGCTATGTGAAGCCATGTATTGCAGAAGTTAAAAACTCTTACGAGATCGTTCAGCACGAAACTTTCGCGCCGATCCTGTATCTGATCAAATATAAAACATTAGACGAGGCTATTGCCATCCAGAATGATGTTCCTCAGGGACTGTCATCGGCTATCATGACCCAGAACTTAAGAGAAGCAGAATTATTCCTTTCTCACGCAGGTTCAGACTGCGGTATTGCGAACGTAAACATCGGAACTTCCGGTGCGGAAATCGGAGGTGCTTTCGGCGGTGAAAAAGAAACCGGAGGCGGTAGAGAATCCGGATCAGACGTTTGGAAATACTACATGAGAAGACAAACCAATACCATAAACTATACAACTCAGCTTCCTTTGGCACAGGGGATTAAATTTGATTTGTAAAAATTCAGTTTAAATTATCTAAAGATTTAAGAATTTAAAAATTAATAACCTGGAATGTTTAAATCTTTTTATTCATTCAATTTTTAAATCAAACACAATTAATTATGGAACAAACAATTGATATAAAAGCTAATAAAGTAAAGGAAACAGTAGGAAGACACGTTCTGGCAGACGGCTTTGATTTTGTGATGGATATTGAAAAATCCCACGGATCATGGCTGTATGACAAACTAACAGACAAAGAGTATCTGGATATGTTCTCTATGTTTGCATCAGCTTCCATTGGCTACAACCATCCGTATCTTGTTGAAAGATCAGAATGGCTGGGGAGAATGGCGGTTAATAAACCTACACTGGCAGATGTATATTCTGAGGAATACGCTCACTTCTTGGAAGTTTTTGAAAGGGTAGTGATTCCTGAAGAACTGCAGTACGCTTTCTTTATTGAAGGAGGAAGCTTAGGCGTAGAAAACGCTATGAAAGCCTGCTTCGACTGGAAAACCCGTAAGAACTTCGAAAAAGGACTTCAGACGGAAGCCGGGATCTGTATTCACTTCAGACAGGCATTCCACGGAAGAAGCGGCTATACTTTAAGCTTAACCAATACTTCAGACCCAAGAAAATATCAGTATTTCCCGATGTTTGAATGGCCAAGGATCCTGAATCCGAAATTGACTTTCCCGATCACGGAAGAGAATCTGGAGGAAACCATCAAGAATGAAAGACTTGCTTTATTACAAATTGAAGAAGCCATCCTGATGAATCCTGATAAAGTGGCATGCATCATCATTGAGCCTATTCAGGCTGAGGGTGGTGATAACCACTTCAGAGACGAATTCCTGTTAGGTTTAAGAAAGCTTTGTGATCAGAATGAGATCCTTCTGATCTTTGATGAAGTGCAGACCGGTATCGCTATTACAGGAAAAATGTGGGCATTCCAGCACTTCACAGCAAAACCGGATATTATTTCTTTCGGGAAAAAAGCTCAGGTTTGCGGGGTTTTAGCGAACAAAGAAAAATTCGACCAGATTCCGAATAACGTGTTCAGAGAAAGTTCAAGGATCAATTCCACTTTCGGAGGAAACTTTATTGATATGCTTCGTTTCCAGCTGGTGATGGAAGTGATTGAAAAAGAAAATCTTGTAGAAAACGCAAGAGTGGTGGGAGATTATCTGTTGGAAAGATTAAAAGAATTAGCTCAGAAATATCCTGAGAAGATTTCAAATGCAAGAGGAAGAGGGTTGATGTGTGCCATTGATCTTCCTTCAGCAGAGCAGAGAAATCACCTGATGAACGAGCTTTTCAAAGACGGATTGATTATTCTTCCGTGTGGAGATCAGTCCCTTCGTTTCAGACCTCATCTGAATGTTACCCAGGAAGAAATTCAGTTGGCTTTAGATAAAATCGAGAGCAATATTAATAAAATTTAAAACCAAAGATTTGTAATTTTAAAAAAAACATTGTACATTTAGATACTCAAACGATATAGAATATGGAAAGAAGTACGAGAGTATCGGTTTTTGAAAGTGATAAGCCTTCAGAAATCCAGTTAATAAAGTCTAAATTGGATGATGCACAAATTACAAACAGCGTCGAAAATAACTATCTTACCTTTACGACAACGCCTACAGCAACATCGTTAAAAATCATGGTAGATTTGCAAGACGAGAAGAATGCATTCAATATTATAGATGCTTATCTTCAACAAAGTGAAAATCAATAAAACAATTTCATAATTTTAAATTTTACTACTTCGAACCGAAAATTAATTTTAATTAGTTTTCGGTTTTTTAGTTCATTAAGATTGAGAAGTAAGGGATTAGGGTTTAGGGATTAGGGACCCGAAAATACTGGGAAATTTAAAAATATTTTAGCTCTTAATCAATAAGAATAGTTAAACATAATTAAAGGTCTATTCAATAGGGGTAGGCTTTAGCCCGCCTTCAAAAATGAATCAAACCTCCAATCCGGCTTTAGCTAAAACTTACAGAAACCTGACATTTTCTGACCCCTTAATTTTTTAATCTTTTAATTTTTAAATCTTTAAATCAAATAGCACAACAATGAATTCAGACACAAAACTAAGAAAAGCAGAAATTGATGACAGGGATATCATTTGGGGAATAATCAGGCAGTCCATTGAAAGAAGAAAAGAGGACGGAAGCACCCAATGGCAGAACGGCTATCCAAACATCGGAACCGTAGAAAGCGACATTGCAAAAGGTTTTGGATATGTACTGACCGTAGATGGAGAAATTGCAGTCTATGCCGCACTGATCTTAAATGACGAGCCTGCATACAGCCAGATTGAGGGCGCGTGGTTAAGTAACGGAGAATTCGTAGTGGTTCACAGGGTTGCTGTAGAAGGAAAGTTTGCAGGGCAGGGCATGGTGAAAAAATTATTTGACCATATTGAGGATTTTACAAGATCCCACGGAATTCAAAGCATAAAAGTAGATACAAACTATGATAATATCGCCATGCTGAAAATCCTTGAAAGCAAAGGGTATTCCTATTGTGGTGAAGTGCTTTTGGCAGACGGAATGAGAAAAGCTTATGAGAAGATTATAATTTGATCAAAAAGTTAAATCAGTTTCCATTGAATTTTTAAAAGAAGCTGTATTTATAAACTCTATCATGTTTGTTCGTTTGGTTCTGAACTAATTTTTACTTTTGTCAAAATTTTTATATATGCACCAAAGTATAGAAATTGATGAAAAAATATTTCAGGATGCTGTAAAGTTTTACGGCACCGTTTTCAACCTGCCGCCTTTAGCCTCAAAAATCTATTCCTACCTTCTTTTCGATTATGAGAAAACAGGAATTACTTTTGACGAATTTGTAGAAGTACTTTCGGCGAGCAAAAGCTCTGTTTCCACAAGCATCTCACTACTGCTGAATGCACAGCTGATCATAGACCATAATAAAATGGATGAGCGGAAGCGGTATTTTTTCATCAATGACGAATATAAGAAAATCAGATTTGAAAAAATAGTTCAGAAAATGAAGGATGAACTTAAATTACTGGATGACCTCAACAACTTTAAAAAAAATCATGACAATGAATACGATGAGCGGGTAGAAGCTTACAAAGCACTTTTATACAAAAACATAGAAAATATTCAGGAATCTCTTAATAAACTTTAAAATGAATAATAAGCTAGTTATACTTTCTATTGCAGCGCTTTCACTGACAGCCTGCAAAAAAGAAGCTCCGAAGCAGGATGGTGCAAAGCCATATCCTGTAGTTTCTGTGGAGTCGAAAAATATAGTGGGCTATCAGACCTTTCCGGCTACCATACAGGGAAGGGTGAACAATGATGTCCGCGCAAAAATACAGGGATATATCACTCAGGTATTGGTAGATGAAGGACAGTATGTGACCAAAGGGCAGCCTTTGTTCCGTCTGGAAACCAATATCCTTTCTGAAAACGCCGCCGCTTCAAAAGCAGGAATCGGTGCTGCAGAATCTACCATTGCAGCGGCTCAGGCTTCTGTAAATGCAGCCCAGGTGGAAGTGAATAAACTGAAACCTCTGGTCCAAAAAAATATCATCAGCAATGTGCAGCTTCAGACGGCTCAGGCCAATTTAGCCCAGGCCCAGGCCCAGCTACAGCAGGCCAATGCAGCAAAAAGACAGGCAGTTGCCAATTACAAAGGAGTAGAAGCCAATATTGAATACTCTATCATCCGTGCTCCTATTTCCGGAGTAATCGGAAGACTTCCATTGAAGGTAGGAAGTTTGGTGGGACCAACTGACCAGACTGCACTAACAACCATTTCAGATACCTCTGAAATTTTCGCCTATTTTTCAATGAATGAAAAAGAGTATTTTGATTTCCTTGAAAAATCACAGGGTTCATCTATGCCTGAAAAAATTAAAAACCTTCCGATGGTAGAACTTCAGCTGGCCAATGGAAGTCTTTATCCGGAAAAAGGAAGAATTGAAGCCATTACAGGCCAGATCGATCCTACAACGGGTACCATCCAGTTCAGGGTGGCGTTTACCAATGCACAGAAATTATTAAGCAACGGTAACAGCGGAACCATCAGATTCCCGCAGCATTATGATAATGTGCTGGTAGTACCTGAAAGTGCTACTTACGAGCAGCAGGGTATTGTTTATGTTTATAAAGTTGATAAAGGTGATACAGCACGAAATGTGGTGGTCAATGTCATCGACAGGATAGATAATCTTGCCCTTGTAAAATCTGGTGTAAATAAAGGAGAAGTTATTGTTGCAGCAGGTATTGGAGGATTAAAACCAGGAACTGCCATTAAGAAGAAACCTATAAAAATGGATAGTCTTGTTCAATCAATAAAACCGAAATTTTAAAAAATGATTAAAAATTTTATTAACAGACCGGTTTTATCCACCGTAATATCAATTCTGATTGTTATTCTCGGTGTTTTAGGACTTATCTCGCTGCCGGTTACCCAGTATCCGGATATTGCGCCGCCCACGGTAAGTGTTTCTACAAACTACACGGGAGCCAATGCCGAGACGGTAATGAAGAGTGTAGTAGTACCTTTGGAAGAGCAGATCAACGGGGTGGAAGGAATGGATTATATCACTTCCAGTGCCGGGAACGACGGTTCTGCCCAGATTCAGGTTTTCTTTAAACAGGGAATTGATCCGGATATCGCTTCAGTAAACGTACAGAACCGTGTGGCAAGAGCGACACCACTTCTGCCGTCCGAAGTAACCCGTTCAGGGGTTGTAACGCAGAAACAGCAGACCAGTGCCCTGATGTATATGTCTTTCTATTCCGAGAACAAGGATCTGGATGATGTATACCTTCAGAACTTTTTGAATATCAACATTATTCCGAATCTGAAAAGGATTAACGGTGTAGGGGATGCCAACGTTTTCGGGGGTAAAAACTACTCCATGAGAATCTGGCTGGATCCTGCTAAAATGGCGGCCTACAGTGTAACGCCCAATGATGTTACCAATGCCATCAACGAGCAGAGTAGAGAAGCTGCAGCAGGTTCTATTGGCCAGAACAGCGGAAGTTCTTTTGAATATATCATCAAATACGTAGGTAAATTCAATGATAAAGAACAGTATGACAATATCATCATTAAATCTCTTGCCAACGGTCAAAACCTGATGCTGAAAGATGTTGCCAAAGTAGAACTGGCAGGTCAGTCCTACAGCGGAATCGGGGAAAACGGAAACAATCCTTCCATCAGTATGGGGATCTTCCAGACGCCGGGATCCAATGCACAGGAGATTATTCAGAATATCAAAGATTATCTGAAATCAGCGGAGGGAACTTTTCCAGAGGGAATCAAGTATACCTTTAACTTTGATACCAACGAATTCCTGGAAGCTTCTATTGAAAAGGTAGTGCATACCCTGATTGAAGCGTTCATCCTTGTATTCATTGTAGTGTATATTTTCCTTCAGGATTTCAGATCTACCCTGATTCCGGCCATCGCGGTTCCGGTATCTATTGTGGGAGCGTTCTTCTTCCTGAATCTTTTCGGGTATTCATTAAACCTGTTGACCCTGTTTGCATTGGTCCTTGCCATCGGTATTGTGGTGGATGACGCCATTGTCGTCGTCGAGGCCGTCCATGCGAAGATGGAACACGGTATTTCAGATGCTAAAAAGGCAACGGTAGAAGCCATGGATGAGATTACAGGCGCTATTATTTCTATTACTTTGGTAATGGCCGCCGTATTTATCCCTGTGACATTTATTACAGGTCCTACAGGGGTTTTCTACCAGCAGTTTGGGATTACCCTGATTATTGCGATCATTATTTCTGCTATTAATGCATTAACGTTAAGTCCGGTTTTATGTTCATTATTCCTGAAACCTCACGCAGAGCATCATGCAGAATATAAGAACTTAAATCTCTTACAGAAGTTTTTCTATAAGTTTAATATTGCTTTTAAAACAACAACTGAGCGTTACGGAAGAGGATTTGTGTTCCTTTTAAGACATAAATGGGTAACCCTGATTATTTTTGCGGTTACAGGAGGTATCTTATTCTGGGCAAGCAGCAGCATGAAGAAAGGTTTTGTACCTACGGAAGACAGAGGGATTATCTTTACCGATGTTCAGCTTCCTCCGGGAGCTTCTATGGAAAGAACCTACAACGCTCTGAAAACCCTTCAGGCCAAAGCACTGAAAGTTCCGGGAGTACAGAATGTAACGATTTCTACCGGTAGAGGATTCTTATCCGGAAACGGAAGTAATAACGGTCTTGCCTTTGTGAAATTGAAGCCATTCGATGAAAGAAAAAAAGACGGCCAGACCTCTGAAGATATCACGAAAAAGCTGTTTGGAATTGTAGGTGCTGTCCCTGATGCCAAGGTAGTATTCTTCCAACCGCCAAGTGTACCCGGATTTGGTAACAGTGCCGGTTTTGAAATGGTATTGCTGGATAAATCAGGTGGAGAGTATGCCGATCTGGATAATAAGACCAATGAATTCATTGGTAAGCTGATGGAGAGACCGGAAATTCAGTTTGCACAGACTTCATTTAATACAAAATATCCACAGTACCAGATGGAAATCAATGTTCCTCTGAGCAAACAGCTTGGCGTTTCTGTCAATGATATTCTGTCGACTATGCAGGGGTATATCGGAGGTGTTTATACAGCTGATTTTACCAAATACGGAAAACAGTTCAGGGTAATGGTCCAGGCACTTCCTGAAAACAGAAAGAATATTGAAAACCTGAATGAGCTTTATGTACGGACAGGTTCAGGAATTATGACTCCGATTTCACAGTTTGTCACCTTGAAAAAAGCATACGGACCACAATCCGTAAGCCGTTACAACCTGTTTACTTCAGTGAAGGTGACGGGAGCCAACTCTGAAGGGTACAGTTCCGGTGATGCCATTACCGCTGTACAGCAGGTAGCCAATGAAACCCTGAATCAGAATTATGCAGTGGAATTTACGGGACTAACCCGAGAAGAATTAAATTCAGGATCTCAGACCCTTCTGATTTTTGGATTAAGTCTGGTTTTCGTTTACTTTATCCTTTCTGCGCAGTATGAAAGTTATATCCTTCCGCTGATCGTTGTTATTTCTCTTCCTCTTGGGGTAATGGGAGCCTATTTCGGGCAGAAAATTATGGGCTTGGAAAATAATATTTATTTCCAGATTGCCCTGATCATGCTCGTGGGACTATTGGCGAAAAACGCGATCCTTATCGTCGAATTTGCCGTCCAGCGAAGACATCACGGGGAAACAATTGTCATGTCAGCGATCAATGCGGCTAAAGCCAGGGTAAGACCAATCCTGATGACTTCATTTGCCTTTATCTTCGGTTTATTACCGTTGGTTCTTGCAAGCGGAATCGGTGCGGTAGGTAACAGATCTATTGCAACCGGTGCGGCAATCGGACTATTGATCGGAACCATTTTAGGATTATTTGTTATTCCTGTATTGTATGTGATCTTTGAAACACTGCAGGAAAAAATTAAACCTATCAAAAGAGAAGATATCAATTTAGCAGAATAAAAATAATTGGAGAAGTTAGAAGTTAGAGGTTAGAAATTAGTCTAAAACCCAATCTAACTTCTAACCTCTGACCTCTAACTTCTAATTAAAAAAATGAAGAGTTTAATAAACATCATAAAAGGAATCACTTTTTCAGCTTTCATTTTGGGAGCCATCACATCCTGTATGGCCAGAAAAGAATATGAAAGGCCGAAAAATGTGGTGGACGAAAAGCTTTTCCGTACTGATATGCTTCCTTCAGACAGTGTAAGTATCGGAACGGTTTCCTGGAAAGAGATTTTCACAGATCCGGTTTTGCAGGGGCATATTTCAAAAGCTTTGGAAAATAACCTGGATATCAGGATCGCATTACAAAGCATTGGTTCTGCCGAGGCTTACCTGAAGCAGAGCAAAGCTGCCTATCAGCCGACTCTTTCCGTAGGACCTAATTATACATTCCAGACCCAGTCTATCAATACCCAGTTCGGGCAGATCATCGGGGAAAGAAGGTATGTCAACCAGTTTGATATTACCGCAAGTATCGGATGGGAAGCAGATCTTTGGGGGAAATTAAGAGCTCAGGAAAAAGCCCAGCTTGCGACCTATTTAGGAACTGTTGCGGCTCATAAGGCAGTTAAAAGTGACCTGGTAGCGTCTATCGCATCTGCGTATTACCAGCTTCTTACTTTCGATTCCCAGAAAAGGATCATCAGTGAAACCATTGCGGTAAGAGAGAGAAATTTAGAGACCACCAAAGCATTAAAAGCTTCAGGAAACCTGACAGAAGTAGCGGTACAGCAAAGTGAAGCGCTTGTTTTCAATGCCAAATCTTTGCTGATTGATATTGATACCCAGATCCAGCTGCTTGAGAACACGATGAGCCTTCTGATGGGAGAGTCCTCTCATTCCATTGAAAGGTCTACTCTGGAAACCCAGAATCTTCCGATCGACCTGAAATTAGGATACCCGGCACAGTTACTGGCCAACCGTCCTGATGTCATGAGGGCAGAATATAACCTGATGAATGCTTTTGAACTGACCAATTCAGCGAAAGCTCAGTTTTATCCTACTTTAAAATTAACCGGTAGTGGTGGACTGCAGTCGGTGGATCTGGATCACCTGTTCAGTGTAAATTCATTGTTTGCAAACGTGGTGGCAGGTCTGGCACAGCCGATCTTAAATAAAAGACAGATCAAAACGAACTATGATGTAAGCCTTGCCAACCAGGAAACTGCTTACCTGAACTTCAGAAAAACAGTGCTTACCGCCGGGAAAGAAGTTTCAGATGCAATCAGGGTATTTTCTGTGCAGGATTCTTTTATTGAGCTCAAGCAGAAAGAGCTGGATGCTTATAAAAAATCAGTCGATTATTCCCAGGAACTGGTTAATTACGGGATGGCCAACTATCTGGAAGTATTGAATGCAAGTGTGAATTCATTGAATGCAGAACTCAATATTTCCAATGCAGAATATAATAAAATGAAAGCTGCCGTAGAGCTTTATCAGGCTCTGGGCGGTGGATGGAAATAATTGTTTTCATCCTGTAAATAGTATAAAACGTATGTCATTTTTGGCATACGTTTTTTTATTTCTGATTAACTATTTTTTGCTGGAAAACGCAAGGACGCAAAGTTTCTTTATTTTTACTCAGTCCTAAGGCGCAAAAATTATATCTTCGATAAAATTGATTGAGTATAGTTTCCTGCAAATCATATTACTCTATGTTGAAAATCTTTGATTTTCTTGCGCCTTAAAGCAGCATGCAGATCAAACCCTTTGCGTCCTTGCGTTTCCAAACAATAAAAGATTAGTTCCTAATACTCTAGCAGATTATCCTGATCAGGCAGATCTTTAGGATATCAGTTTATTTTATATTGTTAAAATTGATATAAAAAATAATTTCCATTTGCATATATGTAGTAAACTACGTAGTTTTGTAATGTAAAAAATAACATACGTATGAAAATCGATATTCAACCACTGGATAATACCTATTCAGACCAGCTTATTGATATTATTCTGAATATCCAGCAGAAAGAATTTAACGTTCCTATTACCATTGAAGATCAGCCGGACCTTAAACAGATCGAAAGCTTTTATACAGAAGCAGGTGGAAACTTTTGGGGAGCTTTTATAGACGGACAATTGGTAGGTTCTATAGCATTGGTTAAATTTGATAAAAGAGCAGGGGCAGTAAGAAAAATGTTTGTAAAAAAAGAATTCAGAGGAAAGGAACTAAATATTGCACAGAAGCTTCTGGAAGTTTTAATTTTATTCTGCCGTGAAAATGGAATAGATGCCATATATCTGGGAACGGTTAATATATTGAAAGCAGCAATTCGTTTTTATGAACGGAATCATTTTGTACAAGTGGAAAAAGAAAATCTTCCCGTTCGTTTTCCATTGATGAATGCGGATAATGTTTTTTACTCTTTAATTATAAATCAGAAGGTATGAATATAATTGACGAATCGGGGATTCTTGCGATTTCCACAAGGCTGCAGCGCCTCAGCGAGCAACTTAGAAAAGATGGTGCTCTGATCTATAAATCTTTTGATATTGATTTTGAGCCTAAATGGTTTCCCGTCATTTTTACATTGCACCATAAAAAGATGTTGAGCGTTGTGGAGATAGCCAATGAAATAGGGTATACCCATCCTTCCACGATAAGCCTGCTGAAAGAACTGGAAAAACAGAAGCTGATCCAGTCAAAAAAGGATAAGCAGGATGAGCGTAAAAGACTTATCATATTGTCACCAAAAGGAAATGAGCTCATAGAAAAAATGATACCGGTCTGGGAGCTTATTTCAAAAGTATTGGGTGAGATTGCTGATAACGAAAATAATCTGCTTGCGGCTATCAACGAAGCAGAAGAAAAAATAGCAAAACAGTCTTTTTATCAGCGGATGCTGCAATTGAAGAGTGAAAGCTAAAGTTCCAGATCATGTAATTGTGATCATAATATAAAAAATCCTGTAACCATTAATAGTTATAGGGTTTTAAATTTTTCAGGTATTTAAAAACACATTTGTACTCCCCTGAATATTATATTCAAACCAGGCTGGCAGGAAAAATATTGATCTTTCTTAAATCAAAATTTCAGATACCCTGCAATCTTTCCGAAAATTAATGATCTATTTTATTTTTATGCGTCATGATCTGTCGTGTCACGACATTAATTTTGTTCATTAATTAATTGAAAAAAATTAATAATATATAGGCAAATGAAAAAGTATATTAAATCTCAGTACTGGGACCTGGATTGCGTTAAAAAATGTTAAATTTGCGATAGAATTATAAAAAAAGAATTTTAAAATTAAAAATACAAAACCGATGAAGAAATTCTACGCTGGTGCATGTACTCTATGCACGCTTGTTGGGCTGTCTGCCCAGGAAGTACTGTGGCAGAAAGATATCAAATCTTCTACCCAGGATTTTTTAAGCCAGGTAACCACAACTATTGATCAGCAGTATCTGATAACCGGAAGTTCTATTCAGACAGGTTCCCTTCGAGAGCCTCAGGGAACAGGAAAGCAGAATAACGGTTACGATTTTCATTTAGTAAAACTCAATCAACAGGGTGAGCAGGTATGGGAAAAATATTTCTCTGGACTGAACCACGATTATCTTTCTGCTTCTGTAGCAACTCAGGAAGGAGGATTCCTGATTGCAGGAACTTCCTATTCCGGGAAAGGTCTGGATAAAAAAGAAGATTCCAAAGGAGGTTCTGATATCTGGCTGATCAGACTGAATGAATTTGGGGATGAACTTTGGCAGAAAACCCTAGGATCAGCATCTGATGAAGAAGCAAGGTCGGTTATTCAGACTACTGATTTTGGATTTTTTGTCGCTGGAAATGTACAGAACTCTTCAAAAGGTTACGGATCAAAAGATGTTTTGATTGTAAAGCTTGATAAGGATGGTAAAATTGTGTCAGAATCCGTATTTGGAGGAAAAGGACTTGATGAAGTTGAAAAAATAATTCCAACCAGAGATGGCGGTGCTTTATTAGGGGTCTATTCCAGAAGTAATGCTGTACAAAGTAAAATGTCTAATGTACAAAGTACAGGCAGCACCAATACACCCGACACCCGACATTTTACCTCTGTACAAAAATCTTCAGACAACTTCGGTGAAGGTGATTACTGGATTGTAAAACTCGATAAATCCGGAAAAACAGAATGGGAAAAGAACTTTGGGGGAAAAGGGGATGACCATCTGAGAACACTTTCTTTAACATCAGCGGGTTATTTAGTCGGTGGAGAGTCCAGATCGGAAAGATCAGGAAATAAAACCGTAGGAATTGAAGAAGGAACTGATCTGTGGCTGATTTCTTTAAATGAAAGAGGTGAAGAAATCTGGCAGAAATCTTACAATTTTGGGAATAGAGACATTTTAATGGGAACGAGTGTACTTCATTCAGCAGATGATAAGTCTTCTAAAGGAATTCTTTTAGGCGGTTATACTCAAGCTGAAGCAAGGATTGAGGCAGAGGATGAAACCTTCTGGATGCTGTACCTGGATCAGGAGGGTAATGAACAGTGGAGAAAACATGTGAAAGGTGAATCCAGAAAACGTGAAGAAAGACTTTCGGATATTAAACTGAACAGAGATGGCTCAATTATCCTTGCAGGAACCAGTGCTGAAGAATTAGGAAAAGAGAACTGGAAGATTGTGAAACTTGGAGACAGCCAGATTAATAAGCTTATAGAAAAACAAGACATCAAGATTTATCCGAATCCGGTTTCAGAGTATGCTTATGTGGAAATCGGCTTCGAATTCAAAGAGGCTGATATTTTATTGTATGATATGGGCGGAAGACAGCTTCAGAGCTTGAAGACTAAGAATAAGGTGACGAAAATAAATACCCAGAATTTAGTTCAGGGGGCTTATCTGGTGACCATAAAAACGGATAATAATAAAACGGAGAGTGCTAAATTGATAAAGAAATAAACACATCTATGAAAAAAATAACAATCTCAATGTGTATATTGCTCGTACTTACTACGGCACAGGCACAAATAAGCCCTGATAAGGATTATGACAAAATCATACCTTCTACTCCAGAAACCTATAGTCTTTTTAAAGCAGGAGATTATCCAGTAGATTACAGAACAGGGAAATTAAATGTTTCTGTACCATTACATACAATTTCTACTAAATATGGAATTTCTATTCCAATTAACTTAGCATATAATACAGGTGGTATAAAAGTAGATGAAACTTCAAGCTCAGTAGGTTTAGGATGGGCTTTATCTATTCCCAACAATATTTCTGTAGAAGTGCATGGAAAAGAAGATTTAAACAGTACTGCACAATGGTTCCCGGGCAATATATATGATTATCAATATATTGATCCTATAAATATAGAAACTTTTCCCGCGGATGTTCTTATTAAACTACAGGCCCTCAGGGATGATGTAGTAGATACTCAGCCCGATATATACCATTACAGCCTTCCTACCATTTCGGGGGCTTTTATAAGAGATACCAATGGCAACTTCCATACAATACCCTACGAAAATATCAAAATTTCTTATTCAGATGCAGATAATAAATTTACTATTATTGACCCTAGTGGCATTGTCTATTTATTGAGAGTGGGCAATTCTCTTACTTCACTTGGTACATCCCCCTTTGCCTACAGAGCATCATTTTTATTGGAAAAAATCACCTTACCTAATAAAGAAGAGGTCATTTTTAAATATGATAAGACTATATCTTATAAAAGTGTTACGCACGGATATACAGATATTTATTATCCTATTCCTATCGCAACCGACCCTTGTGTAGCAGGGCAAAAAGATGTTCATACTGCCACTACAAACCGTTATTTAGATAAGTTGCCCACAGAAATTATCTACAATAATGAAACAGTAAAGTTCAATTATACCAATATCATTAATGGGATAACTGGCAGAAAAGATGTGTTTACTGATACCCCTGAAAATGCCTACGCATTAGATGAAATAAAAGTAATAGACAATCAAACAAATAAAGTAATACGAAATTTTAAATTAGTTCACGATTATTTTATGTCCTCAGGTATAGCCACTCCAGAATACAGAAAATACAGGTTAAAGCTTTTAAGGGTTGAAAATTTACTAGAAAACAATAAATATTCTTTTAATTATAACGAAGAAAACAAGCCAGTTATAGGTAGTTACGCGCAGGACATCTGGGGTTACTATAATGGAAAAGGAGGAGCAGGGCTGATTCCCAACATGCATTATATTAATAAAGATTATACTCAGGGAGCTGACAGAAACGTGGATGCAATGTATACGCAAGCCTATATTTTAAAGAAAATTACTTATCCTACAGGAGGATCATCAGCATTTACTTTTGAAAATAATTCTGTCTGGGGACAATTGCTTATTCCTCAACGGCAGGAAACCGAATATGGTTATATCAATAATTCATATACAAGCGATCAGAATGAATATGATAATATTTTGATGACAACGCCTTCCAGTGAATATTTTTATATAGATGTAAATCCTATAAATCCTAATGAAAAGCTCTGGGTTGAGTTTCTTAACTCATGTTCCAACCAAATACCTAATGAAATTCCTGAAAATGGAAGCAGTATGGGAACGGCTTACCTTGACGAGTTTGTCAATAATCAATGGAAGAATCTGGCGACTTTTAGCGGAGCTGATATTGCTGGACCATTAACAGATGGCAATCCACCAGCGAGTAATAAATTTTTTTTAAATCCTCAGGCACCCAAAAGAATAAGGGTAAGGAGGATGGGAAACTGTTCTACAACGTTGAAAATCTCTAAAATAAAATATGTTAACGAAATAAGCAATCAAAATAATATTGTTGGCGGACTAAGAATAAAAAGTATGGAAGATTTTGATGGTACAACAACCTATACAAAGCGGCAATTCCAGTATTATAACCCTACTATTGCTGGAGAACAGTCCTCAGGATCTTTTGCCTCACCTTTGAAATTTTTAGATATGATACCAAGAGAAGTAGAATTTGAAGGTAAATCATTGCTTTGTAACATGTATGGTCTGAGTGCAGATCAAGCCATAAATTCCAGCCTTCTCGGAAAAGATGTGGTCAGCTATGAATATGTAACAGAACATACTTTAGGAAAAGGGAGAAAGGTTTATCAGTTTATAACAGAACAAAATGAGCTTAATTTATCCAATATAGGAAATGGGTTTAATCCGTTTCGTCTTATGAATAAGAACCTTATCAATGAAAAATTTTACACAGAGAATGGAACAAGCCCTTTAAAGGAAATTATTTATAATTATTCTCTAACCTATTTGAAAAATACCTTATCATCAAATTCATACGGAAACCCCTTGATGATAGCTCCATATGGAAAAATTGTCATGATCGACAGAAATGTAAGTACTGCATCGGGTGGCTTATATTCTACACAAGTATTAGAATCTTATCCTATAGAGTCTGGAAAATTCTTATTAGATGAAGTTCAAACAAAGAATTATATCAACGGTAATACAGTTGTTACAAAAGTTATTAACAATTATTCTATTAATAATATCCAAAAACCAATCAATCTTTTAAAGCAGACTGTTATTCATACTAGCAATGATAAAAGTACAGAAACCATCTACGATTATGCTCACGAAAAAAATAACCAGTTAATGATCAGTAAAAATATGGTTGAAATACCATTGGTGACAACATCAACACAGACTATTGCGGGTAATACAAAAACTCTTTCAAAAACAGAAACAATCTATCCAAAAACTGTAGCTGAAATTACCAATAACAGTGGAGGCTTAGTACTTCCAAAATCAGTATTGTCATTTGATCTTCAAGATCCAAATATCAGTTCCACTGAGGCCAATTATGACAAATACGATTCTAACGGAAACCTGCAGCAATACACTTCCAGAAACGGAATCTCAACAACCATCGTTTGGGGCTACAACAAAACACAGCCAATAGCAAAGATAGAAGGCGCAAAACTGTCAGATATTTCACAAACATTAATAGACAGTATTGTTAACGCGTCTGCCAATGATGCCCAGTTGGGAACTGATGCTTCAGAACAGTCATTCATTTCAGCTTTGGATTTGTTCAGAACTCATTCTACCTTATCAGGTTACCAGATCACGACTTACTCTTATGATCCTCTGATTGGAGTAAAAAGTATCACCCCACCTTCAGGTATCAGAGAAGTATACATGTATGATACCGCCAACAGATTAATGGAAATCAGGGAAAATAGTACAACAGGGAAAATTTTAAAAGAATTCAAATACAATTACAAACAATAAAAACTCAGATTATGAAAAAAACAATATTCATTGCAGGCATTTTTGCCGCTCAGTTAACTTCGGCCCAGTTATATACCCAAGGAGGTGCTTTAAATCAGACAACAACTCCCGCATCGGGTAACGTTGGGATAGGAATTCACAACCCCCATTCGCATTTGGAGGTAGCCAACCCCGATGGCGGTAAAATAACAATTTCCACAGGTGGAGCAAGTGCGCTTTCATCCAGCCCGAAATACCCTGCTTTAGAGTTTACAGGATTCCAGAACTCCCCCAAAGCAAGAATAACAGCTACCGAGGAAACAGGAAATACCTACGGCTCAAAATTTTCTATTTTAGTAAATGACGGCAACAGTGCAACAAGCTTAGCCGAAAGATTATCTATTCTCAGAAATGGGAATATAGGAATAGGAACTACTGCTCCAAAAGAAAAACTGGATGTTTCCGGTAATATTTTAGCAGGCGGAGCCAGTTCCACAGAAGGGATTAATGCACTGGCCATACGATATGAAGACGGATCACTCAGTAACTGGGGCTCATTGAGGAGTTCAGCGGCTTCCTATATGAGTTTTGGGGTTAAGGCAGATCCAAATGTAGGGTACGGTTGGCTGTCTTCCAATGGAACTCTAAATTTTTCCAAAGTAGCCATGACCATGGGCGATGAGGGCATTAAGTTTTTAAGCTCAACTCCACAAACCATTGCCATGAATTCTCCGGTAGCCATGAATGAAATCATGAAAATTTCCGTGAATGGCAATGCCCTTTTGCAAGGTAAACTGGAAGCCAAAGAGCTCAAAGTGACCCTGACGCCAACCGCCGATTTCGTTTTTGAAGAAAATTATGGCCTTCCCAAGCTCGAAGACGTGGAAAAACATATCAAAGACAAAAAGCATTTACCCGAAATAGCCTCTGCAAAAGTAATGGAAAAAGAAGGCGTAAACGTTGGTGAATTTCAGATTAAGCTGCTGCAGAAAATTGAAGAATTAACGCTGTATGTTATTGAACAAAACAAACAGTTAAAAGACCAACACCAAAAAATTCAGAAACTTCAAACTGAGAATGCAGATTTAAAAAGTGCAGTCCTGGAAATTAAAGAGCTCAAAGATCAGATCCTGAACAAGAAATCCACTGCCACCCATTAATTGAAAAACTATGTATAAAAAAATATATATAAGTTTGGGATTGCTGTGTGGAATCTATCACCATGCACAGGTGGTTCTGACCTCTCCGCCTGCGCCCAATACCGAAGTAGCCAATCCCCAGAGCATACGCATGCTCCCGGGCTTTCGCTTCAATTCTGCTAACGGAACTTTCCGGGCCTATATCGGGGGCACATCTCCTGGGAATCCCGGGAATACCTATACCCCCATTACCGTAGATTACGCTTCCAGTATCTCCAATACTGAGAATTATGTTTATACCAGGCAGTACCTCGTGCCTACGGAGGTTTCCAACGGATCCCTGCAGCAGATCCAGAGTGTTCAGTTTTTTGACGGTCTGGGGCGTCCCAAACAATCCGTGAGCATTAAGTCTACCCCTACCGGGAAAGATCTCGTAACCCATATTCCTTACGACGCCTATGGCAGGCAGGTAGACAGCTGGCTTCCCGTTCCCATGTCTTCCCAGAGCGGGAACATCCAAAGCGGGGTAGAAAGCAGTACCAATGCTTATTATCAGGCCAACGGGATCAATGATTCTTTCCCCTTCAGTCATAAAAACCTGGAGAATTCTCCCCTGGACAGGATCCTGAGCCAGAAGAATCCCGGTAGCGGCTGGCAGAATAAGCCCGTTACCTTCGGCTATGATACCAATACGGCAGGAGAAGTAAAAAAATATACCACCGTAACCACCTGGCCTGATGGGACCACTTCTTCCGAATTGAGTGTATCCGGAACTTACGGCCAGGCACAACTATACAAAAATACCGTTACCGATGAGGATGGCAATACAACCATAGAATTCAAAAACGGGCAGGGACAAACCCTGTTAGTAAGAAAAGTGATCAGTGCTACTGAAAATGCAGATACCTACTACGTATACAATGAATATGATCAGCTGGCATTTGTGATTCCTCCACTGGCATCAACCTCTGCCTCCGTATCCGATTCTGCATTGGCACACCTCTGCTATCAGTATAAGTATGACGGAAGAAACAGGCTCGTAGAAAAGAAGCTTCCCGGAAAAGGATGGGAACAGATGGTCTACAATAAAAAAGACCAGATTGTGCTCTACCGTGACACCGTGCTGAAAAACGGGATCACCAATTTTACGGCTGACCAGTCATGGACTTTTACCAAATACGATCAGTTCGGAAGAGTAGTGTATACCGGGATTTCAAGGGACGGAACGCCAAGGCAGAATATCCAGAATTATATTGATAACCAGGCGGCGAATGCTTCCTACGAAACCCGTGGAGGCAGCTTTACCCTGAGCGGACTGGCTGTAGAATACGGCAATGTTTCTTATCCGACCAGTATCGATAAAATCCTTAGCGTAAACTATTACGATACTTATCCGCAGGGAGCTCCCGCTGTTCCTGGAACTGTTCTGGGCCAGGAAGTACTGCCTCAGGCTACGGCAAGCTCAAATGTAAGCACCAAAAGCCTGCCTACCGCATCCTATGTACGGAATATTGAAAATGAGAGCTGGACCAAAACATATACCTTTTATGATAAAAAAGGAAGGGCCATCGCTACCCATTCCGATAACCACCTCGGAGGTTATACCAAAACCGAAAGCTTCCTGAAATTTTCAGGCGTACCGGATTATACGCTTACCGAGCATAAAAGAACTGCCGGCGGAACCAAAATCAATATCAAAGAAAGTTTTGACTATGACCATCAGGAAAGGATGGTGAGGCATTGGCATGAAGTAAACAACGGCGCTAAAGAACTGCTTGCAGAAAACCTTTACAACGATCTGGGCCAGCTGCAGACTAAAAATGTAGGAAATACAACCGGCAGCCCGCTGCAAAGTGTGAAGTATGCCTACAATATCAGAGGATGGCTGACCAGACTTAACGATCCCGCCAATCTGCAGAATAAACTCTTTGCGTATGAATTGAGGTATAATCAACCCGACAGCCAGTTTTCCGGATCTGCGAAATACAATGGAAATATTTCCCAGATGTCATGGATTACCCAAAGTGATGCCGTACTGAGAAATTATTCCTATGAGTATGATGCCCTTAACCGTCTTAAAGAAGGACGCTTCTGGGACGGAATGAATCTCGACCGCGGCGAATACCATGAGCAGCTTACCTACGATCTGAACGGGAACATTAAAACCCTGCTCAGAAGAGGAAAACAGCTTCCCGGCTACACCGCTCCCGAAGTAATGGATGACCTAGAATACCATTATCAAAATGGTGAGCAGAGCAATATATTGTCCTACCTTAAAGAAAAAGGGACCGGTAATGCCTTAAGCGGCTATCCGCTGGCCTCCGGAGCTACAGGAAGTACAATAACATATGACGCCAACGGAAGTATGATTACCCAACCGGATAAAGGCATTTCTTCCATTCAATATAATTATTTAAATTTACCGGGAAAGATTACCCAAAACGCTAAAGTAACGGATTACACGTACCGGGCAGACGGGGTAAAAGTGAAAAAGCTCTTTGGCACGGTAACCACAGATTATTTAGACGGTTTCCAGTATGAAAACGGAGCATTAAAGTTCTTCCCGACTGCAGAAGGTTATTATAATGCTGAGACAGGGAAGTATGTGTATAATTACACGGATCATTTAGGGAATACCAGACTAAGCTACTTTAAAAACGGAGCAGGAGCAGAGATTATTGAGGAGAGTAATTATTATCCTTTTGGGTTGAAGCATGAGGGGTATAATGTTTTAGGAGGAAATCCTGCTTATAAGTATAAGTACAATGGGAAGGAGCTGCAGGAAACTGGGATGTATGATTATGGTGCGAGGTTTTATATGCCGGATTTGGGAAGATGGGGCGTGGTGGATCCACTTAGTGAAAAAATGAGAAGATGGTCGACATATAATTATGCTTTCGATAATCCTATACGATATATAGACCCTGATGGAAGAGCTCCTTTTGGAGATTTCTTTGGAACTTCAGGTAAATATTTAGGAAGCGATGGAGTTAAAGATGGCAAAGTTTATATCAGCCAAGGAAATAAGAGTAATTTCTTAACAGCAAGTAAACAAGAAGTTGTAGGAGGTATACATACTTTAGGAGCGATTTCCACCGCTTTAAAACTAACAAACTCCCCATCAAATCATATAATCAGTCCTGATTCAAAAGGAGGACTTCACGAAGTTAGAGCGGATATTGATTTATCAGGTAACAGAACCTCGTTTACAACAGGAGGTAAGTCTTCTATAAGTGGAGGTGTTGCGAGTGCAGAAGTTAATGGTTTTGATATAATGAATCAGCACGGTATTAAAAACGATATAAAATCTGATATTGTGGGGCATACTCATCCTACAGCAACAACAGTCGAAAGTACAGGTGTTGAAGGAAGTTTTAGAGGTTATACTTTGACTGCTACAGAACCTTCTCCTGCTGATATAGCTGATTTTGGTAAGCGTGATACAAGTTTTATTGCGGGTAATTTGGAACGAAAATCAGTAGAAGTCAAGGCAGATGGCTCTTTCGTAGATCCGAATAATAAGCAAGGTGCTGTATTCTACAATAGGAGTGGCGCTGAAACTATGAGAATTGAATCTAGTACAATTAATAAAATATTGTCCAATTATGAAAATGGTCAAATCAAGCCTTAATAAAATAGTATTTTTACTAATATTTTTTATTTCTTTTATGGCTTACAGTCAAAAAATTAATTTAATAATTTTCATAAATGATGAAATTATTACAAGTTCTTTAGGTTTAGAATTTTATAATAAAACTTCTACGGATAAGTATGATTTTATTTATTCTCCAGGAAAAGAGATTGATATTAGTGCTAATGATATTTTAACAAAAGATATGGTATTGAAATTTGACGCGTATGGAGATAGAGAAAGTATAGCTAAACGTTACAACTACAGTATACCTCTTGAAGTAGACTTGTTTAAGGATACGCTATTTTTAATAATAAAAATTTACAATTTGGATAAAAAAGAATATAAAAAGAGATATTGTCAATCAAAAGAGTCTTACGTAGTGGATTTTCATAAAAGTGGTCTTCATATAGATACTAGTAGATGTAAATAAAATAACCCATGCTAGCGCGGAGTGGAACGTCTTCGCTCGTGCTACTAATAAAATAAACCACTGTTTTTGCAGTGGTTTATCATTTAACTACAAGATACGCTATATTTACAATAGATAGAATAGAGTAAAAAGCTCTTTGGCACGGTAACCACAGATTATCTGGATGGTTTCCAGTATGAAAATGAAACACTAAAGTTCTTCCCGACCGCAGAAGGCTATTATAATGCTAAAACCGGAAAGTATGTGTATAATTACACGGATCATTTAGGGAATACCAGACTAAGTTATTTTAAAAATGGGGCAGGAGCAGAGATTATTGAGGAGAGTAATTATTATCCGTTTGGGTTGAAGCATGAGGGGTATAATGTTTTAGGAGGAAATCCTGCTTATAAATATAAGTACAAGGGAAAGGAGCTCCAAGAGACGGGAATGTATGATTATGGTGCGAGATTTTATATGACTGATCTAGGAAGATGGGGAGTAGTGGATCCGCTTGCAGAAACCTCAAGAAGGTGGTCTCCATACAATTATGTTTATAATAATCCAATAATGTTTATTGATCCAACAGGAATGGAGGGAGAATTAGCGACGTGTCCTACTTGTCCAAACACACCAGAATTTAAACCATTTATTGATGATAAAAAAAACACGTATGTTTATAATCCTGAAACAAAAAAAGCTGAAAAAGAAATACAAATTGAAGAAGTTAAATTACAAGGATCTTCTTCTTGGAATGTAGGAACTAGAGCTTTGGGTGGTTTACAAATGGTAGGCGGTACTCTTGAAGCTGTTGTTGGTGGTGTTGGCGGGATTCTCACAGCAGAAACGGGTGTTGGAGCTGCACTAGGATGGTTGGTACTAATGAATGGTATTGATAACGCAACAACAGGAGCGAAACAATTATGGACAGGAGAAGATGAAGAAACTTTATTGCATCAAGGAGTTGAAGAGGGTTCTTTAGCTTTAGGGGCAGATGAAGAGACCGCTGAAAATATAGCAACAGGTGCAGATGTGGCAACTTTAGCTTTAGGTGGTGGAAGTAGTTTAAAAAGTGCCAAAAACCTTAAACCAATGTACAAAAACACAAAAGGATTAAAACAGGTTGGATTAAGAGCTACTAACACAAATAAACAATTGAGAGTAGAACGACACGCATTACAGGGTACTGGAAGAAAACTGACAAGAACTCATATTAATTATGGTGTGGGTGGTAAGAAACATAAGTTTTTCAGAAACGCAAAAGAATTAAGAAAGTATGTTAAAGAATGATTTTATAGGGTTATTAAGTGAATATAATTACGCAAACCGTTCTTTATTATATCAAAATATTATATTTTTTTTAATTTCTAAATTTCGGTGTTTTAAGAGTGATTTTGATTTTGATTTAGAAAAGGAAGAGAAATATATAAATATTTGTATAGATAATAATGGGTTGTTTCTTTTTATTGATTTGGATGAAGAATCTTTTAACCTGAGATATAATCACAATGAATTCTATATTTTTATAAATGAAATAGCTTTAGATGAATTGAAAATTTTATTAGAGAATTTTTTTGAAGGAAAATATTTAGTAAAATCGTTTCTTAATAAAGATTTGATTGTAAAACAGGAATTGATATTTGCTAATCAGTATTTAAAAAAGTATAATCAAGTTGACATATACAGTAATAAAAATAGCAATATAATATTTGAGAAAGAAGGATATAATTGGATTGGAGACTCTGTCTAATTGTAATCAAATTTTCAACAGAATAAAGAGGCTGTCTCAAAAGTGAGGCAGCCTTTTTTTTCAAAAAAAAAGGAAAGCCAAAAGCTTCCCGCTCTACGAAGTGTGTAACCCTGCTGTGCAAAGTCTCCCCTGCTAGCGCGAGCGTCCTCGCTCGTGCTACTAATAAAACAAACCACTGTTTTCCGCAGTGGTTTATCATTTATTACAAGAAACGTTATATTTACAACAGGTAGAGTAAAAGTAGATAAGCCCTTCGTAAAATAATCACAATTATCTGGATGGTTTCCCTGTATGAAAGTGAAACATTAAAGTTCTTCCCAACCGCAGAAGGCTATTATAATGCTGAGACAGGAAAGTATGTTTATAATTACACGGATCATTTAGGAAATACAAGGTTAAGTTATTTTAAGAATGGAGCAGGAGCAGAGATTATTGAGGAGAGTAATTATTATCCTTTTGGGATGTTGCATAATTATACAGTGACAACTCAGAATGCTTATCAGTACAAGTACAATGGTAAGGAACTTCAGGAAAGTGGAATGTATGACTATGGGGCGAGATTTTATATGCCTGACATTGGACGATGGGGCGTGATTGATCCAAGAAGCCAATATACCCACGAAGCTTACAGCTATGTTTGGAATAATCCGATAACTTTTGTAGATCCTACAGGAATGCAGGGAGAAATTGCAACTTGCCCTACCTGTCCAAATACATCAGAATTTAAATCTTTCATTAATGATCCAAATAATGAATACGTTTATAAATCTGATACGAAAACCGTTTCAAAAGTAACACAAATTGAAGAAGTTACGCTGAAAGGTTCTTCCTGGAATGTTGGAACTAGGGCATTGGGAGGTTTACAAATGATTGGAGGAACAGCCGAAGCTATTTTAGGAGGTGTTGGAGGAATTCTTACTGCAGAAACAGGAGTTGGTGCTGTTGTTGGCTGGGCAGTATTAATGAATGGAATTGATAATGCTACAACAGGAGCCCAACAATTGTGGACTGGTGAAGATGAAGATACTTTATTGCATCAAGGTGTTGAAGAAGGATCATTAGCTCTGGGAGCAGATGAAGAGACGGCAGAAAATATTGCGACAGGAGCTGATATAGCAACTTTAGCTTTGGGAGGAGGGAATTCTTTGAAAAACACAAAATTTTTAAGGGAGAAAGGAACGGGTAAGATAAATGGCATTTCAAAAGGAAGCAAGGGGGGATATGGAGCTCAAAAAAGATTTGATATACATCCTCTCAAACACCCAAGTAGAAAAACATCAACAATAACCTTACCTAAATGGATAAAAGATAAAAAAATCCCAGTACCACATTATCATAGAGGAAAAGGAAGTAATTTGAAATATCATAGACCTTGGGAAAAAGGACCTGATGGGAAAAGAAGATGGTAGAGTTATGAAAGAAAAAGATTTTTACAATATATATATCCCGGCTTTAGAAAAGGCTTTAGAAAACGATAATATTAATTACGAATTTTATGTTAAATCACCAGAAGACTATTTAGATGATGATCTTTCAAAAAAGATAAGTAATTATTTGGAGGAGAATGAGAGTTCTTTTACTGAGAAAGTGTCATATTATTTTGACGCAAAGTCACATAATTTTCCATCAATTCTAAATATAAATATAGAGGATTATAAGGCGAATTTAATTAGAGAAATGTTAGAAATTAAGAAAAAATTTTAATTAATTAATCCCTGCTAGCGTAAGTGTTCTCCCACGCTAGCGCGAGCGTTTTCGCTCGTGCTATTAAATAAAATAAACCCCCTGCTAGCGCGAGTGTCCTCGCTCGTGCTATTAGATAAAATAAACCACTGTTTTCCGCAGTGGTTTATCATTTAACAACAAGAAACGCTATATTTACAATAGGCAGAGTAAAAGTGAAAAAGCTTTTTAGCACAGTAACCACAGATTCTTTAGATGGTTTCCAGTATGCAAACGGAACACTAAGGTTCTTCCCAACCGCAGAAGGCTATTATAATGCTGAGACAGGAAAATATGTGTATAATTACACGGATCATTTAGGAAATACCAGATTAAGCTACTTTAAAAACGGAGCAGGAGCAGAGATCATTGAAGAGAGTAATTATTATCCTTTTGGGTTGAAACATGAGGGGTATAATGTTTTAGGAGGAAATCCTGCTTATAAGTATAAGTACAATGGAAAGGAACTTCAGGAAAGTGGAATGTATGATTATGGAGCAAGGTTCTATATGCCGGATGTAGGAAGATGGGGAGTAATCGACCCTTTAGCTGAAACTTCCCGACGTTGGAGTATATATACTTATGCTTACAACAATCCAATAAGATTTATAGATCCAGATGGAATGCAAAATCAAGATATAACATTTGGAAAAAATATTTCTGCTGAAACTCAAAATAAAATTGTAAGTGATTTAGAGCAAGAAACAGGGCTTAAATTATCTATTGGTGATAATGGGAAGTTAAGTTATACGGAACCTTCTGATGCCGGTGGAAGTAAAACAGCCCGTGATATGATAAAAGGGGCAATTGATAATCATAGAACAGTATATAGTATTGACTCTGATAATAGTAAAGGTTCATCAATTAGTGGTGAACCTACAGTTAAAGGAGAATGGATTGGAAATGAATATGGCTTTACAAGCTATTTTGATTTAAACATTAATACTGAACAAATAGATGCTTTTATTTCAGGGACTAGTGAAGCACTTAATCCTTTGACTATGGGATATGGAATGACTACTCTTCATGAAGTAAGTCATAGATATAATAATTTAATAGATGGAATTATTGGAGATGATGGAAGGGAACTTTCAGCGACCTCTATATATGGCATGCAAGGAGATAATGAAAAAAAAGTTATTAATGTCATTAGAACTGAATTAGATAATTCAAAAGCATTTAAACTGCCGTTTGGTCAGCGAAAATCTTATTCTCCAATGAATTCAGGAGGTTTTAATTTTAGCGCATTTAGTAGTGAAGCCCAATCTAAAGGACCGTTGAAAGTCGATCCTAAAAAAGATTTATATATCAAAACTCCTCAAAGATAAACAAACAATAAGATATAAAATGAAAATTTATCAAGCATTTGTATATTATATAGCTTTTATTAATTTCATTAGCTGTAATTCTCAATCAAAAAGAATGTATAATGAAGCGTATACGGTTGTAAGTAAGGATTTTATCAGCAAGGAAGTTTCAATAAAAGAGTTTGGAAAAGATGTTTCTGGACTATATATTTATGATTTAATTTATCCTTATCCTTTAGATAAAAATGATCCCAATAATTTTTATAAAAATATTTTATCTGAAAAAGAAGAAATAAAACCTTTAAGAGAAGATAAACATCTTAAAGAGTTATCTGATAAATATAAAAATAGTAACTGGGAACTTAATACTCAATTTAAAACTATATTTAAAACCGTAGTACAATATCAAGGAATTCCAAACGGACCATTAAATGCGGCTATATTTTCTGAACTTCAAGATAATCAATTAAGAATTGATGTCGTCCCTTTTTTCCAAGGAAGTCCCAAATATTGTGGATCAATTACCAAATATTATTTTAAGTTTGATAAAACCAAAATTATTGAAAATAAAAAATGGACTGATCATTATGAATGTTGGTAATAGAAAAGAGGCTGTCTAAAAAATGAGATAGGCTCTTTAATTATAAGTACAACGGAAAGGAGCTTCAGGAAACGGGAATGTATGATTATGGAGCGAGAATGTATATGCCTGATTTGGGAAGATGGGGTGTGGTGGATCCATTGGCGGAATTATACAGACGTTGGTCGCCGTATAATTATGTAATGAATAATCCATTGAGATTTATAGATCCTGACGGAAGACAAGTTGAATATGCTGAGGATCCTAATAAATCAAAAAAAGAAAATAGAGAACTGAGAAGGGAGTTCAAAAGACATCAAAGAGAATTAAATAAACAATCTGAAGAGGCAAGAAACAATTGGAATACATTAGTAAAATCCAAAAATGTTCATACAATTCATTTAAATGAAAAAGATTCTGATGGTAATATGATGATGAATGAAACAAAGCCTAAAGATGGATACAACTCAGGTATTGGAGGGGGAAGTGATATTTATTTAAACTTAAATAAAACTACAGTTCAAGGAGTTGATATTGGCACTCCTATTATTGGAATTGGACATGAAGAAGGACATGCTTTTAGGTTTGATACAGGAAAAGCAGAAAATGACAACTATCAAGGAGATATAAGCGATCCAAATTATTTATTTAAAGCGACCCAACACCTCTATAAAGTAAGACATACAGAAGAAATTGAAGCATCACATATTGAGAATATAATAAGGGCACAAATTGATCCAACAGGTACTAAAATCCCTTTAAGAAAAACTTTTGAAGATGCCCCTACTGTAACAAAAAATCCTTTTACAGGAGGATTAGAATTAGGGACAACAACATTAAATGTAATAAAACCAGGATATGATTACTATAAGAAAAAAAAATAATATTTTTTTAACCTTAATATTTTTAATATTTTTCTTTCAATGCACAACTTCTAAAGGTCAAAAAAATAATCCTTCAAAACAATGTGTTTTATTTGTTACGGACAAAGCTATTAAACTAAATGTTAATGATAGTATTTTAAAAGAACAAGTTGAAGACTATTATAAAAACATTGATAATAAGTATGATATTATTTTCTATAGAATAAGACCTGGTGATAAAAATATTACTTTACGAAGAATATATAAAAACATTGAAAATAAATGGATTTACATAGAAATTTTTAATAATAATATTATTTCCAAAAAAGAGCTAAAAATAGATGATTCTATTTTGGATGATTTGTTTACAGATTTTAGTGAAAAAGGAATGTTAAAAAAATGTGGTAGTTGTTATGATTGTTATGATTACATGAGTTTAATTAAAAAAGATAATAAGTACTTTAGTCTTAATTTTAATTCTTTATCCAATGAATTAAATAATAGTGATTTAATAAAACTAAAACCCTACATGGAAATATTGAATTTTTTTAACCAATATAGTTTGTCATTTATTAAATAAGTAGTCTTTCAAATGTGTTGATTTGCTATCCCACTGCGCAAAGCATCAAAACTTTAAGCTAATAAAAAATAAACCACTGTTTTTCGCAGTGGTTTATCATTTAACTACAAGAAACGTTATATTTACAATAGGTAGAATAAAGTAAAAAGCTCTTTAGCACAGTAATTACAGATTATCTTGATGGTTTCCATTATGAAAACGGAACATTAAAATTCTTCCCAACCGCAGAAGGCTATTATAATGCTGAAACCGGAAAGTATGTGTATAATTACACGGATCATTTAGGAAATACACGGTTAAGTTACTTCAAAAACGGAGCGGGAGCAGAGATTATTGAGGAGAGTAATTATTATCCGTTTGGGTTAAAGCATGAGGGGTATAATGTTTTAGGAGGAAATCCTGCGTATAAGTACAAGTACAATGGCAAAGAGCTTCAAGAGACGGGTATGTATGATTATGGAGCGAGATTTTATATGCCTGATCTGGGTAGATGGGGTGTTCAGGATCCGCTGGCGGAGAAAATGAGAAGACATTCTGTATACAATTATGCATTTAATAATCCAATAAAGTTTATTGATCCAGATGGTATGGCACCTAAAGATGATTTTAGGTTAAATAAAGATGGTTCCCTTAGCTTGATTAGGAAAACAAATAGTGACGAAACAAAAGGAACTCATACAATTTATAATTCCGATTCATCAGAAGCTTTAGTTGTTAATAAGGATCTTATTGATAAAAAAGTTGAAGGAGAAAATAAGATGTATGGTGGGACAGCAACATTCTTGATCGAATCAAATAAAAAAGACGCTCAAACAATATTTAAATTTATGGCTAGAAACACCAATGTGGAGTTTGGTTTAAATGAATATCAATTTAAGGAAGGAAAAACTTCTATAATATCCACGAATCACGAATCCAATGTAGATACTGCTCAAGCCTGGTTTAATTATTCATTCTATGGAAAAGGAAAAGATCTAAAAATATTGGATAACTGGCATTCTCATCCCAATGCAACAGATCTAAAAGAATTTAAACCATCAGGTTACAACTCAGATGGCACTCCAAATGATTATACTGGAGATAGACAATACTATAAATATTTAAAAGAAAGTAATGGTGCAGGATTACCGCAATATTTTAATATTTATGGTACAAAGGTAAAATCAACTGTTCAATATAATGATCAAGTAATGAAAAAAATCAAAAAATTATGAAATTATACATTTTAATTTTTCTTTCATTTATTTGTATGACATGCGATTCATCGTCTCAGAAAAAAGGAATGCTAGAAAATAATAATGAAATATCTCAAACAGACTCTGGTGTAAAACTAAACCTTATTACAATTGAAGAACCTTTAGAAAGAGAACTAAATGATTTTATAAAAAAATTAGAAAAGAATGGATATTATAAAAGATCTAAAAAATCAATTCTTATTTATCTAAAAAATCAAAAAGAGGATCATATGGATATTCTTTTGGCTAACAATACACCTAAGAATATAGAGAACTTGAAAGGATTTTCTGTCTATAGTAATTATACAATTTATTTCTTTTTTAAAAATGTTGAGAATAATTGTATGATAAATATTGAAAATAAGACTAGGTATGAAAAGTTTAAAATTTTACCACCTGCTCCATATAATAATCCGCAGAAGAGAATAATTTTTAAAAAATGTACTAAGATCAAGGAAGAGTACAATGATGGTTGGTAAGCGATAATATATAAGTTTTATAAACTATAAGTACAATGGGAAGGAGCTTGAAGAGAGTGGAATGTATGATTATGGAGCGAGAATGTATATGCCTGATTTGGGAAGATGGGGTGTGGTGGATCCTAAAAGTGAATTGTTAGAAAGTCCCTCACCTTACGTTTATGCTTTAAATAGTCCTATTCTATATATTGATAAAGATGGAGAATTACCAATATTAATTAATGGTAGAGTTTTTGATAGCGAGTCAGATAGAGCAAATGTAAGTTACTGGACTCAAAATATAGTAAATACAATTAGAGGTTCAGGAATTCCTAATCCTGGAGGAGATGTTCATTTTGTTGATGGAGATAGATATTTATCACAAAGTTTTTCGGGTAATTGGAGTATAAAGAATGGAGGGAATATATGGGGAAACTCACCAGGCTGGAGATATGAAGCTGGAAAGAGGGCAATGAATGACAGTGAGTTTAAGACTATTCTTTCAAAATTGGCAAGAGATCCTAAATCGGGGAAAATAACTGAAAAAATACAGATTTATACACACAGTAGAGGTGCTGCTTTTGGAACTGGTTATACAGAAAGATTATTGGAACTTATCAAAGAAAATGCAAATGAATTTGCGGATCCTAATAATGTTGTTGATTTTGTACTTTATCTAGCTCCGCACCAATCGAATGCGCTTGAAGCCCCCAATAATGTAGATAGCTATTCGATAGATCATAACAGAGACAAGTTGTCTGGAAATGATATGAAAGGATTAAAAGGTGCTTTTAGTTCTAGTGAAAAAGATAAAGGCTTTTTTGGAGCTCATTCTATAACATCATTTCAAAATGATTTAAAAGGCTTTACATCAGCATTTTTAAAAGGAGGCTCAAGTAAACAAATTATAAATAACTTTGTCCAAGAAATGAAAAAGAAATATAACATAACCGTAACTGTTAGTCAATAGATATTAAGATGAAATCATTACTAAAATATTATCTTCTCAACATATTACTACTCTTTGTTTTCATTGTTATTTGGTATTTTTCCTGTTTCCTATTAGGATATGCAAGTAATAGTCAAAAACATCAGTTTGAAATTTGGATACTTTATTTTACAACTATTTTGCTGCATTTTATTTTATCCGGAATTATATTAAAAAGAAATTTTAGAGATTTAAGTGTTTTTCATTTAGTTACAAATGTTTTACTGTATGTAATTTCTACATCATATCTTTATAATAATACTTAGAACGTGGCAATAAACATGAAAAACTCACAACTGCAAGGTTTTTTTGTTTATTGCATACAGCTTTTTTTATTAAGTAATGTTTATTTTATATCATGTATTACAATAGAAAGCCCCGACGGCACAGGTATCTCCGCTCGTGCTACTAAATAAAATAAACCACTGTTTTCCGCAGTGGTTTATCATTTAATTACAAGAAACGTTATATTTATAATAGGTAGAATAAAGTAAAAGCTCTTTGGCACAGTAACCACAGATTATTTAGACGGTTTCCAGTATGAAAACGGGACATTGAAATTCTTCCCGACCGCAGAAGGCTATTATAATGATGAAACCGGGAAGTATGTGTACAATTACACCGATCATTTAGGGAATACAAGGCTAAGTTACTTTAAAAACGGAGCAGGAGCAGAGATCATTGAAGAGAGTAATTATTATCCGTTTGGGTTGAAACATGAGGGGTATAATATGTTGACTGGGAATCCGGCTTATAAGTATAAGTACAATGGTAAGGAGTTGCATGAGATGGGAATATATGATTATGGGGCGAGGTTTTACATGGCGGATTTGAGTAGATGGTTAAAGAAGATGCAACTAAAGCAGCAAGTTCAGAAAAGTATTGTGTTATTGGTCAATCTTGTGCGACAGTAATCTTAGATTCTTTTAATAAGATTGTAATACACCACAACTAAGATACCCTGCTCCTAATTCAATTATAAAACATATTAAAGCAAACATTAACAATTATAACTTTTTATTCCTTCCATCTGATAGAGAAATACAAATTTGCAAAGTTGGAAAACTTGAAGTAGGACCTATAACCGATGAAAAAGGAGTTGAACATTATTAACAATGATACAAATGAAAAAGATACTTTTTGTTATTATGGGTATTATTACATGTGTCGTAATAATATACTATGCTTTTGGCATTTTTTCTTCATCTGTTGGATGGTATGGTTATAAGAAATGGAGGTATAGAGTTGGTACTGATGTTATTAGCGAATCAAAACAAAGAAAAGTTTTTGTAAAAGAATTGAACTATAAAATCATTGATTCTGCTAATCTAAAAGGATTTTATTTTAAGCCTTATATTGAGAAGGGGTTTAGATATGGTTATCAATCTATGGAAGATACGAGAATAGATAAGTATTCGCATTGCTCCTATAACTTAAGTTACGAAAGGAATATGAAAGATTCTATTGTATTAAATATTTTTCCGGAAGATAAAAAAAAGTTGGATAGTTCTGATATAGTATGGGGATATCTAAAACAGCCTTATTTAAAAGATACTATTAGGATTGAGATAGAAGGAATGGGAAAACAGAAAGGCATAATAAAGATTTGGTAAAGAACTCAACTCAGACGTATAGAATTACAAGTCACACCAGCTGCACCGCTAGCACGAGATGATTGTGCTTTCAAATAAAATAAACCACTGTTTTCCGCAGTGGTTTATCATTTACTCCACGAAACATTATATTTACAATTGGTATGGGATATACTATAAAGTGGAAAAATAGAGCTAAAGTAAATACAAATGTTAAGACTTGATAAAAAAACAAACAGCATCACATCGGTATTTTTATTATTAATATTTGCTCTTGTATATCATTTCTTTGCCAATAGTCAAAATCATAATGTTTTTTACTTTCTATTGGTTTACGAAACAATACTGATAATATTTTTCATCTATAGCTACAAAAAGTTTAGATCAATAATTTATATCATATCGACAATATTACTTTTAGTACATTTTACTGTTGTTATATATATTATTTTAAAAATAAAAGGAGCAGGCATTTTATACTGAATTCCCCAGCTAGCTCGAGCGTCATCGCTCGTGCTACTAAATAAAATAAACCACTGCTTTCCGCAGTGGTTTATAATTTAATTACAAGAAACGTTATATTTACAATAGCTAGAGTAAAAGTGAAAAAGCTCTTTGGCACAGTAACCACAGATTATCTGGATGGGTTCCAGTATGAAAATGAAACATTAAAGTTCTTCCTGACCGCAGAAGACTATTATAATGGTGAAACCGGACAGTAGAAGGTATTTAAAAGCTATTGAGTATTATAGAAATGCAACAGTGCCATCAAAATAATATTATATGAAAAATTTAATAAATTGGTTAATTGGTTTTAGTGTTTTTTTGTTTTGTACCATTTTTTACCAAAAATTTTTTGGAGAAGAACCTTTTAATAATTCTTTTTCTATTGGTTTTCCAAGATTCTATTATGAATTTTATTCGAATGATTGTATTAAACTCAATGGAAGTAATTTTAAAAGTCTTTTATTAAATATTGTTATATATACGCTTATTTTTCTAGTTTATATTAAAATAAAGAATAAAAAACAAAATTGACAATCTTACGTTGGCTTAGCGCGAACGTCATCGTTCGTGCTTCTAAATAAATTAAACCACTGTTTCCGCAGTGGTTTATCATTTAATTTCCGATATTTTTTCAACACACTTTCAACAGTTTAAAATATTCCTGAAGAAAAAAGCAGGTAAAATATTTGCAGATGTCGTTTAAATACTTACTTTTGTACCGCTTTAAAAAACGGGGAATTAGCTCATCTGGCTAGAGCGTTAGACTGGCAGTCTAAAGGTGACGGGTTCGATCCCCGTATTCTCCACATTAATCAAGCAGGGAGTTGTACTATTTAAAAGTACAACTCTTTTTTATTTTTTAACCTTATCAGGTTGCTTTGCAGAAGGCTTTTCACTTAGCAGCGCTTCCTCTTAAAAATATAACTTTTTTTGAGGACACAGTTCCAGCAGTTCGTGTTACTCCGTCCAAAAAAATCCTGCGGAATAAGTTTTTGCTTTGCCGGCAATTATTACCCTGTCATTTTGATCTTTACAATAAAGCTGGCCCTGTCTTTCAGAAAGTTGTAGGGCAAAAAGATCCTTTTTTCCTAATCTTTGTGCCCAGAAAGGAATCAGGGAACAATGAGCGGAGCCGGTCACCGGATCTTCAAGAATAGCGGCTTGTGGGATGAAAAAACGGGATACAAAATCACTTCTTTCTCCCTTTGCAGTAACGATTACGCCACCGGGATCCAGGTTGATCAGATCAAAGATAGCCCTGTTGATCCTGATATTTCTGATGTCATCTTCCGAATCATACACCAGGACATAATCCCGGGCTTTAAAAACCTCCCGGGGTTGTATACTGAGCGCTTCCGATATCTGTTCCGGAAGGTCAGAAGGTATAGGCATCCTTGAAGGAAAATCGAGATAATAAAGATCATTTTCAAAACTAACCTTTAGTTGGCCGCTTTTTGTGTGGAAAATAACGGTATTACCAGGATAGTTAAGCAGTGAAATCAGGCAGTGTGCGGTGGCAAGGGTAGCATGCCCGCATAAATCCATTTCAATTTCAGGTGTAAACCATCTCAGATGTATTTCCTGACCGGAATCAATAAAAAAAGCAGTTTCAGCCACTGCATTTTCCCTCGCAATTTTTAAAAGCATCTCATCCGGAAGCCAGTTCTTAAGAGGTACAACACATGCAGGATTTCCTTTGAAAAGCTCATCGGTAAACGCATCGATCTGATATAGTTCTAATTTCACAGCCTGTATATTTAAATTATCTTATAAATGGTAAAGTTATAGGAATTATAAATTTAAATTACAAATAAATTGTTCCCATACAGCTGAATTATTTTCGGAATTTTCCATGAACAGGATAAAAGTTCTGTATTTTTCTGAAACACTGATATTTCCGGTAAAAGACAAACTTCAAGCTAAAAGCTACTTGCTTTTTTTACCAATACTTTAACGTAAGTTTAACGATAATTAGAACTTCTCTAACCGCTGATATCATAAGTAATACCGTACTTTTGCGGTCAATAAAATAATGAAATATGGGATTGTTTGATATGTTTACACGGGAGATAGCGATTGATCTGGGAACTGCTAATACCTTAATCATATATAACAATAAGATTGTGGTGGATCAGCCCTCTATTGTGGCGATGGACAGATCTACAGGAAAAGCTATTGCTGTGGGGATGCAGGCAAAGCTTATGCAGGGGAAGACCCACGAAAATATCCGGGCCATACGCCCCTTAAAAGATGGGGTGATTGCGGATTTTCATGCTTCTGAACACATGATCAAAGAATTTATAAAACAGATTCCAGAGCTTGGAGGAAAAGTTTTGCAGCCCGCCCTTAGAATCGTGATCTGTATTCCTTCAGGCATTACAGAAGTAGAAAAAAGAGCGGTTAAAGATTCAGCACTGAAAGTAAATGCAAAAGAAGTAAAGCTGATCTACGAACCTATGGCAGCAGCTATCGGAGCCGGTATCGATGTGGAAAGCCCCGAAGGAAATATGATTGTGGATATAGGTGGCGGAACTACCGAAATAGCAGTTATTGCGCTGGGTGGGATTGTCTGCGACCGGTCTCTTAAGATTGCAGGTGATGTCTTTACCAATGATATTGCTTACTTTATCAGGACCCAATACAATCTGGATATCGGGGAAAGAACTGCGGAACAGATAAAAATTGAGGTAGGATCAGCATTGGAAGAATTGAATTTCCCACTCGAAGATCTTCCGGTACGCGGAAGAGACCTGATTACGGGGAAACCAAAAGAAATCATGATAAGCTATAAAGAAGTTTTCAGGGCAATTGATAAATCGATCATGAGAATTGAAGATGCTATTATGGAAACACTTGCCATCACACCGCCGGAACTGGCATCGGATATTTATAAAACAGGTATTTTCCTGGCAGGTGGAGGAGCATTGCTCAATGGTCTGGCAGAAAGGATCCACCTTAAAACAGATTTACCGGTATGTGTGGCAGAAGATCCCTTGCGGGCTGTAGTCCGCGGAACAGGAATTGCCCTTAAGAATATTAATAAATTCAGGTTTCTGGTACAATAGCTGAAGCTTTTTAAATGCAATGGATTAAGCCTAAATAATATACTTACAACAAAACAGCTGCAAAAAGATGCAGCTGTTTTTTATTGGAAAAAAAGATTGGTTTAGTTGCTTCTTGAACGCGATATCGATAAAAGATAAACCAGATGCGCAAACATGCTTCTTTTTACAGATTCTATCTTCACGTCACCGGTGGTCTGATTAATGGTCGCCACAAGATCCGTATTACACTGTCCTGAAAAGCTCCCGCTTCCTAAATAATTGGCTGAATTGGTAGTAGGATAGGAGATTCTGGGATAATCAGGAGCAATCTGCTCAGCAGCAGTTGCACCTCCTACATACCCTTTATTATCGATGAACCTGGCCGCCCAGGTTCCTAAAAATTGCCCGTTCCCGGTATTAATGGTCTGGCCAATAACAATCTGCGTATCAATTGCCCGGGTAAACCCTGCACAAGAGCTGTAATGATTCACACTCACCGTACAGGAAGAAGCATTATCCGTTGGCTGGAAACATTTTCCTTCGTAAATGGTCAGCCTTTGCTCGGCAGCTGATGTAGATGTATTTAACAGGGCCTTCGGAGAGAAGATTTCTTCAGGGGATACTAGAGTAAGAACACCATTCTGATCTGCAGAAACAATTTTTCTCTCAGCATTGGCCAATGCTCTTACCCGGACAAGTCCGTTCACATCCAGCGTGTGGGATGGGGTAGTGGTATTAATCCCTACCTGTGATTTCAAACTGCTGCAAAAAGAGAGTGCAACAAAAAAGATTATTCTTGTTTTCATGCTTATGATTGGTTTTAATGGTTTTTAGATTTTTCACTAAATTAAGAAATAAATGTAATCTTAGAAATAAATTTTAGATAAATTATTTATTAATGAACAAAAGAAACTAAAATTGAGAAAATTTATTAAAATGCATATGATTTTCATGAATTTTATAATATATCATTATCACCCGATATTTTACTGTTTCTATCATTATGTTACTTGTTTTTATTTGGGAAATAATTGTATTTTAGCCGAAATATGAGGTTAATTCATAAAAATATAAACAGCTGATTAAAATTCAGATAATCTGAATGAAAAAATTAGTAGATTTGCACGGAACAACCCAAAAAATAATAAACATTAATTTCACTTTCTGAAAGTGAACGGATAAAAATAAATTTGATTAGGTTAATAAACTATTAGAAACTATGAAGAAACTTTTTTTACTTCTTTTAACAGCTTTTTTATTTATCGGATGCAGCTCTGATGATGATACCATCTATGATTATATCGGAACATGGTCTGGAAAATACACCGGAAGCGATGACGGAACCTGGAATCTCGTGGTAGCCAGCGACGGAAAAGTAACCGGAACCATGCATTCAACGGTAAATGACGAAAATTATAATATTTCCGGGCATTTAACGGAAACCGGTGATCTTACGGCTGTAGTTGGGCTTCCTTCAGACGGAGAATTCAAAGGAACCCTTTCAAGAGAGAAGAATGGAAACGGAAGCTGGTTAAACAATGTTCCTACGCCGGCAAGATCGGGTACCTGGTCAGGAAACAAACAATAAAACAGAAGCCTGCAGATCAAGTCTGCAGGCTTTTTTATTTATACAAATCCCATCCGGATAATTTTCTCCTTTTTCCTGACGACTACAAAATAGAGGAGTAATGCTTGGTCTTCAAAATGTTTTTTGAAATGGATTTCTTTGTCGCTGCGCATGCGTAATTTTTCTTCATATGATGCTGCGGAATAAGTCTCAAAATCCGGCTGTAGGGTAACAAGTATGATTTCATCTCCTGAAAATTCATCTCCCACCTTGAGAATCCTGCTTTCATTTTCTTCATAAAGTGTTAATTCAGGAGGGATGTTTTCTATATTTTCAAACCTGAAACCTTTAAGGAGCTTTACTCCTTCCTGAGTTCCAAGACCTTTTTCTACCGTTCTTTTTCCCCGTTCCGACACCATGTCAAGATCTTTGATAAGGGTCATCAGTTTAGCAAATTTCTGATACAGAAGGGGATCTCCGGCTTCCTTAATATAATTTTGAATACAGCTTCGGATCATTTTTCCGGCTTTGGAACAGTGCCCGAATTCAGAGCTGTTCTGTCTTACTTTCTCATAAGACGGATCTTTTTTAAAGGCCTTCTGATTAAATCCGCTTTTTTTCCGTACTACATTTTTTCCGTTCAGGCTGTAAAAAACCAGATCGCCTACACTTCCTTTGATCTTTATTAAACTTTCATACGTGGCCATATTGCAAAATTGAATTCAAATATACTAATAAATAAGAGAAAACAATATTTTAACATAAATTTATCATATAGTTGTAGTATAGCTATAGTATAGTTATAATATAAAAATGTATATTTGTTCCATAATTAGTTACTTCATTTAAAATCAGATGACTATGAAACCGGGATTATTTGAAAAAAACTTAAGGATAAAGCACATTTCAGTTCTTTTGATCGCCTCTGCTGTGGCTGTTTCATGCGGATCATCCAAAAATGTAGCCTCAAAAAAAACTACAGGAAACAAAACGGTAGTAAGAGCAGAAAATTTAAGAAAACTGGATTCTAAATTCAGCGGAAGCGTTTCAAGATCCGCCAGCGATATTCTGAAAGACGCGGAAAAATATATCGGGACGCCTTACAAATTTGGAGGGAATACCTCGTCCGGCTTTGACTGCTCCGGATTCACAGTAAAAGTTTTCGAGGAAAATGATTATTCGTTACCCCGCAGGTCATCTGATCAGGCCGATGCCGGTAAAAAAATTGATATTAAAGAAGTAAAGCCCGGTGATTTGCTGTTCTTTGCAACTGCCGGCGGAAGCAGGGTTTCCCACGTGGGCATCGTCCATGATATCGGATCAGACGGAGAAGTGAAATTCATCCATGCCTCTACTTCAAAAGGTGTTATGATTTCTTCTTTAAACGAAAAATACTGGAATAAAGCCTATCTTCATGCACAAAGAGTTTTATAAAAATTAGAAATATTTGCTAATGGAGAACCGGACTTTTGCTTTTATTAAAACAGATAAAAAACTGGTAAAACTTTTCTTTAAAGATATTACTGTAATCAAAGGTCTGGGAAATTATGTAGAAATCAATACGGTTTTTAATAAAAGATACATCTATTACAAAGCACTTAAAGACCTTATTGAAGGTCTTCCCGATGAATTCATGAGGGTTCACAATTCCTATATTGTCAATTTAACGAATATCGAATACTTCGAAGACAACCAACTCGTATACCAGGACCAGAAAATTGCTGTGGCTAAAAGCTACAAAGAATGCCTGGTTACTGCACTCAACAAGATGATGCTCTGAGAAAGTAATTAGATTTCCTTTTTAAATTCTAAACTTGCTGGAAAAATCCGTGTCAAGGTTTTAAACCTTGACGTAGCTTTCAGGTGTCAATTTAACATCAGCATCAGCAAACAGGCATTCCGGATAAGATTTTCTTCCTTCCGTATAATAAATTATTTTAACCGCTTTATTCACATTAGATTCGTAAAAAAATAACAATGAATAAAGACGAACTACTTCATTACATCAACACCAATAGCATTATCGAACTTAAAGCAGGAGATCAGAGAAGCACTTTTCTTGAAATCTGGATGGTTACCGTGAATAACAGGATATTTGCCCGTTCATGGGGTCTTGCCGAGAAAAGTTGGTACTATACATTTCTGGAAGATCCGAATGGAAAAATTCGATGTGGAGAAGAGATTGTTGCAATAAAAGCGCTCATACCGGAGGACATAAAAGATATGACTGCTGAAATTAATAAAGCTTATTTAACAAAATATAATACAGCCCAAAACTTTAAATATTCACAAGGAATTATCAGGGAAAAGCATGTTGAAAGGACAATGGAATTTATAATCGATGATACATTACATTCAACAAAATAAGGAATAATGTTCATCAAAGCTTCAGGGTCCGGTTTGTATACTAAAACAATCTTTTGTACTTTTGAGCTTGAAAAACTGCGGAATGCTGCAGGATAATTTATATTAAAATCAAAAAAGAAACATGTCGTTACAACAAACTATTGAAAACATTTGGGATAACAGAGATTTATTACAGAATGAAGACAGCCAGAAGGCGATAAGAGAAGTGGTTTCTTTACTGGATTCCGGAGAACTTCGTGTTGCACAGCCTACGGAAAACGGATGGCAGGTGAATGAGTGGGTGAAGAAAGCCGTAGTAATGTATTTCCCGATTCAGAAAATGGAAACTATTGAGGTAGGTCCGTTTGAATTTCATGATAAAATTCCTTTGAAGAAAAACTATGCTGAAAAAGGAGTAAGAGTTGTACCGCATGCCATCGCAAGAGAAGGATCTTTCGTGGCTTCAGGAGTAATTATGATGCCTTCTTACGTAAATATCGGGGCCTACGTAGATTCTGGAACTATGGTGGATACATGGGCTACGGTAGGAAGCTGCGCACAGATCGGTAAAAACGTTCACCTGAGTGGAGGTGTAGGAATCGGAGGTGTACTGGAACCGTTGCAGGCTGCTCCGGTGATCATTGAAGACGACTGTTTCATCGGTTCAAGATGTATCGTGGTAGAAGGAGTACATGTAGAAAGAGAAGCCGTATTAGGCGCTAATGTGGTGTTGACCGCTTCTACAAAAATTATTGATGTTACAGGTACCGAGCCTGTTGAGATCAAAGGAAGGGTTCCTGCCCGTTCAGTGGTAATTCCGGGAAGCTATACCAAACAGTATCCAGCTGGAGAATACCAGGTTCCTTGCGCATTGATTATTGGCCAGAGAAAAGAATCAACAGATAAAAAAACCTCTCTTAATGACGCGTTGAGAGATAATAATGTAGCCGTATAAGCTGTATTATTTCTGAATTTTGAAGATTATTTTTAAAATTTACATAATAAACCCTGAATAGTCATTTGGGGTTTATTTTATTTATAAATTTAGGCCGTAAAAAAGTTTATTAAAAACATTCCTATGAAAATTGCCTTCGATGCAAAACGTTTTTTTCACAATACGTCCGGATTGGGCAATTATTCAAGAGATCTCATCAGGATTCTCTCCAAGTACTATCCTGAAAACGAATATCTTCTTCTGAACAAAAACAGTTCAGAACGGGGAAAGGATATCCTGGAAAGAGACAATGTCCGGTTTGTGGAAACTTCAAAAGGAAGCCTGGCGAGGCAGCTTAAAATGGGGAAAGATGCCCAAAAAGAAGGCGCACAGATATTCCATGGCCTTTCCGGTGAACTGCCTTTGAAGTGGGGGAAAGAACCTATAAAAAAAATCGTGACCATCCATGACCTGATCTTCATGAGATATCCGCAGTATTATTCTTTTTTCGACAGGAAAATCCATTTATGGAAATTTAAAAAAGCCGCTGTTTCTGCAGATAAGATCATAGCCATTTCAGAACAGACCAAAAGAGATATCATTACGTATTTAAAAGTTCCCGAAAGCAAGATAGAAGTCATTTATCAGGGCTGCCACAAAGCGTTTAAAGAACAGCAGTCAGAAGAAGTAATTCAGGCTGTAAAAGAGAAATTCACGCTTCCCGAACGCTATATTTTGAACGTAGGAACCATTGAGGACCGTAAAAATCTGCTCAATATTGTCAGGGCAATTCATGAAACAGAAATTCCGCTGGTTGTTGTTGGTAAAAAGACAAAATATTACAAAAAGGTGGAAGCGTTTATCAGAAAAAACAAAATGGAAAAGCAGGTCTTGTTCTTGGAAGGAGTTTCCATGGATGAGCTTGCGGTGATCTATAAACTGGCGGATATTTTTGTCTATCCAAGCTTTTTCGAAGGCTTTGGAATCCCTGTGATAGAAGCGCTTTTCTCAAAAACGGTAACCATTACCAGTAACGTGAGTTGTCTTCCGGAAGCGGGTGGAAAAGACTCGGTGTATGTAGATCCGGGAAATTATGTTGACATTAGTGCAAAGATAAAATTTTTGTGGGACAATGAGTCCGAAAGGAAACGCCGTGCAGAAAGGAGTTTCGACTTTGTTCAGAAATTTAATGACGAGCCCATTGCGTCAGAATTAATGGAGCTCTACAAAAAAATTCTGTAAAAAAACTTTGCAGTTTAAAAATAAATCCTACATTTGTACCACAATTCAAAACAATGAAACCGAATTTTTTAACACTTCATCATTACTATCATCATCTCTGCTAAGACGGAATTGATTGATATAAACATGTGTTAAAATCAAAAATATTAAAAACCGTCTGAGTAAATAGACGGTTTTTTTGTTCCCGAATTCTTCCCGGAAATAGCTACAGATCAGTTTTTATTTACTCAGATTCCTTAAAACAATACAATGAGTAAATTAAAAATTGCGATCCAGAAAAGCGGCCGGCTTTACGAAGAATCCTTACAGCTCCTCAAAGACTGCGGTATCTATGTCAACAACGGGAAAGACCAGCTCAAAGTTTCCGTAGACAACTTTCCCATGGAGATCATGTATCTCAGAAATTCAGATATTCCCCAATACCTTGAAGACGGGGTGGTAGATATTGCCATCGTAGGCGAAAATCTTTTAGCTGAAAAACAGAAAAACATCCGGATCGTAGAGAAGCTTGGGTTTTCAAAATGCAGAGTTTCCTTAGCCGTCCCGAAAGAAGTGGAAACCGATGATCTTTCTTATTTCGAAGGGAGAAAAATTGCCACCTCTTATCCCAATACCCTTACCAACTTTCTCAGCGAAAAAGGCGTTACTTCAGACATTCACATCATTTCCGGTTCCGTTGAGATCGCTCCTAATATTGGCCTTGCAGATGGCATCTGTGATATTGTAAGCTCAGGAAGCACGCTGTTTAAAAACGGGCTTAGGGAAACGGTGACCATTCTGAAATCCGAGGCCGTTCTGGCAAAAACTTCCGTCCTTGACCCTGAAAAAAAATAAATTCCTTTTCCGGATTCAGGCTGTTTTAAGAGCAAAAAATTCCAAATATATCCTCATGAACGTCCCTGATCACAAAATCAGTGATATAGCATCTGTGCTTCCCGTATTGAAAAGTCCTACCGTGATTCCTTTGGCTGAAAAAGGGTGGAGCAGCATTCATTCCGTGATTGACGAAGACCGGTTCTGGGAGGTTATTGATGAGCTGAAAGAAAACGGAGCGCAGGACATACTCATTATTCCAATTGATAAAATGGTGATTTAATTATGAAAATATACAGATACCCTGAAAGAAATTCATGGCCTGAGCTGGTAAAACGTCCGGTTATTGAACGTAAAGAATTGTCCGGACTGATGGAGGAAATATTTGAGGCAGTAGAAAAAGAAGGAGACAACGCACTGATTGAGTTTAATGAAAAATTTGATCGTGCTATAACTCCACAGATCACAGTTTCAGATGCAGAACTTGACCAGGCAGGACAAGAAATCTCCGGAGAATTAAAAAAAGCCATTCAACAGGCGAAGGAAAATATTTCGAAATTCCATGCCGCCCAGATACCGGAAACAGAAAAAATAGAAACGGCAAAAGGGGTAACATGCTGGAGAGAAAACCGGGCCATAGAAAAAGTAGGGATTTATATTCCGGGAGGAACTGCACCCTTATTTTCAACAGTTCTGATGCTTGCGATACCAGCGCAGTTAGCCGGATGCCGTGAAATTATCCTCTGTACGCCGCCAAACGCCAATGGAAATATCAATCCCGCCATTTTATATACAGCAAGGCTTTGCGGAATTACCAGAATATTTAAAACCGGAGGCGCGCAAGCCATTGCGGCAATGACTTTAGGAACGGAAAGTATTCCGAAGGTTTATAAAATATTCGGGCCTGGAAACCAGTATGTAGTGGCAGCCAAAGAATATGCACAGAACTATGGGGTGGCTATCGATATGCCGGCCGGACCCAGTGAAGTGCTTGTTATAGCAGACCAGCAGGCCATTCCCGAATTCTGTGCAGCAGATCTGCTTTCCCAGGCCGAACACGGAAGTGACAGTCAGGTTGTTTTTATTGCTGATGACTTCAAAATTTTTACAGAAACCATTGAAGCGGTAGAAAAGCAGCTTAAAATCCTTCCCAGAAATGAAATGGCTTCCAAAGCACTGGATCACAGTCTTTTCATATTAATAGATTCTGTTGAAAAAGCACTGGAATTCAGTAATTTATATGCTCCTGAACACCTTATCCTAGCTTTGGAGGATTTTGAAAAATATATTCCGCTGATTGAAAATGCAGGATCGGTTTTCCTCGGAAATTACTCCTGTGAAAGTGCCGGAGATTATGCCAGCGGAACCAACCACACCCTGCCCACCAATACCTACGCAAGGAACTACAGCGGGGTTTCTCTGGACAGTTTTGTCAAAAAAATCACCTTTCAGCATCTTTCTAAGGAAGGCCTGGAAAAAATAGGGAAAACAATTGAAATAATGGCCGAAGCCGAAGGTCTTATTGCCCACAAAAATGCAGTATCTATCCGATTAAAATAATATAATGAAAGAATTTAACATCAATACGTTCGTAAGAAAAAATATCATTGCGTTACAGCCATACATCAGTTTCAGGGATCAGAATGAATTCAATGCTCCGGTCATGCTGGATGCCAATGAATGTCCGTTCGGGGAATTCAACCGCTATCCTGACTCAACCCAGAAAAAGCTTAAGGAAAAACTTGCGGAAATTAAAGGAGTTTCTCCCTCTCAGATTGCCATAGGAAACGGCAGTGACGAGCTTATCGACCTGATCATTAAAATCTTCTGTGAGCCCAAAAAAGACGCAATTCTGATGATGAATCCCTCATTTGCAATGTATGGTTTTTACGCAGCCGTCAATGAAAATGCGCTTTTAAAACTGGATCTGGATGAAAATTTTGAAATTGTTAAAGATGATATTTTAAAGAGAAGTAAAGAACAGCAGGCCAAGATATTCTTTCTGTGTTCTCCGAATAATCCAACGGGAAACAGCATACACGACATTGAATTCTTTGTTCAGAACTTTGATGGGATTGTGGTCATTGACGAAGCCTATATCGAGTTCTCAGAAAATAAATCCGGCATTGAACTTCTAAATAAATATCCCAATTTAATTGTGTTGCAGACGTTTTCAAAAGCCTGGGGAACGGCCGGGGCAAGGGTAGGAGTTGCCTATGCATCGGAAGAGATCATCCGTTTGATCAATACGGTTAAAGCTCCTTATAACGTCAATTCCCTAAGCCAGGAGCTGGTTATCAACCTGCTGGATGACAAAAACAGACTTAAAGAAAATGTTGAAAAGATTTTAGAAGAAAGAACCTGGCTGGGAGAACAGTTCAAAAATATAGAATGTATTGTAAAAGTATTTCCAACCGATGCCAATTTCTTTCTGATTAAAATGAATAATGCTCCAACCGTTTATCAAAAGATGCTGGAACAGGAAATTCTGACCAGTCAGCGGTCGCCGGCTATTCCGGACTGTATCAGGATCAATGTGGGAAGCCGTGAAGAGAACGAAAAACTAATCAACGTTTTAAAAGAAATACAGCTATGAAAAAAGTACTGTTTATAGACCGTGACGGAACGCTCATCATAGAACCACCCGAAGATTTTCAGGTAGATTCACTGGAAAAACTGGAGTTTTATCCGGGAGTCTTTCAGAACCTCTCGAAAATTGCAAGGGAAATGGATTACGAACTCGTGATGGTGACCAATCAGGATGGGCTGGGCACTGAAAGTTTTCCTTATGAATATTTTATAAAACCCCATGAAAAAATGCTGCAAGCTTTCGAAAATGAAGGCATTGTTTTCAGCGATATTTTGATTGATAAAAGCTTTGAACATGAAAATCTTCCCACCAGAAAACCCGGAACCGGGCTGCTTTCGAAGTACATGTATGGAAGCTATGATCTTGAAAACTCTTATGTAATTGGTGATCGAGGTAGTGATGTTCAACTTGCTAAAAATATGGGAACTAAATCTGTTTTTCTCAATCGAAACTTTAATGAAGAAGCAACGCTCAGTACGGACAGCTGGACCGGAATTTATTCGTTTCTGAAGCGGGAATCGAGAAAGGCTAAAGTCTACAGAAAAACCAATGAAACAGAGATTGATATTGAAATAGATCTTAACGGAAACGGAACTTCTGAAATTTCTACCGGGCTTCATTTTTTCGATCATATGATGGAACAGATTTCAAAGCACGGAAATTTAGATCTGAAGATAAAAGTGAATGGGGACCTTCATGTAGATGAGCATCACACCATTGAAGATACCGGAATTGCTTTGGGAGAGGCTTTCCTGAAAGCATTAGGGAATAAAAAAGGAATTGAAAGGTATGGTTTCCTGCTTCCGATGGATGATTGTCTGGCTCAGGCCGCCATTGATTTAGGGGGAAGACCGTGGCTGGTTTGGGAAGTTGATTTTAAAAGAGAGAAAATCGGCGATGTGCCTACGGAAATGTTTTTTCACTTCTTTAAATCATTTGCAGATTCCTCAAAATCCAACCTGAACATCAAAGCGGAAGGCAGTAACGAGCACCACAAGATTGAAGCGGTTTTCAAAGCATTTGCAAAAGCAGTAAAAATGGCTGTTAATCAATCGGATAGTAGTTTTAATTTACCGTCAACAAAAGGAAGTTTATAAAAATGATTGCACTTATAAAATACAACGGAGGGAATGTAAGCTCCGTCCAGAATGCCCTGGAAAGGCTGAATGTAAGCTCTGTCATTACCGATGATCCGGAACTGATCCTTAAAGCGGATAAAGTTATTTTTCCCGGTGTTGGAGAAGCTTCCTCAACCATGAAAGTATTGAAGGAAAAAGGTCTTGATGCGCTTATCCCGGATCTGAAGCAGCCTGTTTTGGGGATCTGCCTGGGAATGCAGCTGATGTGCGGCAACAATGAAGAAGGAAACACAACGGGAATGGGGATTTTTGATGTGGATGTAAAATGGTTTCCACCCAAAGATCTTATTCCGCATATGGGCTGGAACACGATTTCAGACCTGAAATCACCGCTTTTCTCAGGAATTGAGGAGAACAGCGATGTGTATTTTGTTCACAGCTATTACTGCGGATTGGCTGATTCTACGGTATCTGTCTGTGATTATATCCTGCCGTTCAGTGCTTCCCTGCAGAAAGATAATTTTTTTGCCGTTCAGTTTCACCCGGAAAAATCAGGATCTACAGGGAGCCGGATTTTAAACAACTTTATAAACCTGTAAATGATGAAAATTATTCCAGCAATTGATATTATTGACGGAAAATGCGTCCGTCTTTCCAAAGGAGATTATTCCACCCAAAAAGTATACAGTGAAGATCCTATAGAAATGGCTAAAGAATTTGAAAGCTTCGGAATCCGTTTTCTCCATCTTGTAGATCTGGATGGTGCAAAATCCAGGCATATCGTCAATCAGAAAGTCCTTGAAAATATAGCCAGGGAAACCTCGCTTCATATTGATTTCGGAGGTGGGCTGAAGACCACAAAAGATATTGAAACAGCTTTTAATTCAGGAGCAAAACAGATCACTCTGGGAAGTATTGCCGTACAGAATCCGGAATTTTGCTATGAAATGATCAAAAAATACGGCAGTGATACGATTATTCTCGGGGCCGACTGTGAAAACAGAAAAATAAAAACATCCGGCTGGCTGGAAGAAAGCAATCTGGATATTATTGATTTTCTTCTTGAATATCAGGAAAAGGGGATCACTCAGACAATCTGCACCGATATTTCAAAGGACGGAATGCTGGAAGGACCTTCCACGGATCTGTACCGGGAAATTTTGGATAAAACTTCAGTAAAGCTTACGGCCAGTGGCGGTATCTCATGCATAGAAGACGTCTACAGAATGAAGGAAATAGGATGCTCGGCAACCATTATCGGGAAAGCGATCTACGAAGGAAGAATAAGATTACAACAACTTCAGGAATTTATTGAACATGCTTAAAAAAAGAATTATCCCATGTCTGGATATTAAAGACGGGACTACGGTAAAAGGAATCAACTTTGAAGGGCTCCGGAATGCAGGAGATCCGGTGGAGCTTGCCGTAAAGTATGAGCAGGAAGGCGCAGATGAACTGGTTTTTCTTGATATTACAGCAACTTTGGAAGACAGGAAGACCTTTGCAGATCTTGTCCGAAAAATTGCCCGGCAGCTGAGCATTCCTTTTACAGTAGGCGGCGGCATTTCATCCGTTGAAGATGTCAGGACACTGCTGGAAGCGGGGGCGGATAAGATAAGCATTAACTCTTCAGCGGTTAAAAATCCCCAACTGGTCAGGGAGCTTTCCAACGAATTTGGTAGCCAGTGTATTGTGGTGGCAATTGATACCCGTTTTACGGACGGATCAGACCTGGTGTATGTGAGAGGTGGAAAATTAGCAACCACCTTAAATACCGTCGAATGGGCTAAAGAAGCTGTTGCTTTGGGAGCAGGAGAAATCCTTCTGACCTCAATGGATGGAGACGGTACAAAAAACGGTTTTGACCTCCGCATTATCAGGTTGGTTTCAGAGGCGGTTTCCGTTCCGGTGATTGCGTCCGGAGGGGCGGGAAGTGTCAACGATTTTGTTCAGGTATTTCATGAAACAAAGGCAACCGGTGCGCTGGCTGCCAGTATTTTCCATTTCAACGAGGTTCCCCTGCAGGAATTAAAACAACAATTAAAAACTCAAAAAATACCGATACGATGAATATAGATTTTGATAAAAGTAACGGGCTTGTTCCGGCGATCATACAGGATAGCAGGACCCGGCAGATTCTTATGCTGGGTTACATGAATAAAGAAGCGTTTGAAAAAACGGAAAAAGAAGGCATTGTCACATTTTTCAGCCGCTCCAAAAACAGACTCTGGACGAAAGGAGAGGAGTCCGGTAATTTTCTGGCGGTAAAAAATATAAGCATAGACTGTGACGAAGATACGATCCTGATACAAGCTGTTCCTACCGATATTGTTTGCCACACCGGAAGTTTCAGCTGTTTTGGTGAAAAGGAAAATAAAGGGTTTCTCTATGAACTGGAAGCCAAAATTGCTGAAAGGATTGACCGCAAAACAGAAGATTCTTACACTTACTCATTGTATCAGCGGGGAATCAATAAAATGGCACAGAAAGTAGGTGAGGAAGCTGTAGAACTGGTTATTGAGGCTAAAGACAGCAATGATGACCTTTTCAAAAATGAAGCCGCCGATCTGCTCTACCATTTCCTGATCCTGCTTAAAGCAAAAGGATTTTCCATGGAAGATATAGAAGGAGTTCTCAGAAGCAGGGATCGGTAATGCATTGATGATTATCCAGCTAACCTTGTCAAGATTTTGAATCTTGACAAGGTTAAGGTTAAAACTTACATCTTTACCTCCCTAAATGATGCAGCATCAAGAATATTCTTTACGTTAAAATCCGTATAAAAAAAGCAGGAAGAAAACCTCTTCCTGCTGTATTTGATATTTGAATTTTAAACTATCTTTCGATCAGTATCTTTCTGACCGCTTTCTGGCCATCAGATGTTATGATGCCGATGTATGCTCCCTCGGCCAGCCCGGAAACATTGACTGCCATTTCATTATTTTTTTTCATCAGAAGCTTTCCTGAAATATCGGTAATTTCAACCGTGAAATCTTTTATATTTTTATCAGGGAATTCGATATTGACGATATCTTTGGATGGATTAGGGAAAATAGATACAGATTCAATAGAATGGTTGGAAGCGGTCTCCTTCGTGTCCAGTATAATTGAACTTGTAGAAGTGGCTACAGCAAAATGCTGAAGTGCTCCTACCGTTGCTTTTCCGATTTTGTAAATATAAACCGGGTCTGTATTGGCAAAAGTATCATTTGGCGTATGCGGAGAGGAGCTTCTTATTCTTTCAAAAAAACCGGTAATCACTTCACCTTTTCTTTCAAATGGAATATAATCTGTATTTTCCGCAGGATCTACGGCTGTCTGAAGCGGTGAGTAAAGGGCGGTACAGTTCCTAAGCTCCTGGGTTACTGTTGCAGATGCCGCATTATTACTGGTAGGGCCGGCCATATCCTGGTCGCAATATACCGTATTGTTATTATTACCCATAACGCCGCCTACCTGGTCAAGATTAAAGACTAATTTGATATCAAGTACACGTGTGCCATTCTGATAAGCTACATTGTTAACGTAATGGCTGCTTCCTCTTAATCCCTGTTCTTCGCCGGAAAAATGGATGAACTTGATAGAATATTCCGTAGGAACATTCCTCAAGATTCTTGCGGCCTCCAGGATAATAGAAGTCCCGCTTCCGTTATCATTAACGCCGGGACCGTTGATACTGTCGAAATGCCCGCAGATAATCACATATTTGTTAGGATAAACAGTTCCGGTTTTCGTGATGACCAGGTTTTTTGAACTTGTACTTCCAAATGTAAAAGGATCTTCCACAATCTGGCTGGCAGAATACCCGTAGGAAATATACTTGTTTTTAATCCAGGTCAGGGCATTGGCATTATTCACTGATCCGGTGGTTTTTATTCCAAGATTGGAAAAGTCCTGAAGATTAGTGGTAATATTGGTTTGGGATACCATATCAGCCCGGTTCTTATAGGCCTGAATGAGTGTCTGTGCATTCATACTTCCTATAGCTGCCGCAGAGTATAAAAATATAACTAGTTTTTTCATGTTAAATTATATTAGGTTGGAGGATTATTGAGTTATTGGGTTTTAGAGTTTTAGAGTTTGAGGGTTATGGAGTTATAGGGTGTACTGACCCTCTTAATCTTAGCCTAAAAACCTCTTACTTTTCAATGATAATTTTCCGTGTAGTACTCAGATCTCCTGTTTTTACGGTACATAAATAAATTCCGTTGTTCAGGCGTGAAATATCAACCTGATGCTGATTTTCTGTTTTCAGTACCGAATATCCCTTCACATCGGTTATTTCAACACTGAATTTTTCTGCTGATGAATCCGGAAGCTCAATATTGAGTACATTTTTAGCCGGGTTAGGGTGAATTTTTACAGATTCCAGTGTATTTTCTTTAGCTGAAACAGTTTTAGCCGTTGTAGAGGCCGTTGCAAAATGCTGCATGGCGCCTACGGCAGCTTTTCCTACCTTAAATACGTATACAGGGTCTACGTTAGCAAATGTATCATTCACGGTGTGTTCCGTATAGCTTCTGGTATATTCATAAAACCCCGTGATGGTATATCCCTTTTTTTCGAAAGGCATATAATCGGAGGAGTAGGCATTGGAAATACTGGTGGTAAGAGGAGAGTACAGGGTAGTACAGGTTGCCAGTTGCTGGGTAATGGTATTGGAAGCCGCATTATTCCCTGATTGTCCGGAAGTATCTCTTTCACAGATAATTTTGGTATTGGTATTTCCCTGTTTACCGCCTACCTGATCCAGATTGAAAACCACTTTGATATCCAGTTTTTTGACCCCGCTCTGATAAGCTATATTATTGGCATAGTGGGAACTTCCATACAGGCCTTGCTCTTCTCCAGAGAAATGGATAAACTTGATGGAATATTCTGTAGGAACATCTTTTAAAATCCTGGCGACTTCCAGAATGACAGAAGTTCCGCTTCCGTTATCATTGGTTCCGGGACCGGTAATGGTATCGTAATGCCCGCAGATAATCACATACTTGTTAGGATAAACGGTTCCGATTTTGGTAATCACCAGATTCTTTGAGCTTGTATTTCCAAAAGTGAAAGGATCTTCCACGATCTGGCTTGCTGAATACCCGAAAGCAGTGTATCTGTTTTTAAGCCAGTTGAGCGTATTGGTATTGTTCACAGATCCTGTGGTTTTAATTCCAAAATTGGAAAACTCCTGTAGATTCGTGGTAATATTGGCCTGGGAAACAAGATCAGCCCTGTTCTTGTATTCCTGAATAAAGCTTTGGGCACTGAGGCTGCTCACAGCTGATACAATGCCCAAAAAGGTAGTCAGTTTTTTCATATGTATTATATTTGGTGTGGTGTGTGGTGTGTTGGAGGGGGATAGAGTTTTAGTGTTTGAGTGTCTTAGGGTTGTAAAGTATGTTATCATATAGTTGTATTGACCTTAACCTTAGCCTAATCTTAGCCTCAACCTCAAAACTCTTATTTCTCAATAATAATCTTTCTTGTCACATTATGCTTATCAGACTTTACGGTTACCATATATACTCCGTTGGCAAGGCCGGAAGTGTTCAGTTTATTTTCGTTTTCTGCATTCAGGAGCAGCCTGCCATTCATATCAGTGACCTCCACTTTGAAATTTTTATCATTTTTCGGAAGTTCAATATGAAGAACATTTTGCGCCGGATTAGGGTATATTTTTACTGTTTCCAGGTTTCCGGACTGAATATCATCAGTAGCCAGGGTTCCTGTAGCTACAGCAAAGTGTTGAAGAGCACCTATAGTTGCTTTTCCGACATTGAATACATAAACGGGATCTACGTTGGCAAAAGTATCATTCGGGGTATGTTCATTATGGCTTCTTTGGGTTTCATAAAAACCTGTAATGATATCTCCTTTACCTTCAAACGGCATATAATCTGAATTAAATGCATTGGACATGGTTGTTTGCAGTGGTGAGTAAAGCGTGGTGCAGGTAGCCAGCTGCTGTGTCATGGCAAGAGAAGCTGCGTTATTTCCACTTTGTCCGCTCTGGTCACTTTCGCACTTGATATTATTGTTGGTATTTCCCAGTTGGCCGCCCACCTGGTCAATATTGAACACAACTTTAAGATTAAGCTGGCGCACATTATTCTGGAAAACAACATTGTTCACATAATGAGAGCTGCCCAGAAGCCCCTGTTCCTCACCCGAAAAATGGATAAACTTGATGGAATATTCTGTAGGGACATCTTTTAATATCCGTGCCGCTTCAAGCAGAATAGAAGTACCGCTGCCATTGTCGCTCACTCCGGGGCCGTTCACAGTATCATAATGCCCGCAGATGATCACATAGGTATTGGGATAAACGGTTCCTGTTTTAGTAATGATTAAATTTTTTGAGCTGGTATTTGAATAGTTAAAACTATCTTCTGTAATCTGGCTGGCAGTATAACCGTAAGATTGATACTTTGCTTTCAGCCAGTTCAGCGCATTTGTATTTTCTGCAGAACCTGTGGTTTTTATACCAAGACCTGCGAATTCCTGAAGAATCGTCGTGATATTAGTCTGCGAAACTTTGTCGGCCCGGGTTTGATAAGCCTGTATAAAATTCTGAGCTTGAAGGCTGTAAGATGACAAAGAAAGAAGTACAATAGTTGTTATTTTTTTCACTTTTGACTATATTTTTAGATATTTTATAATTCAACAAATGTAGATAATAAATATCAATTTTATTTTATGCAAAAAGGAAAATTCTGGAATTGGATGTTATTTTTTTTAATCAGTTTAAAACAGTGTAAATTAATCTATTATAACGTTGTTTTAATGAAAATAAATCACAATTGTCTTATGCGTAAAAAAAATCCCGGACAAAGCCCGGGATTATATTGATAACAAAAAATTCTACATTATTTTACTTGATCTACAACTGCTTTGAAAGCTTCAGGGTGATTCATTGCTAAATCTGCTAAAACTTTTCTGTTAAGCTCTACGTTGTTCTTTTTAAGAGCTCCCATAAACTGAGAGTAAGACATTCCATGCTCTCTGGCACCTGCATTGATACGGGTAATCCAAAGAGATCTGAAGTTTCTTTTCTTCTCTTTTCTTCCACGGTAAGCATATTGCATTGCTTTTTCTACCGCGTTTTTAGCTACAGTCCAAACGTTCTTTCTTCTACCGAAAAAACCTTTGGCTTGTTTCATAATTTTCTTTCTGCGAGCTCTTGAAGCTACTGCATTTACTGATCTTGGCATAATTTAAATTGTTTTTTTGAAAAGGGCGGCAGCTCAACTGCTCTTAGTGGCACCGTTTCAGGGTTAAATTGTTGAATTTGTTTTGAATTCTTATAAACCGGATATAGATTTATAAAAACTACTTAATGGCTAATTGACGTAAAACGCTTTTCTCGTCCACAGCAGCAACATAAGAAGTCTGCGTAAGATTTCTCTTCTGCTTAGTTTCTTTCTTAGTTAAGATGTGGCTTTTGAAAGCATTTTTTCTTTTAATCTTACCAGTTCCGGTAAGTTTAAAACGCTTTTTAGCACCTGATTTCGTTTTTAATTTTGGCATTGTTCTGCTTTTTTATTATTTTGTTATCAATATCTTGTCATGTAATCCCCGCACCAGGCAGGAATTCGGTTTGCAAAGATACAAAAAAAAATTAATCTAAACTTTATAATCTTTGATTTTATCAGACCGTACAAAAAAACCGTTTCTTTCGGGAAACGGCTATATTTTAAAGTAGTTAGTATTTACAGGAAGTCTTCAACAATTATTGAATTCCTTTCTTCGTTATTTCCACCTAAAACAACTTTAATTCTATATCCTGAAGGAATTGCTGCCCCGGATCTTGAATAAAGCTGAAGTTTTACGTGAGGATTGGCTACATGATAATTCACGGCAGTATTGGAGCTCCAAAGCGCATTTCCATCTCTGTAAATAACCATATTTCCATCATTTTGTACAATAAGTCTTGGAGTCCCGGAGCTTCTGTATGTGTTGGAATGCCATAAGACGGTATTAAATCCCGGTCTTTCTCTGTACAGAACCAGATTATTATCCGTTTGCATAATAAAACGGTACGTGCTGCCATTGCATTCCATACTGATGGACTGACCGGCCTCTAATACCTGAGGGTGATTGGTACTTTCCTTTAAGAGGGTATAACGGGTAAGATCAAAAGGACCTCTGGCTGCAGACTTGTCTCCTGCGACAGCCTGCGTCTCATTTTGCATATTCGTATTAGGGTCAAGAATATCATCCTGAGCGCATGATGCAAGAAGCATCGGAAGGCTTAATAAAGCCAGTAATTTAATTTTCATTGGTTAGGATTTAACATCACGAAGATACTAACTAATAAATTAAATCACAAGTGTAAGATTAAATATAAGCAATTAAATCCTTTGTTAATGAGGTTTTGTGATTGCTTTTAAAACACATTTTAGTGTATTAAAATAAAAAAACCGCCATTTAATTCAAATGACGGCCTTGTAATATTATAGTGCAAATCAATTATGACTGAAAAAATGCTAATAAATCTTTATTGATGGTTTCTGCTTCTGTAGTAGGCATTCCATGCGGAAATCCGGGATAGGAAATTAATTTCCCGTTCTTAAGAAGGGTAGCGGCCACCTTACCGGTCGTTTCAAAAGGAACGATCTGATCATCTTCTCCATGCAAAACAAGAACCGGAACTTCTGTATTCTTAAGGTCTTCTGTGAAATCTGTTTCGGAGAAAGCTTTGATACAGTCATAATGTGCTTTGATAGAACCCATCATTCCCTGTCTCCACCAGTTTCTCTGGATGCCTTCGGAAACTTTTGCGCCTTCTCTGTTATACCCGTAAAAAGGGAATGTGATGTCAATGTAGAACTGCTGTCTGTGGTGAGCGGTATTATTGCGGATATCATCAAAAACAGAAATCGGAACACCGTTCGGGTTGTTTTCGTTTTGAACCATAATAGGGGTTACCGCGCTTATTAAAACGGCTTTGGCAACTCTTCCTTTACCGTGCTGTGCCACATATCTGATCACTTCACCTCCTCCTGTGGAATGTCCCACATGGATCACATCTTTCAGGTCTAATGCCGTTACGATTTCATCAACATCAGATGCGTACGTGTCCATATTATGTCCTTCCGGCGTCTGCTCAGATCTTCCGTGCCCTCTTCTGTCGTGGGCAATAACCCTGTAGCCTTTCTCCAGGAAAAACAACATCTGTGCGTCCCAGTCATCGCTGGATAGCGGCCATCCATGGTGAAAAAATACAGGCTGTCCTTTTCCCCAATCTTTGTAATAAATCTCTGTTCCGTCTTTTAATGTAAGTGTGCTCATCGTTTTTCCTGTTTAATTTGTTAATAATATAAATTATTTTGTTGTTTGTTATTTACAATACAAATGTATACTTATATCTTTTACCGGAAATTGATGTAGGGTAATATTTAATAATAATTTAATAAATTTTAACAACAAAAAAACCTCAAAATAATTTGAGGTTTTGTATGATAGGAAACAGACACAGTGTCTGTTAAAAAACTATTTAGCTGGTTTTTTAGGACTCATCATCATAATCATTCTTTTTCCTTCAAGTTTCGGAAGCTGGTCTACTTTTCCAACATGCTCAAGTTCCTGAGCAAGTTTTAGAAGTAAGATTTCTCCCTGGTCTTTAAAGATAATTGAACGTCCTTTAAAAAATACGTAGGTTTTTAATTTTGAACCTTCTTCAAGAAACTTTTCAGCGTGCTTCTTCTTAAATTCATAATCGTGATCATCGGTCTGAGGTCCGAAACGGATCTCTTTCACAACCACTTTTACCTGCTTTGCTTTTAGTTCCTTCTGCTTTTTCTTTTGCTCGTATAAAAACTTTTTATAGTCTAATATCCTTGCAATAAAAGGCTCAGCCTTATCAGAGATTACTACCAGATCAAGCTCCTGCTCTGTGGCAAGCTGTCTTGCTTTATCAATTGGGTAAACTCCCGGCTCTACGTTATCGCCCACCAAACGAAGCTCTCTCACACGAATTTTATCGTTGATCAAGTGTAAGTCCTCCTGTACAGGACGTCTCTGTGGGCCCCTGTTGTTAAATCTTTGTGCTATTGTATTATAATTTTATTGGTTAATTACTTATCTATTTTTCTAAAATTAAAAGATTCAAAAATTTAATGATTAAAAGATTAATGTACGTTGAGTAATTTTTCAATCTTTTTAATTCTTCAATCGTTCAATGCTTTTTATATGGCTGCTTCCTTTTTAAAATAAGCCACAAAATCCTCCATACTCATCACTCCAAGGTCTCCTTCGCCACGTCTTCTTACAGAAATTGTGCCTTCTTTTTCCTCATTCTCTCCTACAACCAGCATGAAAGGGATTTTCTTCAATTCCGCATCACGGATCTTTTTCCCGGTCTTCTCATTTCTGTCGTCAATCAGACCGCTAATATCGTGATTTTCCAAAAATTGTGAAACTTTTTTTGAATAATCTACATATTTTTCACTGATTGGTAGAATAATAAACTGATCAGGGCTTAACCATAACGGGAAGTTCCCGGCCGTATTTTCCAGCAGGATCGCAATGAAACGTTCCATAGAACCGAATGGTGCTCTGTGAATCATTACCGGTCTGTGCTTCTCATTATCGTTTCCGATATAATGAAGATCGAATCGTTCCGGTAAATTATAATCCACCTGGATGGTTCCCAGCTGCCATTTTCTCCCTAAAGCATCTTTTACCATAAAATCCAGTTTCGGACCGTAGAATGCAGCTTCACCGTATTCTACAATGGTTGTTAACCCTTTTTTCTCTGCCGCATTGATGATGGCATTTTCGGCTTTTTCCCAATTTTCATCAGAACCGATATACTTTTCTCTGTTTTCAGGATCTCTCAACGAAACCTGAGTGACAAAATCTTCAAAACCTAAGGATTTGAATACATAAAGCGTTAAATCAATTACTTTTTCAAATTCCTCTGAAAGCTGATCCGGAGTACAGAAAAGGTGGGCATCATCCTGAGTAAATCCACGAACTCTTGTCAGTCCGTGAAGCTCTCCGCTCTGCTCATATCGGTATACCGTTCCGAATTCTGCATATCTCTTTGGAAGATCCCTGTAGCTCCATTGTGAAGTTTTATAGATTTCACAGTGGTGAGGACAGTTCATCGGCTTCAGCAGGAATTCTTCTCCTTCATTCGGAGTTTTGATCGGCTGGAAGCTGTCAGCCCCGTATTTATCCCAGTGTCCTGAAGTTACATACAGTTCTTTTGCCCCGATATGCGGAGACATTACGAATTCGTAACCTCCTTTTTTCTGAGCTTCAGAAAGGAAATTTTCCAGTTTTCTTCTTAAGGCAGTTCCTTTGGGTAACCATAATGGAAGACCTGCACCTACTTTCTCAGAGAAGGCAAAAATACCAAGTTCCTTACCCAGTTTTCTGTGGTCTCTTCTTTTGGCTTCCTCCAGTTTTTCAAGATATTCAGTAAGCTCTTTCTGTTTAGGGAAAGAAATACCGTATACTCTAGTCAGCTGAGGGTTGTTTTCGTTTCCTCTCCAATAGGCTCCGGCTGCGTTTAAGATTTTCACTGCTTTCACAATTCCGGTGTTAGGAATGTGTCCGCCACGGCATAGATCCGTGAAATTATCATGGGTTACAAAAGTGATCTCCCCATCGTTAAGATTAGAAATGAGCTCCACTTTGTAAGGGTTATCCGCATACGTTTTTAATGCTTCTTCTTTAGAAACAGGGTATAGCGAGAATGTTGAACCTTTCTTGGCATTTTCCAGGACTCTTTTTTCAATCTTCTCAAAATCTTTTTCAGATAAACTTTCGTTTCCGAAATCTACATCATAATAGAATCCACTCTCAATGGCAGGTCCAATGGTAAGCTTAGCATCGGGATAAAATTCAAGGATAGCCTGCGCCAGCAAGTGGGCAGAAGAATGCCAGAAAGCTTTCTTTCCAAGATCATCATTCCAGGTCAGCAATTGTACCGTTGAATCCGTGGTTATAGGTGTGGTTGTTTCTACTTGTTTGCCGTTTACAACTGCGGAAATGGTATTTCTAGCCAATCCCTCACTGATAGATTTTGCCACATCTAGAGGAGTAACTTCTCCTTCGAATTCTTTGACACTATTGTCTGGAAGTGTAATTTTTATCATTGTTTACTAAGAAATTTTAAGACGCAAAAATACGCATTTTTTAGTTAATATGCTATATTTAAACTATATTTGAAATAAGAATTACGATTCGATCCTGAAAATGTGATGGGTGATTTGAACGGATTCACCCTCATTCCAATTTTTTTAAAGAAAAAATAAGATGTTTTATGGTAAATGACCGTAAAAATGGGGGCTGCCTATCCCTGGAAAAGCCAATGTTAATTTTAGATAATATGGAAAATATGAAGAACTTTACTATTGATCTGCACTGTGATCTTTTAGTATATTTATTAGGCCCGGAAGCAAAAATTGACGACCGTGAACTGGGCTGCTCGCTTCCTTACTTAAAAGAAGGCAATGTGAAGCTGCAGATTATGGCTATATATTCCTCAACGGGCGAGGGCAGTACGGTATATGGAGCCGGACAGAGTGAGCTTTTTGCAGATTTGCTGAAAGGTAAAGACTTTTTTTTATTTGAGGGCGAAAACTATAAGCATCCCGGAAATGAAAACAAAACCGGGGTCATCGCATCCATTGAAAATGCATCCAGTTTCTGTGGTGAGGATGATACGCTGGAAACCGGGTTTAAAAATCTGGAAGCCATTATTGAGAAAACGCAGAAAATTTTTTATATCGGAATTACCCATCATACTGAAAACCGCTTTGGAGGCGGAAACTATTCTACAGCAGGGCTGAAAGATGACGGAAAAGTCCTGCTGGATTACATTTCTGATAAAAATATACCGGTTGACCTGGCCCATACAAGCGATCAGCTTGCATACGGCATTCTTAATTATATCGACCAGAAAAACTATAACATTCCTATTCTGGCCAGCCATTCCAACTACCGGACGATTCATGACAAAAACAGAAATCTTCCCGATGAGCTGGCCAAAGAAGTGATCAGAAGAAAAGGCTTAATAGGTCTCAACTTCATCAGAAACTGCGTAGACGAAACCAATCCGGATAAATTATACGAACATGTCCAATATGGTCTTGATCTCGGCGGGGCAGATGCTGTGGCATACGGGGCAGATTTTTTCTTCTGCAAAGACCACCCGGATAAATCCCGTCATCCTTTTTTCTTTAAAGGATATGATGATGCTTCCGCGTTTAATGTGATTAACAGCAGGATTGAACAGGAATTTTCCGCTGAAATTATGGAAAAGATAAGCCATAAAAATGCGTTGAAATTTTTAGAAAGATTATAAAACAGAAAGTCTGGTGGCTTCCAGAGCCTCTGCCACCAGACATCACAAGATCATTTTTTAATTCGATATATTTCGTTAGTTGCGTGACGACTTCCTGGTGGTTTCGGGAGCCTAGCCACCATTAAAAAGTCTTTCATCTCTTCCTCTTATACTTTACTTTCTGTTTGATGATCTCAATCACATCCACATTTCTGATTTTAGATTTTACCCAGCCATGGATATCAATGTAGAGCAGGGATCGCCTGTAATATTCATTTTTGGAAAAATCTTCAAGTACCTGATCAAAAGCTTCAAATGATTCCTGTTTTTTATTTAAAACCAAGCTGTTGATGTTTTTGAAGAACTGAATGCTTTCAAAATGAAAGGCTTCCGGTTTCTTCATTTTCCGGATAAATTTTAAAGAAGAATTGATAAATTCATCGTAATCTTCATCATTTCCTGACTCGTACTTTGCCATTAAAATAAGAATCCGTGTATGGAAAAGAAGATCTTCCTGGACATTTCCTTTACACTCAACCACTTTCATTGAATATTCAATTGATTTTTCAAACATTTTACTTCCGAAAAACATCGAGGCCATTTTAAGATAGAGGATCATAAAGTGATGTTCATCAATTTTTTCCCGGAGTTTTTCCATCTTCAATTCAATTTCGGGAATAAGCTTTGTTCCTGAAAAAAATTCACCTTTAACGAAATGGATATTCATTAAAGTATTGTAATGGGTCAGAAATATTAAAGCCTGAAGGTTTTCATTCTGGGTGAAATTCTGGGAATTAACTATTGCATTGAAATTTTCAAAATGCTCTTCCAGAATATCAATATTTCCATACAGGAACAAAATCTTCAGCAGGTAGGTGTTCCCTTTGATATACCATACCGGATGACTGATGATCATTTCCGGGTTTTTATGGAAAAGATCTACCCACTGATAAGCATATTTCAGGGTATACTTGTAATCCTGAAGTAACTGGTTTTTCCAGACATGTGCTTTGAAATACCATAATTTCTCGGTAAAATTCAGTTTTTCCGGTTTTATTTTCCTGATCTCATCATTGAAGAGCTCCAGGACTTTTTCCCGGTCAGCATCATTATTTACATAGCCGTGCGTAAGCATTTCACTGTATAACTTCAGAGAAAGGTTAGAAAGTTCCGTTGCATAATGATTCTGCTTGCTGATTTCCGTAGACTGCCTGATCAGCTCATCCGCACGTCCTTTAATACTTCTCGTAATGAATTGTGATTCAATGACTTTTTCAAGATCAATGATTTCCGAAGCAATACTTTTTTCATCCAGTTCCAGGGCAGAATGCTTGGTTTTATCCAGGATTTTCAGAGCCTGTTTGTAAAGTCCTTTCTGATAGAGGATTGTGGCAAAATCCAGTTGCTCGCGAAGCTGAACTCTGTAATTCTGATGGCTTGGATTCATCCTCAGGCTTACCAGAATTTGCTTATAAAGATGGGCTTTCAGGTTGGAAAGCTGCTGTTTTGTTGAAATTTTCTTCTCAATGATGACCTGCTCATTATATTCACTCATCTTATCCAGCTCTGAAAAAAGGAGCAGAAATTTCGCATCCACATTAATTCCCAGACGGTTCACATAAAGTTTAAACTGTCGTTTCTCGGAAGTGGTTAATGACTTGATCAATACAAACAAAAAATCTTTCTGCAATTCTGCCATTGTAAATTTGTAAAATTTAATTTGTTGATTACTAAATGGATACGGTTGTTTTTTCAGCTGTTGAATATTGTAATTTTCAGGAGATATGAAAACGTAGAAATATCGGAAGCAGTAGTTTTGATCAAAATTAAGTAAAAAACTTCATTATGAATTCCGAAAAAATTGAAATTTTTGATACGACGCTGAGGGATGGGGAACAGGTTCCCGGATGTAAACTGAATACAAAACAAAAGCTGATCATCGCAGAAAGCCTTGATAAGCTAGGGATTGACGTAATAGAAGCCGGTTTCCCCGTTTCAAGCCCGGGAGATTTCGAATCCGTTTCAGAAATTTCAAAACTGGTGAAAAACACCAAGGTATGCGGACTGACACGGGCTCATAAAAAAGACATTGATGTGGCTGCTGAAGCACTGAAATTTGCAAAGAGGCCGCGTATTCATACCGGAATCGGAACTTCAGATTCTCATATTCAATATAAATTCAATTCCACCCGTGAAGATATCCTGGAACGTGCTGCAGATGCTGTAAAATATGCAAAAAGCTATGTAGAGGATGTAGAGTTTTATGCTGAAGATGCAGGAAGGACAGATAACGCATTTCTGGCCAGGGTTTGTGAAGAGGTGATTAAAGCTGGAGCTACAGTCCTGAATATTCCGGATACCACAGGTTATTGTCTTCCGGAAGAATATGGAGAGAAAATAAAATACCTGAAAGAAAACGTAAAAGGTATTGAAAAAGCCATCATTTCGTGTCATTGCCACAACGATTTAGGACTTGCTACTGCCAATTCTATTGCCGGAGTGATCAATGGGGCACGTCAGATAGAATGTACCATCAACGGATTGGGAGAACGGGCAGGAAATACAGCTCTGGAGGAGGTCGTCATGATCTTAAAACAGCACAGGGATCTGAATCTGCATACGGATATTAATTCAAGAATGCTTAATGAAATGAGCCTGATGGTATCTGACCTGATGGGAATGCCGGTGCAGCCTAATAAAGCCATTGTAGGGGCGAATGCTTTTGCACACAGCTCGGGAATCCACCAGGATGGAGTCATTAAAAACAGAGAGACCTATGAAATTATAGATCCTGAAGAAGTGGGAGTCAATGCTTCCTCCATTATTCTTACCGCCCGGAGCGGACGTTCGGCACTGGCTTACCGCTTTAAGCATATAGGCTATGATATTACCAAAAATGAACTGGATTTTTTATATCGTGAGTTCTTAAAGGTTGCCGATCAGAAGAAGGAAGTTAAAAATGATGACCTGTACATGATCATGGAAACATGCAGCAGAAAAATAGGGTAAAATCAAGAAAATTGGATATGGACAACAATAAGAAAACACTTTTTGATAAAGTCTGGGACGCCCACGTTGTAGAAACGGTTCCGGACGGACCGCAAATTATTTATATAGACAAGCATCTGATTCATGAGGTAACCAGCCCGCAGGCCTTTGCAGAATTGGAAGCCAGAAATCTTGAAATATTCAGGCCGAAGCAGATTGTCGCGACGGCAGATCACAATGTTCCTACATTGAACCAGGAGCAACCTATCCGCGATGAACTATCCAGAAATCAGGTAGAGCAGCTGACTGAAAACTGCAAAAAAAATAACATAGAATTATTCGGGCTCGGGCATCCTTATCAGGGTATTGTGCATATTATTGCTCCTGAGTTAGGCATCACCCAGCCGGGAATGAGCATTGTATGCGGAGACAGCCATACTTCTACGCACGGAGCTTTCGGAGCCATTGCTTTCGGGATCGGAACAAGCCAGGTAGCACAGGTTTTTGCCAGTCAGTGCCTGCTTTTGAATAAACCAAAATCCATGAGGATTACCGTCAGCGGTAAGCTGAATCCTCATGTTCAGCCTAAAGATGTGATCCTCTATATTATTTCTAAAATAGGAACAGACGGCGGAACAGGCTATTTCTGTGAATATGCAGGAAATGTTTTTGAGGAAATGTCCATGGAAGGAAGAATGACGGTCTGCAATATGAGTATTGAAATGGGAGCCAGAGGCGGTATGATTGCGCCGGATGAAACTACTTTTAGCTATGTACAAGGGAAAACCTATGCCCCGAAAGGAGAAGAATGGAATGATAAAGTGGCGTACTGGAAAACCCTTACAACGGATGAAGGCGCTGTTTTTGACAAAGAATTAACCTTTAATGCAGCTGATATATTTCCGATGATCACGTACGGAACCAATCCCGGGATGGGAATTTCAGTTCATGAAGTAATTCCCGTTCCCCAGAATGAGTCTGAGGAAAAAGCACTTCAATATATGGGCTTGAAAGCAGGACAGGAAGTAACGGCAATTGAGGTTCATCATGTATTCATCGGAAGCTGTACCAATGCGCGGATAGAAGATTTCCGTTCCGCAGCGGAATATATCAAAGGGAAAAGTAAATCGGAAAGTGTAAAGGCGCTTATTGTTCCGGGTTCCCAGCAGGTCGTGAAACAGATCTATGAAGAAGGTCTGGATAAAATTTTCAGCGACGCGGGATTCCAGATCCGCCAGCCCGGATGCTCAGCGTGTCTTGCCATGAATGATGATAAAATTCCTGAAGGAGAATACTGTGTTTCCACATCCAACCGGAATTTTGAGGGCAGACAGGGACAAGGGGCAAGAACCATCCTGGCAAGTCCACTCACTGCAGCCAAAGCGGCGGTAGAAGGAAGAATTTCAGCTTTTGAAAGTTTAAACTAAAAGATCGTAGAAGAATGCAAAAATTAACATACATACAGTCAAAGGCAGTTCCATTGCCTGCAGAAAATATAGATACCGATCAGATTATTCCTGCGAGGTTCCTTAAAAGCATTGACAGGAAAGGGTTTGGAGAGAATCTATTCAGAGACTGGAGGTTTAATATTCATACGGGAGAACCCAATCCTGATTTTGTACTGAACAATTCCAGATACAGCGGCGAGATCCTGGTGGCAGGAAACAATTTCGGGTGCGGAAGCAGCAGGGAACATGCGGCCTGGTCGTTGACAGATTACGGTTTCAAAGTGATCATATCCAGCTATTTTGCAGATATTTTTAAAGGCAATGCCCTGAATAACGGCCTGCTTCCCGTAAAAGTTTCCGAGGAGTTTTTAAAAGATATTTTACAGAATATTACAGAAAATCCGGCCCTGGAAATTCATGTGGATGTAGAGCAGCAGACTATTAGCTTCAATGGAAAAACGGAGACTTTTGAACTTGATTCCTATAAAAAAATATGCCTGATCAATGGTTATGACGATATTGATTTTTTAATCAGCAAAAAAAAGGCGATACAGCAATTTGAACAAAAAACACACAAGTATGAGCAACAGTTATTTTAAAATAGCAGTTCTTCCCGGAGACGGGATCGGGCCGGAAGTGGTCAGTGAAAGCATTAAAGTTTTGGATGCGGTGGCTGATGTTTTTCAGTGCAGTTTCCAGTTTTCTTATGGATTAATGGGTGCAGAAGCCATTTTTAAAACCGGAGATCCGCTGCCGGAAGAAACTTTAAAGATCTGTAAAGATTCTGATGCGGTCCTGTTCGGGGCTATTGGAGATCCTGTTTTTGACAACAATCCGGAAGCGAAGGTAAGACCTGAACAGGGGTTGCTGAAACTCCGTAAAGAGCTGGGATTGTATGCGAACATCCGGCCTTTGAAAACCTATGCTTCACTGATCGATAAAAGTCCTTTGAAAAGAGAAATTATTGAAGGAACTGATATTCAGATTTTCAGGGAGCTGGTGAGTGGAATTTATTTTGGTGAAAAATTTACAGATCCGGACGGGAAATATGCTTACGATGTCTGTAAATACAGCACGGAAGAAATTATTCCAATTGCCCATATGGCTTTTAAAGAAGCTGAAAAAAGAAAGAAGAAGCTGACACTGATTGATAAAGCCAATGTTCTCGATACGTCAAGATTGTGGAGAAAAACCTGTCAGAAAATTGCCCCGCAATATCCTGATGTGCAGCTGGATTATATTTTCGTTGACAATGCAGCCATGCAGCTGGTTCTTAATCCAAAGCAGTTTGATGTCATCCTGACGGAGAATATGTTCGGGGATATTATTTCTGATGAAGCCAGTGTTATCGGTGGTTCTATCGGGCTTCTGCCTTCCGCATCAATAGGTGAAGAAAACGCCCTGTTTGAACCCATCCATGGCTCTTATCCCCAGGCTAAAGGAAAAGGAATTGCCAATCCTGTAGCCTCCATCCTGAGCACAGCGATGATGCTTGATTATCTTGAACTTCCTGAAGCAGCAGAAAAGCTGAGAAGAGCCGTGGAACATGCCATTGAAAACAAATATGTTACGGTAGATCTTAATGCAGAGCAGCATTATTCTACGGCTGAAGTAGGAAGTTTTATTGCAGATTATATTAAGTACTCTGAAAAATCCTATTACAATTTTGAAAATGTAAGGATCGGGAAATCCACGATCGTATAAAACCGGAAGTAGTCCATATAATAAGTAGATAGTAAGAAAGGTTCCGCTCATTTGGGTGGAATCTTTCGATTTCATTAGCTGATACTTTAACTCTTGAGAGGAAGTGTGAGATTAAGTTAAAATCAAAATATTTTAAACCACAAAAGTCACAAAAGCTTTAACACTTTAGTGATTTGAAGTTGAATATTAGAATGAGTAGAAGTTCACATAAGTTTTAAAAAAATCAAACATTTTATATCAGAAGAATCTGCGCAATCTGTGGGAGATAAAAATAACCACAAAAGTCACAAAAGCTTTAACACTTTAGTGATTTGAAGTTGAATATTAGAATGAGTAGAAGTTCACATAAGTTTTTAAAAAATCAAAGATTTTTATATAGTAAGAATTTGCGCAATCATCTGTGAAAATCTGCGTAATCTGTGGGAGATAAAATAACCACAAAAGTCACAAAAGCTTTAACACTTTAGTGATTTGAAGTTGAATATTAGAATGAGTAGAAGTTCACATAAGTTTTTAAAAAAAATCAAAGATTTTATATCGGAAGAATCTGCGCAATCTGTGGGAGATAAAAATAACCACAAAAGTCACAAAAGCTTTTAACACTTGTTTATTTAAGTTTAAAATTACTGTTTTTATAAGCTCACATAAGCTTTTTGAAAATCAAAGATTTTTATATCGGAAGAATTTGCGCAATCATCTGTGAAAATCTGCGTAATCTGTGGGAGATAAAATAACCACAAAAGTCACAAAAGCTTTAATACTTTAGTGATTTGAAGTTGAATATTAGAATGAGTAGAAGTTCACATAAGTTTTTTAAAAAAAATCAAAGATTTTTATATCGGAAGAATTTGCGCAATCATCTGTGAAAATCTGCGCAATCTGTGGGAGATAAAAATAACAACAAAAGTTACAAAAGCTTTTAATAATTGTTTATTTAAGTTTAAAATTGCTATGTTTATGAGTTCACATAAGTTTTCTGAAACCTTTGATTTTCGTGTTTTGTGGGCTTTTGTTCTCGAAATAAAGATCTTTTGGAATTTTAGTGTACCTCCGTCTTTTGTGACTTTTGTGGTTAAATTTTTCAATATAATCTATATAGATTCTAAAAAAAACTCTTTTCTTAGAAATCTCCCTGAGATTATTGTTCAATAAAACAGGTTCCACTCAGGAGAACAGAACCTTTTGGTTTATTTTTTCGTATTATCGGTTTTTCCTGATTTATTTTTTGAAGATTTCTGAACATCTTCCTTATCAATATCAGGCGGATTGCTTTTTTCTGATGAAGCAGGAATGTTTTGAAAATCCTGGTTCTGTTTTTTGGTTTCTGCACTGTTGGCAGATTCCTTCTTTTTGTTGTCTTTTGAATCCATACGCTTGAATTTTTAGAGTCCTAATACACCGAGTTTGCCGGTTTCGTCTTCTATAGTATAATTCAAAGCTTTTGCCAAAACGAAAATATTGTTAAGATTTTCCATTAATTGTTTACGGCCTTCTGTTCTCAGCTGATTCTGATTAATTGAGTTAATGGCAGTTTCTTTAGCTTTCTGGGTCACATTTTTTATATCCTTTTCCGAAATCCTGTTGAAAAAAGAATCGTCCAGCGACTGGATCTCCACACTTGGCGTAATCCTGATCTCAGCTTCAGGAAGCTCCGTGATCACCAGTTTTTTGTTAATGGAGTCCACTTCCATTTTCATTTTATTGAGATCATAAGAAACCTGGGCGTTAGTTTTGGTATACGTGATAATGCTGTTGTTTGAAACTTCTTTTCCGAACACTTCATAGCCCATTTTGGTTTTCTGCATGCTGGAAACATTCTGTTCCATCACCACCATTTTATTCATTTTTGAAATCTGGTTGGTCAGAATATAATAATCGGATTTTTCCGTCTTTGATGTAGGATTCAAACAGGATCTGAACCCCCAAAAAAGAGCCAGCATCACAAGGATACCTGCTGCAAACGATAGAATTACTTTGGAATTTCTCAAGGTTATTTGCTAAAAATTTCTTTGATTACAGAACTGTCGTCTTTTTTCAGAATCTGAACAAGATCCCTTTCAATATATCCTGTTGTAGGCATTTCAATGATCCTTCCGATTTCTTTACCGTATTTTTCTACGATAATCGTCGGAACCTTCTGGATATTATAACGCACTTCATCCCCGGTAGGAGATTCCTTTTTACGGTTGACCGCAATAATCGTTAATTTATTGTCAGGATACTTTAATTCATCAAGGATCTTCATCAGCCTTGGAAAGTCCCTGTGGCTGTCTTCACACCAGGTTCCCATAAAAACAACCAGTGAATAGGTATTGATCTTAGCCTTTCTTAATTCGTCCACAGCTTTCTGGTCTATGGCATACTCATCATGTTCTTTCACATACCAGTCTGCGTACGGAGCTTTTAAAAACTGCTCTTTGAACTGGTTTCCCAGAAGCATTTTGCCGTCATTCTGAGTTTCCACTTCACGGTTCATCACCACTTTCTGGGCGCTGAGCTGCTGGGTAGCCAGGGCAAAGCTTGAAACGGCAACAATATGGGTAATAAATTTCTTCATACTATTTTTCGATAATTGTTTTTAAATCTGCAGGGGAGTAGTATTTGTTTTTAAGAACTTTATGGTCTGCCTGTCTGTAGACATTAAATTTCTCTCCGGATTTTTCATAAAAAGATTCTACTTCCTTTTCCTTGTAAAATGCTACGGTCTCTTCTGCCTGTTCCGCTGTATCACAAGCTTTAGACATATTGGAACGCTGCACTTCGTTGAATAGCTCTACAAATTTACTGCCAAGTCCGAATTCCAGGACAGCTCCGCTCAAAACATACTGAAGGTCACAAAGAGCATCAGCAATTTCTACAATATTATTATCCGCAATAGCCTGCTTCAGCTCATTTAATTCTTCCTGTAAAAGTTCAACCCTGAGGTTGCATCTGTCCTGTGAAGGAATTTGTGGGGTATCTAAAATAGGGGCTTTAAAAGTGGTGTGGAATTCTGCTACCTGGTTCAGACTATCAATTTTATCCATGAATTTTATTATTTACAGCAAAGATAGAAAACGATTTTGTAAAATTTGTAACTGTTTCTACAAAAAAATCCACAGCTTAAACCGTGGATTTTTGTGCTGAATTTTAAGCTTCACACTAAGAATAGATTGAACTCCTTTTGCGATTTAAAATAATTTCAAGCAGATCTTTCCTAAATGTATCTTAAACCCTCCATTTCAGATTATTCCAATTCCTCGTACTTCCATATACCTGAAACTAGTAAGAGTGTTAATCCCGGCTGCCATTCTCCATAGCTGAATACACAGAAATATTTTGAATAACAATTCTGACAGTCGGTGCCGAAATAGAGAGTAGGCAAGTCCTTAACTGTTAAATCACCGAAGTGCCGCCTTCCTTCTGAAGTTTCAGCAACAATTTTGTTCTCTAATAATTGATTTCTTGATAATACACGTTCTTCATGATACATTTGAATAATGGGAAATCCTGATTCATACGGAAAAATTTCAACAACATTTTTATGGCCGCAGTCACAGCAGGTGAATTGTACTGTTGCAGATGGTATAATTTCATCATTACTGAAATGATCTTTCTCAAGTGTGGCCTGATTACCGATTTTTATTTTTTTTGATAGGGGATACATGTATATTGATTTATTGCTGAATAACGGTACCTACGATATTATTATATTTTCCGCTCGGACTTTTTTTGATGGTGATTTTTACATAGCCTTCCTGTGCCAGTTTGTTCCAGGTTTTCTGATATCCGGTATTGATATCAATAGGAATTTTCCACATAGTCTGTTTGCCGCCACCCACTTGATTGAACCATGGAATAACATCGCCAATCTGAGACTTGAAAGGTAGTGAATTATTCACAACATCAATTTCATAATAAAAGTCATAGGCATTTTCCGGTTGGTTTAAAGCCCTTTGTGAAAAAGTGTATACATATCCGTTGATGATAGGGCTCGTAAAGCTTCCACCTAAGGTTGGGACCCCGGTACCGTCATAGTTTCCGATTGCTCCGCTGTATCTGTCGAATTTCTGTCCCATCTGGAAAGGAACATCATCCACGATATTATACCCTCCGTTGGCTGGCGGCCATCCGCCATTCAGATTATTGGCTTTAAACAGGGCTTCCAATTCGCTCCATTTTCCTTGCTTATATAGGTCATAAGCCTGGTTTCTTATGGTCTGACCTACCGTTCCGGATGTATCGTAGGTTAAAGCCAGTTCATCAGCATTCTTGTAAAAAACATGGGTAACGGGTGGCAGGGTAGAGATTATTTCCTCATCGTCGTCTGAGCTGCAGGCAACTGAAAAAAGAGTGACGGATAAGAAGAAAATGTACTTGAATAAGTGTTTCATAATAAAAGTTTTAATGGTTATTGATTTTTAGTTTACTACCTTTTGATCCGCGCCGGCATTGGTTAGGATATTATTTTTACTGATAAAAAATGATGATGTTCAGAAAATACGATACAGTCATCCTAAAGCATTCGGCTTGCCCCAGTAAAGCCGTACTGAAACATGGAAACTCAAATCCCGGAATAATTTAGGATCAAAGCTGGTTCAGCGGTACAATTCAAGAAAGAATCTGAGTGATAAAATTAAATTAAAAAACTTAAATAATAGCAATTCGTTTTAAATAAATAATTATAGATAAACATAATGTGTTAATTAATGTTTCAGTTTGGTGTTTTTGTGCGATTTGTACGATATAAATTATCAGAAATAAACTCCAAGTGGAAACTATAAAAAAGACTGCCCTTGCGGACAGTCCAACACAAAATTTAAGGATTATTTGCTATCTAATCTTTAATGAATTTTTTAACGGTATCTCCAATCTGGATCAGATAATTGCCTTTTGGAAGCTGAGCTACATTAACGGTACCTCGTTCAAGTTTTCCCGAGTTAACAAGTTTTCCGGCCATATCGAAGATTTTATATTCTTCTGACGTGGTATTGGAAATATTCAGGATAGTATCTACAGGATTAGGGTGTAATTGAATGTCTGTCAGTGCTTTTCTGGTTTCCCGAGCTGCCCTTCCTGAAGAAATATTATTTGCGGAAATTATATTCACGGTGTAATCTTCAACCTGGCCACGTGTAATGGATCCGCATGAAGATGTAGGGAGAGAATCGTATTGCATGATCACTCTCATTCTTTTCGCTCCGGTAGCTGCCGTGGCTGGAATGGTAATATTTCCGGTAACCGGGCTGTCGGTAGAATTATTTTTAGACCACACCAGCTCCTCCTTGTCTGCAAAGCTACCATCATTATTATAATCGATATACACTTCATACGCTTCGTTGTAAGCTGTTGAGGCCCACATAGGGGTTACCGAGATGGTGTAATTATTTCCCTGAGTCAGGTCAGTAGAAAGAGAAGTGAAGTTTTCATACCCTGCGGTCCCTGTTGATGAATTGTTTATGGTCCCGAACTTTACATTTCCAATTCTTTCTTTTGTCGTATCATTTGCGGAAGCTGAGCAATATTCCGAAGCAATATTTAATGTGTAATCTTCCACTTGTCCGCGTGTGTATGAACCACATGGAGATGGGGGATTGGTATCATACTGCATAATTACTCTCATTCTTGTAGACCCCAGAGTGGCTGTGGCGGGAATGATAATGCTTCCTGTAACAGGTGCGGTAGCAGAAGCCGTTTGGGACCATGCAAGTTCTCCGGTATCATCAAAATCACCATCACCGTTATAATCTATATATACAGCGTAAGCTTCTTTATATTCAGCCGAAGTCCGCACTGGATCTACTGAAATGGTATAGGTCTTTCCCTGGGTTACAGTGGCGGATATCGAAGTGAAGTTTTCATAGCCGGAAGTTCCTGTTGAAGAATTATTGATGGTTGCGAACTGCACATTTCCTATTTTTTCTTTTGTTGTATCGTTTGCAGAGGCCTGGCAGTATTCTTTCACTGTAATATCTGCATTGTTGACATCAAAGAATATGTGATTTGAGCCTTTTACCATGATTCTTCCTTTAGTAGTCAATGTATTGGGGATTTTTATCCGCTGAGTACTGTCATTGGGTGTTTTTTCAAGGATAGGGATCCATGTATCTCCATTGTCTGTTGACCACAGAATATCTACTTTCTCAGCGTTCACATTATTGGCAGTGGTTCCTGCAACATCCCAGGTAACTACTTTTGAATGTCCCGCAGCATAGGTAACAGCTGAGTATTGTGAAGATATTTTGAATGGTCCTGCAGTTTCGTTTACTGTAATTAAAGCATCATCTGAATTATTTCCTGAGCCTCCGGGTCTATTATCACGTACAGTAAATCTGAAATTTAAAGATCTTGCTACATCAGATAATGCTTCTACCATAATCTCGGAACCTGGAGTAGTGGTGGCACCTTCCAGTACAGATGCCATTCTCGGGAAATATCTGATCGGAGAAGTGGTTGGAGTCCATGATCTGAAATTGGGACCGGATTCTTTGGTAGTACTTGCTGCAGAGTTCGCTCCGGTCTGGGATGAAGAAGCACTATCCATCTGTTCCCAGATATAGGTTAATGAATCTCCGTTGGTGTCAATTCCGGTTCCCGTTAGCATAAATGGAGTGCCTTTTGGAATGGTGTAGTCCAGGCCGGCATCGGCTGTAGGAATAGTATTTCCGGTTGTCCTGCTTACCGGACATGCTTTGGTTTTGATATTATCAGTAACCTGTTGGATGCTTTTGGCATGGAAAAATATATCATGCTGCCGCTGAACATCCTGAGGAGTAATTCCCGCGTATCCCATGATGGTGGATCCGGAACCAGGTTCCATATTCGCACCTGTACCCTCATTTCCATGGGAGAAGGTGTGGTTAGCGCCAAACTGGTGTCCCATTTCATGGGTGACAATATTATTAAAAAAATATCCTGAAGGTCCTCCGTTAACGGGAGAAGTAAATCCACTGCCTTTTAAACCATCAATACAGACGCATCCAATACATCCGGCATTGCCTCCGCCGTTTCCGGTTGCAAACAGATGCCCGATATCATATGATGCATGGCCAATGGTGCTTGTAAGATTTTTTTGTAATTCTGACTTCCATTGACTTTTATTAGAATAGGGATCCGTTGTGGAATTGGTGTAAATAAGTCTGTCATTATTAGCTATTAATACCATCCTTGCAGAAAAATCTTTTTCAAAAATACCGTTCACGTGAGTCATGGTGTTATTCATAGCAGCCAAAGCATTGGCTTTGGTTCCTCCAAAATAAGCAGTATATTCTCCTGTGCATGAAAGAGCCAGTCTGAATGTTCTCAGCCGTGCATCATCAGCATTAGGTCTGGCTGTATGATTCGTTTTGTTTATTTCTTTCTCTGCAACATCAACTACACTACATTCAAATTGACTGAGATTATTTTTTTTATCAGATGTTTTATAAACAACATATGAAGATAAGTCTTCAGTATATGGCTCTATAAAAACCGCTGATTTATCGGCATAAATTTCCATAGATGAAAGCCCTAAAGGAGAAACACTGAAATAGATAGTTGCGCCTGGATCTGCTGTATTTTGTCCTACATAGGATTTAATATCCGGATATTTTGCTTCAAGTTCAGGGGACAGGTTTGAATGTTCCGTTACCTGGAAATTTTCCATTTTCCCTTCGGAATTAGGAAATGAGATAATGGTTTTTGATTTTTGCCTGCCGGTTAGTGTTTTGGGAGCTTTGGAAAGCGCCTCCTTTAATCTGTTTATATCCAGCTTGTAGATTTTAGGATGATTAAGGTCTTCCTGATTTTTAAGTATTTTTATCTTTTTCTGGGATAAATCTTTTGACCAGAGTTGGTCAGTCTGAGCGAAGGTGATACCTGAAATCAGAAGCATCACAGTCACTGATAATTTTTTTTTCATATGTGTTGATTTATATTAGGTAATTCCAAATATAATGAATTAAACAATGTGAAATACGCTGACTTATAGGGTTTTAAGGGTGCGTTAATTAACTTGTTTTTTTTAACATTAAATAATAATTCAAACTTATTTTTATGAGAAAAAAATGCTTTGAACAGAAACTTGGATAGTAAAAAAAATACTGCCTCGAAAGAGGCAGTATTCACATCGTTTAACGGAGGTTATTAGTTTTTGATAAATCTTTTGCTTGTTTCTCCAATCTGGATCATGTAAGCACCTTTGATAAGACTGTTCACATTCACACTGCCTCTTTCCAGTTTTCCTGAAGTGATTAGTTTTCCACCCATATCAAAGATCTTGTAATCTTCTGATGTAGTATTTGAAACATGCAGCATATCTCTTACAGGATTTGGATACAGTTTGATATCTGTTGCCATCAGGTCTTTGGTATCAAGGGCTTCACCTCTTCCTGAAGATACAATATTCAATGTATAATCTTCAACCTGGCCGTAGGTATAGGTTCCACATGAAGAGGTAGGCAATGAGCTGTACTTCATCATCACTCTCATTCTGGTAGAACCGGTAGCTGCAGTAGCAGGAATCGTAATGTTTCCGGTAGCAGGGCTTGTAGTTGATGCTGCTTTAGTCCATGCAAGTTCTCCACTGTCTGTAAAGTCCCCGTCTCCGTTATAGTCAATATATACGGCATAAGTTTCACTGTAAACTGTTGAGGTCCATGTAGGAGTTACAGAAATGGTATATGAGCTTCCTTTTGTCACATTGGTAGAAACGGAAGTGAAGTTTTCATAACCGGCCGTACCTGTTGAGGTATTATTGATCGTTCCGAATTTTACATTTCCGATTCTTTCATCCGCAGTATTGGTTGCTCCGGCAGTACAGTAGGTAACAGTACCTCCGGAAAGGGTAGTCACGTTTACGGTGTTGCTTGAAGGGGAAACATTTCCTGCAGCATCTTTGGATTTCACTGTGAAACTGTAAGTAGTTGCAGGAGTTAAACTTGTCACGGTGTAGGTAGTGGATGCTGTATTCCCGATGATTGATCCGTTCATATATACATCATATCCTGTAACGCCAACGTTGTCTGTAGCTCCGCTCCATGAAAGATTCGTGGTGGTAGCCGTAGTGCCGGAAGCGGCAAGAGTAGGAGCTGTAGGTGCAACGGTATCCGTTCCGGAACCTGCATTGACGGTGATATTGGCATTATTCACATCAAAGAAGATATGATTGGATCCTTTCACCATAATTCTTCCCGTTGTGGTTGATGAATTAGGGATGGTTACTGCCTGGGAGCCGTCATTCGGGGTTCCTGCAAGAAGGGTAGTCCATGTGTTTCCACTGTCTGTGGACCATAAGATGTCTACATTGGCAGCATTTACATTGTTTGCTGTAGTTCCTGCCACGTTCCAGGTAACGGTTTGTGAGCTTCCACCCACATAAGATGTTGCTGAGTTTTGTGAAGAAACACTGAATGGTCCTGCGGTTGCATTAACGGTGATCAGAGCATCGTCCGAATTATTTCCAGAGCCTCCGGATCTGTTGTCACGCACCGTAAATCTGAAATTTAATGATCTTGCTACATTGGATAAGGCTTCTACAGTAATCTCGGAACCGGCGGTAGTGGTGGCTCCTGTTAATATGGAGGCCATTCTCGGGAAGTATCTCGTTGGAGAAGTCGTAGGCGTCCATGATCTGAAAGTAGGTCCGGATGCTTTGGTAGCACTTGCCGCAGAGCTTGCTCCGGTCTGGGATGATGAGGCATTGTCCATCTGCTCCCAGATATAGGTAAGAGAATCTCCGTTCGCGTCGGTTCCGGTTCCCGTCAGCATGAATGGAGTGCCTTTCGGAATGGTATAATCAAGACCGGCATTAGCTGTAGGAATGGCATTTCCTGTTGAGGTGCTGACCGGACATGTTTTAGCTTTGATATTATTGGTGATCTGCTGGATGCTTACTGCATGGAAGAACGCATCGGAATGCGGCTGTACGTCTTGGCCGGTAATTCCTGCATAGCCCATAATGGTTGATCCGGAGCCTGGTTCCATATTAACCCCTGTACCTTCGTTGCCATGGGAGAAAGTGTGATTTCCTCCGAATTGATGCCCCATTTCGTGGGCTACATAATCGATATCGAAGTTGTCTCCTGATGGAATGGCATCTGCCGGAGAAGTATAGCCGCTTCCTTTTGATCCATTTGTACAGACACAACCGATACATCCTGCGTTTCCTCCACCTCCGGAAGCTCCGAACAGGTGTCCGATGTCATAATTTGCTTCTCCGATTACTGAAGTCAGTGTGCTTTGGAGCTGAGAATTCCAGCTGCTCATTCCTGAAGCTGCAGAATAAGGGTCTGTAGAAGCGTTGGTATAAATTACTGCATCGTTATTGGAAATAAGAACCATTCTGGCAGCGAAATCTTTTTCAAAGACACCGTTTACACGGGTCATGGTATTGTTCATTGCTGCCAGTGCATTGGCTTTCGTGCCACCAAAATAAGCAGTGTATTCTCCTGTAGTTGAAAGGGCCAGTCGGAATGTTCTTAATTTAGCATCATCCGCATTAGGTCTGGCGGCAATATTAGCGTTGGATACACCTTTTTGGGCTACATCTATAACTGTACACTCAAATTTGTTAAGATCATCTTTCTTGTCAGATTTTCTATAAACTACGTAAGAAGAAAGGTCTTTGGTGTAAGGTTCGATGAAAACAGCGGATTTATCACCGTAAATCTCCATAAAAGAAAGTCCGAGTGGAGAGATGCTGAAATAAACCGTTGAATTTGGATCGTCAAGGCCTTCGCCTACATAAGATTTGATATCCGGATATTTCGCGGCAAGCTGAGGGTCGAAGTTTGAATTTTCCCTTACTTTGAAATTTTCCATTTTTCCCTGGGAATTAGGAAAAGAAATGATGATTTCAGATTTTTCTCCCGCGGCGAGTCTTTTGGGAGCTTTGGCAAGTGCGTTCTTTAATCCTTCAAAATCCAGGCTGTAAATCTTGGGATTAGTGATCAGGGTTTTGTTTTCAAAAATGTCAGAAGGTGCTTTTTTTGAACCTTCACTCCATAGACGGTCAGTCTGCGCGAACGAAATGCCTGTAATCAGAAGCATCCCGATCATGGATAATTGTTTTTTCATAAATAATATAATTTGATTGTGGAATATCAAATGTAATAAAATTTATATTACGAAAAACAAAAATTTTTAAGAAATATTTGGAATATATGTTTAAAATATTATGTATTACATTTAATATTGTTAAAAATATATTATCTCAAAAAAAGAAAATAGCATACGCAAAATACGTATGCTATTCATTTATTGTAAAATAATTCTTACTTAGATCGTGTAGGCTGCGAAGAGTTATTTTGTGATATCTCTTCCGATTACCATTCTCTGGATCTCAGAAGTTCCTTCACCGATGGTGCATAATTTGGAATCTCTGTAGAATTTCTCGGCAGGGAAGTCTTTTGTATATCCATAACCTCCGAAAATCTGAACGGCATTATTGGAAATTCTTACACATGCCTCTGAAGCGTATAATTTTGCCATAGCCCCTTCTTTGGTCATTTTCTGCTTGGCATTTTTCAGGGTGGAAGCTCTCTGGATCAGAAGCTCAGCGGCATCTATTTCAGTGGCCATATCTGCAAGCATAAAGTTAATCGCCTGGAATTCAGAAATAGCTTTTCCGAACTGATGTCTTTCTTTGGCATATTTTAAAGCAGCCTTGTAAGCTCCTCTTGCTGTTCCTAAACTTAAAGCAGCGATAGAGATTCTTCCGCCATCCAGAATTTTCATAGCCTGCTTGAATCCTTCACCTACTTCTCCCAAACGGTGTGAATCTGGTACGCGAACATTATCAAAGATCAGTTCAGCAGTTTCGGAAGCACGCATTCCGAGTTTATTTTCTTTTTTTCCTGAAGTGAAGCCTGGCATCCCTTTTTCGAGAACGAAAGCTGTAGAGTTGTTTTTAGCCCCTTTTTCACCTGTTCTGGTCATTACTACGGCGATGTCCCCGGAAATAGCGTGGGTAATAAAATTTTTAGCACCGCTGATGACCCATTCGTCACCATCTTTTACGGCAGTAGTAGACATTCCTCCCGAATCAGAGCCTGTATTGTGCTCAGTAAGTCCCCAAGCACCAATTACTTTTCCTGAAGCAAGCTGTGGAAGCCATTTGTTTCTCTGCTCTTCATTTCCAAACTCATAAATATGGTTGGTACAAAGTGAATTGTGTGCAGCTACAGAAAGACCGATAGAAGGGTCTACCTGAGAGATCTCATCCAGGATAGCAACATATTCATGATAACCTAAACCGGAACCTCCGTACTGCTCCGGAACCACAATCCCCATGAAACCCATTTCACCCAGCTGGTGGAATAAGTCTTTTGGAAATGTCTGGCTCTCGTCCCACTCCATAATATTCGGTCGGATGTTTTTTTCAGCAAACTCTCTTGCTGTTTCCGCTATCATTTTAATGTTGTCAATAGTCTCTGTGTTCATATAGATAAAATAGTTAGTTCCCAAAGATAACTAAATTGATGGAAAGCCAAAAATAATTATTCCGTTAGCGAAGGCAATTGCACAATAATTTAAAAATCAGTTTTTTATATTTTGATAATTAATGATTTTTTAATAAAATTTTCAGAACTTTAGGTTGTTTAATTTACTATTTTAGCCATCCAATTTTTAAGGAATGAAAAAACTTCTACTACCTATTATATTAGTTTCAGCATTGATCTCTGCCCAGGCTCCGGCAGGATATTACGATGGAACGACCGGACTTACAGGCTATGCACTGAAGACTAAACTACGCGATATTATTTCTGTAAAGAATATTAACTGGAATTATGGAGACTTACCCAATCTGTATAACCAGACGGATCTTGATAAATATTATGACCATGGTCCGGGTAATACAACCATTCTGCTAGATATATATTCTGAAATTCCTTCCGGTGCTGATGCGTATGAGTATACCTCAGCTAATTTGATCAGTAGTTCAGGGGGTGAAGGTCTGGGTTACAACAGGGAACATGCGGTGCCACAGAGTACTTTTGACAGTAATTATCCGATGTATTCTGATTTGCATTTTGTGATTCCTACAGATGCAAAAATCAATCAGCTTAGAAGTAATTATCCTTATGGGGTAGGAAATTCTACGGTTCATTATACATTTAGCAATACATCCAAAATTGCCAACAGTGCTATTCCTAATTATGTGTATACGAACAGGGTGTATGAGCCGATCAATGAATTTAAGGGAGATATTGCGAGAATGTTGCTGTATTTTGCGGTAAGGTATGAGGAAAAACTGCCTTCATTTAATTATTCCACAAACATTAACCCAGCGATAGACCGCTCTGCTCTGGATGGAACTGCAGAAAGGGCTTTTGACCCGGCCTATATTTCCATGCTTCTTCAGTGGCACCTTCAGGATCCTGTATCTCAAAGAGAAATAGACCGGAATAACGCCATATATAGTATTCAGAATAACAGGAATCCGTTTATCGATAATCCGCAATGGGTGAATGATATCTGGGTGCAGACTCCTGACGCACTTGCACCACAGGCCCCTTTGAATTTAAATGCTACCCAGACCGGGGCTTATTATACACAATTGGCGTGGTCGCCAAGCACGAGTTCAGATGTTATCGGATATCAGGTCTATCAAAATGGGACTCTGGTAACCACAACAAAATCTACATCCATAGTTATTGATCATCTGACACCTTCCACCTCGTATTCATTTACAGTGAAGGCTTACGACCAGGGGTATCTGCAATCTCCCGACAGTAATACAGCCACAGTATCCACATCAGCTGCGGACACCAGCTCAAAGGATCTTTTTATCGTGAAATATATTGAGGGGACGGGTAACAATAAAGCTTTGGAAATTGTCAACAGAACAGGGCATGAAGTGGATCTGAATCATTATACGATAAGAGTACAATACTACAATAATACAAGCGGTTCCTATTATTATGGAAATAGTTTTGAACTTGAAGGAAAACTCCCCAACAACCAAAATTTTGTCGTTCTGAATCCTAAATCTACATTATCCTGCTACACCAATAATGATGCACGGTTTCTTACAGCGGGTGAGGCCCTCACTTTTGCCGGAACCCAATATGTAGAGCTGGCCTATAAATCCACAACGGTGGATGCTATAGGAAGTAAGTTTGTAAGCAATTCATACGGAGATGTTTCCTTATACAGGAAAAATACGGTTACACAACCCAGTTCAACATTCAATATAGGAGAATGGGACTCATTTGGAACTGATTACTGTCAGAACCTTGGAACTCTATCTACCACGGATGTGGTTTTAGCAGGGAATGATCTGAAAATTTATCCTAATCCGGTTCATGAAAATATTTTTGTGAATGGTAAAACTGAAAACATACACTCGGCTCAGATTTTAGATTTCTCCGGAAAATTGATCTATTCCGAGCAGAATCCTTTTAAAAATAAGAAAAATATTTCTGTTCAGAATTTAGCAGTAGGATCCTATCTGTTAAAACTGGAAGGAAAAGTGTACCCGTTCATTAAAAAATAACACGCAACATCATTGCAAACGCAGCGAAGCAATCTCAAAAATAACATTTGCAAATAAGAGAAAGGGAGTGTTCGTAATGACTAAGACGGCCTTTTCGCATTTTTGCTTTTTTGCCTTTTAGCACACTTAAACAGGCTTTTAGTCGAAAAAAATCACCTTCAATATGCACTATTACAGCATCATTGATATAAGCAGATTCACTAATAATCAATATCTATAAGTGTTTCTGCTTATATTTTTTATATATAAGTAATTATGCTTATATTTGCACAATGATAGCGGTCATAACCGGTGATATTATAAATTCACAGCATGCAGACACGGAAGTTTGGATCACCAGACTCAAGAATCTCCTGGAAAACTGGGGAAGTTCACCGCTCGCATGGGAAATTTACAGAGGAGATGAGTTTCAGTTCAAATGTAATATAGACCAGGTATTCTGGCGTTTTCTAGCCATAAAGTCTCTTATAAGAAGTCAGGAAAATTTAGATGTAAGAATTGCCATAGGCATTGGTGAAGAAAATTTTTCCTCTGAGAAAATCACGGAATCCAACGGTACAGCTTATGTACATTCCGGACGGTTGTTGAATGATCTTAAAAGCGACGGGCACACCGTTTCTATAAAAACTTCCAATGATGCTGTAGACCGGGATCTGAATATCCTTCTGAAATGGTCCTCAAAAGATTTCGACAGCTGGAGTGTAGCCACCGCAGAGATCATCCATGAAATGATCATGAATGAAGACATCACACAGGAAGACCTCGCCAGGAAATTTGCCATCTCACAGTCCTCGGTAAGCCAGAGGCTGAAGCGCGCCAACTACGAGCTTATCGTAGAAACCAATCAATATTTTAGAAAGAAAATCTCAGAACTTTAAGCATGATCTTTACTAAACTCATATTGGCACATCTACTTGGAGATTTTATTCTTCAGCCAAATTCATGGGTTGCCGATAAGGAACGCCGTAAGCTGAAAAGTCCGTATTTGTATCTGCATGTACTGATCCATACTGTTTTAAGTTTTGTTTTTCTATGGAATACAGATATGTGGTGGGTTGCACTGATGGTTGGGGCTACTCATTTTATCATTGACGCCTCAAAACTGACCTTTCAGACTTTAAAAAATAAGAAAAGATGGTTTTTCATAGACCAGCTTCTGCATATTCTTGTGATTGCGGGAATTTCCTTCTATTATACAGAATTCAGTTTTGGTTTTCTGAGTAACGCTGAGTTTTTAAAAATACTGATGGCAGCATTGTTCCTTACAACACCGGCCTCAATTTTTATTAAAATATTATTGTCTTCATGGACTCCGGTTCCGGAAACACAGAGCAGTTTACAAACCGAATCCTTATCAAGTGCAGGAAAATATATCGGAATTTTGGAACGTCTTCTTGTTTTTACCTTTATTATGGTAAATCATTGGGAAGGCGTAGGTTTTATGGTGGCCGCCAAATCGGTCTTCAGGTTCAGCGATCTGGCACAGGCCAAACAGAGAAAACTTACGGAATATGTGCTGATAGGTACATTGCTGAGTTTTGGAATGGCTGTATTAACAGGAATTTTAATTAAGTAATATAAAATAAATCTAACTAACAAGAATTTAGAAATGGAAAAGAAAGAAATGTTGTACGAAGGTAAGGCAAAACAGGTATTTGCTACCGATAATCCTAATGAAGTAGTGGTACGTTTCAAAGACGATGCTACAGCATTTAATGCTCAGAAAAGAGGGTCTGTTGATTTAAAAGGAGAAATGAACAATGCCATTACCACTCTTATTTTTGAATATTTAAATGAAAAAGGGGTTAAAACTCATTTCATCAAACAATTGAACGAAAGAGAGCAGCTGGTAAAAAAAGTTTCGATCATTCCATTGGAAATGGTAGTAAGAAATTACTCTGCAGGAAGTATGGCTCAGAGATTGGGAGTGGAAGAAGGAATTAAATCTCCCGTTACCATCTTCGATATCTGCTATAAAAAAGACGAATTGGGAGATCCGCTGATCAATGATCACCACGCAGTATTCTTAGGAGCAGCAACATATGAGGAGCTGGATGAAATGTATGAGCTTACTTCTGATATCAACGAAATCCTGATCGATCTTTTTGATAAAATGAACATCATCCTTGTGGATTTCAAAATTGAATTAGGAAAAACAGCAGACGGTGAAATCATCCTTGCTGACGAAATTTCTCCTGACACATGCAGACTTTGGGATAAAGATACCATGAAAAAACTGGATAAAGACAGATTCAGAAGAGATCTTGGAGAAGTTACCGAAGCTTATGTGGAGATCTATAACAGGCTGAAAACTTTACTGGGTAAGTAAATTTTGAGAAGTTAGAAGTTAGAGATTAGAAGTTGGTATGAAATCACACCGGATAGAAGATTTGAAAGTTTGGAAAAAATCGATGGCTTTGGTAAAAGAAGTTTATTTAGTTTCTGCTGAATTGCCGGGTGAAGAAAAATTTGGTCTATTGTCACAAATCAGAAGATGTGCAGTTTCAATACCGTCAAATATTGCTGAAGGAGCTGGAAGAAATAATAAAAATGAATTTTATCAATTTCTTGGAATTGCATTTGGTTCTACCTATGAGCTGCAAACCCAATTACAGTTGATGGTCGACCTAAACTTTATTTCTGAAGCCAAAATACTACCTTTAAAAGAGCTTTTAGCTGAAATTCAGAAAATGATTTACTCATTAAAAGAAAGTTTAAAATTATAATTGAAGTTAACTTAGACTAAATTCTAACATCTAATATCTAACTTCTAATTTAGAAAAAATAGAAATGAAAAGTTTAGACATTCATAAAAGTGAATATTTAAAACAGTTTAAAAACCAGGCCTACGGAAGAAATCTTTTCAGAACGCAGGAAGAGGAAAGACTGGATGCTCCCAATGAGGAATGCGGTATTTTCGGACTGTATTCGGATAATGATCTGGATACGTTCTCTCTTTCACAGTTCGGACTTTTTGCCCTGCAACACAGAGGACAGGAAGCCTGTGGTATTTCCGTTTTAAAAGACGGGAAAATCACCAATATGAAGGATGAAGGACTGGTTCTGGATGTTTATAAAGACATTCAGGATCCTGAAACTTTTATGGGAAATTCTGCAATTGGACATACCCGTTATACCACTGCAGGAGACAAAAAGAAATATAATTTCCAGCCGTTCTTTGCAAAAAATGAGTACGACCAGATTATACTTTCTATAGCGCACAATGGTAACCTTACCAATGCGAAAGAATTAAAAACCGAATTGGAAGCTGAAGGCGTTGTGTTCAGGGCCACTTCCGATTCTGAGGTGATTTTAAGACTGATCCAGAAAAACCTTGACCTTGGTCTTCGTGGAGCGATTAAAGCCACCATGGAGAAAATTGAAGGTGCTTATTCCGTAGTGGGAATGACCAGAAATAAATTCTTTGCATTCAGGGATTTCAACGGGATCCGTCCGCTGGTTTTGGGAGCTGTTGACGAGAAAACGTACGTGGTAGCTTCTGAGTCTGTGGCACTGGATGCTGTGGGCGCTCAGTATGTACGCGATATCCTTCCGGGAGAAATCATTTATACCAATGAAAATGAGCCTGGAAAACTTCACTCATACATGGTGAATGAAGAAAAAGGAAAGCAGAGAATCTGTTCTTTCGAATACATCTATTTTGCAAGACCTGACTCTACCATGGAAAACATCAATGTGTATGAGATCAGGGAAAAATCCGGTGAAAAAATCTGGGAACAGGCTCCTGTGGAAGCAGATGTGGTTATCGGGGTTCCTGATTCCGGTGTTCCGGCTGCTATAGGCTTCTCCAAGGCTTCCGGCATCCCTTTCCGTCCGGTTCTGATTAAAAACAGATACATCGGAAGAAGTTTCATCGTTCCTACACAGGAAATGAGAGAGAGGGTAGTAAATCTTAAGCTTAACCCGATTATTTCTGAGATCAAGGACAAAAGAGTTGTGATCATTGATGACTCCATCGTAAGAGGAACCACCTCCAAGAGACTTGTGAAAATCCTGAAAGACGCCGGAGTAAAAGAAATTCACTTCAGAAGTGTATCGCCGCCTATTATTGCGCCATGCTATTTAGGTATTGATACCCCTTCAAAAGATGATCTGATTTCTGCGAATATGACGACTGAAGAGCTTAGACGCTATCTGGGTGTGGATTCTTTAGAGTTCTTAAGTACAGACAGCCTGAAAGAAATTTTAGGATCTTCCAACCACTGCTTCGGATGCTTTACTGAAGAATATCCGGTAGGAAAAGGGGAGGAGGTAGAATTATTCAATTAATATTACCGATTTAGATAAATAGAGAGCCAGGCTTACTGCCTGGCTCTTTTGTTTACCCGTGTCAAGGTTTTAAACCTTGACACGGGTAAACACAGCCGTCCCTATCCGGTTACAGTAAATGTATCAAAAGCTTAACATTCGTGTATCCTGCAGTACAGAAGTGAACTTTAAATTTGTGCATTAAAATTAAAATGTAACGATATGAAAAAAGTACTTTTAACGGCTGCTTTGATGGGATTGACCCAGTTGTATTATGCTCAGGCTTTCGATAAGCAGGCTCACCGCGGAGGAAAGTCTTTATACCCTGAAAATACAATTCCGGCCATGAAGAATGCCTTGAAAATGAACGTTACAACATTGGAAATGGATCTGGCGGTAACGAAGGACAAAAAAGTAATTCTTTCTCATGATGCTTTTCTTTCCCCTGAATTAATCACAAAGCCGGATGGAACCTATATTCCGAAAGATTCCGGGTTTTATTATAAAATTTATGAAATGCCTTATTCGAGGATTAAAACATTTGATGTTGGCTTAAAAAAATTAACCAATTATCCGGATCAGAAGAAGATGAAGGCTCAAAAGCCTCTTTTCTCGGAAGTAATCGATGCGTGTGAAACTTATGCCCGGGAACTGAAAAGACCTTTGCCTTTTTATAATATTGAAACCAAAACACGTCCTTTTTCCGATAACATATTTCATCCGGAACCCAAAGAATTTGTGGATCTGATGATGAAAGTTATCCTGGAAAAAGGGATCCAGGACAGGGTAATTATTCAGTCATTTGATCCCAGAACTCTGGAAATCGTTCATAAGGAATATCCTGAAATTATGACTGCTTTGCTGGTGGAAAAGGTAGATGATAAAAAACGCGCGCAGCAGCAAACTCATTTTGAAAAAATACCTGAAGCGAAATTCAGAGAGTATCCCGATCATCTGAATGGCGTAACAGGAGATCTGAAGTTTCTGAGCTTTACTCCAACTATTTACAGTCCTGAGCATACACTTGTAACCCCAAAACTCATAGAGGAATGCCACAAATCCGGGATGAGAGTGATCCCATGGACGGTCAATAGCAAAGAAAGACTGAAAGAATTAAAAGAGATAGGAATAGACGGGGTTATCACGGATGATCCGAGGATATTTGAATAAGCAAGTGATTATAGTATCCTGAACTGTGGGCTGCTTTGGTAATTAATCTTTGTCAAGGTTTAAAACCTTGACAAGGATAACTTCCGGCTTCCCTCATCCCGCTTCCAACTCAATTTGAAAACATATAAATAGCCGGAAGAAAAATCCTCCGGCTATTTTATACAATGCAGAATCTGCACTGCGGGGTTAAAAATTGGTTGGTATTTTAATTAGAACTTATAATTCAGACCTAACTGAAACGCTCTGTGGTTCAATGGTTCAGTGCCTTCAGGTTTCTGGTTTCTCATGTCCGTAAGACTGTTGATATACCTTGCATTGATGCCCAGATTCTGGGTAATATCATATCCAAGACCTAAACCAAGACCTAAGTTAAACTTATTGATGTTGTCTTTGTTGATATCTTCAGAGCTGGATACAGACTGTGTTGTGGTTACGCCTCCGGTAGTCGTAGTAATGGTGCTTTCACCCTTGTTTTTTCCATCAATGAAATAACTGAACTCTGGTCCTGCCTCTACATAAAATCTTTCCGTAGGCCTCATCTGTACCATTAATGGAACTGAAATATAGTTCATGGTGGTTTTGTAATCACTTTTAGTTTTAACGTTGGTATTACCGGTGGTAACGTCTGTAGATGAAATTACGCTTTTAGCTCCAAGCTGGTTGTATAAAACCTCCGGCTGCAGGCTGAATTTCTGAGATAGTGGAATATTAACTAAAACCCCCGCATGAAATCCAAGTTTCTGGTTATCAAGACTTAATTTCTGCTCACTGAAGTAAGAAGAGTTTCCTCCTGCTTTAATACCAAATCTTACAGGCTGCTTATCCTTTTTAATTGGATCTTGTTTCATTGGTTCCTGGTTTACAGTTTGTGCTTCCTGAGCAAACGTCATCATGCTGGCAGTAACTGCCAACCCTAGAAATAACTTCTTCATAATTTTATTTTTTAATTTTACTATTTACTTCTCATCCGATTTTTCAATCAGACTTGAATTATTTTGCAAAATGCTTGCCAAACTTTAAAAACCCTTACTGCAAGGCGTTTTTCAGGGGTTTCGTTAATTGGCTGATTTCCGTTTTTAATTGTTTTTTATGAAAAATTATGTTATGAAATTTCTGTTTTTAGAAATCATTCTGAATAAAAATGTCTCTTATGTTAATAATTTAATATAGCATTAAACCCGGATAAGTATATTAAAAAAATGGAACATCTGAAAAACCAGCCAGGTGAAATATGGATTTTCTACATTCTAATTCATTCTGCAGTTTATCTTTTTCCCGGGAATTTCATCCTGTTCATAGAAAACATTTCAAAAGAGAAAAAAAATATGGCTAGACCTGAAATCTATTAATAAATTAAATTTAATAAATGTGTTATATTTTTATAGTAAATTCAAATATTTAGGCTTTTATGTTGAATATAATTTAAAGTTTTATAATTTTGCACTGTAAAATACTTAAAAAATGAAAATTAAAAATTTATTTTATCTGGGGATATTTCTTGGATCATTATCTCTGGTAAAAGCACAGGATTACTTCACCGTAAGTGACACTCCCATTAAAACAAGATCCGAAAAAAGAACGGTACAGCCAGAAAAATTTCTGACTGGTCAATTGGATGTAACCGCCATAAAAGATTATTTTCATTCAATCCCTGAACTCACAGATAACGACCGTAAAGATCATGCTCCGGTTATTATGCTTCCTATGCCGGACGGAACCAAGGCGAAGTTCAGGATCTGGAAGTCTTCTGTAATGGCTCCGGAGCTGGCTCATCAATTTCCTCAGCTGATTACCTTTACAGGGTACGGAATTGATGACCCGTATGCTACCGTAAAACTGGATTTTACAGAACTTGGATTTCATGCCCAGATAAAGTCTGCCATAACAGGTGATATTTATATTGACCCTTATGCACAGGATGATATAAACAATTATATTATTTACAGGAAAAGTGATCTAATAGACAAGGATCCGGGAATTTGCGGGTCGGAAGATGAGCATACCGAATCAGAGAATAAAAGCACACAAAAAACAGTGGCACCAAGCATAGGCACTCAAATCAGGATATTCAGATTTGCGGTAGCGTGCACCGGTGAATATGCGCATGCCGCTACAGGACTAGCTTCACCTACGGTTGCTCAAACTTTATCAGCTATTGTCACATCAGTAAACAGGGTAAATGGGGTATATGAGCAGGAAGTAGCTGTAAGATTAATATTGGTTGCCAATGAAGCAAGCCTGGTCTTTACAGATCCTGCTACCGACCCTTTTACTGCAAATAATGATGCCAACACACTATTAAATGAAAGCCAGACCCAGATCGATGCATTAATAGGAAACGCCAATTATGATATAGGACATACCTTTAGTACAGGAGCCGGAGGAAAGGCCTTTCTGGGGTCAATCTGCAATAATTCTATCAAAGGCAAAGGAGTTACGGGAAGGTCCCATCCCGTGGGTGATCCTTTTGATATTGATTATGTCTGTCATGAAGTCGGGCATCAGTTTGGCGGGCCGCATACCTTTAATGCGACCACAACTAATTGTGCAAATATTGCTCCTGCTAATGCTGTGGAACCCGGAAGCGGAATTACAATCATGGCCTATGCAGGCATCTGCGGGGATGTAAATAACCTGGCGCGAAATAGTATTCCTATTTTTCATACCAGATCATTCGAGAATATTACTACGAAAATCCAATCCACATCATGCCAGGTGACTACTCCTGTTTCGAATACTGCTCCTGTAGTAAATGCAGGAAACAACTATACAATACCTAAAAGCACGCCGTTTAAATTAACAGGTTCCGCAACAGATGCTGAAAATACAGGTCTTACCTACTGCTGGGAACAGAATGACGTAGGACCTTCAGGCGACTGGAATACACCTACCGGAAATGCCGCGATATTCAGAACCTTTGTCCCCGTAACCGTTAATCACAGATATTTTCCACAAATTAAAGACGTAATCAATAACACGGTTACCAAAGGAGAGATTTTACCGTCGTATGCAAGGACCATGGAATTCAGATTGACGGTAAGAGACAATAATGCAGGGTGTGCAGGGGTTGCCAATGATGATGCAATTATCACTGTTGACGGAAATTCAGGACCATTTAAAGTAACTGCTCCTGCTACTGCAGTAAGCTGGATCGGAAATACTTCCCAAACCATAACATGGGACGTTGCCGGTACCACTGCAGCTCCCGTAAGCTGTGCCAATGTAAGTATTTTACTTTCTACGGATGGCGGCTATACTTATCCTACCACCATCTTAGCTTCTACTCCGAATGACGGCTCACAAACCATTACCGTTCCAAATGTGAACACATCACAGGCAAGAATTATGGTGGCAGGAGAGGGCAATGTCTTTTTTAATATCAATCCTATTAATTTCACAATTACCAACAACGTATTGGCTGTAGATGAAATAGCGGAAAATAAAGATCTGTTTGCAGTATATCCTAACCCGGGTAAAGGGATTGTAAACATTAAATTCTCCAGACCAACTGATAAATATGATGTGATGGTATATGATATCAGCGGAAAATTAGTATTCAGTAAAGTGAATAACAAATTAGACCATGATAAGGTGGGAACCTTTAACTTAACCCAATTGGTTAAAGGAAATTACCTGATTAAGATTAAAACCAAAGATATAGATAAAACAGTGAAATGGATTAAAGAATAATGGAAATAATATTGCTGATTTTACAGAAGCAGATTATATCCGAGATGAAATAATTTATTCTTAGCGCCTTCTACATTAAGTAGGAGGCTTTATTTTAAAATGCCTGAAGCTACACACAAGGGGAATGGTCCCGGAAAAGTAAAAGTGCTAAGCAGACTGTCTGTAACAAAATGCCGGGCTTCTGAGAAACCCGGCATCAGCTTTGAAAATATATATAATATTATTTGAATTTGTAAGCTAAGCCAACCTGTAATGCATTATTTCTGACAGCATCTCCGGTATTATACTTGTAAATATCTGTAATTCCGGCCGTATATCTTGCGGTGACGGCAAGATTCTGAGTGAAATAATATCCAGCTCCGATTCCTATTCCAAAATTGAATTTATTAAACAGGTCCATGACAATTTTACCGGTATGGCTTTGTGTACTGCTTGCTCCGTCTGTATTGCTGGTTTGGGTAAATTCACTTTTAGCTCTTCCCCCAAGCAGGAATCCAAATTCAGGACCTGCCTCAACATATAATTCTGGCAACAAATTATACTGAAGCATTAAAGGAACTGACAGATAGCTTAACGACAAGTTTTCTTTAATGTCCATTCTGGCTTCAGGAATATCAAAATTAATAGTACTTTCTATTTTTGAGCCCAATCCGTTATATAATATTTCCGGCTGAACACTGAATTGACCCGAAATCGGAATATTCGCAAAAACTCCAGCATTAAAACCTATTTTTGCCTTTCGCTCATAATTTGACCAATAAGCATTATTACTTCCGTCAGTAAGAGAGGAAACGTTCATGCCTCCCTTCACTCCAAAAGATATAGAGGATTTAGATCTGGTTTCTGTCTTTTCCTGTGCCAAAGCCAGCGAACCTAAAGAAACGGCCAATCCTAAGAATAACTTTTTCATGTAATTATTTGAACTTGTAAGCTACACCTACCTGGAACGCGTTATTTCTAACTGCATCTCCATTGTTGTGTTTAAAGATATCCGTAACTCCGGCAGTAAATCTTGCGGTTACCCCAAAATTCTGAGTAAAGTAATATCCTGCTCCAATCCCGATTCCGAAATTGAAAGTACTGTATAAATCTTTATTAATCTTTTCTGAAAAAGAGGTCTTTTGAGTGCTCGTTGTATTTCCGGAAGTCTGAGAAAGGGTAATGTCTCCTTTATCTTTTCCACCTATAAGAAATCCGAATTCAGGACCTGCTTCTACATAAAGCTGAGGAAGAATATTGTACTGAACCATTACAGGTACTGCAATATAATTCAGGTTTTTTTTGTAATCAATTTCTCTGGTGTATCGGTCAGAGTTGATATAATACACGTCCTTTTCTTCAGTTTTTGATCCTAATTGGTTAAAAAGAACCTCCGGCTGAATGCTGAATTTCTGAGCTACAGGGATGTTTACAAATACTCCTGCATTAAAACCTGGCTTCAGTCTCTGATCACTGTCATAATCATAAGTGTCATCGCTTTTTGTCAAAGTAGAAGCGTTGAACCCTCCCTTAACCCCGAAAGTAACCGGTGAAGAAGATTTTGTTTTCTCTTGTGCATTAACCAAAAGGCTTCCTGCAAATGCTAATCCTAAAATTAGTTTTTTCATGATTTTTAAAGTTTATACTTGTTTCCGACACTGCATCAAAATTCCCGCCAAAGGGAGTAAACTGATAAATATCATATTTCAACGTGAAAAGGTCAGGTTTAAATGAATAAACCTGACCTTTTCTATTGAAATCAATTTGTATATGAATAAACTTTTGCAGGCTGATACAATTCATTGCATCATGTGCTCCAGTCTTAATTATATACACAAACTCCTTGCCAAAGAAGATGAACCAAAACAAAAAAGCCGGATTAAATCAATAATTCGGCTTTCTATTAAATATCAAATTTGTTAACTGAATGTTGTGTTGCTTATTTAAATTTAAAAGCAAGCCCTACTTGAAATGCATTATTTCTGACAGCATCAGACCCATTAGGTCTGTCCTTAGCAATGTCTGTTAAACCAGCTACATATCTTGCTGTAATTCCAAAGTTTTGAGTGAAATAGTATCCTGCGCCAAGACCAATACCAAAGTTGAATTTATTTAGATCGTCTTTATAATCGCCGGATTCTGTAATTACATTATTACTAGTTTCATTCTTCAATTTGTTTTTAGCGTTAACCATAAAACCAAATTCAGGACCAGCTTCTACATAAAGATTAGGGATCAGATTGTACTGAAACATTACTGGTACAGCAATATAATCATGGTGTCTAGCAAAAGAATATCTGTTTCCACTGATCGTACGATCATATTTATCTCCATATTGAGAGTACAGTACTTCTGGCTGGATGCTGAATGATTCAGCGACTGGTATATTGGCAAATACACCTGCATTGAAACCTATCTTAGAACCTTGATCTTCCAATCCACTGTCGTTAGTTAATGAAGATACGTTCATTCCACCTTTCACACCGAATGTTACAGGATTAGAAGAAGATGTTGGTGTCTGCTGGGCAAATGCCAGAGAGCTTGCAGTTACTGCTAATCCTAAAATTAACTTTTTCATAACTTTAATTTTTTAATATTTTACTATTCTTAATTTTAAATTTTACTACTGTTCAGCTTTTCAGTTGAACGCAGAGTATCTTTCAAATTGCTTGCCAAAAACAAAATACATGATAAAAGTCAATAAAAAAACTACCTGATTAACAAGTAGTTTTAAATTTATAGTATTGATTTTCAATGATTTGACAAGCCTATTAAACGTTTGTTTAGATGAATTCCAAATAATTCATTGTCCAGAAACCTTGGTGATTCTGAAAGAAAAAGATCGGAAAATTATTCAGCATTATTGAGATTTCTGTAAAAATTCAGAGATTTCAAAATGTTTTCCTGGCTGCACTGATGGTCATAGGTACATGATCCTATTCCGGTAAGGAGTGAGAAGTTGATTTTACTGTCTGTATTTTTCTTGTCATTCATTAAAAGTGCAGTAATGCTTTCATCTGTAAAGTCACTGATATCAAGGTATGGATAATATCTTTGGATATTTTCAATAATAGCAGTTGCTTCTTCTTCACTAATAAGATCTTCAAGAAGGGCAAGATGAGCTTCGCAGATCATTCCCATGGCTACGGCTTCCCCATGAAGAATGGGATTTCCCTGGCTCAGGCACAAACTTTCTACGGAATGCCCGATGGTATGGCCAAAATTCAGGGTTTTTCTTATATTTCTTTCGTGAAAATCTTTTTCCACTACATCCTGCTTAATGTCCATGGAAGTCTGGATATGCGGAACTACTGCTTCTACGTCCAGTTTATGAATCTGAATAAGGCCTTCCCAATGCGCTTTGCTCGCAATAAGACCGTGTTTCAGCATTTCAGCAAAACCGCTTCTCAGTTCTTTGAAAGGAAGGGTTGCTAAAAATTCAGGATAAATAAAGATCTGTTCAGGGAATGCAAAAGTTCCTACCATGTTTTTATAATGCATAAGATCTATCCCGGTTTTCCCTCCGATAGAAGCGTCGCACATGGATAAAAGAGTAGTGGGGATATTGACGAACTGGATTCCTCTTTTATAAGTGGAAGCGATAAAACCGCCCATATCCGTGATCACGCCGCCGCCAAGATTGATGACCAGTGCTTTCCGGTCTGCCTGCATTTCGGTTAAAATCTCCCATAGCTGGTTGGCCGTCTGGATGTTTTTCATCTCCTCACCGGCTTCAATTTCTAAAATCTCAAAACCCAGATCCGTTTCCATATTACCTAAAAGAATGGGAAGACAGTATTCATGAGTGTTTTCATCAACTAAAATAAATATTTTGCTGAAAGATTTTTCGTGTAAGAAGCTGTTTAATTGAGAAAAATCATCGTTTAATCGTGTTATCATTATCGGACTTTCTTTAAATTTGAAATAGAACTATTCTGCAAAGTTATGATTCTTAATTTTTAACTCGTAACTAAATTACTATCTTTGCAGAAATTTTTAGAAATGAGCAGAGATAATAATAATTCAGACAGACCCAAAAGACCCAGAATTTCAACAAAGAAAAGTTCTGATGATTCTCGCGCTTCCAGATCTGGAAATTCTTCAGGATCAAGACCTTCTAAGAAGTCTTTTCCAAAAGCCGGTGAAAGAAATTTTGACCATAAAGGCAGCAATTCAAAGTTTGAGCAGAAACCTTTCAAAAGAAGCAGCGAAAGTTCCAGAGACGGAGATCAGGATTCGAAATCTGAGAGCAGAGCTTATATCACGAATTCCAGTGAAGGACGTGAGCGTAAAACTTTTGGAAAATCTGCACCAAAGAGAGGCGGAAAGAGTTTTGATACCAGAGACAAATACGAAAGAGGCAGCCTGAAATACGGAAGAAGACCATCTGCAGGAGATGATAGAAGAGATGACAAAGCAAAATCTTTTGTACAGAAAAGAAGGTTGAACAAGATTGATAAAGATGTTCATAAAGATACCATCCGTCTTAATAAATACATTGCCAATTCGGGAATCTGCAGCAGAAGAGAAGCTGACGAGCTGATCACCCAGGGGCTGGTAGAAGTGAACGGAGTAGTAGTGACCGAAATGGGATATCAGGTTCAAAAAACCGATAAAGTAGTTTTTGACGGCCAGGGAATCACTCCTGAAAAACCGGTATATGTACTTTTAAATAAACCAAAAGGATATATTTCTACTACTAAAGATGACAAAGCCAGAAAAACCGTAATGGATCTGGTAGCCAATGCATCGCCGTACCGTCTTTTCCCTGTTGGAAGACTTGACCGTTCCACCACCGGGGTTATTCTCCTTACGAACGACGGGCATATGACGAAAAAACTGACGCACCCATCTTTTGACGCCAAAAAGATCTATCATGTGACGCTGGATAAAAAGCTTACCCATGAAGATATGAAACTGATTGCGGAAGGAATCCGTCTGGATGAGGGAGTAGCCGTAGTAGATCAGATTTCTTTCATTGAGGGAAAACCGAAAAACGAAATCGGAATTGAAATTCATATCGGATGGAACCGTGTGATCAGAAGAATTTTCCAAAGACTTGGATATGAAGTGGAAGCTTTAGACCGTGTGATGTTCTCCGGGCTTACCAAGAAAAATATCAAACGAGGACACTGGAGAATCCTTACAGAACTGGAAGTTAATAATCTTAAAATGCTTTAATTGAGTGATGGGTTATCAATTATGAATGAGGAGTTTTATACCTTATCATATTTAAACCGAACTGTAATCATTTAAGAAAGTAATAGGAATTAAAAAGGCGTGGAATTGGTATTTCTACGCCTTTTTACTATTATAGGATAGATTTTTAAACTGAAAATTTAAAAATTGGTATCTTTTATTCCATTATTCCTTTAAAAACTGAGGGATCTTTCTCTGTGGATTTGCCTGTTCAAAGCTGTATGCCATGTTGATCAGTTTTCCTTCACTCCATTTTTCTGCAGAAAATAAAATCCCGACGGGAAGCCCGTCTATATAACCCATCGTCAGGGTAATGCTTGGGTATCCGGCAATGGCTGCAGCATCTGCGCTTCCGAAGGAATACTGATCCCCGTTTTTGAGATCTGTTTTCCAGGCTTGTGTTGTGGTAGGGGAAATAATAGCATCAAGACTGTATTTTTTCATCACGAAATCTATTCCTTTCTCACGGCTTCCTTCCCGGGCAATTTTTACGGCTTTTGCATAATCCGGTTCCTTTGTGCCTTTGCTCTTAGCGGCTAATTCAAGAAATTCCTGGCCAAAATACTGCAGTTCTTCTTTGTTATTTTTATTGAAAGTAATGAGTTCATCTATATTTTTTATGGGAGAGCTCGTACCTAATGATGAAAAATAAGTGTTTAAACCATCTTTAAATTCATCAATCATCAGTTCTAGTGATTTTTCATGTACTTCTGAGGAAAGTATCTCATTTGGTATTTCCACCATCACCGCTCCCTGGCTTTCCAGGACTTTTAAAGTCTTTAAAAACAGTTCGTCCACCTTTTTACTGACTCCTTTTGTCACTCCTTTTACATAGCCGAGTCTTTTACCTTTTAATCCTCCCGGATTCAGAAATTTTGTGTAATCCTTATGCAGAAACGGAGTATTTCCTATGGTTTTTTCATCATGGCTGTCTTCACCTGCCATTGTCCCGAGGCTGATCGCAATGTCTTTTACAGTTTTGGCCATGGGACCTGCCGTATCCTGCGAACTTGAAATAGGAATAATTCCCTGCCTGGAAATCAGTCCCACCGTTGGTTTTAGTCCTACAATTCCGTTAATACTCGACGGGCAGACGATGGAACCGTTGGTTTCTGTTCCAATGGCTAAAATTCCCAGATTAGCTGAAATTGCTGCTCCTGAACCGGCACTGGAACCGCAGGTATTTCTGTTTAAAATGTAAGGATTTTTGGTGAGTCCGCCCAGTCCGCTCCAGCCGCTTGTAGATTTCATTCCACGGAAATTGGCCCATTCACTGAGGTTGGTTTTACCGATAATGACGGCACCGGCATCTCTTAATTTTTTCACCAGATAACTGTCATGTAGCGGGAAAGAATTTTTCAAGGCTAAGGAACCGGCTGTATTGGGCATTTTATCATGGGTATCTATATTATCTTTCAATAGAACAGGAATTCCAAAAAGAGGTAGATTCTTCATTTTTGGACTGAGATGGTCCAGAGAATCTGCAATTTTAATAGCATCCGGATTGATAGTAATGATTGAATTAAGCTTTACCCCGTTTTTGTCAATATCATTGATCCGTTTGAGGTAGGCTTCCACCACTTCTTTTACACTCGCTTTATTGCTTTTGTAAAGACTTTGGATCTTTTCAATATCATATTCCAGATACTTGAACTGAGCATCTGAGGTATTCTGTGCCTTTCCCAAAACAGCAGCGAAAAATGCTGCCAGAAAAATACTTTTTTTCATGAAGGGTATTTCTTTCAAATATAAGTATTTATCGTCATGGAGTATAGGCTATTCGGAATAAGTTCCGGATTTGCTGTCCAGAATTACACAGTGGCATTTATAATGGGGTATTCAAAAGAAAAGGTGCAGAAAAATCAATTTCAGCACCTTTGTTATATTAATTTTAGGAATGTAAGTTGAAGAGCAAAGCTTTTTCCAGGCTGTACAACTCATCACTTATAATTCATAACTCATAACTCATCACTCAAAAAACTATCCAAGAACCGTAACTCCTTTCTGAATCATTTCATAAATAGCATCCCGGCCGTTATCTGGTTTTACGTTAACCGCTTTTGTTCCGTTGAAGTGAAGACATGTGATGTAGCCGTTGGCAACGGCATCCAGGCAGGTGAATTTCACGCAATAGTCCATGGCAAGGCCTACAATTTCCACGAGCTGGATCTCATGATATTTCAGGAAATCATCCAGTCCGGTTTTCATAAAATGGTTATTGTCCTGGAATCCGCTGTAGCTGTCAATTTCCGTATTTTTTCCTTTTTGAATGATATGGGTTACTTTATCCCTGTTCAGATCCTTATGGAATTCTGCCCCGAATGTTCCCTGCACACAGTGATCCGGCCACATAAACTGTGGGATTCCATTCAGGATAATGCTTTCGCCAACTTTTCTGTCATTGTTGCTGGCAAAGCTTTTATGATTGGCAGGGTGCCAGTCCTGGGTAAGTACAATCTGGTCGTACTCATTTTCCTCCATTAAAAGATTGATATAGGGAATTACTTCATTGGCTTCAGGAACTGCCAGGGCGCCGCCTTCACAGAAATCATTCTGTACATCTACGATGATTAACGCTTTTTTCATATTTAGATTTCTCGAATTTTGGATAAATGTACTCAAAAAACTGTCCAAAACTGAATTATCGGACAAATCGGCAAAATAAATTTTTAAAAAAAACTTAAGTGTACTCCTTTGCAGGATAAATTAACCTTAAATCAATTAAAGTGATAAAAACTTTTGTGACTTTTGTGGTTCATAATTTTACCCTCAAGTGAAGTTCAAGCTCTATATTCTAAAAACTTAAATGAATCTTTCGAGTTCAATTTTTATCTCACGCAGATCAAACAGATCGAGCAGATTTTTTAGAATAAAGAATAAAAATCGGAGATTGTTAAAAAACTTAAGTGTACTCCTTTGCGGGATGAATTAACCTTAAATAAGCTAAAGTGTTAAAGACTTTGTGACTTTTGTGGTTCATAATTTTACCTTCAAGTGAAGTTCAAGCTTACTATTCTAAAAACTTAAATGAATCTTTCGAGTTCAATTTTTATCTCTCGCAGATCAAACAGATAGAGCGGATTTTTCAGGATAAAGAATAAAAATCGGAGATTTTTAAAAAACTTAGGTGTACTTCTATGCAGGATGAATTAACCTTAAATAAAACTAAAGTGTTAAAGACTTTGTGACTTTTGTGGTTGATAATTTTACCCTCAAGTGAAGTTCAAGCTTACTATTCTAAAAACTTAAATGAATCTTTCGAGTTCAATTTTTATCTCACGCAGATCAAACAGATAGAGCGGATTTTTCACGATAAAGAATAAAAATCGGAGATTTTTAAAAAACTTAAGTGTACTCCTTTGCAGGATGAATTAACTTTAAATAAAACTAAAGTGTTAAAGACTTTTGTGACTTTTGTGGTTGATAATTTTACTCTCAAATGAAGTTCAAGCTTACTATTCTAAAAACTTAAATGAATCTTTCGAGTTCAATTTTATCTCTCGCAAATCAAACAGATAGAGCGTATTTTTCACGATAAAGAATAAAAATCGGAGATTTTTAAAAAACTTAAATGCACTTCTATGCAAGATGAATTAACTTTAAATAAAACTAAAGTGTTAAAGACTTTTGTGACTTTTGTGGTTGATAATTTTACTCTCAAGTGAAGTTCAAACTTAATATTCATGAAAACTTAAATTAGAAATATAGATAAAGCCATAAAAAAGTCTCTTATGCCTTTGTGTTTGAAAAAAGAAAATAGCTATGGCCATAAACCAGCATTCAATAGCTTATCTTTGCAGGAAATAAGTAGTTTATGTCATTTGAATCGTTAGGATTATCACACAATATCATTCGTTCTGTCAACAAATTGGGATATCTGAAGCCGTTTCCCATCCAGGAGCAGGCAGTCCCTGTTATTCTGGAGGGCAAGGACCTCATGGGGATTGCAAAGACAGGTTCCGGAAAAACAGCCTGTTTTGTAATGCCTGTTTTAGAAAAGCTTCAAAATGCGGATGTAAAAAAAGACAGGAATGTTCAGGTTTTAATTTTGGTTCCTACGCGTGAATTAGCCATTCAGATTGATGAAGTGTTCAGGGCTTTTACGGATAATCTGAAACGTGAGATCCGTACCATGGCGGTATATGGTGGTGTTTCTATCAATCCCCAGATGAAAGGAATGTTTGGGGTGGAAGTTCTTATTGCCACACCGGGCCGTTTACTGGACCTGATTGAGCATAACGCAGTTAGTATTTCAGGAATCCGGCAGTTAATCATTGATGAGGCGGACAAAATGTTCCAGCTCGGTTTTGAGGAGGAGATGAATAAACTTTTCGGGTTAATGCCGGTGATGAAGCAGACCATACTGTTTTCTGCGACTTTAAATGACAAGGTTGCTGAAATGAAGGAAAGGCTATCCATTAATCCTGTAATGATCGAAATCAAAAAAGAAGAAGTTGAGATTGATCATATTGAACAGCTGGCATACCATGTAGCGCCTGAAAATAAAGGTCCTTTTTTGCGTTATTTAATTAAAGAAAAGAAGGTTGAAAAAGCGTTGATTTTTGTTTCGTCTACCAAATCGGCAGATAATTTAGTTGAAAAACTGAAAAAGAATAAAATAAGGGCGGTTGCGATCCACAGCCAGAAGTCGCAGGGTGCCCGTAGGAATAACCTGGAGGAATTTAAAGTAAATGGCGCTCAGATCCTGGTTGCTACAGATTTGATTGGTCGTGGAATCCACATCGATTCTTTACCGTGCGTGATCAATTATGAATTACCGCGTTCACCTCTGGATTATATTCACAGGATCGGAAGAACAGGCCGGGCCAATGAAAAGGGTACTGCCATCAGTATTCTTACGGATGCTGAGCTTCAGCATTTCAGGGTTATTCAAAAGAAAATGGGGAAGAAGGTGACCTTGCAGAGAATCGAAGGCATTGACCTTCATGGATATTAAACCATTTAAAATACAGAACTTCAGTCTTAGCGGATTGGAGTTTTTTTATAAAGAAATATACTCAGCAGATAAAATTTGAATGACGCAAAACTTTTTATTGACTTGTTGCTTTTCTTGTAGTAATTTTAGGGAAATTTAAAAACATTGAAAACTACGGCCTTCAGGCTTTTAACAGAAGATAGGGAGGCTGGATGTATTAAAATAATTAATCAAGACATTAAAAATGGATAATTTAGAGCAAAAGAGATTTCCGATCGGCCGGTTCGAGGAACCCGAAAAAATCTGTGATATCACGCTGGATAAGCATATCAAGGTCATCAAAAATTTTCCCGGAAAACTGAGAGATCTTATTGAAAGCTTTACAGATGACCAGCTGGATACTCCATATCGGGAGGGCGGATGGACGGTAAGGCAGCTTGTAAATCATATTGCCGACAGCCATATCAATAGTTTTATCCGTTTTAAACTGGCACTTACAGAAGATAATCCGGTGATCAAGCCCTATGATGAAGCCAAATGGGCGGAACTTCAAGACAGTCTTAATATGCCGGTAAAACCCGCCATGCGAATGATCAAAGGAACACACCAGAGATGGACGGTCCTTCTAAATACCCTTACCAATAAACAGTTTGAAAGAACTTTCCGCCATCCTGAACAGAACAAAGATTATAATCTCAGACATTATCTTGCCTTTTACGTATGGCACTGTGACCATCATTATGCTCACATTGAAAATCTGAAGAAAGAAAAAGGGTGGTAAGAAAAAGTCTGCACAATCCGGCTGATTTTGAAGAGATCATTCAAAGGATTTCACAGCTCACCAGAGGTTCTTCCGGAAGATGGGGTAAAATGAATGCTTCACAGATGCTAACCCACTGTGACCTTGTTCTTCAGGTAGCTTTGGGTAAAGTTGAACTTCCCGAAATTAATATCCTTTTTAAAACAATAGGAAAGGTTACCAAAAGAGAGATGCAGATTTTTAACAACGGAATTCCCCGAAATATGCCGACTTTTCAAAAACTAATTGCTAATTTTGAATGTGATTTTGATGAATCAAAAACCAATCTGCTGGATACCCTGATGGAATTCCGGACCGTATCTGAAAATAAAGATCTTCCGCGAAGCCACAGGCTATTTGGTAATATGACTGAAAAAGACTGGGGATTTTTAGAATATAAACATCTTGATCATCATTTAAAACAATTTAATGTATGAGTTTTTTTGATAAAATTTTTGGCGGAAAAAACAATAACCCTGAACGTAAATCTTTCTGGAAAAACATAGAATCCGAGGAAGATCTTAATAAAGCGATAGAAAGTTCTTATCAACACAGAATAGCTATTTTCAAACATTCAACGCGATGCTTCATCAGCAAGACAGTATTGAATAATTTTGAAAAAGAGATAGATAATTTAGATGAGAAAATGGATTTATATTACTTAGATTTGCTGGAACATAGACCTATTTCAAATAAAATATCTGAAGATCTTGGAATCCGGCATGAGAGCCCGCAACTGATCATTATCGAAGATGGAAGGGTCATTAACAGCGCTTCGCATGAAGATATATCCATAAGCCACATCAAATAATGAAGAATATAAATGTTTATTTAGCTAAAGTATTAAATGTTCCCATAGAAAAAGTGAACATGTGCAGCCTGCACTATGAAGTAAAGAAAATTCCTAAAAACCAGTTTCTTTTACAGTATGGTGAAATCTGCAGGCATATATTCTTTGTGGAAAAAGGATTGCTGAAGATGTATTCTATTGACAAGAACGGAAAAGAACACATTATACAGTTTGCCCCTGAAAGCTGGCTGATCTCTGACCGAAGCAGTCTTTATTTTAACGAAAAATCCATTTACTATATAGAAGCGGTGGAAGATACGGAAGTCCTGTTTCTTCACCCTGATTTCTTTAACAAGCTGGTAGAGCAGTTTCCCAACAGTATTGAAAGAAGTGACTTCCTGCTACAAAAGCACATCAGAAGCCTGCAGAACAGGATTAATTCTCTTTTGGGCGAAACAGCAGAAGAACGGTATATGAAGTTCATTAAAATGTACCCGGATCTGCTTCTCCGTGTTCCACAGTGGATGATTGCTTCTTATCTGGGCATTACCCCTGAAAGTTTAAGCAGGGTAAGAAAAGAACTCGCAAGGAAAAATTTCGTTCCGGACAGATAAATCATATCTTTTTTGCAAGATTTCCGAGCTGCTGAAGGCATAATTGCGTTTCATCCGTCCATGGAAGACCGATGCAGAGCCTCATGCAGTTTTCAAACTGGTCCTGCAGGGTAAACATCCTGCCGGGAGCAATACTGATGTTTTGCTTTATCGCGAGATCATATAATTCTGTGGTGCGGATCTTTTTATCAAATTCTACCCAAAGGGAAAGACCTCCCAGCGGCCGGCTGGTTTTGGTTCCTTCAGGAAAATAGTCTGCAATAACCTGTACGTAATTCTGATAGTTGCTCTGAAGCGCTTTCCGCATCTGCTGAAGGTGTTTCTCATATTTACCTGACTTCAGGAAATTGGCAACTGCTTCATTGACAATGGAGATAGACGATGTGGAATGCAAAAGTTTAAGCTTCATGATCTTATCTTTGTACTTGCCGGGAGCAATCCAGCCTACACGGTATCCGGGTGCCAGTGTTTTTGAAATAGAGCTGCAGTACAGGACATTTCCTTCCTTGTCAAAAGACTTACAGCACTTCGGGCGGCTGGAACCAAAATAAAGGTCACCGTACACATCATCCTCAATCAGGGGAATATTGTGTTCAGCAAGAAGTTTTACGATCTCTTTTTTATTTTCATCCGGCATACAGCTTCCCAAAGGCGAATTAAAATTTGGAATGAGCAGGCATAGATTGATCTGTGGAATTACTTTTCTCAATGCATCAATTTCGATTCCTGTTGTGGGATGGGTAGGAAGTTCAAGAACATTCAGGCCAAGACCGTTGGCCAGCTGTAAGATTCCAGGATAACAAGGGCTTTCAATGGCTATGGTATCGCCGGGTTTTCCTAACGCCATAAGGCAAAAGGAGAGTGCATTCATTCCGCCATTGGTGGTTACCAGATCATTTTCACTGAGATTTCCGCCCCATTGCAGGGATCGTACAGCAATCATTCTGCGTAATTTCAGATTGCCCTGAAGTTCTTCGTATTCCGTTCCGCCATCCCTTAATTCCCGGGTGGCATTAATGATTTCCTTCTTTAATTTAGCCTGTGGCAGAAGATCTCCTGAAGGAATTCCGATAGAGAAAAAAGTAAGTCCTTTTTTACCCATATTTTCATAAACACGGCTGATCAGCTCGTCCGGCTCATCATTATTCGCAATCAGGGAAGGGCGGCTTACCTCAGGAAGAGGGAGTTTTACAGACATCAGTCTGCTGACAAAATAGCCTGACTGGGGTTTGGATTCTATCAGGGATAATGATTCCAGCTCAAGGAAAACCCGCTTGGCCGTATTCATGCTCACCTGATGTTCCTGACACATCATTCTTACGGAAGGAAGCTTATCGCCAGCCTTCAGTACGCCATTTCTTATCTGTGAAGCAATCCCTTCCGCGATTTCTGTATAAATGAATTCTTTGCTCATATTCTTAAACTGTGCTCATGTAAATATACAAAACTGAGACTGTGTTTATTCATTTAAGCGTTTTAATTTTGAATCATTAAAAAGAATAGTTAAAAAAATGATGACTGAACAATTATCAAAAAACGAAAATCTAAGTGGATGGATTAATGGTTTTATAGGAGTAGTGCTCTTCAGCGGAGGACTGCCCGCCACTAAGCTAGCTGTGATGGAAATGAGCCCTACTTTTGTAACGATAGTTCGTGCTGCGGTGGCAGGTTTGCTGGCTTTGCTGGTCTTATGGATCGGTAAGGAAAAGCGTCCTGTTAAAAGTCAGCTGGTCCCTTTGCTTTTGGTTTCTGTAGGATGCGTTATAGGTTTTCCGCTTCTTTCAGCATTAGCGCTGCAATATCTCACCTCTGCCCATTCTATTGTGTTTTTGGGAATGCTTCCTTTGGCTACAGCGGTATTCGGTGTTTTCCGGGGAGGAGAGCGGCCTCATCCTGCATTTTGGCTGTTTTCTGTGACGGGCAGTGTTCTGGTGATAGGCTATGCTGTTGCTCAGGGAATTTCGGCATCGCCGGTTGGTGATATCCTTATGCTGCTCGCAGTTATCCTCTGCGGAATGGGCTATGCAGAAGGTGCAAAACTTTCTAAAACCCTGGGAGGGTGGCAGGTGATTTCCTGGGCGCTGGTATTGGCTTTGCCAGTTATGATTCCTCTGTTTTTCATTTATCTTCCGGATGATATCGGAGATGTAAGTGCCCGGGGATGGTTTGGAATGGGCTATATTTCACTGTTCAGTATGTTTATTGGTTTTATATTCTGGTACAAAGGTCTTGCTCAGGGCGGAATAGCCACTGTAGGACAGCTGCAGCTTTTACAGCCTTTCTTTGGTCTTGGGCTGGCCGCCTACTTCCTTCACGAACAGGTAAGTCTGGGAATGATAGGCATTACGATTGGGGTGATTCTCTGTGTGGTGGGAACCAAGAGATTTGCGAAATAAGTAAAAATAATGCATTATGATTTTAATCATAAACAATCATCCTGGAATGATTTATCTTTGGAACACATCACAAAATATATAGTTATGAAATTTACCCTAGTATTAATGCTTTTAGGCATTACTGTTTTAAGCTGTAAAAAAGAGACAAAAGTGGATTCTACAACGATATCAGACACCACGGTTGTTGATACAATGCCCTCTGATACGATGACGGCACCAGCAAATCCTATGCCTTCGGACACCATGCGTGCTGCTGATACTGCAACAGCAAAAAAAATGGATACAGCGAAGACTTCCAAAAAATAATTTAAACGAATATTATTGATACAAACCCGTTTAGCAATATGCGGGTTTTAATATCCTTCAGAAAACCTGTTAGGATATTTTTGCGTTGAATTTATTGATATTGTAAAATTTAAAATGAATTATTTTTGAAACTGAATTCATAGTGGGCAAATGTTTAATTTTAATTAAATATTTTAACTTTATTTAACATTTTTAACAATCGTTAAGGTTCGATATTTGCATGCATCTATTGACTTCGATCACCAATATATTTTACTAAGAAAGATTGACAAAGATTGAATAACACCAAAAAATTACTACTATTATGGTTATCGATGAAAACATTTTGCAATCAGCAGGGGCAGAGCTCAGGCAGTACAAACCCATGGATTATCTTTTCTGTGAGGGAGACAGCCCGAATTATTATTACCAGATTGTGTCTGGTGAAGTAAAGTTGAACAATTACAATGAGGAAGGAAAGGAATTCATACATACAATCCTTTCTAATGGACAAAGCTGCGGAGAATCCGTACTTTTTATTGACAAACTTTATCCTGTAAATGCCGAAACGCTTACGGAATGTACTGTATTGAGATTGCAAAGATCTGCTTTTATGAATTTGCTTGACAGCTCTCCAAGGTTATGTCTCGAGGTGAGCAGTTTTTTATCTCAGTTGCTTTATGATAAGATTGTGAAAATGCAGAATATTTCTTCTCAAAATCCGGCCATCCGCCTGAAAGGTTTAATGGATTATCTTAAAAGTTCCCAGGAAGATGAAAGTCCTTTTTCCTTTACGATACCTTTGACCAGGCAACAGATGGCGGACCATACAGGGCTTTGTGTAGAAACCGCTATAAGGACCATTAAGCATATGGAAAAGGATAATATTGTCCAGATTATAGATCGTAAAATTTTGTATTAACCTGCTTTCGGGTTGAGAAAAATAAAATCAGGAAAAGGAAAAACAGCTTCATGCTTCAATTGGCCCGAAAAATGAATGACAAAGTATTGATGTTTTTTTTTACTTCAATACTTCAGGCTTCCTTATTTGAAAAAATAGCTCAACCCGAAATCAAATTATCATAAAAACATTAGATACTGAATTTGCTTTTTTAAATTAAACACAACATAATGAAAACAATAAGCTGCATGAATATTGACGAAGATCTGCTTTATTCGTCGGGAGGAGAAAGCAAGCACTATAAGAAGGGTGAACTGATATACAGAGAAGGAGATCATGCACTTTATTATTTTCAAGTCAGGACAGGGAAAGTAAAACTTAATAATTATGATAGTGAAGGAAAAGAGTTTATACAGAACATTTTTGGAGGAAAACAAAGCTTTGGTGACTCTTTGCTTTTTTTGGATAAATTTTATCCTACCAATGCAGTCTGCCTTATCCCATCGGAAATCATAAGGGTATCAAAAGATAAATTTTTAAAATTGATAAAGACCTATCCGGATCTTTCTCTCGAAATGAATGCCTGCCTTTCTCAAAGACTTTATTTTAAATCTATAATGTTGCAGAATATGGCCTCTCTGAATCCCGTGGCAAGGATCACCGGACTCCTGGATTACCTTAAAAGCTACTATGATGACAGCTGCGGAAACTGTTTTGAGGTAGAGCTCACAAGACAACAGATGGCCAACCTGGTAGGACTCCGGGTAGAAACGGTAATCAGGGTTTTGAAAAAGATGGAAAAAGCTGGAAGTGTTACTTTTAAAAACAGAAGAATTGTGTATTAGACAGTTTTCAATATGATTAAGGTCATAAAAAAGTGAATTATTTCAGTGTATATTTGGTATATCGGTTCACTACAATTCCTAAGACCTGAATAAAGGCAGTATAAAGCTTCCGGCTTTTAAGATTAAATTTCATAGCTCCGTTCCAGCTTCTAATATCCAATAACAAGGATATCATACATCATTCTACCCTCAAAACAGGATAATCTGATTGTATAAGCAAGAGGTTCGGAAATTGGGTGAAACCGGAAATCAGCCCTGAAAATGTGCTTCACAGCTTATTTTACGGGATTTACAAAAACCATCATCACTCGAATATATGGATTGCCACAAAATACTAAAAAACCTGAAGCATAAAGACTTCATAAAAGTTTCCAATAAAGGGGAATGGTTTGAAGACGGCGCAGCGGTCTACGCCAAAGAGATCAAGGATAATGTATTTCTTTTGTTTGTGATTTTAAAAGACATAGAAATTGAAAATATTAAGGCCGTAATTGCTCATTTCGACTGCTTCGGCAGTATAGGACTGAAAGAGCCGGAACAGATCATGTTCTATCTTTCAATCAAGAATAAAGATGATCTCCATTATTTTGAGAGATTCCTGAAAATTTCTGATAACTAATAACCGTAAAGAATATGATATTTGAAAATGACACTTTGAGACATTCCGCACTGAATGATAAAAACAATATGATAGAGAACGAATCTTTATTTCCAAGTGCTATCAATTCTTACGGAGTGACTGCTTTTCTGATCAAATCACTGGAAAAGATAAAAAACAATACCGCATGCGATATTCTGAAAAACGTAATTGATACTTACATTAATGAATATATTCTGCACATCCGCCAGTACCACACAGAAAGTACACTGCCTGCAGCAGGGATGGATGCCGAAATAAAAATTGAAAGTTCGTCTTTCACTTTATATGCCAAAACAGCCTATTATAAGGTATTAAAAGAAGAAGAATATCTTAATAAGCTCTTAAGCACCTTAGAGCAGGAACGAAATACTACCGGATAATTTCATAAAGATCTGTTTGACTTTTTTATCCTTCGCACCACACCAAAAAATAAATTGATATGAAAAATAAGAAACAAAATAAAAAGTTAGACCAGCTGGACACCCACAGTATTTCCAATGAAAATGAAAAGCTGACAACCAATCAGGGGCTGAAGATCAATAATAACCAGGACTCCCTCAAAACAGGAGACCGGGGACCTACACTATTGGAAGACTTCATTCTACGGGAGAAAATCACTCATTTCGACCATGAAAGAATTCCGGAAAGGGTAGTTCATGCAAGAGGTTCAGGTGCCCATGGTGTTTTTAAACTCTCTACAAGCCTTGCTGAATACACCAAAGCAAAATTTTTAACGGAACCGGGAAAAGAAACTCCTGTTTTTGTGCGATTTTCTACAGTAGCCGGAAGCCGGGGAAGCACAGACCTTGCCAGGGATGTCAGGGGATTTGCCGTTAAATTCTATACAGAAGAAGGAAATTATGACCTTGTGGCGAATAATATGCCTGTATTCTTTATTCAGGATGCCATCAAATTTCCTGATCTTATTCATGCCGTAAAACCCGAACCGGATCATGAAATGCCCCAGGCTGCATCAGCTCATGACACATTCTGGGATTTTATTTCACTGATGCCTGAAAGCATGCACATGATCATGTGGCTGATGAGTGACCGGGCTATTCCAAGAAGCCTCAGGATGATGGAAGGTTTCGGCGTGCATTCCTTTAAATTCATCAATGAGGAAGGAAGGGTACACTTTGTTAAATTCCATTTTAAACCAAAACTCGGTGTACATTCCGTTGCCTGGGACGAAGCTCAGAAAATTTCAGGGGTAGATCCTGATTTCCACAGAAGAGATCTTTGGGAAGCCATTGAAAATGGGGCTTTTCCTGAATGGGATTTCGGTGTGCAGTTGATCCCTGAAGAAGATGAACATAAGTTTGATTTTGACCTTCTGGACCCTACAAAAATTGTCCCTGAAGAGGAAGTTCCCGTACAGATCATAGGAACATTAACTTTAAATAGAAATCCGGATAATTTCTTTGCAGAAACCGAGCAGATTGCTTTTCACCCCGGACATATTATTCCGGGCATTGATTTCACCAACGATCCGCTCTTGCAGGGAAGATTATTTTCATATACCGATACCCAGCTTTCAAGACTGGGATCTCCCAACTTCCATGAAATCCCGATCAACAGATCGGTCAATTCCGTTCATAACAACCAGCGTGACGGTCATATGAGACAGCAGATCGTAAAAGGAAAAACAAGCTATGAACCGAACTCTCTGGGCGGAGGATGTCCTTTCCAGGCGATGATGTCAGAAGGTGGATTTGCTTCCCATCAGGAAAGGGTTTCCGGCGAGAAGATCAGAAAGAGAAGTCAGAGCTTTGTAGATCATTATTCACAGGCTAAGCTGTTTTATAACAGTCAGTCACTTCCTGAGCAGATCCACCTTCAGAATGCTTTAATATTTGAACTTTCGAAAGTTACTGTCCCGGAAATAAGGGAAAGACTGGTTGGGCAGCTCGTCTTCGTAGATAAAGATCTGGCCGCAAAAGTAGCCACAAAAATAGGTGTTCAGGTTAAAAAGCTTAAGCATCCCAATCAGAGCCTGCCTGCGGACAGCAATATCGAAGAACTTCAAAGTGAGGAAAGAGAGCCCAATACAAAAACTTCCGCGGCACTGAGTATGAAAAATACGGTTAAAGATAACATTAAAAGCCGGAAAATAGGGTTTATCATAGCCAATGGGGCCGATGGAAAAGCGATTAGCGGTTTAGCAACAAAACTTGAAACGGAGGGCGCAACAGTAGAACTCATTGCACCAAGCCTGGCTGCTGTAAAGACAGGTGACGGATCTTCCCTTATCCCCAAACACTCACTTACCAGTACCGCCAGTGTGTGTTTTGATGCTTTATACATCTGCGCAGGTGAAAAATCTGCCAAAGTGCTGATGTCTGAAGAAAATAAACACCGTGTTCTGAACTTTGTCAATGAAACTTATAAACACTGTAAAGCCCTATATTTTGGAGAAGGCACTGAAACAGTCTACAACAGCAGCAATGTCAGTATGAAAAAACATGAGGACCCGGCTGTCATCAACTGGGAAAATATCAAGCCTGAAAATGCATTTATAAAAGTTGTTGCCGGCCATAGGGTTTGGGAACTGGAACAGGAACGTAACACCTGATCATAAAAAAGACACCTTCACATCACACTAAATATTTAAAACTATGGCGGATCTGTTAAGAGGGCCTTGGGTTCCTGAATATTTCAGGTCCGCCATATAACGCAGAAATTTTTATATAACCAATCACTCAAAAATATCATATTATGGACTTTCAAAAGAACCTTCTCGAATATATAAGTCAGTCGCTGATGACTGCAGGTGAAACCATCTCTATAGCTGAAAGTGTAACCTCAGGATGCCTGCAACTGGCTTTTTCACAGATGCCGAATGCCTCCCTGTTTTATCACGGAGGTATCACCGCCTATACCTTACCCCAAAAAATAAAATTATTGAATGTAGACCGGCAGGAAGCTGAAGAATGCGACTGTGTATCCGAAAATATAGCAGAAACAATGGCCCTGAACGTAGCCAAAGTCTTTGATACGGATTGGTCTATTGCAACTACAGGCTACTGCACGCCGATCAGAAATTCGTCCTATAAAATCTTTGCCTTTTTTTCATTTTCTTATAAAGGTGAAATTATCCTGACCAAAAAACTTGAACTTCATCCCAAAACACAGGCCTTAAATGCGCAGTTGTACTATACGGAATTTATTCTGGGATGCTTTAAAAGTGAAATGAATCAGCTTTTGATCTTAAAGTAAATAAAATGGAGATATTATCAGGCAAATCACTTCTTATAACCGGAGCGGATAGCGGGATAGGTAAAGCAACAGCATTGCTTTTTGCAAGGGAAGGTGCTGATATAGCTATTATCTTTCATTCTGATGTTGAGGATGCTCAGAAAACCAAAAATGAAATTGAAAACCTGGGAAGAAAATGTATTATTTTCAAAGGGGATATCAATGATTACGGTTTTTGTGAGGAGACTGTGGAAAAAGTTACGGAAGAATTCGGCGGAATAGACATTCTTATCAATAATGCAGGAGTACAGTTTCCGGCGGAAAAAATTGAAGACCTGGAAGAGGAGAATATCCGCAAAACCTTTGATTCCAATATTATCGGCATGATCCTGCTGACAAAGGTTGTATTTCCTTATCTCAAAGAAGGAAGCAGCGTAATCAACACTACTTCGGCCACTGCTTACCAGGGGCATCCTGAGCTGCTGGACTATTCTGCAACCAAAGGTGCTATTGTATCATTCACAAGATCACTCGCCCTTCAGGCTAAACCCAAAGGAATACGGATCAATGCCGTTGCGCCGGGTCCTGTTGCGACTCCGCTTACCGAAGCAACATTTGGGGAAGAAAAAGAAGATCCGAATAAACCGCCTTTTGAAAGGAATGCAACCCCTGAAGAAATAGCGTCAACTTTTCTCTTTCTGGCCGGAAACGGGGCAGCACAGATTACCGGACAGGTCCTTCACCCGAACGGAGGCCTGATTGTTAATGGATAAATCAAACCACTAAAACTATAGAAATTATGAAAGCCACAGCATTGATTTTAGGAATTATAGGTGCATTTACTTTTACATCATGCAAATGTGATATTGAAGAAGACGAGCCGAAAAACAAATACAAAAACGCAGCACAAAGTAAAAGCAGGGGAACCGGACAGCCTGGTTCAGAAAGTGATACGCTTCAGATCAGATAAGTTTAATTCCAAATACCCAGATCATGTACAGAGACGGAGCAAGAAAAAGTATATGGCAGGAAGAAATAAGGAAATTCCCATCCGGTAAAGATCCACAGGCCTTATTTGATGTAGCCGTTGTTGGTGGTGGCATTACGGGTGTTTCTACCGCGTTGAAACTGCAGCTGTCCGGTAAAAAATGTATTATTCTGGAAGCCAATAATATTGCTTTTGGAGCGACGGGTGGAACTACGGCCCATCTTAATGATTTTTTCGATACTACATTCAACGAAGCCATCCGGGATTTCGGATCTGATGATGCGAGACTGTATGCCGGAGCAGGGCAAGAAGCCATCAGCATTATTGAAAATAATATCAGGGAGCTCGGAATTCACTGCGATTTCACCAGAAAATCGGCCTATCTGTTTGCACTTGATGAAGAGCAGGAAAAGACCCTGAAAGATATTGTAGAGGGTGCCTCAAAGGTTGGTCATGAAATGACGTACGTTAATGAAATTCCTTTTCCGGTTCCCTTTAAAGAAGCTGTGCATATTCCCAATCAGGGATATTTTCATCCGGTAAAATATGTGAATGGCCTCTGTGAAGCATTTCTGGAAGCAGGTGGAGTAATCCTTGAAGACTGCCTGTGTGAAAGCCATCGGGAACAGGACCAGCAGGTTATTTTAAAAACATCAAAAGGCGAGATCCAGGCAGGATGGGCAGTCTATGCCACCCATATCCCGCCCGGCATTAATTTGCTGCATTTTACCAATGCTCCCTACCGCAGTTATGCTGTAGCTTTCACTTTAAAGAACAATCATTATCCCTGGGAGCTGGGCTATGATCTTTGTGAACCTTACCATTACTACAGGATTCAGGAAATCAACGGAGAAAATCTGCTGATTGCAGGAGGTGAAGATCATAAGACAGGACATGCAGAAGATACCGGTGAATGTTTTTCGAGGCTTGAAAACTACGTGAGAAAGTACTTCAATGTAGAAACTGCCGTTTACAGCTGGTCCAGCCAGTATTACGAACCTGCAGACGGACTTCCCTACATCGGAAAACTGCCCGGAAGCCGCGGAAGGATCTTTACCGCCACAGGATTCAGGGGGAACGGGATGATATTCGGGACCTTATCTTCACAGATTATCAGTGATCTGATTATCAACGGCAGCAGCAGGTACGAAAAACTGTTCAGCCCTTCCAGGATAAAGCCCATCGCAGGATTTAAAGAATTGGTCAAAGAGGGAGCAGATGTAGTCTTTGATCTGGTAAAGGATAAACTTTTCATGGAAAAAATAGATTCCATGACAGAAATTAAAGAAGGAGAAGCCAAAACAGTGAAGTATGAAGGCGAAGCCTATGCTGTGTATAAAGAAACCGGTGGCAGAATGCACGTTGTAAAAAGCACATGTCCTCATGCATTGTGTGAAGTCCGCTGGAACAGTGCAGAACTCAGCTGGGATTGTCCGTGCCACGGTTCAAGGTTTGGGGTCAACGGAAAAATACTGACCGGCCCTACGGTGAAGAAACTTCAGCATGTCATCCAGACCTGGGATCCCAATCCCAACTCTTAAAGCCTCAAACTTTAAACTTAAACATTGAACTTCAAACTCTGAACTTTGAATTAACACCCATGTCTAAAAAAAGCTTTTTCTATCGTAACAGCCTGAGTATCGTCTTAATTCTGTTAATGCTTTCATGTCTTATCGGGCAGTTTTTTACAGGCTGGAAGACGGAAAATAAGGAACTGCAGGAAAATGGCGTTGCCTTATTGAGTCTTGGAGAATATATTCACAGCGGGCATTTCATACAGGCGACTTTTGAGAACTGGGAAAGTGAATTTCTCCAGATGATGCTGTACATCGTGTTAACGGTTTCCCTGAGGCAGAAAGGTTCAAGCGAATCTAAATCGCTGGAAGAAAAAGAAGACGTGGACAGGGATCCAAAACCACATCCGAAAGCCCCGTGGCCCGTAAGAAAAGGCGGAATCTGGCTTGCTGTTTATAAACATTCATTATCTCTTGCATTTGCGGTTTTGTTTCTGGCCAGCTTCGGAATGCATTTTTACGGAAGCCTGAAAGATTATAATGAGGAGCAATTGTCAAAAAATAAAGCTGCAGTAACCGCATTTCAGTACGCCTCTGACTCCAGGTTCTGGTTTGAATCTTTTCAAAACTGGCAGAGCGAATTTTTAGCGGTAGCTTCCATTGTAATCCTCTCAATATGGCTCCGTGAAAAAGGCTCCCCGGAATCCAAACCGGTGGATATGGCTCATGATGAAACGCCTTAAGCTGTTTTCCTTACCTTAGGCTTGGATTTCATGATCGCAAAATAAGAAGCTGTAAAAGCGGAAAGGCTTTGATATCCTGTCATGTAAGCGATCTGACTTAAAGTATACTGTCCGGTGTCGATCAGTTCGATGCTTTTCAGAATTCTTACCAGTTGATGATACTTTTGAAGGGTAATGCCGGTTTCATTTTTAAAAATTCTCTGAAGACTTCGGACTGACATTTTTGCTTTCTCAGCCAATAAATCAGTGTCCAGGCTATACTTAAAATTTGAATTAATATAAGTACAGACCGGAATAATTCTCACATCAGAAGGAACGGGAATTTCCAGATAACTGCTTTCCCTGCAGAAGTTCGGGAGACTCTTTAGAATGGCTTTAAAAAATAAATCCTGCTCCTCATCTTCCTGAATCAGCTGGTTCCATTTGGACGCATACAAAAGCATTTCTTTCAAAACAGGAGGAACGGCAAAAACCTGAACATCTTTATAAAAATCTTCCTCAAAAACCGTTTTAAACAGAAAGACCATTAAATTGACGGTCTTAGCTTCCGAAGTGATTCTGTGTGCTTTTCCCGAAGGAATCCAGATGACGTGATACTGCGGCACCAGATAGATCTTCCGGTCGATATGGAAATACTGGTATCCTTCTTCTACAAAAGTGAGCTGGGCACGGTGATGGGCATGTTCATGATCGTCATGTTTCCAGTTTTTTTCACACCATACATAGGCTTCTTTTTCGATAGTATCCACAAACCGGCTGTCCTTTTGTTGGGTCAAGCCACATTTTAAAGTGTCGTTCTGCATAGAATTTTTGGCAAATTTAATAAAAACGACAGTATTAATTTTGTAAAGTAATATTTATCCATTTAAAATGAAAAAACTAAGTACGGTTTTTGTATTAATCCTATTATTAAAAATCACCACCATCATGGCACAGGACAATAAAGCTAAAATATTGGTTCTCATCCATTCAGATAATGGAGGAACGTATGAACTGGCTAAAGAAATAGCATCAGGGATCGAAAGCAACAAGACAGCTTCAGCAGTGATTAAGCTCGTAGAAGAATCTCAAAATCCCAGATTGAAAAATATTCCCATAGCGACAGCAGATGAGCTTCCATCGTATGACGGAATTGCTTTCGGATCACCGGTTTATTTTGGAAATATCAGTACCGGAATGAGCAGATTCTTATCCAAAACGGTTGATTTATGGACGAATCACGCATTGGAAGGAATGCCCGCCACAGTTTTTATGTCAGCGGGAAGCGGAGCGGGTAAGGAACTGGCACTTCAGGCATTCTGGAATACATTAGCTGTTTACGGCATGGTGCTGGTATCCAATGGAATCAGGGGGACTGAAAACATTAATAAAGCAATTCCTCAGGGAAATTCAGTGTTGGGTGTAACAAGCATGGCTTCCCTCAAAGACGTGGAAAGACCTACCAAAGACGAGCGTGGGCTGGCAGAACTTCAGGGTAGAAATTTTGCAAAAACAGCAATTGCCCTGAAAGGAACATTTGCTAAAAAACAGAGCGTAGCAGCTACAGCACCGTCTTCTGAGGATATAGATCACATTCTGAAACAGAAAAAGATCGTGTTGCCGAAAGTTCCGCAGCCAGCCGGAAACTATAAGCCTTATGTACGTTCCGGAAACCTGGTATTTATCAATCAGGTGGCTTTAAAAGACGGTAAGATTTTAAATCCGGGAAAGCTGGGCGTTGACGTTAATGAAGAACAGGTAAAAGAGGCTACAAAAGCCACGATGCTTAATGTCATAGCTGTTTTAAAAGAAGCTGTGGATGGTGATCTGAACCGCGTAAAACAATGTGTGCAGTTAACCGGAATTTTCAATACCAAAGATGATTACACCAAACATGCCGACCTGATGAATACGGCATCTGACCTTGCAGTAGAAGTTTTTGGAGAAAAGGGAAAACATGCCAGAGCGACCTTCGGGGCATCATCGGTTCCGGTGAACTCGTCAGTTGAAATACAGGCTGTTTTTGAAGTAGAGTAAAGATTCTACTAATTATACACATCTGCCTAATCTGTTCAATTCGCTAGAAACATTGAATCTCACGCGGATTGAGCAGATTAGGCAGATTTTTTATTGCATACATTATATTCGATTCAATAGGAACGGTTTTAATCCATCCTAAAAATGAAAAATTCCTGAGCTTTAGCCAAAATCTAAATGAACATCCTTATTCTGTCAGTCGTAACACATCAGAAATCGTCTGTATACTTTCTTCCAGCAGCTCTTCGGAAAGAGAGCCGTAGCTTAACCTGAATCCGTTGATAGTTTTGTCATAACTGTACTGCTTCGGATGGATAATGTGGATGCTTTTCTCAATCAGCAGAGCAGTAACTTTATCCCAGTCTGATTTTTTTTTCGGAACAATCCAGAATGCAAGACCGCCTTCCGGAACAGCAAAATCAACAATGTCTTTCAAATGTTTTTCCAAAAGACTGAAAACAAAATCCCTTTTGTTTTTATAATGAACCGTCGCTTTTTTAATATGCTTTTTAACAGCTCCATCCTTGATCAGCTGCAAAACGGCCTGTTCCATAATCACATCTCCCTGAACATCAATTATCTTCCTTAAATCTCCGATCTTTTGAATGAATTCGGGATCTTTGGAAGCAAGGTAACCGATTCTCAGTGCCGGAGCGACCACTTTACTCAGGGTGCCAATATAAACATAGTTTTGAAGTTCATTAAAGCTGGAAACCGGAAGGATAGGGCGGTAACCAAAATGGAATTCATTATCATAGTCGTCTTCAATAATAGTAATCCCGTACTGATTGGAAAGTTCAATGAGTTCGAGTCTTCGGGCAAGGCTTAAGGTAACCGTGGTAGGATACTGTCTGTGCGGAGTAATATATAAAGCTTTAATATTTTTATGCTGGGTTAAAAGCCTTTTGATATCTTCTACCCGGATCCCTTCATCATCTACCGTAACGGGAAGAAGCTCTGCGCCTGCGTATTCAAAAGCTTTCCATGCGGGCTTATAGCCTGGATTTTCTACAATAATTGCGTCTCCGGCTTTGAGCAGACATTGAGCCGTCAGAAACATGGCCATCTGGCTTCCTCGGGTAATTGAAATTTCATGTTCGTTAATGTGCATGCCTCTCTGGTGATTCAGCATCTTTGCGATGGTTTTCCTGAATTCAGTATCTCCGTGCTCATTTCCGTAACCCATCATCTGCCATCTGGCTTTCCGGTTGAATATCTGGCGGTATGCTCTGGCCAGTTCAGTTACGGGTGCTATTTTACTGTCCGGATGACCATCATCAAAATTAATGGTTGGCTTGTGAAGTATCGGCAGGCTTTCTTCAGTCTCCGGATTTCTGTTGTCCAGTTTTTCCTGCAGGACAGGAAGCTTTTCCGATACAAATATGCCTTTTCTTTCCCTGGAGATCACCCATTCTTCATTAAGGAGCACCTGATAGGCTTCTACAACGGTGTTTCTGTTGATTTTCAGCATCATTGCCAGGTTTCTGCTTCCCGGAAGTGCGTCGCCGGTCTTAAGCCTTCCGGAACGTATATCCGCGATAAAAGTGTCCGCAATCTGCAGATAGACCGCTTTTTCAAGCGTTTTATCTATTTCAAGTTCTAATTTCCAAGGTCGGAGCATCTGGACTACCAATTAATGTGAAAACTGAATCATTTAACCAGTCCAAATATAAGATAATTTTGTCATGCAATAGAGCAATAACAATTAAAATTTAAAGCATCATGGACAAGAAAGATTTCAGTTCAAAAGATTTTCACGAAACATTTGCCAGACCAAAGTATGTGAAACCCAGTCATCTGATTCATAAAAACGTTGAAAATGCCGGTGTTCACAATCAGTTTTCAACAGAAAGAAAGCACCCGGTTTTCTTCGTGGATCTTCCCAGCAAAAATGTAAGCATGACAATCGGAGGACTTACTCCGGGACAACAAACCAACAGACACCGCCACACCTATGAAACCGTATTATACGTGATCGAAGGAAAAGGATGGACAGAAGTAGAAGACGAGAGAGTATACTGGGAAGCTGGAGATGCCGTTTACATTCCTTCATGGGCATGGCACAAGCACCAGAACCTCAGCGATACGGAACCGGCAAAATACCTGGCCTGCGAAAATGCACCGCAGCTGCAGAACCTTGGAGTTGCCCTGAGAGAGGAAGAGGGAAGAGACCTTTAGAGTTCAAGGGGGTCAAGGTTCAAAGTTCAAAGTTTAAAGTTGAATATGAAACGAATTTTCGATATTCCCTAATCCCTAATCCCTAATCCCTAATCCCTGAACTCTATCACATTAATTTAAAACCTATAAAAATGAAAAATGTTCCATTCAAAGGGATAATTGCGTACCCTATTACCCCTTTTGACCAGAATGAAAAAGTAGATATTCCTCTGTTTAAAAAGCTCGTGGAAAGGCTGATTGTTTCAGGAAGCCACGGAATAGCGCCGCTGGGAAGCACAGGTGTGATGCCTTATTTATCAGATGATGAAAAGGAAGCGATCACCGAAGCATCCATCCAGCAGACCAACGGCAGGATTCCGACACTGGTAGGGGTATCCAATCTTACCACGGAAAAAACAATCCACCACGCCCGGTTTGCAGAAAAGGCAGGAGCAGATGCGGTGATGATCATTCCCATGAGCTACTGGAAGCTGACAGATGATGAAATCGTGGGCCATTATGATGCGGTAGCCGGCAAAATTTCAATCCCGATCATGGCTTATAACAATCCGGCAACCAGCGGGGTAGATATGTCGCCGGCCCTTCTGAAAAGGCTTCTTGAAATCCCGAATGTCACTATGATCAAGGAAAGCACGGGAGATATCCAGCGGATGCATTACCTGAGAAAAGAGCTTGGTGAGGAAACCGCTTTCTACAACGGTTCCAACCCTCTGGCATTAGCTGCCTTTACTGCCGGAGCGAGAGGATGGTGTACTGCCGCTCCTAACCTGATTCCAGAACTGAACGTGGATCTGTATAAAGCAGTGGAAACAGGAGATCTGGAAAAAGCAAAGGATGTTTTCTACAGGCAGTTTGATCTGTTGAAATTTATTGTCAGTAAAGGTTTGCCCAGAGCAGTCAAAGCAGGCCTGAATATTTTAGGGGAAGATGGTGGGAATCTAAGAAGCCCTTTAAAGCCTTTAACTGAAAAAGAAACACAAGAACTAAAACATATTCTTACAAATCTTAATTAATTTAAATCTTATGAAAAAACCAGTTTTTTATCACGCAGGATGTTCCGTATGTGTAAGTGCAGAACATGATATCATTAACCTTATTGGTGCAGACAACGTAGAAATTGTGCACCTTGGAAATGACAGAAGTAAAATTGAAGAAGCAGAAAGGGCAGGAGTAAAATCTGTACCGGCACTGGTAACCCCTAATGGAAATGTTCTGCATATCAATTTTGGAGCATCTATGGAGGATGTAAAGAAATAAAAAAACTCTCTGGCGGTTGAGGCATCTGAAGCCGCCAGAGAGTTTTTATGTTGTAAAAAGGCACTTCCGATTCCGGAAGCGCCTTTTGTTTTATACGGTGGCATTACCTTCCACTCCGTCGGCATTGTTGGTTTTAATACCTGTGAGCGCTGAAGCCACAAAACTGAATAAACTGACCAGTTTTCCCGCTTTGGTATCCCAGTAATAGGTTTCTTTGGGTTCTACGCGGATAATGGTGACATCCGGATCATCTTTTCCGTCAAACCATGCTTTGGCCATGGGCGACCATTTTTCTTCAATGGTAGCTTTATCTTTGTAAACAGAGGCCTCGCCGTACACGGAAAGGTATTGGGAGTCACTGTTGTTCATAAAGAAAAGCTGAACCCTTCGGTCTTCTTTTATTTCAAAATTCTTGTTGCTGGTTCCGCTGCTGATGAACCATAGATTCCCGCTGTCGTCCGTTTCCTGCAGCGTCATAGGACGGGAATTTACCGGAACCGTCTCAAGTTCCGTACAAAACATACATATTCTTGCGTTTTGGGAGAGTTCCTGGATTTTTTTAATGGCTTCGATGTGGGTTAAATTCTGTGTTGACATAATATTATATTTTATGGTGGTGAAAATTTTAAATGCTATTCTTTTTTGATTTTGAAAATCAATGTATTGCCTGTTAAAGCATTCAAAAACCTGACCAAACGGGGGGTTATGTGGTACACGAAGACAGAATTTTCCTTTATTAACCGTAACAGGCTGCCGTCACACCTTTAAAATATTTTTATAATCAGCAACATTATTTTCTGATCACTTCCTCAAGATCACTCCACGCACCGCCATTATATACATGCTTGAAGCCTCTGTCCTTTAAAATATGTTCAGCCTTTACACTTCGTAATCCGTGAGAGCATACGGTGATATAGGTTTTAGCAGAATCCAGTTCAATATATCTTTCCCTGATGGTTCCCAGAGACATATTAACAGATCCTTCAATATGTCCCGTTTTAAATTCACTTTCAGTTCGTACATCCAGAATAACGGCTCCTTTTCGGATAAGCTTTTCCAGACCGTCATCTAAAGTCTGATACCTGTAAATCCGGTAAACAACGTAAATGGTAAGCACGATTCCACAAAAAAACATGAGGCTTTTCATAGCCTTTTTAAAATTTTATAATCAATATAAAAGGTCCCGAAAGGAATAACACAGGCCAGCAAGACTTTCCAGGTGGTTTCCCGGAATTTCCACTTTTGCTCAACTCCTACACTTAATGTATTAAAAAGAAACAGCAGAAATAGGGTTCCGTGAATGGGGCCCATCATTTTCACAAGGGCAGGATTTCCAAACCCATACTTCATGGGAACTGCAATGAAAACAAGAGTTAATAAGGAGATTCCTTCCAAAATAGCCAGAATTCTCAGGCGTCCGATTTTTGTTTTAAATAAATGCATCATAATTATCTGAAATAAGGTCTGTTAACAAAAGGAGAGAATGGCCACGGGACCGCCATAAAAATAACCGCCAGGGCCATAGCAAAGCAGATGAGCATGGTTTTAAATTTTTCGGAGTCCGTATTTTTTCTTTTGGCAAACGCTGAGCCGATGGTGATCAGTACCACCGCAGTAATCATCAGCAAAATATGAATCAGGCCGAAGAAAAGAAGATCCAAAGATGCTTTGGCTTCACTGAAATTTTTCCAGAAATACTTTACGATCGGGCTTTTGGTATAAAGCAAAATGCCCAGGATCAGCTGAACATGGGCGATGGTTGCCGTCCAGTGGCGTACGCCGTTATCTGTTTTAGTAAATATCTTGTGATAAAAGTATCCTCTGCAGGATCTCCAGATGGCATACACAAGGCTTAACAGAACAATCCACCGGAATAAAGAATGCAGAAACGTAAGGGTTTGGTACATGATGAAATTTTTGAACACCTCAAAGGTAAAACAAAAACATACTAATTAGTATGTTTTAATGAAAAAAATTATTGCAGCGAATCAAAATAAGTTCTAAGTCCTTTTAAATAAATGAGATATACTGATTTTGAATTTTCTAGCTTCCCTAAATTTCTGACGCCCCAATACCCGGACATGACGAAAACAGCCACTTCCTTCCCGTTGACATGGTCTTTTACGGTTCCTAGTTTCTTTCCGCTTTCAATGCACGAAATTATAGCATTTTCCCAACGCCCGGAGAGCTCATTTAGTGCTTTTGTAAAATCTACATGCCAGGGAGCCATTTCCTGGGTGAAATTGGAGGTAGGGCAGCCATATTCTACTTTCAGGAAATCATTTTCCATTAAAATACCGTATACCTGCCGGTAGATGGTTTCAAGAGGATTTTCAGTGTTCAGGAGCGGCTCAATGAAAGTTTCTTTAAAGTTATTTTTGAGAAGTTCATTAATGATCGCCAGGCCCATTTCATCTTTGGTTTTGAAATGGTAATAGAAAGCTCCTTTGGTGACCTGTGTGGTCGCAATGATTTCATCTACGCTGGTGGTCTGATACCCTTTCGCATAGATCAGTTCAAAGGCTTTCTGCAGGATGTTCAGACGGGTAGCTTCTGATTTTTTCATAAATGAATATTGACTTTAGTACAAAGGAACGGAATTTTTGCAGAAAAAAAGAAAACTATTATTATTCTGATACTATACTAGAATTTAAATTATTTTCATAATAGAACAATTCGCCGGAAATTTGCCTTGTCAAAACACAACAAATAACAACGCAATGAATTATCAAAAAGAAATACAGATCAATACAAAGTCGGCAGGAAAAAGCAAAGGTCTTCCGGCTGCTTTGTGGGCACTCACCATCAGTGCATTTGGAATCGGAACCACGGAATTCGTTATTGTAGGGCTTCTTCCTACGGTAGCCGGAGATCTCGGCATCAGCATTCCTTCAGCAGGGCTTCTGGTAAGCTTATATGCTATCGGAGTAGCCATTGGAGCTCCTGTTCTGACGGCATTAACCGGGAAAATACCACGTAAAACCTTGCTGATCTCCATTATGATGCTTTTCGTGATCGGAAACGGGCTGGCTTCCATCGCACCGGGATTTTTCACTTTGGTCATGGCCAGAATTCTGACAGGATTTGCGCATGGGGTTTATTTTTCCATCGGTTCTACGATTGCTGCATCACTGGTGCCGGAAGAGAAAAGGGCAACTGCCATTTCAATTATGTTTGCAGGGCTTACCCTCGCTATCGTGACGGGAGTTCCGCTGGGAACCTTTATTGGTCAGCATTTCGGATGGAGAGCCACTTTTATTGGGGTGTCAATTCTCGGAATCATTGGATTACTGGCGAGTATGTTCCTGGTTCCCAATAACCTGAAAAGTGATCAGACCGCTTCTTTGAAAAGCCTTCCCAAAGTATTAGGAAACAGACGGATGATTTTTGCGTTTTTAATGACGGCAATGGGGTATGGGGGAACATTTGTTGTTTTCACGTATTTATCGCCTATTTTACAGGAAATCACAGGCTTTCAGGAGTCTACGGTTACGTTTATTCTGCTTATTTACGGGATTGCCATTGCATTAGGAAACCTTTTAGGCGGAAAAACAGCCAATAAAAACCCTTTACAAGCACTTCTCTGGATGTTCGGGGCTCAGGGATTGGTATTGCTGGCGTTTTATTTCACAGCCGGCAGCCAGATTTTAAGTATTATCACCTTATTTCTTTTGGGAGGTCTGTCATTTGCAAGTGTACCAGGACTTCAGCTTTTGGTCGTTCAGATTGCGGAAAAAGAGCTTCCGGGAACAGAAGATGTAGCGTCAGGAATTAATATCGCGGCTTTCAATATCGGGATTGCGGTGGGTTCATACACAGGCGGTATTGTGGTTACTTCTTCACTGGGACTGGCAAGTACGCCATGGATCGGGGCTTTATTTTTACTGGCAACCGTAGTGATTACCGTGTACAGCATCCGTCTTCACAAAAATCAAAAATAATTTCACCTGTTTATTATATTTTCAAAAGCTGTTCTTTACCGGGACAGCCTTTTTTATATCCGCTCACCCTCAGCCTCAATCTTAGCCTTAGCCTCACCCTCATATCTCATGAATCTCAGAATCCGTAAACACGAAAAATTTTCCGCCTTTGGGAATATTCCGCGTATCCAATCCTGTAAATTCACTGAAGGCAGGTAGTAAAAGTTGATTTTTTGTTTGAACAAAACATGGCAGTCTGATACTTTTTACCGAGGAATTCAATACAATACCCGGATGGATGTGTCCTGTAATCTGAAATTCAGACCGCGTTGTATCAAAATCATGAATGAATGTAAAACCATCAATGGTAAGGGAATCTCTCTTAACATTCAAACATAATTTTTTTTCCAGTGCAGCAGACAAACGGTCATGGTTTCCTTTGATAAGGATAAAATCCAGATCAGGATATTGGTTTCTCCAGCTGCAGAATTCATCCACATCAGAATTATCGCCGGCATGAAGCAGATCTCCAACGACGATAAATTTTTCCGGCTGAAAATAAGCAATAAGAACGGAAAGCCGTTCCAGATCACTTTTCATAATATAACTGGCCACTGCAATCCCGTTTTTACGGAAATGGGCTGTTTTCCCGATATGCAGATCAGAAAGAATCAATGCTTTCTCTTTTTTCCAGAACGCGGCCCGCTGATTGGTTAATGTGAATATTTCGTTGTTAAGGCTGATATTTTTTTCGGCGATGTTCAATTTTTGTAAAATGTATATTAGTAAGTTGTATTAATGTATTAATGTATTAACGTAAAATGTATTCATGATGTTGAGCTGCGTGTAAAATTATAGTATAAAGAAAAAGCTCTGTTCCTCAACTAGCCACCAAATCCAGGATCTCACAACCAGCACCTAGCAACCAAACTCATCACTCATAATTTATAACTTTAAACTCTAAAACTCTAACACCCTCAAACCCTCCTTCCCGCCTGTTCCACCATCTTCCTGATCCTCGCATCCAGGCTTTCACTGGAAAGCGTCTGCCTCAGGCTGTCTACTTTGATCGGGAAACTCAAAGGGGTAAAGGTATGGGAATATTTTAAAATGATTTTTGACCGTTCAATTCTTTTAAAGGCTTCCACCAGGCGCTGCTCCTGAAGCTGCATATTAAAGACTTCGGTATAGGCCTGCCTTACAAGGAAATGATCCTGGTCATAATCTTCGAGGACTTTAAAGATCAGGCCGGCAGAGCTTTGTAAGGATTTGTTGGAACGTTGTTTTCCCGCATAATTCTGGATGACCATGCCGGAAATCACCGCAATATCCCTGAATTTCCGTCTTGCCATTTCTGCTGAATTGATGCTGGCAATTACGTCGTTCATCAGGTTTTTGCGGGTAAGTATTTTGTGGAGATTCTCTTCATTTAACGGAATTTCTTTATCACTGAACAGCTCAAAACCGTAATCATTCATCGCCATGGAAAAGGAGATAGGAGCGAGCTTTGAAATGCGGTAAGCGATCAGTGCAGCCATCACTTCGTGTACCAGACGGCCTTCGAAGGGATACATGAAGAGATGATAGCCTTCCCGGTTTTTAATCAGCTCCACCAGAAATTCATCTTCTTTGGGGATATGGGAGTTTTTTTCCTGATTGGCCAGCAATGGATGTAAAAACTTCAGTTCTTTTTCTGACGCTTTCGGATTGAGGGCATGCGAAAGCTTTTCTCTTAAAAAATGGCCTAAATTAGAGCTTAAAGGAAGTCTTCCCCCCAAATAGCTCGGTGCTATGGCCTTTCCTTTTGCTGCCCGGACAAATACGGTCATATCCTTGATCATTGCGACTTCAAGGGTTCGTCCTGCCAGAATAAATTTTTCTTCTTTCTTTAGCTTTGATATAAAATACTCTTCCACCATCCCGATGTAGCCTCCGGAAATAAATTTCACTTTCAGCATGGCATCGCTTACAATTACGCCCATATTCATCCGGTGAAGCATGGCTATTTTTCTTGACGTTACTTTGTACAGACCATCTTCCATGATCACGATTTTATGGAATTCTTCATAGCTTTTCAATACACTCCCGCCGATGGTCAGGAAATCAAGGATGCTCTTCCATTCCTGGTCTGTCATTTCCTGGAAAGCAAATGTCTTTTTGATCCTTTCGAATGTTTCTTCAGGATAAAATCCATCTCCGACTGCTAAAGTCATGAGAAACTGAACGAGTACATCAAAGCATAAAACCTGCGGTTCACGAGGCTCTATAACCTTCTGTTTCACCGCTTCTTTCAAAGCAGCCACTTCGATCAGCTCAAGGGAATGGGTGGGAACACAGTAAATTTTAGACGTTTCAAAAGGGGAGTGCCCGCTCCGTCCGGCCCGCTGCAGAAACCTGGCCACTCCTTTTGCGGAACCGACCTGAATAACGGTATCCACAGGTTTAAAATCAATTCCGAGATCTAAGGAAGAGGTAGAAACTACCGCTTTCAGCTTACCGGAACTTAAATTTTCCTCAATCCAGATCCGGAGATGAGCATCAATAGAGCTGTGGTGGATAGCAATTTGTCCTGCAAAATCGGGATAAACATCCAGCAGAAGCTGATACCACATTTCACTCTGGCTCCGGGTGTTGGTGAACACAATGGTAGATTTCGAATTAAGAATAATAGGCACAATCTTATCGGCTAATTTTGCTCCTAAATGGCCTGCCCAGGGAAGAATTTCAACCTCGTTGGGGATGACCGGAATAATGTCTATCTTCTTTTGCTCTTTGGCTGTAATTTTCGTTTTTTTAATTTCATAGGGAATTAAAACATCCATAGCTTCTTCCAGATTTCCAATAGTAGCCGTAATTCCCCATATTTTTATTTTGGGAACATATTTTCTTAACTGTGAAATGGCAAGTTCAACCATAACGCCACGTTTTGAGCCCAGCAATTCATGCCATTCATCCACAGCAACACATTTTGTATCCTGGAAAAAACGGACGTGGTTTTTCTGGCCTAAAAGCAAGTGAAGACTTTCTGGAGTAACGACCAGTATTTCCGGCATATTCCGGATCTGCTGCTGTTTTACTTTTTGTTCTGTATCTCCGTTTCTGACGCCAATAGACCAGTCGAGGCCGATTTCATCCACCGCTTCCTGCATAGCCTTTGCAATATCCTTGGACAGTGACCGAAGGGGAGTGATCCAGACCATCTTCAGTCCTTTTTTATAGTTTTCAGGATGGTTCATAAAGTCTGAGACCAAAGCAAGGAATACAGAAAATGTTTTTCCGAAACCTGTTGGCGCAACGACCATTCCGCTGTATCCGTTTCCGAATTTCTGCCAGGTATCGATCTGAAATTTGAATGGGGAAATACCTTTATCGGCCATCCACTGCTGAATGACCCTGAATCCGTTGGTATTTTCAAATGCTTTCAAATTATTGGATCAGTTTTTTTATTTCTTCAAGTTCGTCAATTTCGTCTACAGTTTTGTCTTTCCGCCACCTTACAATTCTTGGAAATCTTAGCGCCACACCGCTTTTGTGCCTGCTGCTGAATCCTATACCTTCAAAGGCAATTTCAAATACAAGCTCTGCTTTCACCGTTCGTACCGGGCCGAATTTTTCTATTGCATTTTTATTCACAAACTTACTGACTTCCATAATTTCTTTGTCGGTAAGCCCGGAATACGCTTTTGCAATGGTCATCAGGCTGTCACCATTTTTTACGGCAAAGGTATAATCAGTGTAGTATGCACTTCTTCTTCCGCTGCCTTTTTGGGCATAAATCAAGACTGCATCTATAGTGAGCGGGCTGACTTTCCATTTCCACCAGTCACCTTTTTTTCTTCCTGCATGATAAGGAGAATTTTTCAGCTTAAGCATTAAACCTTCACTGTTGATTTCCCTGGATTCCTCACGGATTATATTGAGGGCTTCCCAATGTTCAAAAGAGATAACCTGCGAAAGTTTAATTTTCTCAGGGCTTTCATTCAGCAATAATTCTTCCAGCATGGCCCGTCTGGCGGACATGGGTTTCTCCCGGAGATCAGTTCCTTCAAGCTCTAAAAGATCATAAACAAAAACTTCAATCGGAATATCTGCCAGCATTTTTTTAGTTAAAGTTTTCCTGTTTAATCTTTTTTGTAATTCATTAAAATTTAAAACATTAGAGTCCTTTACCGCAAGTATTTCTCCATCTAAAACAAAGTTACCTTTCATAGCCTGAACCACTTCTTTTATTTCCGGAAACTGTTCTGTGATGAGCTCTTCACCTCTTGACCAGATAAAGACTTCATCGTTCCTGCGGATGATCTGGCCGCGGATTCCGTCCCATTTGTATTCTATCTGCCATTCATCAGGACTGCCAAGTTCTTCCAGCTCTTTTTCCAGCGGATAGGCCAGGCAGAAAGGATAAGGTTTGGAATTATCCGGATTGATATTTTCTGCCGAGATCAGTTCCTGAAATGAAACCTCACCGGGGATCCATTTTCCCATCAGGCTGTGCATCAATGTGCTGGATTCCTGGGATGAGAATCTGGTCAGCGCATTGATCAGTGTTTTATCAGAAACCCCGATCCGGAAGCTTCCTCCTAATAATTTATTGAATATCAGCCGTTCTGTATAATCCAGTCCGTTCCATGATTGCAGTACAAATTCTTTTTTTTCACCTTCAGATTGATCTTTTAAATTAACGATATCCGTCATCCACTGGGAAAGCGTACGGTCTATTTTTTCCGAAGGCGGGGGCAGGATCAGCGACAGGGTTTCTCCCAGGTCTCCTACTGAAGAATAGCTTTCCTGAAACAGCCAGAACGGCAGCTTTGTGATTTCCAGCGCCCATTCTTTCATATAATTGGTATTGACATTCCTTTTGGGACGTTTTCCGGTAAACAGGGCAATAAACCATACTTTATCCTCGTCCGGGGCACGTTCCAGATAATCGATAATGGCGTCTATTTTCGCATTGGTCTTGTTGGTGGTTTCCAAAGCGTTGATGAGATCTGCGAAATGTTTCATGGCTCCGGATTTTCAATGATTTCTTTTTCAGCTTCTTCCTCATCTTCCCCGAACTGGGTCTGTACAACATCCGCTTTGATGCCGATTTCATTCAGGTATTTTGAAAATATTTCGGTCTGTCCGTGGGTAACGTGCACCAGTTCGGCTTCTGTAGCTTTTACGGTCTGTAGTAATCCCTTCCAGTCTGCGTGGTCGCTCATGGCAAATCCCGCATCTGCACTTCGCCATCTTCGGGCACCGCGTACCTGCATCCATCCGGAACAAATGGCAGTGGCCGCATCTGGTATTTTCCGGATAATATTGCTGTCTAAAAGTGCCGGAGGAACGATGACAATTTCATGCTGGACTTCTTTTACATTCTCTCTGAAGTCGGCAATCTGATATTCCGGAAGATCAATTCCGACAGATTCAAACGCTTCATTCAGTTTTCCGATGGAATAATGGACATATATATTTCCCAAACCTTCTACCGCTTTCATAATTCGCTGTGCTTTTCCCAATGAATAACCGATGAATACAGATGTTTTTGCATTTTCCCGGTTTTTCAGCACCCAGGTTTGAAGCTTTTGGTTTAGATCAGGAACATCCAGCCAGTTGTAGACAGGCAGTCCGAAAGTGCTTTCCGTCACAAACTCATTACATTTTACCAGCTCAAAAGGCGTACTGAGACCATCTTCCTGCACTTTATAATCTCCGGAAATCACAGTGATATAGCCTTTATATTCCAATCTTACCTGTGCTGAACCGATAATGTGACCGGCCGGATGCAGTGAAATTTTCACTCCGTTGATGGTAAGTACTTCGCCATATTCAGCACCCTGACATTCAATATCAGGCCCGATTCTTTGATAGAGAATAGGTTTTGTGTAGTGATGACAAAGATATTTTTTCATTCCCCAGCGGGCATGGTCTGCATGTCCGTGTGTGATGACAGCTAAGTCAACAGGCCTCCAGGGATCAATATAAAATTTCCCCTGCGGACAATAAATTCCTTTGCTTGTAAATGTGATTAGTTTCAATGGTGTGATCGGTTTAATAGTTATCTTCAAAAATCCCACCAAAATAGGCTGATCAATAAATTTTATAATAAAGTATGGTATGTAAAAACTCAGCGGAAACACCTCTTGTGTATTCTGAACTTTTCAGCAATAGAACATTGAGCTTTTCACCAATAAAAATCGTTCTGGAATCTTTGAAATTTGTATCTGTAACAATAATAAAACAAAATGAGCAAAACAATTTTAATTACAGGTGCAGCAAGCGGTCTCGGAAAAATAGCCGCATTTGATCTTGCCGGAAAAGGACATAAGGTAATTGCAACAGCACAGGTGTATCCACAGATGAGTGATTTAATCCGTGAAGCCAAAGAGCAGGGAATAGAACTTACAGTGGATAAGCTGGATGTTACTGATTCGCGCGATATTGCTTACATTCATCAAAAATATGATATTGATATCCTGATCAGTAATGCAGGAATTATGGAAGGCGGACCTATTGCAGAACAGCCGCTGGAGCTCGTTCGCTCTATGTTTGATGTAAATGTTTTTGGAGGATTGGAACTTGCTCAGGGTTTTATCAAAAAATTCGTTGAGCAGAAGAAGCCGGGTAAAATCGTATTTACAACTTCAATGGGAGGTTTATGGACTGTTCCTTACGTAGCAGCCTATTGTGCTTCAAAATATGCCATGGAATCTATTGCAGAAGGCTTGAAAACCGAACTGGCTCCGTTCAATATCAAAATTGCCACATGCAATCCGGGTGTTTTTGGAACAGGATTCAATGACAGGGGAGTAGATTCTATTTTCCGCTGGTATAATCCGGAAGTGAATTTCACTCCAGACTCTGCATTGGATGGAGTAGCTGATTCATTAGCTCATCAGCTGGATCCGCAGTCTATGGCTGACGTGATTGTGAACGTGGCTTTAGATGAAAATTCCAATTTCAGAAATGTACATCCGAAAGAAACGGAAGATTTTGTAAAACAGCTTCAGGCAGATGCCTGGACGGCAAAAAGTTAAATCATGGAGATCACGTACAAACAGGCTGCCAAGGTACTTGATGCAGCTATAGAAAAAGCAGGATCCATGAATATTCAGGTAAGTCTGGCAGTGGTGGATGCAGGAGGACATCTGATGGCCATGGCAAGGCTGGACAGTGTCTGGGGTGTTATTGATTTTGCCTTTAAAAAGGCAAGAACAGCAGTGATGTTCGGAATAGACAGCGAGGTGATGGGAAGCATTATTTCCGGAACGGATATTCATGGATATGGCATGCTGAATTCCAATGACGGACTTCTGACGATTGCAGGTGGAGTAGTGATCAAAGACAGCGAAGGAAAAATCATCGGGGCTATCGCATCTTCCGGCGGAACTCCTGAGCAGGATAAAGAGATTGCGGCTGCCGGTGCTGCGGTTTTATCTTAAATTTCAGATATTTGCAGGTATGGAGAAAACGTCTGAGATCATATTCGATAAGCTGGTGTATTCATGTGCTTTTGAAACATACAGGGGACATGAAGAATTTATTCCGGATCATTTCCTGGGCTTTCAGCTGTCCGGAGAAACCCACGCGTTCCATGATAAAGGAAAAACAGTTATTAAGGAAAATACCGTGGTTCTGGTCAGAAAAAACCAGCTGATCCGTACGATAAAGCATCCTGCAAAAAATGGAAAATATCAGTTCCTGGCGATTACGCTGGACCTTGAAACCCTACGCCAGTATGCGGCAGAAAATAAAATCACCGCTGTTGAAAGATTCCCGGATACGCAAAAGCTTTTCTTTGAATCTGATCAGTTTTTCAGCGGTTATTTTACTTCGCTTCTTCCGTATATCGACAAAACGAAGACGGCAACTTCAAGATTGATTATTTTAAAGATCAAAGAGGCTATTGAACTCATTCTCCAAAGCAATCAAGACTTTAAGAATATGCTTTTCGATTTCTCGGAGCCGTATAAAATTGATCTGAAGGAATTCATGAATAAAAATTTCATGTTCAATGTATCAGTAGAAACGTTTGCGAGGCTTACAGGGCGCAGTCTTTCGGGATTTAAGCGTGATTTTGGCAAAGCATTCCATATGACACCCAAACAGTGGCTTAAAGAAAAAAGACTGGAAGAAGCCTATTTCCAGATCCGGCATAAGAACGAAAAGCCATCGGACATTTATCTGGAACTGGGATTTGAAAATCTGTCCCATTTCTATTATTCATTTAAACAGAAGTTCGGTCTTACCACCACAGAAATTTAGAATAAAAAAACACAACTAGTATAAGAAAGGAACAGTAAGCAGCTGTTCCTTTTATTTCTTGAAGATGTAAACAATTTTTAAATTATAACTGGTCATTCCAGGCGTCCGGGGAAGTAAAGTTTTAATATATTTGGGGTAAAATATCGCAGACTATAAACCGGGCTTACACCGTATAGAATAAAGTTCTCTTAAGTCCTGAAATTCATTTCCATAGGTTGCTTTTACGAATATTAAATTTAGAAATGAAAAATTCAAACATAGCAATTTCTGCAACGCTATTAGCGATTATCTGTGTACAGGGAGGCGCTTCTATTGCCAAGCAGCTCTTTCCTCTGATAGGACCCATTGGAACGGTTAGTTTGAGGATTGGGCTTTCTGCTGTTTTGCTTATATTGATTAACCGTCCGAAATTTTTGCAGTTTACCGCACAAAAATGGAAATACTGTGCGATATATGGAATCGGCCTGGCAGCAATGAATCTTGTTTTCTATATGGCTATTCAAAGGATTCCTTTGGGACTGGCAGTTACGGTAGAATTTGCAGGACCTTTATTTCTGGCCATTGCTTTATCCCGGAAATTACTGGATATTATATGGGCATTGCTGGCCTGTATCGGGATATTACTCATTGTTCCGTGGCAGAGTGATCATGTTGATCTGGTTGGACTTGGATTGGCTTTTCTTGCAGGAATGTTTTGGGCGTTATACATCGTAATGGGTGGAAAAGTGTCTAAGATTATGGACGGAAAAGATGCGGTTACTACCGGAATGGTATTCGCAAGTCTGGTCATCATCCCGTTTACCATATGGGATGGAGCTGTTTTTAACCTTACACCTTCTATTTTTGTAAAAGGTTTAGGAGTGGCTATTTTATCAAGCGCATTGCCATTTTCACTGGAAATGATGGCACTGAAAAGACTTCCGGCAAAAACCTTCAGTATTCTTATGAGTTTAGAGCCTGCATTTGCAGCCCTTTCGGGTTGGGTATTCCTGGCAGAAAAACTGAGCTTTTTACAATGGATTTCAATCGGCTGTGTTATTGTAGCCAGTATAGGGACAACTATTTTCAGTAAAGCAGCAGCTCAGAATGAAGTTGTTCAAAGCAAAGAATAAGCTCCTTCATAAAAACCTGTATTATTTTTCAGCCTGATTTTTCAAATAATTAATAATCCCGATCACATCATCCTTACCGAAACCTTTATCATGGGCAGATTGATAGGTTTTGCTCAGAACTTCAGATAGAGGAAAGTCAGCTCCGGCTTCTTTGGCCAGTAAAATGTCCTTTAACATCAGATCCAAAGCAAAAGCAGGTTTGTAATCATCATGGATCAGCAGAGGCGTTTTAACTTTTGTCGCACCGCTTCCGCTGGCACTTTCGTTAATAATTTCCAGCATTGCAGTACGGTCAATTCCCAATTGATCTGCAAACAGAATGGTTTCTGCCAATCCCTGATAGATGGCTGACAGAAAATAATTGATCGACAGTTTCCCTGCAATTCCTTTTCCGTTTTCTCCCAGATGTTTTACGGCTTTTCCCAGCTTCTCAAAATAAGGCATGGCACGCTGAAGGTCTTTCTCTTCGCCGCCTGCCATAATGATCAGGGTTCCTTCTGCGGCAGGACCTGTACTTCCTGCCACCGGGGCATCAATGAACGAGGCTTCCTTTATTCTGACTGCCCCGCTCAGTTCAGCTGTAGCCTGCAGGGAAATAGTGCTCATGTCTATAAAAAGTTTTCCGCTGATATCAGATTTTAAAATATCTTCATACACGGCTTTGGCAGCACGGTCATCCGTCAGCATCGTGAGGATAATATCATTATTTTTTACCAGGTCAGGAATTTGAGTATACACAGTGGATTTTTCTTTAAAATCTTCAGCTTTTTCAGCAGACCTGTTGTACACCGACAATGGGAATCCTGCTTTTTCAAGGTTTTTAGCCATGGGATGGCCCATATTTCCTAATCCGATAAATCCTATTTTTTCTGTATTCATAATGTATTTTAAAATTTGTTATAAACAGCTTCTCTTTGTATACCGAAGCTCTGTGAAATAAGTAATGTATAGTAATAAGGTAAGCTTTAATGACGGCAAACTGTTCAGAATGCATCAAAAAACTGACCAAAACCGGCTTTGATTAGTACAGTCCTGTTCTATTTTCACCGACTATACTTCATACATTTTTTAGTTTAATCCTTGAAATACCGCAAAACTTACCGAAATTTGCAGCATGCAAAAAGTAATGAAGATTATAGACATCGAAAAATGGAACAGGAAAGAGCATTTTGAATTCTTCTCAAAAATGGCAAGCCCGTATTTCGGGTTTACCACGGAAGTTGACTGTACGGAGGCATATGCTTATGCAAAAGACAAAGGAGATTCTTTTTTCGCCACCTATCTTCACAGGTCGATGGTTGCCGTGAATGCAGTGGATGAATTAAAACTGCGGATTGTCGATAACCAGGTGGTTTTATATGATGCTATTCATGCAGGGACTACCATAGGAAGGGCAGACGGGACTTTTGGTTTTGCTTTTATCCCTTTTTCAAAAGATTTTACAGTATTTAATGCAGTGATGCAGGAGGAAATTGAAGATGTGCAGCGCACGTCAGGGATCAGAATGAACAATGGTGAGCTGGGTAAAGATCTTGTCCGGCATTCCACCATTCCCTGGAATTCTTTCAGTGCTTTACTGCATCCTACCGGTTTCAACAATTCAGAATCTGTTCCGAAAATTACATTCGGAAAATTCAATATTAAAAACGGAAGAAAATATCTTCCGGTGTCTGTAGAAGCCCATCACGGACTGGCAGACGGGATTCATATTGCGAGATATCTGGAGGAATTTCAAAGGCAGCTGGACAGAGAAGGATAGGTTTGTTTCGGGTGACGAATTCATATTGATGTAGTTATATGACTTCCATCTCCGGTATCCCTTCTTCGTGACTCAAACCCCTCAATAAAAAATCTTTCTCTTCTCAATCTTCAGGATTTTTTCCTTTTCCATCTGTTTGATTACCCTGATTACGGTCTCTACGCGGAGGCCGGTAAGGGAGGCCAGCTGCTGCCTGGTCAGTGGAATCTGAAAAGAATAGGGAGATTTGTTTTCAGCATAGCTTTTGAGATAATCCATCAGCTGTTTAAGTTTCAGGACAGGGTTCTGGGAAGAAAGATTATACAGCATAATGTACTTGTAATACATTCTTTCCGCCATGCATTGGTAAACAGTCAGTGAAACTTCCTGGTTTTGTTTGATCAGATTTAAAAAGCTTGATTTTGGGAGCCTGTAAATGCGGGAGTCTTCTATTGCTACGGCATTCATGGGGTAAGGACGGTCTACGAAAAGAAGGGATTCTCCAAAACTATGACCCTGAGAGAAGATATTCTGAATAAATTCCTTGCCCTCTTCAGTGTAATTATTAAGTTTAATCTGTCCTTTTTCAATCTGGTAGTAAAACGAAGAAAATTCTCCTTCACGGAATATAATATCTCCGGATTTATAGACTCTCGTTTCTGCTCCAAATGAAATCAGTAAATCTTCAATGATCATAGTTTGATTGGATTTAATTAAAATTTAAACAAATATTTAACCATTGATTTCCTTCATCACTTATAAAAAGAAAAAAACTCGAAATTTCAATAATGTAAAGAAAGTCTAATTTTTGATCAGTTTATTCAAAAAAGGGTACCATATAAGTACCACACAATTCAAATAAGCCATGTTCCAAAATTTCCGTATTTACTTTATATCAGATAATAAAATCCTGAAAAAGGTTGATTGAGATCATAAAAAAGAAGATCTGTATTCTGCTACATTTGTTTAAAATAAGCAATTGGGAAACTCTTCCGGATGACTTATTTTAAAATAAAGGAAATACTCTGTTTATGCATATGACGTGGTACATATGTGGTATTTTAATTAAGTGAAATTTTAATCATTTTTTCTTTCTTTGTTTGATCTAATAAACTGTCGGAAGAATTAATCTGATGTGGACTTTAAAAATAAATAACGTACCCCCGAAAAAATATATAGAGAGTCTGCTCAGGCAGAAATTATGAAATATAAACAGATCCTGTAAAGCCCCGTAAAGCAGCTATAAGATATAGCCATAGAAGAAGAGTTTGTACTGGTGCCACTGCATCAGAAATTAGTAGAGATGAGAAAAATATTATGAAAAACGAAAAACCGCAATCCAATTTAGAAGATTTGAATCAAAAAATTTTAATGCAGGATGAGATCATTGCACTGGCCAAAGAAAATTCTCCACGCCTGATGAATAAGGCCAGATTGGTATATCCGGATTTTTTTGAAAAGATAGCGAAAGTGTATCCTAATCTCAAAAATTCTGAACTGATTTTCTGCATTTACCTAAAACTCAACTTTACCACCAAGGAAATTGCCACCTATACCTTTGTAACTCCAAAGGCCATCCAGAACAGAAAGAACAGAATCCGGAAAAAACTCAATATCCCTTCTGATCTGGACATTTATAAATGGTTTAATGAACTTTAAATAATTTTGTGCGACAGCTTATATTTGGATTACTGCTTTATCCAGATCGTGATAAAGTAGTATCTTCCAATGTTCTGCAGCTGCCTTTTCCTGCCATTCCAGCCTTAATTCCATTGCTTTCCTTCCATCGAAATCACTTTTATAAGCCAGATGGTATTTCAGGTATGATGCCTGAGGAAGGTCATCTGCACCGTAGAACACGGTTTCGTTATTTTCCCGGATCCAGAACACCTGCATAAAAGGCGTGTGTCCGCCTACCACTTCAAATGAAATTTCTTCACTGATATTTCCCTGATCTTCCTCCATCCATACAATATTCGGAAGACTGATCAGCTGTTCCAGCGTATCAAAATCAAAAGAAGGGTTGCCCTTGTTTTCCATAGCAAAATCCAGTTCACGCTTCTGAATATAAATTTTGGCATTAGGATATACCGCTTCAAAACCGGTCTCTGTTTTCCGGATGCTCCCGTCAATATGGTCCTTATGAAGATGGGAAAGAAGAAGCTTTGTTATCTGCTCCGGTTTGATATTTTCTTTTTCCAGGAGTTCAGAAATTACCATTTTTCCGGCATTATTTTTCCAGCCTGTTCCGGCGTCAAGAAGTATAAAATCATGCTCCGTAACAATCAGAAAGGGCTGTACAGACATTTTGATTCCTTTTACAGTATCAAAGTTCTCATCGGTCAGTAAGGTAAAATCTTTTGTTTTGCTGGCGGAAAAATTGCCTTCTTTAAGCGGAATAATTTTCATGCTGCAAATTTCCCCATTATTTTCAGGATTTAAAAACCTTTTTTGTCAATATGGCTTATCGGAAAAAACGATCACCAGCTGTTCAGTCCGTTTTTCATGGCCCGGGCGTAGTGTTCATCATCAAAAGAATAGAGGTCCGGAGCTTTGTGGGCACCGCCGCGTCTTTGTTCTTCCAGTTTTTTCAGAATTCCCATATTTTTAATTTTACGGTAAAAATTTCCACGGTTCAGGTCTTTTCCTAAAATGGCTTCATATAATTTCTGCAGCTCAGGAAGGGTAAACTTTTCAGGGAGAAGATTCTGGCCGATAGGTTTTGTGGAAATTTTCTGTCTCAGGGTAAACAGGGCCTGCTGAATAATTTCATAATGATCCATTCCGAATTCTATTTCCGGAAGCTTGCTGACATACACCCATTCACAGGTTTCACTGAACTCATCCGGAACCAGGCGAAACATTGAAGGACTGTACAGCGCATAATAGCCAACGGTTATAAAACGCTGTTTCTGGAAAAGCGTATCATCAAAATCTTCAAAGTACAGTTCACTCCTGTTTTTCTTTCCGAACACGCCGAATTCCTCAAGATAGATATCCGTAATCCCTGATCTTTCTTTAAGGATTCTCTTGACTGCTTCATCCAGGTCTTCATCTTTTCGTACATAGCCGCCCGGGAGCAGCCATATTTTTCTGTAATTGGTCTTCAGGAGCAGAACTTTCAGCTCATTATGCTCAAATCCGAAAATAACGGGATCAGCGGAAATGTGGGGCAGAAAAATGTCTTTCGCCTCTATCGACTGCTGTACAAGTTGTTGTTTAAAATCCATGGAAATTAGTTGAAATGCGTTTTATTACAAATGTGCTGAAAAAAAATGAAATTCCATAAAAAATCCTCTTAAATAAAGGGCTTTAGAATATTCTATATCAGAAATAACAAAAAAAAAGTGAAAGACATAAAATATTGACACCTATTTTTCCGTTAAACATAGACACAGAACAGATGGCTGACATTCTGTACAGCCACCTGATGAAAAAACAACTCCCTCATTTTCCAGCCGAAATTATTTTAAGATTAAATGCCATAGTTGATTGAAAAGAGACCGTTTCCTGACGGTTTCTTTTTTTTATTGATTATCTTTGTCAGTCTTAAGAAGCATGCTGAATTTTGCTGGTCTGAATAATGAATTGCTTACCATCCGAATTCTTTACGCTCCATCCATTCTATACGTAAATTTGAAATAAATTCTAAGCGCATCATGCAGGCAAGTTCTTCTCCCGGCATTTCCCGTACCGTAATCTGGCTGATGGCCGTTATTTCGGGTCTTGTGGTAGCCAACAATTATTATAATCAGCCTTTACTGGCTCTTATTTCAGACGATCTTCATGTCTCCGAAACTGCCGCAAGCCGGATCTCGGTGCTTACGCAGATAGGATATGCACTTGGATTATTGTTGCTTGTTCCTTTGGGAGATAAATTTTTCCGTAAGAAACTGATTTTATTTGATCTGGTTCTTGTTTTTGGTTCACTGCTTTGGATGACCTTTGCCACGGAGTTATGGATGCTGTACGCGGCGAGCCTGATGATCGGGGCAACATCTGTTATTCCCCAGCTGTTTGTTCCGATAGCTGCAGAATTATCTTCCGACAAAGAAAAATCTTCCAATATTGGCCTTGTCATGTCCGGTCTTTTGCTTGGGATTCTTTTATCCCGTTTTATCGGTGGAATTGTAGGGGAGATCTGGGGCTGGAGGGCGATGTTCGGAATCGCGGCCGGACTGATGATTATTGTTTGGCTGGCCGTATACAGAATGCTTCCGGAAATGCAGCCCAATTTCAAAGGAACATACAGGGAGTTAATGCGTTCTGTTGCTCATCTGGCTAAGACACAACCGATACTGCGGCTGGCTTCGTTCCGTGGAGCGATGGCCTTTGGGTCAATGTGTGCTTTATTTACAACGCTGGTATTTCACATGGAAAAACCTCCTTTCAATGCCGGTTCCTCGGTGGTAGGGAGCTTTGGACTGGCCGGTGCCGTAGGAGCGCTGGCAGCCGCTAAGGTGGGAAAGCTTCAGAAATACCTTGATCTTAACAGGATTATATTGTACTCGTTACTCATTGTTGTGGGAAGCTGGGCTTTTACATACTTTGCAGGAGAAACCTATTGGGGGCTTATCGTTGGAGTTATTCTGGTAGATCTTGGAGTACAGTCCAGCCACATTATGAACCAGACCAATTATTTTTTAATTAAATCCAATGCGGTCAACAGGCTGAATACCGTGTATATGGTCTCTTATTTCATCGGCGGATCACTGGGGACCTGGCTGGCTTCCATTGCCTGGAAACTGGCGCAGTGGGAAGGAGTTTGCTTTGTAGGAGCATCTTTCGGATTGCTTGCTATCATAGCTCACGTGTTGTTTTGCAATAAAGTCAATGCATCTCAGCCTAAATCTTAACTTCAGCCTGGCTACTTTGAACCAGGTCTTTGTGCTTATTTCCCCATTTTTCCAGATCTTCCCAGATCGGAATCAGTTCACGGGCTATGCTGGTAAGCTCATAATCCACTCTGGGCGGAACTTCGGCGTGTACAGTCCTTTTCACCAGACCTTCTTTTTCAAGCTCTCTTAATTGGAGGGTAAGCATTCGTTCTGTGATTCCACAAATCCGGTCGCGGACTTCACTAAAGCGTAGTTTTCCGTCTTTCAGTCTGTTTAAAATCAGAAGCTTCCATCTTCCGCCAATCCTGCATACGGCATAAGACAGATCACATTCCTGTATGTACTTTTTATTGATGTTATTCGTCGAATTTTCCTTTATTTTCCCCATAGCTTACAAATTTGTTAGTACCATACAATTAGCTGTATACAGTGCAAATATAAGGTTTGAAAATTAATTTTGTCCACAGAAACCGAAAGTAAACATCGGTTCCGGAACAATAGCGCTCATGTTCCCTTTACATATCATTAACAGGAAATAAGAAAATAATGGAATTTACATCCCCAATAACTCAAATACTTAATCATTTAGAAAAAATACAGTCTTTTAATGCGCAGAATCCATCAGATGACACCCGGAAATACCTTGAGACCATGACAATGCAGCTGAGTGGAAAAAAAGAAGCAGTTACCATGATAGAGGAGATCCGTGTACCGGTGGAAAACCATCTGGTTCCGGTCCGGATCTACCGTCCGAAGGGAAAGGGGAGTCCAAAATCACCAGCTATTATTTACATACACGGCGGATGGTTTATTGCCGGCGGTTTTGAAACCCATGATGCGGTGGTACGAAAATTAGCAAACAAAACAGGATCAGCAGTAATTTTTGTGGATTACCGCTTAGCTCCTGAACATCCATTTCCAGCCGGATTGAATGACTGCATTGATACGACCAAATGGGTTATTGAAAATGCAGAATCTCTTGGAATAGATCCGGATCAGATCGGAATTGCAGGCGACAGTGCCGGAGGAGCACTGGCAGCAGGTATTTCAACAGAGATAGGAGACCTTCTTAAATTTCAGATATTAATTTATCCGGCCGCTAACAACAAGCTTAATACAAAATCCTGGAAAACTTATGAAACAGGCCCTGTTTTAAATAAAGAAGGTGGAATTCAGGCGTGGAAATGGTATCATCCTGAAGGTGAAAATACGCCCAATCCGCTGGCTGTTCCTATTTTGATTAAGGATTTTAAAAATACACCCCCAACATTATTTTTAATCGCAGAACATGATGCGTTGAGAGATGAAGGACTAGAGCTGGCACAGCATATGAAAGAGGCCGGAATCCTTGTTCAAACCAGCTTCTATAAAGATATGGTTCATGGTTTTATGCATATGGGTGAAATCCTGAATGAAGTACAGCTGGCAGTTAATGAAATGGCAGTTTTTGCCCATTACCACCTTGAAACCATAAAAAAATAGTATGAAAAAGTATGCCTATATCGGATGTTTGGGGTTTATTGCCGTAATAACCACTGAATTTGGAGTGATCGGAATTCTTCCGCAGATTGCAGAACATTATCACATCGGTATTGATAAAGCGGGCTGGCTGCTCAGTGCTTTTGCATTGATTATTGCACTCACAGGCCCTTTTATGACGCTGCTGATGTCCGGATTCGACCGTAAAAAAGTCATGCTGGCAGCCATTGCTGTTTTTCTTTTTACAGCTGGAGTCTCTGCCATGTCACCCCCATTCTGGCTTCTGATGCTGGTGCGGATATTGCCGGCATTTTTACAGCCTGTGTATATTGCAACAGCTTTATCCGTTGCAGTGTCTGGTGCAGATAAGAAACAGACAAATAATCTTATGGGAATTGTTTTCATTGGAGTGGCTTTGGCCATGGTCACTACAGTTCCTTTTGCAACGTGGCTGGCGAGTGTGTGGATGTGGGAATCTTCTTTTATTATCCAGGCTGTAGTCAGTACAATAGCCATTGCTGCTATTTACTTTCTACTTCCGCCAATGCCCGTACAGGAAAAAAAATCTTACAGAAGTCAGCTTACAATTTTGACTAAACCCACCTTTATCCTCAGTACTGCCATGAACTTTTTCATGATAACCGGCTGGTTTTCTACCTACAGTTATTTTGCAGATTACCTGAACAAAGCAAAAGGGATGGATGGAACTATGGTGAGCTATATGCTTTTCTTATTTGGAATTATTGGAGTGTTCTCAAATTGGCTGGCTGGAAAAATGCTGAGCTGGAATGTCCCGAAAACAACAGCTTTTTTTCTTTCAGGGAATATAATAATGCCATTTCTACTGTATTTTTCAGGAGACAGTTTGTCCGCAAACATTATCAGCATTGCAATCTGGGGTTTTCTTTATTCTCCGAGTTTTCAGAATGCATCCACATACATGATTTCTTCCGTCCCGGATTCTCTGGAATTTGCCAACAGTCTGGCGACCTCTTTTGGAAATTTAGGGGTCACGCTGGGAACAATGCTGGGAGGATGGATGATTGTTTCAAAAGGGGCGTCTTACAATCCGTGGATAGGCCTTGTATTCGGTATCCTGGCTTTTATCATGATCATATGGAGAAGTATTTTAGAAAAAAGAACCGAAAAAGAGAATCGTATCATCCCGTGTTCATAATTTAATGTAACAAATTTTATTACATTAAATAAATGTCGTAAATTTGCAATACAATAATTTCATTAAAAATTAAAAATAAGAACAATGAAAATAGAAATATGGTCCGATGTGATGTGCCCGTTTTGCTATATCGGAAAGCATAATTTTGAACAGGCTCTGGAAAAACTTCCGTTTAAAAATGAAGTAGAAGTAGAATGGAAGAGTTTCCAGCTGGACCCAACCCTGGATAGCGAGAAACCTCAGAGTACGATTGAATATTTCAAAGAGAAAAAAGGATTCCCCGCCGAGCAGGCATCTCAGATGATCAATCAGGTGGCCGGGATGGGAAAAGCTTCCGGAATTGATTTTAATTTTGAAAAAGCTTTGATCATCAATACGTTTGCAGCCCATAAGCTGCTTCATCTTGCCAAAAAACATGGAAAATCCTCTGAAATGGAAGAAGCCCTGTTTAAAGCCCATTTTATGGATGGAAAAAATGTAGGTGATCAGGAAGAACTTGTTGCACTTGCCGTGAGTTTGGGTATTGATAAAAATGAGGCCAGACATGCTTTGTTATCTGATGAATTTAATGAAGGAATCCGTCAGGATATTCAGGAAGCACAGAATAACGGCATTTCCAGTGTTCCTTTCTTTGTTTTAAACGGAAAATATGCCGTATCCGGAGCCCAGCCGGCCGAGGTTTTTGCCGAAGCTTTACAGCAAACGTATAAAGAAACGGTGAGTCCGTTGAAAGATCTTTCTCAAAACGGAGGAGCTTCCTGCGATACGGATGGATGCAGTATTTAAGTTTGAGGGTTGAAGGGTAAATGGGTTAAGTGTTTACCAATAGTAATCATCTATTAATTCACAGACATCATAAGTAAAAGACGGTAAGAATTGTAAAATTTGCGCAAAACATTAGTGCATTAGTGTTTTTTAATAAAATACAAATCAGTTATTCAGCATAATGAACACCTCAATATGGGGTGTTTTTTTATTTGGGTAATGAAAAATCTTTTAGTACAGCATCCACTAAAGCTAGAAAAGAAGTTTATTTTAACATGAGTTCGGCATAAGACATTTCTGTTTTTATAATGTGGTCAGGAAGTTTGAAGGCCGAAGAGGGAAGTTCTTGAAGTCTGAAAACAGAGCTTTGCAGCAACTTTATTAATTTTTAAAACAAGATTAATCAAATTTCATGACCGGTGTTTAATATAAATACCAGGTATTAACTTCCAGCTTCGCTCTCCCAGCTTCCAGCCAATTCATCTGAAATTTCTTATCCCAAACTCAGGTTATTTTATGTATCAATGCTTATTTTTGTTTCAAATAATTAAGCTTCATGATAAAAATCAACGCCGAATCCCGGTATCCGGTTTCAGAAACCCTGTTTGTCTTTGCTCTGGATTCAGAAGCGGGAAAAGCCTTTGACGGAAAAAATAAGCTGGTAACAGGAATAGGAAAAGTAAATGCAGCCATAGAACTTACCCGGGAAATTCATTCCAGAAAACCGAAGCTGATCGTTAATCTGGGTTCTGCGGGGAGTAAAAATTTCAGCAAAGGTGAAGTGGTCTGCTGTACAAAATTTATCCAGCGTGATATGGATGTGAGAGGACTTGGTTTCAGTCTTTATGAAACCCCGTTATCAGGAATTCCTCCTGTTCTGGAATATGGACTTCAGATGCATGGTCTGGAACAGGGAATTTGCGGAAGCGGTGACAGCTTTGAAATGAACCATTCCGAGACAGATTATAATATTGTTGACATGGAAGCTTATCCGCTTGCCCTGATTGCGAAGAAAGAAAATATTCCGTTTCTGTGCCTGAAGTATATTTCGGATGATGCAGGAAGTGATGCAGCTGATGACTGGTCTGTACAGGTTCACCTGGCTTCGGAAGCGTTCAGAAAGCTGCTTTTTACGGAAGACACCAGTCTTCATCAAGGCTAAATACCCCCGATCTCCTAATCATCGAAAAATACCCATGAGCGAAATATTAAAACAGCAGCTCTTAAAGATCATCGAAATCTCTGATCAGGAATTTGATTATATTTTGAACCATTTTACCCATAAAAAATTTAAAAAACATCAGTTTCTTGTTCAGGAAGGGCAGCAGGTAACGGATGATTATTTTATCCTGTCCGGATGTGTAAAATCATATTATACAGACGCTGCAGGGAAGGTTCATATTATTCTTTTTGGGGCGAAAGACTGGTGGATTACAGACTATGGGGCCTACTATGACCAGAAAGCAGCTACATTGAATATTGACTGTATAGAAGATACGGAAGTTCTGTGTTTAAGCAATGAAAACCGCGAAAAACTCTGCCGGGAATTACATAAGGTGGAACATTTTTTCAGGAAAAAAACCAACCGCAGAAATGTAGCCCTTCAAAACAGGATTCTCACCTTATTAAGCAGCAGCGCAAAAGAGCGCTATGAAAAATTCCTTTCAGATTATCCGGATCTGGTCCAGAAGCTCCCTAAACATATTCTGGCTTCCTATCTGGGGGTCACCCGCGAAACACTCAGCAGGCTCTACATTTCAAAATAATGTGATCCAGATCACTCTTTAAATGTGAGCTGCATCCTTTTAAAAGGACCTCATATCTTCCCAATTTTGTCATAGAAATTTTAAATACATAAAAGCAATGACAAAATTTATGATCCAGCCTGAAAGCAGTACCGTGAACTGGACAGGCAAAAAGATTTTAGGATTACACACAGGAACCATCAATATCCACAGCGGCTACCTGGGTTTTGAAAACGAAGACCTTACAGGTGGGGAAATTGTGATTGATATGACCAGCATCGTCATCACAGACATTCAGGATCCCAAGATCTATAAAGATTTCTTTGATCACCTGAACAATGATGATTTCTTTTCCGTAGACCGGTTCAAAACAGCAAAATTAACGATCACGCATGCAGAAAAAGCAGAAGGAAAATATAAGATCAGTGGCGATCTGACCATTAAAGATATTACAAATCCTGTTCGTTTTACAGCTTCAGTGGAAATTTCACAGATTTCCTGCATGCCCTTGGGGAAATTGTGATAGACCGTACACTGTACAATATGAAATATGGTTCCGGTAAGTTTCTTTCCAATCTGGGAGATAAATTAATTCATGATGAATTTGTACTTCAGTTTAAATTAATAGGGCAAAAATAAGCACCATGAGCTGGAAAGACACAAAATTCACAAAGGTTTTCGGAACAGAATTTCCGATCATCCAGGGACCGTTTGGGGGAAAGCTTTCTTCCGTGGAACTTACAGCGCTGGTCTCCAATGCCGGCGGTCTGGGTTCTTTTGGTTTTCAACCTTTCACAGGGGAAGAAATGATAAATATTTCAAAAAAAATCCGACAGGAAACCAATAAACCGTTCAATGTTAACCTGTGGGTAAAAGACAGAGATGACAGCGCAGATCAGTTTCAGAAAGAGGATTTTGAGAAGGTAATTCAGCTATTTAAACCTTATTTTGAAGAAACCGGTATAGAACCACCTTCATTTCCGCTTCCGGTGAGTCCTGGTTTTGAAGAACAGATAGAAGCTATCTTTGAAATTAAACCCTCTGTTTTCAGCTTTGTGTATGGTATTCCCTCTGCTGATATGCTGGAAAAATGCAGACAGCTTGGCATTAAAACCATAGGAACGGCGACCACACTGGATGAAGCCATTGCTATAGAAAACGCCGGCGTAGATGCCGTGGTGGCTACAGGTTCTGATGCGGGAGGACACCGGGTTTCATTCCTGGATCGGGCAGAAAAGTCTTTGGTCGGAACATTTTCACTCATCCCGCAGGTGGCAGATCATGTAAAAATTCCAATGATTGCAGCCGGTGGAATTGCTGATGCAAGAGGAGTGAAAGCAGCTTTCAGCCTGGGAGCAGATGCAGTACAGATAGGAACCGCATTTTTAGCCACCAAACAGTCCGGGACGAGCAATATCCACAGGAATCTTTTGTTTTCGGAGGAGGCAAGATACACCACATTGACCAAAGTATTTACCGGAAGACTGTCAAGAGGAATCAGAAACCGCCTTACAGAAGAACTGCACGAATTCCAGGATTCCCTGGCTCCTTATCCTCTCCAGGGAAAAATTACCGGAAAATTAGGAGCTTATCCGGCGAATACAGAAACCCATCCTGAATTCAAATCATTCTGGAGCGGCCAGGCAGCCCCGTTACTTAAACATCATGATGCAAAAATCTTCATAGAGTCTTTAATCAATGAGCTTAATGGGATCATGTAAAGCAGAAATAAGCCGTTTCAAGTGGGAAATCCGTGAATTATCCGTATTTTTATGGGACTAATCAGTACTAAGAATGACAGCTATTATCATCAACAAAGCTTCACTGGAAGACCTTGAAACCATTAAGGAGATCGGGATACAGACCTTTTCAGAAACTTTTGCGGAAAGTAATCCTGAAGAAGCGATGAAAACCTATCTCGAACAGAGTTTCAATACAGAAAAACTAAAGTCAGAACTAAATAATCTCGATTCTCATTTCTATCTGGCATGGGAAGAAGATGTTCCTGTAGGATATCTTAAACTAAATTCCGGTGCTGCACAAACTGAACTTCAGGATAAAACAGCTTTGGAAATAGAAAGGATCTATGTTAAAAAAAGTCATCATGGTCAGAAAGTAGGACAGCTGCTGTATGACCAGGCTTTGGAAACCGCCAAAAATCTTAATAAAAGTTATCTGTGGCTCGGTGTCTGGGAAAAGAATCTGAGAGCCATTAAATTTTATGAAAAAAATGGTTTTGAAGTATTCGGAAACCATACATTCAGATTAGGAGATGATGAGCAGACCGATCTGATGATGAAGAAAATTCTGGATGAATAATCATTAGAATCTTTTTTGAAACATTAAAATCAGTTAAGAAGAGAAGAGAAGTTAAGAAAAAATCTAAAGATTTTTTAAACCATATTGCTTAAAGCGAAGTTCACCCTAATTATTTTAACTCTTAATGATTTGATATTTTCTCGCGCAGATTAAACTGATAGAGCAGATTTAGGATCATAGATAAAAATCTTTGATTTTTTTAAGAACTTATGTGAACTTCATATGCTTTTCATTATTTAACTTCAAATAACTAAAGTATTAAAAAACTTTTGTCCCTTTTGTGGTTAATTTTTTTCTTCCGCTAATGACACAGATTTTTGAGAATATTTTTGAACTATTAAGAGCACTGAAGGAATTAAGATAAAATCCATGATTTTTAGACAAATATTATTTAAAGCGAAGCTAAACTTAATATTCTTAAAAACTTAAATTCATCTTAATGGTTTAAAAAAATATTATTACAAAAAAACCTTTTAAGCACAAAGCTTAAAAGGTTTTTTATCATGATTGAGCATTAAATGTTACCGGAACATTTAAATATTTTCAAAGTTTTTACCCAAATGCTCTTCAATCACAAAGAACGGGTCTTCAGTAAGCGTATGAGCTCTCATTTCCATCAGGCTCACTTTGCTCATCATACGAAGCATAATTCTTCTTTGACATTGGTATTCTATGCCGTCAATATTTCTCACGCCTGCACGGAAAGCAGATCTCCCGTGAGCACATAGATGGTTATTCACCAATATGACATCTCCGGCCTGCGGTGTAAAACCTGAATAGACCAGATCTCTTGCCTCTTCCCAGAATTCAGTCAGGTGGTGGTGCGCATCATCGCTCTGTCTGATGCTTGGATTGAACAGCTGTTCTGCTGCATCAAATCTCATGAAAGGGAGCTCATAATTTCCGTAAAGAATAGCATCCAGTACTTCTTCTTCATCCGTTCCTGTTTCCAGATTGGCATCCTTCGGGATCTTATACATACGCTCAAAAAGAGGTCTGAATCTTTCCCCTATAGATTCATGAGAACGGATAGAGTATAGGGTAGAAGGTACCTGCTCTTCATTTCTGATGTACATAAAGCTTAAGAAGTCCGCCTGATGTTTCAGGAAAGCATCTTCGGTATGTACATAAAGATCCGTTGAAGATCCTGACCCGGTCTGGGTTTCCCGCATTTTTTCATCGGGAATAATGGCATGCATCAGGCCGCCACCTTTACGCTGGGAATAATATTGTACGGGTTTTGATGGAAGTGCACCATGAAGCAGGGCACAGGCAAAACCATATATATTGAATTTGGAATAATCCGCAGACTGCCAGTTGGGAGGCGTAGTTCCGATACTTTCCTGATCTATATCCATCAGCCCTCTGAATGCAATGGCTCCGTACTGATCTTTTGAAAAATCGCTCGCAAAATCTGCTGCTATATGTAGAATTCTTTCCGGTAAAAAATAGGAAGCCAGCTGGTGGACGTGGGTGATAAATTCACGGTTTTCATAGCTGCCATATTTTCTCTGAAGATGCACCGCTGCATCTTGTATCATTCTTCTTTCCTGAGAGGTGATCTCAATGACTCTTGGAAGCAGTTTTACCGCAGTAATACTGTCGTTATCTAAAATTTCTAAAGAATTCATTAAAAAAATATTTGGTGTGTGAATATAATTTTTATATTTGTTTTTAATTATTCTAAATAACAATTGCGAGTTCAAATTTATGAATAATTTATTATCTACCAAATAAAAAGTAAAAAAAATGTAAAAATTAAAAACTTGACTGTCAGGTATATACATCTATATATCATATCACTTTACACAACTTATTGATTCTAAAAATCACCTTACAATACCTTATATGAACAACAATCAAATGCCCGCCGGAGACATCCTGGGCGCTTCCTTACCTCACATTTCGGGGAATTTTGGAAATATTTTTCATTCTGATAATTATGATCATTATCGTTCCGCTGTTAAAGAAACTTTAGACCTTGTGGGAACATTCCTTCACAGAAACGATAAACCCTTCAGCGGAATAGAAGCCAAAGAAATGAAAGGCATGGTACAGCAGATAGACCTTAATCAAAAACTGTCTTCTTACCAGGAACTTCTTCAGGAAGTAGATACTATATATGTAAAGCACGCTACTGCTTTTCACTTACCACAATATGTAGCACACCTTAACTGTCCGATTGTTATTCCAGCTCTTGCGGGAGAAATTCTTGTGAGTGCGATCAATTCTTCCCAGGATACCTACGACCAGAGCGCCGGTGGAACCTTTATGGAAAGAAAACTCATCGACTGGACGGCAGAGCAGCTAGGATACAATCCGGAAACCAGCGACGGCGTTTTCACTGCCGGAGGATCACAGAGTAACCTGATGGGGCTTGTGATGATGCGCGACTGCTTTTCTCAGAAAAGATACAATCACAATATCAAATTAGATGGACTTCCACAGGAAGCAGGGCGTTTCAGAATCTTTGTTTCAGATAAATCCCACTTCAGCAACTTAAAGAACGCCTCTATTATGGGGTTAGGCGAGAAATGCATAATTAAAGTTCCTACGGACGAAAGATTCTGTATGGATATCACTTTGCTGAAAAAATACATTAAAAGGGAAGAACAGCTGGGGAATATTCCGATTGGAATTGTAGCCACCGCCGGAACTACGGACTTTGGAAATGTAGATCCGCTGGAAGATATCGCCAATATTGCAGAGCAGTACAACATCTGGATGCATGTAGATGCCGCCTATGGATGTGCTTTGTTATTGAGCGAAAAATACAGACATCTTCTGAATGGTATAGAAAGAGCAGATTCTGTGACAATAGATTATCATAAGTCATTCTTTCAGCCGATCAGCAGCAGTGCGTTTATCGTTAAGAACAAAAGAGAACTGAGAATCCTTAAACACCACGCAGATTATCTGAATCCTGCGGAGATGGATGAAGAGGAAATCCCTGCACAGATCAACAAATCCATCATCCAGAGTACCAGAAGATTTGATGCCCTGAAACTTTGGTTTACCTTAAGAATGATGGGTAAAGAACAGCTTTCCGAATATACGGATACGGTGATAGACCTTACCAAAGACGTAGCTTCCATGATCCAGGAAAATGCCAACTTTGAGCTGCTTTCCGATACGGACCTGAGCGTCCTGGTTTTCCGTTATATCAGAGAAGACATTGAAGATCTGAATGCTTTGAACCAATACATCAAAATGAAACTGTTCTACAGCGGTGAAGTTTTGGTAGCCAGTACAAAAGTAGACGGAAATTTTTATCTGAAGTTTACTTTCCTTAACCCAATTACAACAACAGAAGACGTTCATCAAATTTTAAACAAAATAAAAGCTCATGGAGAAGACTTTGGTACAGCAAACTAAGGTGGCAGAACAGGCACAGGAAATTACAGTACGTATTCTCCTGAACGGAATGCTCCGCGAACTTGGAAACGGAAAATTTTACCAGGGAGTTCCAAAATATGATACCTTAACAGCAAGTGCACTGCAGAACAGTACTTATCCGCTCCACATCAGGTTTGATCTGAAAAAAAGCGAAGTTTTCTTATTTGCTCCCGTTTCCTACCGTTCCGAAAGTACGTTTCATAACTATGGAATGCCTTTATGGATCGTAGATCACAAAAATCAGACGGTTTCTGAAGCCGATCTTGATCAATTGACTGCTTTGGTGTATCAGGAGCTTTCTGAAGGAGCTACCCAACAGGGACAGGAACTGTTCACCAAGAGAGTTCAAAACAGCTTCAGGAATCTTCAGATGATCATGAATGAAGGATTAAAAGATAAAGATGCATTAACGTATTCTTTCCTTGAATCTGAACAGCAGCTTCCTGTAGGACACAACCTTCACCCTTTTACAAAAGCGAGAATGGGATTCTCCAGAGAAGAGCAGCTTCTTTACGGTCCGGAATTCAATAAAGGAATCCTGCTTGAATATTTTCTGGTTCATAAGAGCTGTGTAAAAGAAAATTCAGTGCTGGATATTTCCTATGAAGAGTTTTTGAAAAGCCTGATTTCATTACCGGAAAACCTTGAACAGAAATACCTGAATGAAGGCGAGTCTGTTTCAGATTTTTATACCGTGCCATGCCATCCGTGGGAAGCCAGCTACCTTTTATCTACGGAAGAAGGCGCAGAAATGGTCAGCAACCGTACATTAATCCATATTGGAGTTTTGGGAGAAGAATTTTATTCCACATCTTCCATCCGTAGCATGTACAGCGAGAATATTCCATGGATGCCTAAATTTTCGTTAAATGTCCTTTTAACGGGATCAATAAGAATCAATACGGAGAAAGATCTGGCCAGAGGCTATGCATCAGCATTATGGCGTAAGCATGCCGCAGGATCATTTGAAAAGGATTTTAATCAGTTCAGACTGCTTCTGGAGCCGGTAACATTAGGGGTTTATCATGAAGATAAAAATATCGAAAGCCTTAATCTTCTGATCCGTGAAAATCCGTTTTCACCGGAGGACAAAATTGTATTATTAGCAAGACTTTGTCAGGATGAGCCTTCGGAAGGACAGAATTTTATCCAGAAATTCTTTACGGAAGTTTCGGAAAAACAGGGAACAGGTCCGGAAGAAACTGTGAAATTATGGTTTGAGAAGTATATTAAATTACTGATCACTCCTTTAAATCATCTTTACAGCCAATACGGAATGGCTCCTGAAGCGCACCAGCAGAACCTTCTGATACAACTGGATGACCAGCTGATGCCACAGACTCTTTTTGTAAGGGATGCGCAGGGCTATTTACTGAGAGAAAGTGCAAGAGAACAATACACTGAGCTTTCAAAGGAATATCCTGAGATTGAAGATCTTTTCATCAGGGATGAGCGTCTTCTGGACATTATCTCTTATCATGTACTGGTGAGCAATCTTGCGGCATTGATTGCTTCTTTAGGGAAAACCGGATGGGCAAAGGAAAGGGATCTGATCAATATTTTACATGACGAATTTGAAAAAATTCACCAGAAAGAACCTTCAGATTTCACGCGTTATGCCCTTAAAAACCGGTTTTGGGGTACGAAAACCAATTTTAAAGCGGTAGCTAATGAAATTGACGGAATTACCAGTGCAGGCGCTATTTCTTACGCCAGAGTTCCTAATCTTCTTCATTACCACTATTTCTCTGACCAGCTGATTCAGCCGAAAGGAAAAGGGGTGTTTTTCAGCCGTTATTTCCAGAAAGATGATGTTACAGTTACCATGAGACCGATAGATCTAGATGAAGACCTTGAAATGCTTCACGAATGGTTTAACCGCGAGCATGCCATCAAAATCTGGCAGATGAACTGGCCGATTGATGAGCTGGAAACGTATTACCGTTTGATGCTTCCGGGGGATGAAGCCCATAGCTATATTGTGATGAGTAACGGTGAACCTACCTGTAATATTGAGGTCTACTGGCCGTCCAGGGATATCGTAGGAGATTACTATGACGTGCTGCCTACCGATTACGGAACCCACCAGTTCATTGCACCAACAGATCCGAAGAAAAAATTCGTTTCTCCATCCACACAATCAATGGTAGATTATGTATTTGCCCAGCCGGAGGTAGGAAAAATGGTAGGGGAAGGCTCTGTGGATTCCCTGGCTTCTATGATGAATAAAGCCCATGTGGGTTTCAAAGTAGATAAAGTCATTGAAATGCCTCATAAAAAAGCCAACCTGAACTTCTGCTACAGGGAATGGTATTGGGAAAAATTCCCTCAGAACAAAGACGTAGAATTTACCGTAAAAATTACTGAACATGAATAACGAGAATATATACAATGTGATTGGAATTGGAATTGGTCCTTTTAATTTAGGACTGGCCGCTTTATCCAACCCGATTTCTGAATTAAAAACCCTTTTCCTGGACCAGAGAGACGGCTTCGACTGGCATCCGGGATTAATGATTGACCATGTAACTCTGCAGACGCCATTCTTGTGCGACTGCGTATCCATGGCAGATCCTACCAATCCGTTAAGCCTTTTGAATTATTTAAAAGAAACGAACAGATTGTACAAATTTTTTATCCGGGAAGATTTTTTCATCCCGAGGAAAGAGTATAACCGTTACTGCCAGTGGGTCGTAAGCCAGCTTCCGCAGTGCCGTTTTTCCACGCAGGTTGTGGATATTGTGTATGAAGACGGATTGTATATAATCACAACGGTACATACCAAAACAAAAGAAACAGAAGTTTTCAGAACAGAAAGACTGATTCTGGGAACAGGAACACAGCCGCATATACCTTCATTTATTCCGAAAGAAGATTCGCGTATTCTTCATACAAGTTCTTATTTGTACCGCAAGGAAGAACTTCTGGCTCAGGGTAAGAAAATTGCGGTGATCGGTTCAGGACAGAGTGCCGCAGAGGTTTTCTATGACCTGCTTCAAAGCCGCGATGAAGACACCCAGCTGGGCTGGTATTCCCGTCCGGACCGTTTCTTTCCGATGGAGTATTCAAAATTGACCTTAGAGCTTACTTCTCCTGATTATGTAGATTATTTCTATGGCAGAGACGAATCGGCCAGAAAAACAATTTTAAGCAAGCAGCAGGCACAGTTTAAAGGAATCAATTATGACCTGATCAATGAAATCTACGATTTTATCTACGACCTGAATATCGATAATGCTGATCCGAAGCTGACGATTATTCCAAACAGCCAGCTGGACAGAGTAGATAACAGCGATCCGAACCGTTTAACCCTTGAATTTACACAACTGGAGCAGGAAGTTCCTTACGAACAGGAAGCTGATTATCTGGTGGTAGGAACCGGATACCGTTACCATGAACCTGCTTTCCTGAAGAATATCCAGCCCAGGATTAAAAGAGATTCAGGCGGGCTATTTGCCGTAAACAGGAATTATTCCATAGACCATAACGGCGGCGAAATTTACGTCCTTCATGCGGAAGTACATACCCACAGCTATATTTCAACGGACCTTGGAATGGCTGCGTACCGTAATTCCTATATCATCAATGACATATTAGGAAGGGAACATTATAAGATCGAAAAGAAAATAGCATTCCAGGATTTTGACGTTGAAAAACATGCTGCGATGCCCACTGCGAAAATATAAGAAACAATGAACACCAATTTAAATAATACAATCATCAGTCAGGAAATATGGCTCCAGGCCAACAGGGATCTTATGGCCAAAACCATTGCAGAGCTGATGCATGAAGAACGGCTGAAACCTGTTGAAATCCTTCAGGATGAACAGGGATTTACTGTTTTTAAACTTGAAACAGGAATTGGAAGTATAGAATACAGCTTCCGCGGTCAGGAAAGGATGATGGATTACTGGCATATTGATAAAGACAGCATTCAGAAAATCACGGACAGTGTATCGTCTGCTGTTCTGAATATCCCTGAATTTTTCCTTGAAATGCAGACCGTACTTGATCTTGATGCCAATACTTTAGCAAGATATACAGAAGAATTACTGTATACTTTATATTGCGATGCTTTAATCTTATCAAGAGGCGTGATGACTTCAAAAGATCTGGCGTCCAGCAATTACCAGACGGTAGAGCATCAGATGACTGGACATCCGTGGGTAATCGTAAACAAAAGCCGATTAGGATTTTCCCCGACCGATCTTGAAACATTTGCTCCCGAAGCAGCACAGGATTTAAAAGTGCTTTGGCTGGCAGCCCACAAAGACAGATCTGCTTTCCAGTCGCTGGAACATATTGATCAGGAAGAATTCTACCGTTCCGAAATGGGAAATGAATTATTTGAGAAATTCCAGCAAAAGCTGATCAGTGAAGGGAAATCCGTTCAGGATTATAATTTAATTCCGGTGCATCCGTGGCAGTGGGAACATAAACTGAAGATTCATTTTGCAGGGGATATTGCTGGCGGTATTTTAATACTGCTGGGAGAAGGAAATGATATCTACAGTCCGCAGCAGAGTATCCGTACCTTATTCAATATTAATCATCCTGAAAAAAGATACCTTAAAACTGCAGTATCTATTTTAAGCACGGGAAATATCAGGGGATTATCACCAAAACAGATGAAAATTGCTCCTGCTATTACAGACTGGGTAAAAGGCCTGATCAAAGATGATGCTTATCTGGAAGACAAAGGAACCATATTTTTGGGGGAAGAAGCTTCTATTGCCTATCTGCATCCCCAATACAGTTCCATTACAGGAGTTCCTTACCAGTACAATGAATTCCTGGGTGCCTTATGGCGTGAAAGTGCCTGCAAATACTTAAAGGAGGATGAAGAAATGTTCACCATGGCTTCACTGCTTTTTGTGGATCAGAATGGAGTTCCTTTGGTTCAGGCTTTTGCAGAAAAAGCGGGTACCAGCATCAGACAGTGGATTACAGATTATCTTGACGCTTATCTTACCCCGCTGCTTCATATCTACTATACCCATTCTCTTTGTGTGACGCCTCACGGGGAAAACATTATGGTCGTCCTGAAAAACGGATTGCCACAAAGAATTGTCATCAAAGATTTCGTGGATGATATCGTTCTGACCCCGGAAGCAAGGGAAAAACTTCCTGATCATCTGGCAGATGGACTGATCCAGTCTTCCAACAAAGAAAATGTACCGTTGTCTATTCTTCTGGGCGTTTTTGATGCATTCTTCAGGTATTTAGCCAATGTCCTGCATACACATTCCGGTTTTCAGGAAGAAACATTCTGGACCCTTGTTCATGAATGTATTGAGAACTACAAAAATCACAACCCTCATCTGAACGAACGTTACGAAAAATATGATCTGTATGTGCCTGCATTTAAAAGGTTTTACATCAACAGTGTGCGACTGAAGAATGGCGGTTACAGCGAAAATAAGGCATTTGCAATCCCGAAAAAAGATGGTGCACTGCCGAATCCGCTGTATCAGATTGTGAATAAAAACTCGGTAGCGGAAGTATGAGAAAGCTTCTGCATCTTGTAAAAGAAGGCTCTGTATTTGCGTACGGAGCAATGGCAGGGAAAAAGGTCGAGCTTACTTCAGGCAGCATCAACCGTTCTATCTTCAGCCTTGCCATTCCTATGGTGATGGAGCTGGTGATGGAATCCGTATTTGTGAGTATCAACCTTTTGATTATTGCAAAACTCGGCGATAAAGTCCTTGGGCTTGTAGGAATTGCAGACAACTACATCAATTTTGCCAATGCAATTGCCATTGGTTTAGGGATCGCTGCTGCAACACTGACGGCAAGAAGGGCCGGAGAAAAAGATCAGGAAGGAATGAGCCGTACTGCCCATTACATCATATTGCTGGCCGCGGCTTTTGCATTACTGATTGGCGGTCTTTCATTCCTTTTTGCCGGGGAAATCATCAGCTTCCTCGGGTTCAATACAGGAATCGTGGAGAACGGTCTTTTATTTTCAAAACTGGTCTTTTTAAGTATTGGCCTGGTGATTCTGCGTCTCTCGATTAATGGATTGTTCAGAGGTGCCGGAGATGCGGATCTTGCGATGAAGTCACTTTGGCTTTGTCATACCTCCAGTATGATCTTTGCCGTGATCCTGGTCTTCGGGCTAGGCTTTATTCCTGCGTACGGGCTGATGGGTCTGGCTTATGCCACCATTTTATCCCGTTTGCTGGCGGTACTGTACCAGTTCTTTATTCTTCTTACCCGCAGGACAAGTGTCAATATTCTTACGAAATTTCACGTTGACCTGCCTTTAATCAGGAAAATACTGAAAATTACTTTTGGCGGGCTGGTTCAGTACATTATTCCTGCTTCCAGCTGGCTGATTATGGTGAAGATTATCGCCACTTTCGGGACTACGGCATTGGCGGGCTATATTATTGCCCAGAGGATTGCTTCGGTAGCCACGATGCCTGCCTGGGGAATAGGAAACGCCGCCGGTGTTCTTACCGGACAGAACCTGGGAGCCGGAAATCCGGACCGCGCAGAAAAAACCGTGTGGAGAGCCGGAGGAATCAATATGACGTATCTGGTAGCAGTTGCCATATTCTGGCAGTTTGCCGCTAAATATGTGGTGACTTTCTTCACCCAGGAAGCTGAGGTTGCACAGTATGCCATTCAGTATATCCATGTGGTATCGATGGCCTATCTCTTACTGGGCTTTACAATGGTGATCAGCCGTGCGCTTAATGCCGCAGGTAATATCATGCAGGTAACGCTGCTGTACATGATCATGTTCTACGTTATTCAGCTTCCTTTGGCGTACCTGCTTGGGGTAAGGCTTCACTGGGAGCTGAAAGGAATATTTACGGCGATTGTTTCTTCGGAAATCGTATTGGCCGTATTATTCTTAATGATTTTCAAAAATGGTAAATGGAAAACTATAAAAATTTAAAATGCACACAACAGACGAATTTTACGAAATTATAGCCTCAGCAATCGCTGTGAAAAAGGAACTGGTAGACGAAAACTTAACCTATCAGGAGATTCCTGAATGGGATTCCATGTCGCACCTGCTTATTGTAGAGGCTCTGGAGCAGTTCTACCGTGTCAAGTTTGACTTTAATGACATCCTGGAAATGGGAACTGTCGGAAAGATCCGCGAAAAAATGAAAAAATACGATGTACTCGTAGAAAACTAAGTATATGAAAATTTTAGAAAATGTAATTGCCAACAAGAACCTGTTGTTTACAGATGCTTCCAGCGGTGCCACCACGCCCGTTGGAACGCTGTACCGGTCTTTAGGCCTCAATCCTGTAGAAAAAGGATTGATCTTTTTGTACAATGACAACCAGCTGCCCAGTGTTGAGGTTCTTCTCAATTTCTATGGAACAGCGCATGCCATTGCCGTTCTGGGACAGAAGCTGCATCCTGAATTCAAAGAACGCCTGGAAGCAGAATACCGTCCGAAGTATATCTTTGACCCTTCAAGAGAAGAAGTTCAGGGATATGAACTGAAGGAATTCTCGGAAACAGTGAAGATCTTTGCTAAAAAAGATTATCAGCCGGAGGTGGTTATTCATCCCGAAATCAAGATCCTGCTGAGCACTTCCGGAACCACCGGAGTTCCGAAACTGGTTAAGCTTTCAGATGAAAACCTTTATCAGAACGCCATCAGCATCCTCCAGTACATGCCGATCCAGGGAACAGACGTAGTCCCACTTAACGTACCGATTAATTTCGTGTACGGTTTTTCAATTTTTACCACCAACTGTATGCGGGCGGGAAGAATAGTATGCACGGACAAGGACATCATGCAGAAAGCTTTCTGGGACGAAATGGAAGAGTATGGCTACAGCACGCTTGGCGGTGTGCCTTACCTGTATGAAAACCTGAACAGAATCGGGTTCTTCAGAAAAGACAGCGCCAGCCTGAGATATATGACCCATACAGGAGGCGTGATCAATGCTGAATTAAGAAAAACCATCTTCAATTACTGCCATGAGTTTGAGAAACAGTTCTTCGCCCAGTACGGACAGACTGAGGCAGGCGGAAGAATGGCCTATCTTACCACGGACGGGCTTCTTGAAGAAGAAACTTCTATCGGAACTCCTGTATATGGAGGTAGTTTTGAAATTGATTCTGAAACTGATGAACTCCTTTTCTTACATTCCAGCATCAGTGGCGGCTATGCCAATAAACTGGAAGATCTGGCTAACTATGAGCAGTCTAAGCTTCTTCGTACCGGGGATACGGCCAGAAGAGGTCAGAACGGACTGTACTACATTACAGGCAGAATCAAGAGGATTATGAAGCTTTTCGGGATCCGTCTTAACCTGGATGAGGTAGAATTTATCCTTAAAAATGAGCTGGAAGGAAATACATTTGTCTGTCTGAATGCCAATGACAAAAAAATCATTGTGTTGTATGACAATAAAGATATTGATCCCCAGATCATTACGGAAACCATCAAGAATAAGCTGCGCATCAACCCGCAATACGTACGCACAGAGCACATAGAATCATTCCCATTATCACAAAACGGCAAAATCAATTACCCACTGCTACAAAACTTACAGCATGAAAATATTTAAAACCCCTATATTACTTTTATTTCTTATCGGTCTTCCAATGGTTGTTTCTGCGCAGCAGAGTGAACGCGTTAACGGAAAGATTATGCTGTCTGAAAAAGTGCCTGTGAAGAACGCACTTTTAAGATTAGTCAATACACCGTATCAGGCCAAGACCAACAATTCAGGAGAATATCACTTTGATAATGTGCCGCCGGGAGAATATACGCTTCAGGTGGTTTTGAATGATATTGAATTAATGCGGGAGCAGATCCGCATTGAAAAAGATGTCTTTGAAATTCCCGCAATCTATACTTCTTCAGTAGAAAACAACGTCATCGAAGGAATTACGGTATATGCCTTCAGCAGAAACAAATTTCTGGATAAGGACAGTACTTCCATCGCTAAAATGCCGTTGAAAAACATAGAAAACCCTCAGTTCTACACAAGTATCAACCAGCAGATCCTGAAAGAGCAGCTTATTTATGATGTTTCGGATGCGGTAAAAAACGCTCCGGGAATTGTAAAAATGCAGGGAAGCGCGGGTAGAGCAGGAGACGGAAGTTTCTATTATAACTTAAGAGGATTTCCTACCAGAATTTCCATGGTAGACGGAGTTCCAGCTACTACGAATTCTGAAATTGACCCTGCTGATATCGAACGTATCGATGTGATTAAAGGACCTTCCGGAACTCTGTACGGAGGTACGGTGAACTCTTTCGGAGGATTAATCAATGTAACGACCAAAAAACCGAAAGATTATTTCGGAGGGGAGGCTTCATACCTTTTGGGAAGCTATAACCTGAACCGTGTGACAGCTGATGTTTATGGCCCGATCACGGATTCAAGAAAAACATTGTTCCGTTTGAATGCTGCCTATCAGTATCAGAACGGGTTCAGGGATTCTGAGTTCAGAAAATCTATGTTTGTGGCTCCTACATTCAGCTATCAGGTGAATGACCGATTAAAGTTCAATCTTGGGGCACAGATTTATACCTATGAGGGAACGAACACTCCGATCATCTTCCTGCCAAGAACAAGACCGTTCATCGCAACAACCCCTGATCAGCTTGGGTATGACTGGAAAAAATCTTATTCCAATAATGACATGAGTTTAAAGGCTCCTTCCATCAATGTAAAAGCTGAGGTGAATTACAAAATTTCAGATCAGTGGACTTCACAGACTTTACTCTCGAGAAATTACAGAAAAACGGAAGGATTGTACCAGTATCAGTTCATGAGAGGTGCTACTGATAATCTTTTAGAGCGTAATGTACAGTGGCAGAATGGCGAAGGAGCCTCTACCAGCTTTCAGCAGAATTTTAACGGGGAATTCAAAATAGGAAGCATTAAAAATAAAGTGCTTATCGGGTTAGATTATTTAAACCAGTCTTTGAATAATAACCTTTCTCCGATTGTTGTATTCGATTACATTGACCCTAGAAATCCTACTGCGCCAATAGCAGCCCCGGTAACAGGTACATATGGCAATATATCCAGAGATCTGGCATTACAGAAAATTCAAAGTTCTACAGCACCTTTGGTGAGAAATACAGCATCAAGCAATATGTATGGTGCGTATGTTTCTGACGCGGTATATATTACGGACCGTTTGGTTGCTTTGCTAAGTTTACGTTTTGACCATTATGAAAGCAAAGGACAGCTGGATCTGAATACAAATATCAATACAGGCACATTCAATCAGAATGCACTGTCTCCGAAATTAGGTTTATCTTATCAGATCATCAAAGAGCATTTGTCAGCCTATGCCAACTATATGAATGGTTTCAGCAATGTAGTTCCTGTTGCGCAGCCACTTGCAGATTATAGCGGAGATTTCAAACCGCAGAGATCCAATCAGTGGGAAGCAGGATTCAAAGGAAATCTTTGGAGAAACAGAGTGAATTTTACCGTAGGATATTATGATATTCTGGTTGACAATATGTTAAGAGTAGAACCAATAACCCGTGACGGAAAGAACTACAATGTGACGATCCAGGATGGAGAGCAGAGAAGTAAAGGTTTCGAAATTGAAACGACGATGAACCCGATCCAGGGTCTGAACATTATCGCTGGATATTCTCATAACGACAGTAAGTTTGTAAGAGCTGCCGCCAACGTAGAAGGCCGTCGTCCATCGTCTTCAGGTCCTGCCAATGTATTCAATTCATGGGTGAGCTACATACTGCCGATCAAAGGACTTTCGGGTCTTGGTTTAGGCTTTGGGGTGAACCGTGTGGGTGAGCAGATTACTGTAGATAATACAACTACCGGACAGTTTACTTTCCCGGCATATACTTTAGTGAATGCTGCTGTGTCACTTGAAAAAGAAAGATACAGATTAGGATTTAAAATGAATAATTTAGGAAATACCCAGTATTTTGCAGGGCAGGGTGTAATAGTTGCCCAAATGCCTCGTAACTTTGTGGCAGAGGTTACGCTTAAATTTTAATATGAATTCTATACTGAGAAAGACAGCATATCAGTTACATCTATGGCTCGGACTAACGTCCGGGCTTATAGTTGTAATAATGGCAGCAACAGGATGTATTCTGGCATTTGAAAAAGAGCTGAAACATGCCATACACCCTGAAAAATATTTTGTTAAAACCGTTAAAAAAGAAAAACTGCCTTTTTCAGTTCTTAAGTTAAAAGCTGAACAGGCCTTACCGGACAGCCTGAAAGTAAGCAGGGTAGAAATATCCTCCGATCCTTCAAGAAGCTATGCGTTCCGTTCTTTGAAAATGAATGAGGAAGCGTTGACCTATTGGGGAACTTACATCCATTATTACAGGGTATATGTAGATCCTTATACCGGAAAAATCCTTGAAGTGGAAAATGCAAAAAATGATTTTTTTGAGATCGTAATGGATCTTCACCGGAGGCTTTTACTCGGTGAAAAAATCGGCAAAACCATCACCGGATATTCAACTTTGATATTAGTGGTTATGTTGGTTTCCGGACTGCTGATCTGGTATCCCCGCAAAATGAACAAAAATGCACTGAAAGGCATGTTTCTGATCAAAACATCAGCAAAATGGAAAAGAATCAATTATGATATGCACAATGTCCTGGGATTTTATGCGGTTATTCCTCTACTTCTGATTACATTTTCTGCATTGATCTGGAATTTTGAAGGCTTTGACAAATGGGTGAAAAAAACACTCAACGGAAAAGCAAAAACCGAACAGAAAGCCAAAAGTATCGTACCTGCCGAAAAGTTATCAGATGCAAAGAACATTCTGGATATGGTTGGAAACAGAGTGGAGAAAAGCCTGGCAGATAAAGAATCAGCACTTATCACCTTTCCAAAAAAGGAAGAAGGAACCTATTACGCTGAAGTAACCTACGGAAACAAACAGTATCAGAACGAACAGTTCAATTTTGATCAGTATTCGGGAAAGATATTAAAACATCAAAACTATACAGACAAAAATATCGGATATGGAAGTGCATTAAGAGCAAGGAATTATGATCTCCACATGGGAAGTATCTTTGGATTGACGGGCAGAATCCTGTATCTTTTTGCCGGCATAATTGCAGCATCACTTCCTGTTACAGGATTTATTATTTATCTGAACCGGAAAAAGAAGAAACCCAAGAAAAAGAAAGTGAAAGTATAGAATTAAAAAAACAAAAATAATTTAGATAAGTGTAGGGTAATTCGTTGCACTTTTTTTATTTCCCCATAGATTTTGGTGATTTCACAGATTAAAATTCGTGTGATCTGTGTCCTCTGTGGGAAAATATAATATAAATAATGTTGAAAAAACGCAAAGGCGCTAAATTTCACATACTTCATGCTATTAAGGCGCAAGGATTTTATCTCCGATAAAATGGTATATGGCAGCCATTGTAGGAACGAAGTAATCTCGTTTTATTCTAATTCCATCCTTGCCGGAAATCTTTGATTTCCTTGCGCCCTTAAAACAGCCTCATATTAAAAACCTTGCGCCATTGCATTTTCCAACAAAATCTTACCCCCTCAAATTCCCAAACCTTCTAATTCTTTTTCAGCATGAAAAAATCCGCTCCATCTGCAAAATCCGCGAGAGATTACATCAAAAGCTGTTTCACATTCTCAGCAAAAATCCCCACACCTTTCTCCATTTCTTCCTTATTGAAATTCCCAAATCCCAATCTCATCGCCGTAAGCTCCTTCGTCTGATAAAGCAGCGTTTTCGGAATAAAAAGATTGTCTCTGGAACAATTCCTGCTAAGCTGCATCAGGTTAATCGGGACATTCCATTCCAGCCAGAAAGCAAGACCTCCCGATGGTTTCTGAAACTTCACAAGCTTTTCCAGGTGCCCTTCAAGGAGCTCTGCAAAATAATCACGTCTTTCCTGATACACTTTCAGCGACTTTTTCAGATAGCGGTTGATTTCACCTTCCTCAATCATTTCTCCCAAAGCCCTTTCCATCAGAATATCGCCCTGCCGGTCTATAATTCCGAGGTATTTCCTCATTTCTGCCATCAGATTTTCGGGGGCCACAATAAAACCCGTCCTGAAGCCCGGAGCCAGTGATTTACCAAAAGACCCGATATAAATTACCATTCCATGGGTATCTGCGCTTGCTAAAGGGAGGATAGGACTTTTATCATAGTGAAATTCATAATCGTAATCATCTTCAAGGATTATAAAACCGTATTCATGGGCAAGATCCAGCAGTTCGAGCCTTCTCTGGGCGCTTAATGCCACGGTAGTAGGATAGTGGTGATGCGGGGTAAGGTACAGCATCCTTATTTTTTGTTTCTTACAGATTTCCCGGACGTTTTCTACAATAATTCCCTCTTCGTCTATAGGGAGAGACACAATATCTACGCCTGCTTTCTGAAAGATCATATTAACGGAAAAATAGCTTAATGCTCCCACCAATACAGTATCTCCTTCAGAAAGAAGAATCTCGGAAACAATATAAATACTCATCTCCGTACTTCTTGTAATAAGCAAATTGTTCTTTGAAATAGGCAATCCTCGGGAAAGATTAAGATAACGGGAAAGATGTTCCTTAAAAAATTCACTTCCGTCATGATTATAGTGGCCCAGCATTTTCTGGTTGGATTTCCGTTTAAGAATAGAGCTGTAAAACCTGGAATGCTGGCCGATTTGCGTCAACCTGATGTCCGGAACTCCGTCATTGAAAATATATTCACAGTCTGAATGTTCAAAAGGGTTGTCTAAAATATTTGAGGTTTTAAAAGGAAAACCCGTGGTTATAGGATAATTCTGCAGGCTGTTCTTTTCAAAATCCTTCACCTGGACAGGCTTCTTCTGATTTTCTCCGATGATAAAAGTTCCTTTATTCGGAAGACTTTCTACCCAGCCCTGTGCCGATAACTCATCATATACTGCAACGGCAGTATTCCGGTGGATATCCAGGACTTCACTGAACATTCTGGTTCCGGGAAGCTTGGTCCCGTACGGCAGAAAACCTCTTTGAATAGCATTGATGAGCTGGTTCGCAATCTGCATATAGATTGATGTCTCTGAATTTCTGTCAATTTCGATAAAACTTTGATAAGGAATCTTAACCGGACTATCCATAATATTAAAACTGGCACCTTTTAATGGTCCGGAAAGATACTACTTTTGAACGGAATAAAATTAAAGGGACGGATTCGGGTGTGATTATTCAAGTTCATTATCAGATAAGATCCAAACCCCAACCCAATCAAAAATCGATAAATCTATGGAATTTGATCAATTGCTTGAAAAGATTGTAAAAGACGGACAGACCCATGCGAAATGGCTGAATACCCTTTCCTTTATGGAAAATGCAGGCGCCAGAAAGATCTCTAAATGTGAGCATCCCGTTTCCGTTACCCTGATCCAGCTGAAACATGCTGCCGAAGAACACCGCCACGCATATTATCTGAAAAAACAGATCGGAAAAATAGACCCTGAATTATGCAAAACGTATAAAGCTGAAGAACTTCTGGCTCCGGTGGCCACCAGACAGTATCTCCACTCCCTGGATGTGAAAGCATGCCGGTATCTTCAGACGGTTTTCAATTTAAGTCAGGAAGAATTGAAATATGCCGCTTATCTTTTTGTGACCTATGCCATTGAGGTTCGTGCGGATGAGCTGTATCCGGTCTATCAGGATATTCTAACCAGAGAATCTTCAAAAATTATGGTAAAATCCATTATTCTGGAAGAAGAAGGGCACCTTGAAGAAATGATCCATCAGCTCAATGAATTTTCTCCTGAATGGAAACAGCACGCTGAACATATTCTGATGATAGAAAAAGAACTGCACGATCAGTGGATCAATGCTATTGCAAAGGATGTAGCGCCGTTGGATTATGCTTAAAAGATTTCAGGAAGCGCTTGATCAAAGAAAAGAAACCGGAATATTAAGAACTTTAAAACCTGAACTAACTGGTGTTGATTTCTTTTCCAACGACTATCTTGGTTTGGCAAGGAATGAAGAATTTCAGTTCAGACTGTTGCAGTTGGTTCAGGAAAACCCGAAACTGCTTACAGGAAGCTCCGGTTCAAGGTTAATCAGTGGAAACAGCAATACGGTGACTGAAGTAGAAAACTATATTGCCGCACAGCATCATTATTCTGAAGCACTTCTTTTTTATTCCGGATACAATGCCAATCTTGCCTTGTTTTCAGCTTTGCCGGACCGTCATGATGTGATTATCGTAGATGAAAAGATCCACCGCTCGGTTCATGATGCTTGTAAGATGTCTTATGCAAAAAAAATAAAATTCAGACATAATGATCCGGAAGATCTGGAACGTATCTTAAAAACACAGACGGCTACATGTTATATCGCCATAGAAAGTCTGTATTCAATGGATGGAGACCTGACACCGATTCTTGATATTGCAGCCTTAGCAAAGAAATACAATGCCGCGCTGATTGTGGATGAAGCTCACGCTTTTGGAGTTTTCGGATATGGATTGATTGAAAAATATCAGTTGCAGCATCATGTTTTCGCAGCGGTAATAACCTATGGTAAGGCTTTAGGCGTGCATGGAGCAGCAATCCTTTGTAATGAAACCGTAAAATCATACCTGGTGAATTTTGCTTCTCCGTTTATCTATACCACATCTGCCCAGGATTTCCTGTGGCTGAGTATCAAAACCGGCTATGAATTTATAAAACAAAGACCTGAATTAGAGAATAAACTTTCTCAAAACATAAAAATATTCAGAAATCAAAACATAGAAACACCTTCATCTGAAATAAGCCCAATACAAGCTATAATAATCCCCGACAATCATCAGCTGAAAGCCCTACAGGAAACGTTATCTGCCAAAAAAATTTTGACCTATGCAGTCTACAGTCCTGCTGTAAAAGCCGGAACTGAAAGACTCAGGATATGCCTTCACAGTTTCAATACGGAGGGAGAGATTGTTGAAATGGCGGGGATTATCAGGGGATTTTTTTGAAGGCTAAAAGGCTAAAATGCAAAAGGGCGAAAGGGCTAAGGAAGCAGAGAAGGCAGATAAGCTGATTTGCTTTTTTCACAAAACATATAACTTAAAATGAACAAACTATTCATCACCGGTATCGGAACCGAAGTAGGAAAAACCGTGTGCTCAGCTGTTCTGGTGCAGTATTTCAAAGCGGATTACTGGAAACCCGTACAGTCCGGGGATCTTGACAATACCGATAGTCAAAAAATAGCATCATGGACTGAAAACACCAGATGCCATCCTGAAACCTATCGTTTTAAGCTCGCCGCATCACCACATCAGTCGGCGAGAGAAGAAAATATTGAAATAAATATTGAAGATTTTACCCTTCCGAAAACTGATAATAAGCTCATTGCAGAAGGGGCGGGAGGACTTATGGTTCCTCTTTCTGACGAAGTTTTCATGATCGATCTGATTGAAAAACTGGAGCTTCCCGTGGCATTGGTTGTCCGTAATTATTTAGGATGTATCAATCATACCTTGCTTTCTGTCATGGCATTACAGCAAAGAAAAATCAAACTGGAATTCCTGATCCTCAATGGGAACTTCCCTCCGGATACGGAAAGAGTAATCACCGGATTTATCAACAACGAAACCGGGATCATCCGTATTCCTGAAATGAATCAACTTGAAAAAGACAGCATTACAACTGCTGCAGAACAATTAACAAAAAAACAAAATTTATGATAATGGATCAAAAAACAACCGTCAGAAACAACTGGACGAAAGAAGAAATTGAAGAAATTTATCACCAGCCTTTGCTGGAACTGATCTATAAAGCATCAACGGTTCACAGAGAATGGCACGACCCTTCAGAAGTGCAGATCTCCACATTGCTATCCATCAAAACAGGAGGATGTCCTGAAGACTGTTCCTACTGCGGGCAGGCGGCCCGTTATCACACCAATATCAAGGTGCAGGCATTACTTCCCACGGAAACCGTTATTGCTCACGCACAGAAAGCTAAAGACAGCGGCTCATCCCGTTTCTGCATGGCTGCTGCATGGCGTGAAGTAAGGAACAACCGGGATTTCGACAGGGTAATTGATATGGTAAAAGGGGTTAATGAATTGGGACTGGAAGTCTGCTGTACTCTGGGAATGCTCACCGAAGAACAGGCGATACGCCTTCAGGAAGCAGGTTTATATGCCTATAATCACAATCTGGATACTTCCGAACAATACTATGAAGAAATCATTTCAACCCGAACTTTTGATAACAGGATTAACACCATTAATAATGTAAGAAAAGCCGGAATTACAGTGTGTTCGGGAGGAATTATCGGATTGGGAGAAACGCACAGAGACCGTATCTCAATGCTTTTAACCCTGGCCACCATGCCGAAACATCCGGAATCTGTTCCTATCAATGCACTGGCGAGGGTAGCAGGGACACCGCTTGAAGATAATGAGAAGGTGGATACATGGGAAATGGTAAGAATGATTGCTACCGCAAGAATTGTAATGCCTTCCTCCATGGTAAGACTAAGTGCAGGACGTATTGAAATGTCCGAAACAGAACAGGCCTGGTGCTTTATGGCAGGAGCCAATTCTATTTTCACAGGAGAAAGGGAAACCTTGCTGGTCACTCCTAATCCCGGCGTTTCTGAAGACATGCAGATGCTGGAAAAACTGGGTCTGAAGCCGATGAAAGTGAAAGAGAATTCTTGTTGCTAGTTTTGTTGGCATGAGTTATAAGTTATTAATTATGAGTGATGAGTTGGGTTGCCAGTTGCTAGTTGTTAGTTGTGAAATCCGGGATTCGGGTTATAGCTAAGGAATAGAGCTTCTTCTCTATATTATCATTTTACAACCAGCTTATCATCATAAATACATTTTACATAAATACTTTAATACATCAATACATGAATACATTAACACAAACCTCTCTTACCGAAAGGGATAAAGCGGTCAACTGGCATCCCTACACCCAGATGAAAAGCGCGGGAGATCCTGTTTCTATTATGAAAGGAAAGGGAGTTTATCTGTATGATGACGAAGGGAAAAAATATATTGATGCCGTTTCATCATGGTGGGTGACTTTACACGGGCATGCCCATCCTTATATTGCAGAAAGGGTCTTCCGGCAGCTCAATACCCTGGAGCAGGTTATTTTTGCAGGTTTTACCCATGAGCCGGCCGTTCAGCTTTCAGAAAACCTGTTGAAACTGCTTCCCGGGAACCAGAAAAAGGTTTTTTATTCTGATAATGGGTCAACCGCAGTGGAAGCAGCTTTGAAAATATGCATCCAGTATGCCTATAACCTGGGACAGGAAAAAACAAAAATCGTAGCATTCAGAGAGGCATATCATGGCGATACTTTCGGAGCGATGTCTGTGAGCGGAAGGAGTGTCTGGACAAAACCTTTTGGGAGCATGTTGTTTGAAGTTGTTTTTATTGATACTCCCAATGCTGAAAACCTGGATCGATTAAAAATTCAGCTTGAAGATCTGGCGGACGAAACGGCTTGCTTCATCTATGAGCCTTTGATACAGGGCGCTGCAGGAATGCTGATGCATAAAGCAGAGCATCTTGATGAACTGATGAAATTCTGCAGAAACAAAGGAATTCTGATGATTCAGGATGAAGTCTTCACAGGCTTCGGAAGAACCGGAAAACTGTTTGCCGCCAATCACCTGACGGAAATGCCGGATATCATGTGCTTTTCAAAAGGGCTGACCGGCGGAACAATGCCTATGGGAATCACCACCTGTTCACAGGAGATTTTCAATGCTTTCCTGTCCGATGATAAATATAAAACCCTGTTTCACGGACATTCTTTTACAGCCAATCCGTTAGCTTGCACTGCAGCGCTGGCCAGTATGGAGCTTTTATTACAGGAGGAAACTTTATCAGCAATTGACCGTATCTGCACGCAGCATTCGGATTTTAAAAAAGTACTGGAAATACATCCGAACGTTGGAGATGTACGCCAGACAGGAACAATCCTCGCTTTTGAGTATAAATCCGATCAGAATACCTCTTATTTTAATGAGACCGGGAAAATCCTGTACGATGAATTTCTGCGGCGGGGGATTATCATGCGTCCACTGGGCAATATTATGTATCTGGTTCCGCCGTACTGCATCACTTCGGAAGAGCTGGATTTTATTTATCAGCATATTCTTGAGATTTTGAACCTGTTCCGGAACTAAGTTCATTGCCCCACTGGTGCAGCTGTTGGAGAATCGGTCCCAGTTCACGGGCTTTATCCGTAAGCTTATAATAGACTTCCGGAGGAAAATTATAGACTTCAATCCGTTGAATCATATGATTTTCCTCCAGTTGTTTAAGCTGCTCAGACAGTACTTTTTTTGAAACCCTGGGCATATTACGCCACAATTCTATAAAACGCACCTGCTCTTCTTCAAAAAGATTCTGGAAGATCAGAGGCTTCCATTTTCCGGAAAGAATATCAAGGCTCCGTCTGAGTCCGCAGTTTTTAAATTCTTCAAAATTCATCCGTTACAAAATATTTATGGTTAACCTTTTGGTAACCCTCTATTATTCAACCCTGCTTAAGCCATAGTTTTGTTGAACAAAATTAAGCAAAATGAAACTGCAATTATGGCGAAATGCCACTTTAGTCCTCACCGTAGGAGAAAAAAAGATTTTAATTGATCCCATGCTGGGCACAAAAGGTTCTCTAGGCCCTTTTCCTATGACCGGTAATGAACTGATGAATCCATTGGTAGATCTTCCGTTCAGTGAAGAGGAATTACAAGAAAAGCTCTCTGAGATAGATGCTGTGGCAGTTACCCATCTTCATCCCGATCACTGGGATGAAAAGGCGATGGAGCTTCTTGATAAAAATATACCGCTGCTATGTCCGGAAATCATTGCAGAACCTATTTCTCAGGCCGGATTCACGAATATAATTCCGATTAAAGACGCTCTAACATGGGAAAACATCAGTATTTCCATCACGGAAGGGCGTCACGGAACCGGAGAAATAGGAGAAAAAATGGGAGTAGTGAACGGATTTGTATTTAAAACGGAAGAAACAGCTACCTATATCGTTGGCGACAGCATCTGGTATGAGGGTATTGCCGCCGAAATAGACAAACATCAGCCTCAGAATATTATTGTAGCAGGCGGAGCAGCCACTTTTGTCGTGGGAGATCCTATTGTCATGACCGCTAAAGATATTATTGAAGTTTGCAGGCAAGCACCGGATGCCTCCGTTTTGGTTACCCACCTTGAAGCAGTCAGCCATTGTAAGGAAGACCGGGCATTTATTCAGCGGGTAATTCATGAACATCATGTTCAGGACAGATGTTTTGTTTTGCAGGATGGAGAGGTATTCTCTGATTAATACGCTTGTAAGCCGTTAAATCTTCATACATATCGGTGGCTTCGGGAGCCTTAGCCACCGGTAATGCTTCCAATGGCTCATTTTTTGAATGCATTTTTTGAAAATTAATGCTATGATGTCCGTGTTTTTATTAGAGCTTAACTGGAAAGAACTGTTCCTGGGTCATGAAGAATGGTCCTTTCTTTTGGAAATTATCCTACGGACAGCTATTATGTTCCTTGCTATTATCATAGGATTAAGGGTGCTTGGGAAAAGGGGAGTGAAGCAGCTTTCTATCTTTGAACTGGTGGTTATTATCGGTCTGGGGTCTGCAGCGGGTGACCCGATGTTCAATAAAGATGTGGGGATTATCTCTTCCATTCTCGTTTTTATCATTATTATTCTTTTATACAGTATTGTTACTTTCTTTATCGGGAGAAGTAAAAAGTTTGAAAAGCTGGTGGAAGGTAGCTCCATATGTCTGATCCGGAACGGTGAATTTTCCATTGAAAATTTTAAAAAAGAAAATTTAGGCAGTGACGAATTTTTTGCAGAACTGAGATTGAAAGGAATTTCGCAGCTTGGACAGATAGAAACAGCGATCGAAGAAATTTCCGGCGAAATCAGTGTGTTTTACTTTGAAGACAATGATGTAAAATACGGACTCCCGATAATGCCGGAATCTTTCGATAAAACTTTAAAAAACATTATTAAGGAAGGTCATTATTCCTGTACGTTCTGCGGACATACAGAACCCAAACCGGAAGGATCAGCAGGAAACTGTCCCAAATGCTGCAAAGACGAATGGGTGGAAGCCAGCAACCGGAAACGGGTAACCTGAGACAAAGGTCTTAATCCTCAACAAACTTATTTCTCGCCGCCTTCATTCCAAAATAAAACATCAGAATAACGGCAAAACTCAGGAAATAAAAAGAACTTTTCCACGAAAGATCCCAGTCATGCAGTTTTCCAAACGCCGGAGGACCGAATGCTGCAATCAGATAACCTACAGACTGAGCCATTCCTGATATTTTCACCGCATTGGCACTGTTTTTTGTCCGCGCTGAAAAGAAAAGGATGGATAAACTGAATGACAATCCGTTGGAAATACCGATCATAAAAGCATTCACATAGATCCATTGAGACTGCAGGAATACAAACATCATGGTGCTTCCAAACATACCTGCGCAGATCAGAGCGATAAGAATCCGCTGGTCTTTCATTTTACTGGCAATAATGGGAGCCAGAAACGCAATAGGAATCATGGTGATCTGGATGACAAACAAAACCCAGCCGGTATTTTCACTCTGCATTTTACAATCGGTAAGGAAAGAAGGCAGCCAGGCCATCATGCAGTAATAGAAAAGGGACTGCAAGCCCATAAACAAGCTGATATTCCATGCCTGTGCAGATCTGAACATATTAAAGTCGGAGGTACTTAAAGCTGCCTTTGACTGCCCCGGATTCTTTTTATTAAATAACAATTCCAATACTAGAACGAATAGCCCAAGTCCGGCAATGATGAGCCATATGCCGAGTGAACCACGCCATCCGAAACCGGTCCACTCACCAATCCTTACACTGAAGCCCGAAGCCAGGGCTGCCGTCAGATTCATGGAAACGGCAAAAATTCCTGTCATTAAACCGATCTGTTTCGGGAAATTATTTTTAATATATCCGGGAGTTACCACATTTCCGATACAAATCCCCAAACCTATAAAAACCGACCCGGCAAAAAGCATCCACAGAGAACCTGTAATTCTGAGGAACAGTCCGAAACTCAGAATAATAAGAGAATACAGCAGAAACCTGCTGATGCTCAACCGATGGGAAAACCTGCTGACCAGTACAGAGCATGTGGCAAACATAAACAAAGGAATAGAAGTAAGCATACTCACCTGGAAACTGTCCAGTTTCAGAACCTCCTTAATATCACCCAGAACCGGCGAAACGGCGATAATAGGGGATCTCAGGTTGCTGGATACAAGGATCACCACCAGCACATTGATCAGCATTAAAATATAAGAGGCATTTTTTCTTGTTTGATTCTTCATTTAAATAATATCTTTTATGCAAAATTAATTCAGTTGTTTTGTTTAATTTTGACAAAGTTTTAACTTAAAACGACATGAATTCGCATGATACCATAGCTATTGATGAACTGGACAAGCCGTATTTCGTATGGTTTGAGGATAACTGGCGTCATGACGACATTCTCCACGCCCATGAAAGAGGCCAGTTGGTGTATGTAGAAAGCGGATTTCAATACATTACCGTAGACGGGAACATCTACCTGCTTCCACAGAACCATGCTGCATGGATTCCACCGGGGGCCATTCATAAAACCAATTCACATTCGGAGAAGATCAGGCTGATGATTATGTTTGCGGAAGTAGAGGAGCATAGTTCTTTCCACCGGGAGCTTCATGTTTTTTCAGTTCCGCCTGTTTTAAAGGAAATGATCAGATATTCGGAAAGATGGTCTAAAAAACTGGCTGATGATCCCGATGAATTCGTTTTTTTAAAAGCACTTTTTAATGAGCTGCCCCGTTTTGTGGAGCATTCTTTAAAGCTTCACATCAGCCTGCCAAAGGACAAACGTTTATCCCAGCCTATTGAATATCTGCATAATCACTATCGGGAAGATATTAAAATAGAAGATCTCAGTGAGGCCTCTCTTCTTTCCTTACGAAGCCTTGAACGGATTTTTAAAAAAGAAACAGGCATGACGCTGAGCAAATACCAGCAGATCCTGAGGATTATAAAAAGCCTCGAACTCCTCACTTCCGGAGATCTTACCATCTCTGAAACGGCTTATGCAGTGGGGTATAAGAGTGTTCAGGCTTTTACGAGAAGTTTTCAGTCTGTAATGCATTTCAGGCCTACCGATTTTATGAAAACGATCCTGTAAAAAAGGGTTTATGTAATATTCTAAAACAAAAAAATCTCCGGATGTCCCGGAGATCAGTATTAATCTAAAAATAATTTCTAGAATCTGAATGTGCATTCGCAAACGCTCATTTTACCTTCAACGACTGTCTTCCATTGTCCGTTCCAGGTACCTCCGTAAGAAGCACATATGGAAGGACATATTTCTTTCGCATCCTCGTCGCTCCAGATAGGTCCTGCTAAAACGGGCATTGTATATTCTGTACTTCCGGAAGGCTCTGTATTGTATTCAACCTCGATAACGCTCATCTGGCCTTCAACGATAGTTTTCCACTCTCCTGTGAATTTGCCTAAATGTGCCGCAGCAATACGGCCTCCGATTTTTTGTGCTTCATCATTGCTCCAAAGCGGACCTGCAATGATATTAATTTTGAATGTTGACATGGTGTAATGTTTTTAATTGTTTAACAAGTCAAAGTTCTCTCTTTAAAGGGATATATCCTTGCGTAGAAAACACCAAATTTCCGGATGCGTATTTTCACTTAAGCATGAAATAAACAATTACGAATACATATAATGAAAAAGGCCCCCTAGTGAGGAGACCTTAAAAAAACACAAATGATGAAAAAAAATTATTTCGATCCACAAATATAAACAAAATTTATATTATGTAAAACACTACAAGGCTATAAATATTAAAAAATTATCAATTTTTTTGAAAATAACTACTGACATTCATATAATCATTATTTTCTTTATTTTATAATTCTTTAAGAGTATCCCAATAAAAAAAACAGAAATAATGGAGTTATTATTTATAATTATAACCAGAATGTTATCAGAACAGAAATTTTCAGTAAAATATTTTTCCGTTTTCTATTCTCACCGTCTTTTCTTTTTCCATTTTCTTTACCACGCGGATCACGGTCTCTACACATAATCCGGTAAGGGAGGCCAGATGCTGTCTTGTAAACGGAAACTGGTAAGAATATTTTGCTGTATATTGATTGTATGCTTTCATACAATCCATTACCCGCTTTACTTTTGTTCCCGGATCGGGTGCAGAAATGTTATTCAGCATCACATGCCTGTAATACATCCTTTCCGCCGTGTAGCTGTAGAGTTTTGAGAAAAGATCCGGTGAATTCCGGATGATTTCAAGAAATTTATTTTTATCAAGCCGGATAATCTCACAACTGGTCATTGCTATGGCATCTACAGGATAATTTTTATCAATAAACAATGCCGTTTCCACCAGGCTATGACCGTCAAAAGGCAGACTGTGGATGATTTCCCGTCCATCCTCATGAAAATTGGTGATCTTTACTGTCCCTTTTTTGATTTGAAAATAATACTTCGGTACTTCTCCTTCTTTAAAAATCAGGTCATTCGCCGCGTAATTAATCAATTCGGCTCCTGAGGAAAGCAAAAATTCTTCATCTATTATCATAAGCACATAAAATAGCTGCTGCCGGCCAGCATACCGTATAAAAAGATTGGGTATTGAATTAATTTCAAAGCCGCAGCTTTTGAATTTTAAAGGCCAAAAATAGATATTACTTTATAAAAAGTCTCTATAATAAGCAAACTTTAACAAATTCATAAGGAATTGACTTCCCTATGACTGCAGTCATAAACGGCAGTACTAATTCTTTTTATTTTTGATGTATGCATTATTAATTCCATATCCCAATACATTACGTGTTAAAACCAACCTCTCAGCTGAGAGGTTTTCTGTTATCTGAATGGCTGCCTTGTGACTGTGCTCATAAAGAAGCCCTTTTGATTTTTATAATTTAGTACAAAATTGAACTTATGAAAACGAAAAAGATCAAAGGCGTTCCGGAGCAGCAGCATGGTGGATCTCACGATACCGAAAGTGAAAAAAAATTTGAACCTGCACTACTTCCGTTGAAGTTTGAAATATTGCAAAATAGATTTTTCTCAGTCAATCAATGGCAAAGCTATTGCGGAGAAGGATTTGCAGCCTTCAGACTCTATGATCATAAAGGAGATCTCGCGGAAAGAAATCCTCAGAAAGGTGATTTTATAAGGATTGACATTCCGGGTCCGGGAGAAAAAGAAGCGGAAGGCTATGATTGGGTAGAAGTTACCGATATCTGTTTCTGTGAAGAGCTCAATTCTGAAAGTATCTGCATGACCTGCAGACCTTCCGAAGATCCTAATAACGCAAAGAATGATCATATCGCTCATTTTTACAGTTCCAAAGCTACCTCAACGTTTATGATCTCAAGAACAACGGAAAACCTGAAGGCTGCAGTTTACGGGCGTAATGAAAGCCCGAATCTTAATGCAGAACTGATTGACACGGTAAGAAATATTGTTGTAGCCGCCGGCGGAATGATAGGGATTTCCAAGATCCAGTGGAAAAAGCTGACAGATGGTTTATTGGATTTTGAGTAAGTTCCACGAGTTGTTTTTGACTTAAGTCAGAGTTTTTTTTCGTCTGTAGCAGGACCTTTGCACCGAAAATTGTAAATAAAAATTATTTGCACGCTTTTATAAATACTCCAATACTTAAACTTATTTTGGGCTAAGAGATTTAGATTTATTGATTTCTTTACCGTTTTTATCATAATATTTCACATCTATTTCCTTTGATCCCTCCTGACTTAGCAAAAGTCTCTGATTATCCAAAGTGTCGGAAACCTTTAAAAATGACCGGGATTCTTTAGCTAATGCTCCTATAGTAATAGCTTCCATATATTGACCTACAGGTCTTTTATGAAATATTCCGATCGCAGAAAAACTATTACCGGAAGAAAGAGCGATGGCTTCACCCTTTTTGGGCCAATCCAGAGTAAGAATAGCCATATCATCATCCAAAACACCATAACCACCCCGTTCTACGCCTTCTCTGTAATGGATAAGCATTCCTGCACCCTGTACTCTTCTCGGAGCAACCCCTTTCCCTGTCATAGGATCAAGATAGCTGCCAATAGTGATTCTGTCGGCCCCGGACGGGTCAATGTATGCCATCCCGTAAAATTCATCCGGACGATTTCTTCCCTTAATATTTTTAATCGGAGCCCCGATAATAATTCTTGGTCGGCCTTGATCATCCTTAACAACCAACCCCTTAACTTCAAGTATATTGTCTGTACGTACAGAAGACTGTTTAAAAGATAAAAATACTAAAACTGATACAATCAAAAACAGGATGAGTATAAACATGAGTCTAAGCTTCAGATATTTTTTTTCTAGTTGATCCAGTTTGTTTTGTATTGAATGGTCCATATATTTTCTATTAATATTGACTTTGAAATTACTATTTAATTCATTTTTCTCAAATACCGACATCTAGGTATATTACAGGTGGAATGCAGGAAGTAAATGTATTTTAACTTTAAATTAATTAATAGAAAACTATTCATAAACTATTTCTCATTTATTGGATTTATCAATATATTTGCGACCCTTTAAAAAATTAAAACTATGAAGAAGAAACTGCTGCCCCTTATCTTATTGGGAGGCATGCTGTCCCTGTTTTCCTTACAGGGTTGCGTCCACGATGCTTTTGAAGCTGAAACCGAAACCGTACAGCTTAAAGAAGATCCACTATCCTACATCCGGAAAGATTATGTAAAAGATCTGGAAATGCTTTCAGGAAAGCAAATTGAATGGGAAAATGCAAGAACTTTTAAACATGACAACAGTGTTATCCTGATCACAGTTCCGGTAAAAAATGACAGTGAAAAACTGATCGAAGAGCTTACATTCAGGATTGACGGTGACCAGGTTTCCGGTCATTTATGGAAATTTGAATCCATTGGAGACTTTTCAGCAGAGGATCACAGGTTAGGCGCTCATGAGATCATGAAAAAAATGACAGGTAACGTGACGTATATTGCACTGAAAGGTTCTATGAGGTATCAGATCAAGGTGGTAGACGGAAAAATTATTTCAGATATTTCCTCTGCACGCTCAGGAGACGGAGATATGGACTCCTGTGGTAAGAAATGCCACGGTTCCATAGAAGAAGTTGTGATTACCGTGCCTAATCCGCCAACCAATCCACAGCCGCCTACCGGTCCGCCGATTCCTCCGATTGTGGTGATTCCACCTGCCAATAATCCCAACGACCCTTGTACTAAAGCCAAAGAAGGATCACAAAAAGCAACGGACAATTCCAAAACGCAAAAGTTTAGTGATGCCAAACAAGGTATCCTGAACAATTTCAACCAAAACGGTAAAGAGAATGGAGTAGGCCTTGGAAGAGATACACCAAACGGTGAGCTTCAGGCAACCGGTGTACAGGAATTGAATGCTACTCAGGGGGATATCAGTAACCCCTACAACTATCCTGAAGCCGATATCCATAACCATCCCGGAAATACGCCGCCATCTGCAGGAGATGTGTACAGTATGATCAAATACTACAACAACCATCCAAGTTTCAAAACAAGATATGTGGTTACTCCAAACGGAACTGTTTATGCTTTGGTGATCACCAATGCCAGCTTGTTTGAGTCATTTGTGACTAATGTTCCTCCTCATCAGGTTCCGGGCTTTGCGCCTAACTTTTCAGGAGATATGTTTGCAGACTACGCAGATATCCCGAACAGGGAAACAGGAATGGCTTATGTTCTGGATAAATACAATTCAGGAATTGCACTTACCAAAATGGACAGTAACGGTAATTTTAAGAAAGTCAATGCCAAACCGGACGGCAACGGAGGTTACTCCCAGACGCCATGTCCATAGTCTGATATACTCATTGAATAGAATAAAAGCGGTCTTTTCAGGCCGCTTTTGCTTTTAAGGCTTAAGCAATACTCAGAAAATTTTCATAACATGCTGCTTACAATTGGTAAAGAAGTTTTCGGAAATTTATCTTTCCAAGAAACATAATTAGGGTTAAATCTTTCACAATGAAGCTTATAAGCTGTCGTAAAGTTTCATATACAACGAATCACGACAATGGTTATATTTGTAAAAATGCATGCTTTATTAAAAGAATGTCATACACTGAGGACTTTTCTATGGTTTATTAAAATAAAATTTATATACAGCAAGGGATTTGGTTGCAGTAAAAAGCAATAAGTATAAAAATAAATAATAAATGAAACAGATAACGGTAGCAGGATGTGGTATCGCGGGACTCACAAGCGCCATTGCCCTGCAGGAAAACGGCTGGAAGGTAAGAATAATAGCCCGGGAAAGTTACGAAAATACATTATCTGAAAAGGTGGGTGCCATCTGGTTTCCCTTTGCTATAGAACCTTTGGAAGACGCTGCAAGATGGGGAAGTTTGTCTTATCAGCGCTATATCCGGGAACAATTTCCGGGCAGCGGGGTTTCATTTATTCCTTTTACTATTATTTACAATGCATCAGCCGATACTTCATGGGTACAAAAGCTCCCAAAAGAAGCCATCCGCTCTGCCAGAATAGAGGAGCTGCCTCGTGGAGCCGAAAAAGCTTATGTTGCTACCGTTCCTCTTGCCGAACCTCCTTTGTATCTGCCGCATCTGTTCGATCGTTTTATGGCTGATGGAGGACAATTTGAACAAAAAGAAATCACCACGTTACATCAGCTGAGCGAATTGGATACCCTGGTCGTGAACTGTACGGGACTGGGTGCCAAAATAATCTGCAGGGATGATGAACTTGTCCCTATGCGGGGACAGATATTGAGGGTGAAACCACTCGATGTGCAGTCATTTGTGAACTCTACTGAAAATGGAGCTTTAAGCTATATGATCAGAAGAAGCACCGATTGCATTATTGGAGGGACAGATTATCTTAATGACTGGAATATAAATGTAGAAAAAAGCGACACCGAACTGATTTTATCACGTTTCCGTAAGGCAGGGCTGTCTCAGGAAAGGCCTGAAATTATTGAAGAGATTGTAGGGTTGCGACCTAAAAGAACCAAAGTCCGGTTTACATTTGATTCTCATTATTCAAACATCTTTCATAATTACGGGCACGGAGGCTCCGGGTTTACTGTAGCCTGGGGATGCGCGATGGAACTGGCGGAAATTATTACAGAAAATAATGCCCCTGATTCTTTTTTTTACCACTGAGTGTTTAACCAATAATCTTAAAATAGTGTATATGAAAAAACTACTTTTTTTCTTCTTTGTTGCATGGGGATTGCCCCTGTTTTCACAGCTCTATCAGGTTCCTGTATATGCGGGAACATCCTTACAGCCGGCACAACCGGGAAGTGAAGTTGCCAGGACGCTTGATGGCAATAACAGCACCATGTATCATTCAAAATGGTCTCAGAGCGGGATCCCGGATGAGCTGAAGTATTATTTCACCTCCAATGTGACCAGTATTAAAAAATTGGTTTACACTCCAAGACAATCCGGAGGAACCAACGGGATATGGACCAACGTGAGTATTTCTTACAGTACCCAGGCGGCACCCAATACATTCATCCCGGTAAACAGTAATGTAAGCTGGGCGTCTGATCATCAGGATAAAGAAGTTGTTTTCCCAACAGCTCTCCAGAATCCGTACAGCATTAAAATTTCAGTCAACGCAGGCATGGGAAATTACTCAAGCTGTGCAGAGATGAAATTCTTTTCGGAAACCCAGCCTGTGATTGCTGACGGTACAGACTGTAGCATCAATACAGCTGAATTAAGTGTAAACGGGGCTAATGATGTGAAAGCTACCATTATTCCCTCCGGAACCACCGCTTCCTCCTATCAGTCAGGAGAAAATATCGATAAATCTTATGATAATGATGTCAATACGCTTTATCACTCTTCATGGGGAAATACTGTTTTCCCGGTGGTGTTAAATTACAGGTTAGATGGAGTTACTCCTGTTGATTATCTGAAATATACCCCGAGAACCAGCGGAAGCAACGGCCGCTTTGGAAGTGTAAGCATCAGCTACAATACTACATCAAATTCTGTGTTTGTAACGTTGATGTCTTTTGATTTTCAGAATTCCTCTGCTCCTATGAATGTCTATTTTCCTAATCAGATCACTCCTTTAAACATCAGGATTACCGTAAACAGCGGTGAGGGGAACTTTGCAAGCTGTGCTGAAATGGGCTTTTACAAAACAGGCTCTTCCGGAGCAGGAAATGCTTATATGAACATTTTCACAAACAGTCTTTATTCAGCATTATTACCTTCCGTTACACAGGCAGATATAAATGCTATGGCGTCCCCATTCTATAAAGGTTTAGCGCAGTGCCTGTTCAACAGAACCTACATAAGCAAATACCGGGTTCAGGAGTATAAGGTTTATCCCCCAATTGCTGTTACTACAGGTCATTTAAAGGTGGGAAGTGGTTACAATAGCTTTGAAAACCCTACAGGTATTGTATTTGAACAGGGGAGTAAGATCGCAATGTTTGTTCAGAATATCCCTGCCGGAGCCAATATCTCGTTGCAGATCAAGGATTTTTCTGCCGTTCTGGGTGGTACTACTTCCTACTATCAGCTTCATAATGGGTTGAATGTATTTCAGCCTTCCAACAGTGGCTTGGGATACATCAGTTATTATAATACCAACACTGCGTTGCCTGATGTAAAAATCAATATTGTTTCCGGTAAGGTCAACGGTCTCTATCATCATCAGATTTCTACACAAAGCGACTGGCAAACGAATCTGACGAACACTGCCTATAACATGATTGATGTGGTGGGGGAACATTCCCATCTGGTGTATAAAAAGAGTATGCTGAAAAATTATGCTCCCTTTAATCCTGCAGAACTTACGGCGAAATACGATCTTATTGTAAAGAATGAATGGCTTGTGATGGGCCTGTATAAATATAATTTAGTTCCGAAAAACCGTATGTTCAGCTACAGTAATAATGGCGGAGGTTGGTATGCAGGCGGACTGGGTATCAATATGGATTCTGACTGGGGTGAAGAAAGTCTTGCCGATATCAATCAATTGTCTTTATGGGGAATTGCCCATGAATTTGGACACATTAACCAGATCAGGCCGGACCTGAAATGGATTGGGACTACAGAAGTGACCAATAATATGCACAGCACATGGGTAGATTATCATATGAACCCACAAAATGACGGCATGTCCCGTCTGGAAAGGGAATCTGTGGAACCGGCAACAGGAATGACCAGCATCGCAGGAGGAAGAATAAACGGAGCCATCCTGAATACTGTTGTCAATCAGGAAGCTTTGCAGGGGAATGCCAATACAGATGTTTTCAAAGTGTTGGTTCCTTTCTGGCAGCTTGAACTGTACTATCAGTTGGCCGGAGCATCCCGAAACGCACCGGTTCTTTCCTTTAATTATCCTTCTAATTATACAGGAATAGATTATGCACACTGGTTCGGAATGGTGGCCAATATGGCAAGAAGTTATAATGCCTCAGGGGTTTCAAACGGTGAATTGCTTCTGAACTTTGTGAAAAATACCTGTGCAGCGACGCAGGAAGATTTAACCGGATTCTTCATCAAAACCGGATTTTTAAGGCCAATAAACAGAGCTATTGATGATTACGGTGTTGGGCAGCTGACGATTACCCAGGCTCAGATTGATGCTACTATTGCCCATATACAGGCCCAAAATTACCAGACCCCAGTTTCTCCTGTCATGCATTATATATCATCCCGCAGCATTGCAGCTTTCCGCGATCATCTTCCGGTGAGCGGGCAAACAGGGCAGGGCGCTACTTTAAACAATGCTTATCTTACCGTACAGCACAGTGTATGGAAGAACGCAGTAGCCTATGAAACCTTCAATGCGAATAATGAACTGATTTATGTATCTGTTACGGGTACGGGTGATACCACCAATCAGACGACCAAAGTGTATTACCCGGCCAATGCAGCCGCTGTTTATGCAGTAGGCTATGACGGGCAGAAAATCCTGGTGTATCCTTATTCAACACTTTCTGCAAAGAAAACGGAAAATAGAGATCCTGAACAACTTATAGTGTATCCTAATCCTGTTGAACGGGATGGTGTGATCCACATTCAGATAAAAAATGCATCAGGAAATTACAGTGCACAGATTTTCGGGATGGATGGAAAGATGATTTTCAGTTCGAGCGGAAACCCTGAATCTATTGAAAAAGCCATCAATAAAGACTTTGTCAAATATCCTTCCGGTGAGTATCTGCTTTCTCTGAAAGATGCTAAAGTCAATGCTTTTAAAACAGTTAAGATAATTAAGAAGTAAATAGTTTAAATTCTGATCAATAGAAAGCACAGGTCAAAAGATCTGTGCTTTTTTATGGTTTAAAATATTTGCGATTCAGGACTGTTCGAAAACCTTTGGATTCTTTACAAAATACCTTAATCGGAATATTCCTTTAAAAGCTGTCTGTAACTCATCAGAATAGATGATTTTGAAATAAATCCGATGAAATCATTCTTATCACTGGTTACAGGAAGATTCCACACCCCGGTATCATCAAAGATCTGAAGGATATCCAACGGTTTGTTTTCCCTGTAAATTACGGCCGGTGGAACTTTCATAATCTGGGAAACCATCATGGAGCGATCTGTCTCCATATTGAAAAGATACGGCCGGATATCATCCAGAGTAAGGATTCCTTTCATTTTTCCTGCTTCGTCTGTAACGGCAAAAATATTTTTATTGCTGTTTTTTACCAGTTCAAATAATTCCGTGACTGATGCATTTTCATTGATGGTCTGTGAATGCTTATCGATGAAGTCTTCCGTTCTTAAAGCAAAAAGCAGGTTTTTATCATGCTTATTCGTGAATATTTTTCCTTCATCAGCCAGGGATTTCAGTTCAGGGGAAATAGGGGAGAACCACTTGGCAATAAGATATGAGATAATGGCTACAATCATGAGTGGAATAAAAAGATCATATCCAAAGCTGGATTCTGCAATCAGAAATATAGCAGTAAGAGGGGCATACAATACACCGCTCATGGCTCCGGCCATTCCCACCAGAACAAGATTCGTTACCGGAACATCCGTAAACCCGATCTGCTGACAGACTATCGCAAACAAATAACCTACCGTACCACCCGCAAAAAGCGACGGTGCAAAATTACCGCCATTTCCTCCGCTGAATATGGTAAAAGACGTCGCAAAGGCTTTTAAAAGACATACCAATACCAGAAAAATCACTATAGTCCAGTCTCCGATCTCAAAATATCTGAAAAAACTGTTCCGGATGATAGAGTGGGTGTTTCCGTTCGTAAATGCTTTCACCGTATCATAGCCTTCCCCGAAAAGCGGAGGAAAAAGAACACACAGTAATGAAAGCACCAGCCCTCCGAACATGGCTTTACGCATCCTTGAAAGCTTAAGTCCCTTGATAAAATGTTCTACTTTCTGGGAAATGACAACAAAATAACGGGCATACAGTCCCGTCACAATCCCCAGGATAAGATAGTATGGTAAATTTTTGTAGTTAAATGCCTCTCTGGTATAAAATCTGAAAAGAACATCTTCCTGAAGCAATACCCTCGACAAAAGACTCCCACAGACCGCCGCAACAACTAGAGGAATGAAATCCGTAAAAACAACCCCGGTTAAAAGAATTTCAAATGCAAACATAATCCCTGCAATAGGAGCATTGAATGCAGATGCAATCCCCGCAGTAGCTCCTGCAGCCAGCAGAAGTGTCCGTTCTTTATAGCTGAGCCTGTATGTCTGGGCATAATTGGATCCTATGGCGGCACCGGTTACTGCAATAGGGCTTTCCAGTCCGGCAGACCCTCCAAGTCCCACCGTTACAGCACTCTGGATAATCTGTGAATACATTTTTACAGAGGCCACAATACTGGAATTCTGTGCAATTTCATACAGAATAGCACCAATTCCTTTTCTGTCCTGTCCTTTAAACAAAGTAATGACGATACCCGTAGTAAGTACAATTCCCAGGAACGAAAAGACAATATAAAATAGAATCTGGTATTCAAAATGAACTTTATGGGTAATAAAATTGTGAATGGTATGCACCAGGGTTTTCAGCACTACGCCTGCCAGACCAGCCGTACAGCCCACCAGGATTCCGGAGAGCACCAGAAACTGATTCCGGCTCAGCCTGTTGTTCAGCCAGTGGAGGATAAGCTCATAGCTTCGGGCCTTTTCCAGCCCATATTCCTGAAAATCTCTTTTGAATTTTAGAAAGCTTAAGTATTTTTTTTTATTGTGAATTTTCACGGGGGAACCAATTTTTAAAGCGGTAATGGTTCCGTAAATTTATGAATATCTTTATAAATATCATCCCTTTTGCAATGCCGGAATAGATTAAATCTAAAATAATCAACTGATTTTAAGTCAAATAAAGCGTTTAATTAATGTGGATTTGAATGTTTTATAATTTAGTCCGTCAAGAAGTATTGTTCTTATAAAGTTGATTCCAGACTGTCTTTTTTCAGATTACTGATGAAATAGGAAGGGCTTACCCCGGTTTCTTTTTTAAAGATAACGGCAAAAACTTCCCTTGAAGAAAACCCGCAGGCTTCGGCAAGATAGCTGACTTTATACTCCCTGTAAATGGGATTCTCATAAAGTTTATTGGTGATATAGCTTATCCTCAGTCCGTTGATATAATTGTTATAACTGTTATGTTTATATTGTTTAATGATCTCCGAAAGGTAGCGGGTATTGGTATTCAGGTCATTGGCCAGGGATGTAAGGCTGAGATCTTTTTTAATGAATTTCTGGGATTTTTCGAACTTCTCAAGCTTGTTCAGGATTGTCTTTACTGTTTCATCCGTAATATAAATGCTTTTTTCAGCGGATATTTCAGGTTTTATATTTTCTTCGGGACGGGGTTCGGCTGCTTTAAGTTTTTTAATGACAGCATCATATCTTTCATGAAGTTTTTTCTGATTTCTTTTCCAGAAAAATAAGCCTGAAACCACCAGAACAATAATGCAAACCATAAAAAACATCAGTATTTTCCAAAGATTCCATGTGTAGGCCTGTCCCTGCTCATGCATAATCTGCTTTACAGGAGAATTAATGGTCTTCTTTTCTTCATTCACAAGACTGTCATTCAGCCTGGTGTAGAGGTTCATGTATTTTTTCGATGCTTCTTTTTCTCCAAGTTCTACATAAGATTTAAAACTTACTTCATAAATATCCCTTCGGAGATAAGGCAGGCTGATAACCTTTTCAAATTGTTCAGCTTTTCCTGCATACTGTACAGCTTGGTCATATTTTTTCTGATCATAATAAAGCCATGCATATTCGTTCAGAATGGTAATATTGAGGTTTCTCGGTATGGCATAAGACTCATTTTGAGAGATTTCCAGTGCTTTGTGGAAATAGTCTTCAGCATCTTTTATACGCCCGGAAGCCACGCTGGTCATTCCTAAATTGACACTGGATAAAGCCAGAAGATGATATTTTTTTGAGGTAAAATCCTTGTCATTACTTATAGCTTTAGCACTTTCAAAGGCCTTTTTCTGGTAATGGATCACAGAATCCAGCGGCGCATTGATATGGGCGGAATATCCACAGATTCCGGTATAGATTAAAGATTGTAGATAATGTTTTTTGTCGTTGGACTTTATGTTTCCGGATATCTTTAAAGCTTTTTTGAACTCCCTGATACTTTCATCGTTAAACCCCAGTTCGGTGTAAGACGATGCCCGTAATCGGTATATATTCGCCAGCTTTGCGGTATCCTTCACCTCATGGGCCAGTTTTTCAGCCTCTGCACTCAGATCAATCACCTGTTTATGATTGCCTGCATCATAATACCTGGCCATCAGCATAGTGATACTTTCGAGTATTCCTTTTTTATATCCTATCTTTTTGGAAGATTGATATAAGTTCTTGTAAAGCTCTATGGATTTCGCGGGATTGGTTTTGGCCAGCTCATCAGCCCGGGAAATTTCTGAATCAATGCGTGATATGGTAGAAAAATCAGGATTCAGTTGTGCATGATACAGCCCATATATCAGACAGAACAGAAGAACAACGGTATTTTTCATCTTGTGTATTTTGAAAGAGCAAATTAAGCACAATATTAACAAATACTACTTAATAATAGCGTTATATTTTCAGAATTTATAATATAAATTAATATTTTTAATCAATTGGTAATAAATAGTTTAAATTAGAATAACTCAACTAAAATCAATTTATCTTCATTCCATAAAAATGCAACCCAGGACTGGTGTTTTTTTCAGAAATGCCTGCATTTTCTTCTCTACTGATACAAATAATGAAAATGAAAAACAGCAATTCTGATCAAATCTCCTTTTACTGTTCTTTACAAAACTGTTTCTTCATATCGTGAGAGATTCAGAATTTGCAACATCTGATTTTTTCAGATCTCAGGAGAAAACTATACTATTGCAAAAGGATTCTGTATGCTGTATGATCATCAATAAAATCAGGCTGAAAATTCTAAAACACAAGTATGAAAAGCAATAATCCCGTCAAAGTTCTCAGCTTCCCTCAATAGGAATTTTGACCTATTGCTTTTCCTTTCTGTATAAAAAAACACAAACTCTAGATAAAACTATGGATCTTAAAAATCTGAACATTGGATTAATGATCAAAGAAAAAGTAACCAGAAACGGCATTGAAATGTCCCGGATCTGTAAATTCCTCAATTGCAGGGAAGAAGAAGTCCTGGATATGTATAATTCTTCTGCTTTTGACACGGAACTGCTGCTCCGCTGGTCCAAACTTCTGGAATATGATTTCTTCAGGGTCTATTCCCAGCATTTAATTTTATATGCACCGCAGTCTTCTATGGATTATATACGGAAGAAAAAAATACCGGATTCACTGCCGGTGTTTCGCAAAAGCCTGTATACCAAAGAGATTATAGAATTTGTTCTGGACAAAATAAAGAAAGGAGAAATGACGAAATCCAATGTGATTTCCGAGTATAAAATTCCAAAAAGCACGCTCTATAAATGGCTGCACAAATATAATATGATGGAAAGATAAAGCGAGAAACAAAAAAACACAATGGAAAATATCCCCGATTACAAAAGAATCTACACAGATCTCATCAATGAAAAGTTCCCCGAAAAGAAAAAAGCATTAACAACGGTACTATCAAAACAGGATTTTTCCATTCTGGATGTTATCACCTGCAGCAGCATCCTCAATGGTAAAGAAGAGACAGCCTTCACTTTTAACCAGAAACACCGCTCTTTTGACCGGCAATCTATTCTTGAAATCCTCAATTTCCAGAAAAATAACCGGTATAACAATGCCGAACTTGCCAGACATTTTAATCTGAGCCGGAATACAATTGCCCGCTGGAAAAAGAAATTCCTTTAAAAAAGTAGAAATAGAACTGAATCAATCTGTTGATGAAAATACAACTGTAAACAAATGCAAAACAAAGAGTTAAAGCATTTAATTAATGTATTTTTTTCAGAATATATTACACTAAGTATTTTAAAACCTGAAATATTTTTTCAAATTTTGTATGCATTCAATAAGACTTATTTCCACAAGTAGGGAAATGAATAAGAAGAATAATTTATTTTTGCACTTCGGTTTTGATGTTCATAAATTTTTTAAGATCATCAGACCCCAATTAAATTATAAAACACATATTCAATGAAAAAAAAATTGCTATCCCTGGCCGTTCTGGCTTCGGTGCCTATTGCTGCGCAGATAGGAATCAGTACCAGCAACCCGCTGGGAGCCCTGCACATAGACGGTGCAAAAGACAATACCGCTTCACCCACTCCTGCAGAACTCAGTAATGACGTAATGATCAAAAATACCGGCTTTATCGGCTTGGGTGTTTTAAATCCCGTTGTAAAACTGGACATGCGGTCGGCCGGATCACAGAACGCAATAGGACTGGGCTCTACTACCATGACCGCCAGTGCGGCGGGGGCCGGAGCTGTAAGGTATGAGCCCACACAGGCGAGAATTCAGGTCTCCGACGGAAACGTTTGGGAGGCCGCGCTTGTCCTGCCTACCAAAGCTGTTGTAGTGGCCAGAATGACTAATGCATTTTCTGTAAACTATAATACAGATGTGAATATTACCGGTTGGGACGAAGTGAGGGACCTGTCTAACAGTTTTGAGCCTGCTACAGGAATTTTCACAGCACCCAGAGCCGGAGTCTACACATTTCTGATGACATACAATTTCGTTTCAGGCACAGTCGCCAATTCTTCTGAAGTAACCAGCCAGTTTTACAGCCCTACCACAAATGCTATTCTGGCACGTTCTTATAAAACATTTGCCCGTGGTAATGAAGAGGCACAGGTGGGAGGTTCTGCAGTGATTACTGTAAATCTGGCCGCCGGACAGACGGTTCGGCCACAACTTAATCAGAATATTACAGGATCCGGAGCAAGAGCATTAAGGGTAAATGCGGACTGGACCCACCCGGATGCCGGATTCAACAACCTGACCATTATAGAACATTAAAAAATACAAAATGAAAATTAAGAATAGATATCAGTTCCTGATCTTTTTCCTGCCGTTCTTTCTGCAGGCACAGGTGGGAGTTTTCACCAAAGATCCGATGCAGGCATTTCACATAGACGGAGCCAGAGATAACAGCAGTGTACCGCCATCTGCTCCTCAGATCTTAAACGATATGGTGGTAACCTCCGAAGGTAAGCTGGGAGTAGGACTTTTAAATCCCAAAACCAAAGTGGATGTCCGTTCAGCAGACCAAAAGGGAATTATAGGCCTTGGAACAAGCACGCAGACAGCCGCTGCAGCCGGCGGTGGGGCTATTCGGTACAGCACCGGGAATATTATCCAGTATTCCGATGGTGTATCCTGGCACAACCTCCCCATGACCTTACCTCCGAAAGCACTGGTTCTGGCTAATAAAAGCAGTGTACAGGCACTGGCCAATAATTCCACCACTGTAGTCAGCGGATGGTCTGTGCTGACAGACGCTCAGTCCAATTTCAATGGAACTACCGGAACCTTCACAGCTCCAAGAAACGGGTTTTATATTGTTTCTTTCAATATTACGCTGGCTGATGGCAATATTGCCCAGAATTCAAGGATCGAGACCATTATAGAGAGTAATACCGCTGCGAATAATATCCAGACTTACAGAAGTGTCAATTCTTATCCTGCATGGGATGTTTCAACGGTCAATAATATTGTAGGAGGCAACTGTACCGCTATTTTTAACCTGTCAGCGGGCAACACCATACAGTTTAAGGTATTCCAGAACTTTGGAGGCAGCAGGAATATAAACACATCCAACAGTGGTACCAACAACAGTATCAGCATTTACGAATTATAAAAACAACGCAAGATGAAACTAAATACAAAAACAATAACTTTTCTTGGCCTTGGTGTTCTTCCTCATCTGATATTCGCCCAAATAGGTATTGGAAACAGTAATCCCAGCCCGGCCAATGCCATGGAAATCAGTACTGCTGAAAAAGTGATTATAGATAAAACCGGAAAAATAGGAGTAGGGGTTGCCACTCCAAAAACAGCAATCGACCTCAGAAACGGTACCAATGGCTCCATGGCTATAGGAATGACCAATCAAACTGCTGCTGAAGCCGGAGCCGGAGCGATGCGGTACAACCCGAACCCCGCTATCGGGGTACAGGGATATATAGAATATTCTGACGGAACAGTCTGGGTTCCGATCCTTCCTTATGGAAAACCGAGAATTATTGTCATGGCTGAAAAGACCAATAACAATTCTACCGTTTTTGAAACCGGATTGTGGCCTATAGGGAATTATACAGACGGTATTCCCGGCCGATCTTCGGCCTATCTTACCTCATGGACAGAAAAACTGGATTCAGACTCCGGACAGCCCAGAACCAATTTTGATCCGGCCACAGGGGAGTTTATTGCCCCGAGAGCAGGAGTATACTTCGTTACTTTTACTTTTGCCCTCGCACCAAGCCAGATCAATACCAATTTTGGACAAAATCAAACGGAAGCGATCTGGGAAGTGAGAAATTCCTCCAATACAGTTATACAGAGAATTAAAACCAATAACGGGTATCCGCAGGACACGGGAAATCCTCCCAATGCTGTTATTGCAGGATCGGCATCTACCGCAAGTTTATACCTGAATGCAGGGGACAAGCTAAGGCCTTTTGTATGGATTAACGTATCCTGGGATCCGGATAAGCGTCCGCTTCTGAATACAGGAGGATATAACGTACTGACCATTGTTGAACAATAATAATTAACTACACAAAAATAACCTCTGAATAAGAGGTTATTTTGTATCAATACATGATCTTTATTCTTCTCTGTTTTTATCAGGCAGAAACCCGACAGGATTAATATTTTTTAAAGCGTAGTTTCGCCGGTATTTCTTTTGGGATGCAGGATAAGCCTTATGGAAGGATTATTGGTGATAAACAGACGGAACCAGTCCAGTGCCAGCTGAACTTTGCTTCTGAATCCGATGAGAGGAATAATATGGATAAAAAGCCAGGTAAGCCACGCAATAAATCCTTTAAAAGAATGTTTCGGAAGATCCACCACCGCGTTGAATTTTGAAATAATGGCCATGCTGCCTTTGTCATTGTATTCAAAAGCATGCAGTACTTTTTCATGTTCCACACGCTGAAAATTGGCGGCTAAATTTTTGGCCTGCTGAATGGCCACCTGCGCCAGCTGGGGATGCCCCTTAGGATATTTTTCTTCAGAAAGCATCAGGCATAGGTCGCCAAGTGCATATATGTTTTGGGTATGTTCCACTTTATTGTAGGCATCCACCAACAGCCTTCTTCCTTTTCCCACACTTTCTTCCGGCATTCCCGGAACTTCCCTGCCGATAACCCCGGAAGTCCAGATCAGGGTTTCTGTTTCTATTGAACTGCCGTCACTTAAAATCACCTTACAGTCTTTATAATCTTTTACGGAAACATTCAGAAGGATTTTCACGCCCAGTTCCCGCAAGGTTTCGTAAGCTGTTTTCTGCGCCATGGCACTCATCGGCGAAAGTAAAGAGGGCAGGGCATCAATGAGATACAGGTTAGAAAGGCTTAATTTAATCTCGGGATATTCTTTCTGAGCAATATATCCTCCCATCTCTGCCAGCATTCCTGCCAGCTCCACACCGGTAGGCCCGCCACCTGCAATCACAATATTCTGAAGTTTTTCAGCTTCTTTTATATCTTTATTCCGGGCCGCTTCTTCCAGGGTCAGCAAAATATGGTTCCGTAAATAGAGGGCTTCTTCTATGTTTTTCATCGGGAGGGCACATTTCTGCACATTTTCCATTCCGAAAAAATTAGATTCAGTTCCCATAGCGAGAACGAGATAATCGTACTGCAGATTTCCGGTGTCGGTTTCAAGGGTTTTACTTTCAGGAATTACACGGACAAGGCTTCCCATGTGAAAGCTGACATTTTTATCATTGGAAAATAATTTGCGGAAAGGATAGCTGATATTCGAGGCTTCAATGAATGACGTCGCGACCTGATAAATCAGCGGCGGAAAAAAATGGTAATTATTTTTATCAACCAGCGTAATCCTGAATCTTTTATCGTTTCTGAGGGATTTGATAAGATTAATGCCGGCAAATCCTCCTCCTACGATTATGATGTGCTTTTTCATATGAACTGATATTGAAGTGGTGTACATATTTCATTCAATAACAGGACCAATTGAGCCATATTTCAAACATTTAACATAATATATGAAATGAAAAGCATGATGTTTGCATCCGTTTTAGTACCAACACTTAAATATGATCATATGAAAGCGGATATTTTAACTGAAAAGCACAGATTAGGAATAGGCGGAGTAGCTATAGGAACAGCCTTTGAGGACATAAGTAATGAGGAATCCTTAAAAATTTTACAGACTGCGTGGGATCTGGGAGTACGTTATTTTGATACTTCTCCCTGGTATGGTCTCACTAAAAGCGAAAGAAGATTCGGGGAGTTTTTAAAGGATAAAGAAAGAAATGATTTTATATTTTCAACTAAAGTGGGTAGACTTTTTCACGAAGTACCGGAATCCGAAGTTCCTCCGACGATGTGGAAGAATCCGCTTAATTATGATTTTAAACATGATTATACTGCAGATGCAGTTAAAAGATCCATCGAAGACAGCCTGAAGAGGACCGGACTGGATCATATCGATATCGTTTACGTACATGACCTATCTGAAGATCAGGTAGGGGACCGGTATCCTTATTTTCTGGAACAGGCGAGGAAAGGAGCGTTCAAAGTTCTTTCCGAGCTGCGTGATCAGGGAACAATCAAAGCCTGGGGAATGGGAGTTAATAAAATCGAACCAATTTTAGACTGTATAGAATCTGCAGACCCGGATATCTGTCTTTCCGCAACGCAGTATTCAATACTGGAACATGAAGATGCGGTTGACAGGCTCCTCCCCGCCGTAAAAAAAGCAGGCGTGAAGCTGGTTTCCGGGGCAGGATACAATTCGGGATATATTGCCGGAAGAGAGCGGTACAATTATAAAGACGTCATTCCTAAAGGGATGGCTGAAAAACGGGCCAGAATTACTGAAATAGCAAAAAAATATAATACAGATCCCGTGCATGCTGCCCTTCATTTTGTGCTGGCGTCTGATGAATTTGCGTCCATTATTCCCGGAGCCAGCCGCCCGGAACAGGTTCAGGATAACGTGAATGCTCTTCATTCAAATATTCCTGCCAACTTCTGGAGTGAACTGCAATATGAAGGCCTGATTTATGAGAAGGCACAAATTCCGGATAATAGTTAAAGAGGAAGTCCACTTTTTAAAATTGCTTTGATTACAAATCTATAAATGCAAAATCAACTATAAGATTTTGGATGAAGATCGCGTAGATGCATGAGAAAACAATTTTCAGCTCAGCCACAAGAAATTATTTTCATATATTTAATTGCTTATTAATCTGATTCTTATGATTCGTAAAATTTCTAACCCTTCTGCATCAGTTGTTTTAATCCTTACCGTCTTTTATTCATGTACGAATAAAAAGGCAACGCATCTTAACGAACTTCTTGAAAAGAAAGAATCCCAGGTGACCGCGATGGTAATTGGCGAAAAAGGCCTTGAATCAATCAAACTGAATCATCTGATCGCTTATGATTATTCAAAAGCTCTGGATATCGTCAGCAAAGAAGAAACTGAATTCAACCGGGTTATTCAGGACATTAGAAATGCAGACACAGAGGGTGTGAAAAAAGGAAAAGAAGTTCAGAAAGCAGCGGTTGATTATTATACATTGCTTAAAGACCTTTTTGTATTCTCGAGAGAAGAAATAGAGCAAGAGAAGATCATGCGGTACGGAAAAGAAGATAAGCAAATCCGGGCAGCACAGGACCGGAGGCTTGAGCTTGGCCATGAAAAACAGCAGCTGTACCAGAAAGTTTTTAAGGCAGATGAACAACTGTTCAAAACGCAAATTGAATTTGAAACGGAAAACAATATTAAGTAGGTGAAAGGCTAAAGGGCAAATTTACAAATAAGCTTTTTCGCCGTTTAGCCTCTTTGCCTTTTCGCTTCTCATCAAACTACTTTTGCTTTACGGACAATCTTGGCCAACAGCCCGGGAAAAAACCTCTTGAGATAGATCCCCATCACTTCCTGACCGCCAATGGCTACCTGGTTTTTCTTTTTTGAAATGGCAGAAAGCATTTTCCGGGCAAAGACGTCAGCCGGCATTCCTTTCATTGTAGCGTCATCCATTGTTCCCTGTGGGGAACCGTTACCTGTGACGGCATTAATAGAAATATTGGTCTGTATAAACCCGGGACAGATAAGGGTAATACCAATCTGTTTTGTATATAATTCGGCCCGCAATGAGTCGAAAAAACCGTGAAGGGCATGTTTAGCGGCTGCATAGCTGCTTCGCATCGGGCCTCCGAAAGCTCCCATGAGACTGGTCACTACTGCAATCTGCCCGCCACCATTCCGGATCATGTAGGGCAGTATAGCTTTCGTCAGGGCTACCGTCCCTACGAAATCAATATCCATAAGGCGTTTGTCCACTTCTATATCGGTATCCATGGCCAGAGATCTTTGTGAAAGGCCTGCATTATTGACCAGGATATCTATTTTTCCAAACTTTTCTATAGCTTCCATGGCAATATCCGGCATTTTTTTATAATCTGCAAGGTCCAGAGGTAAAACATAGAAACGGTCGGCATGTAACCCTGCTTTTTGTGCCACAGCGTTCAGCTGTTCCTTATTTCTTGATGAAAGAATAATTTTTGCACTGCTTTTTTGTGCCAGCTCATTCACAAGCGCTTCACCTATGCCGGAAGAAGCCCCGGTGACCCAGACTGTTTTATTATCAAAATAAGTATTCATCGTTGTATTTTTAAGTTTTGTGTTATTTTTTCTTTAATTTGCTTTCTCCGCTTTCTTCGCCTTCCTCACTTAAATGAAAAAATTCATCACTGATCTTCGGAGAAGAATTCATCATTGACTTTTTCAAAGTCCTGCAATATATTTCCCCGCCGTCATTCCTGAAAAAATGCATCCACCAAGAAATGTTCCTTCCAGTGCCCGGTAGCCATGCATTCCGCCGCCGCCAAAGCCTGCGGCTTCACCTGCTGCATACAGTCCTTTGATCACAGAGTCGTCTTCTTTTAAAACCTGTCCGTTCAGATTTGTTTTTATGCCACCCAGTGTCTTTCGGGTAAGAATATTAAGTCGTACTGCAATCAGGGGGCCATTCTTTGGGTCCAGTATTTTATGGGGGCTTGCCACGCGTCCGAGTTTGTCTCCTAAATAATTTCTGGTATTTCTGATATAGTTCACCTGAGTATCTTTTGAAAACTTATGGTCCAGTTCCATATCTCTGGCTTCAATCTGTTCTTTAATTTTATCATAATCCAGAAGATGATCTCCGGACAGAAGATTCATTCTTTCCACCAGGTCTTTCAAATTGTTTGAAACGATAAAATCTTTTCCGTGCTCTTTAAAAGCTTCTACAGGACCCGGTGCTTTCTTTCCAAAGATTCTTTTCAGGAAAAGGCCGTAATCTTTATTGGTAATATCCGGGTTCTGTTCTGATCCGGAGAGGGCAAATTCTTTTTTGATGATTTTTTGCGTCAGAATAAACCAGGAATAGGAATAACCGGTTTCCTGGATATACTTAAGCGTTCCCAACGTATCAAAACCAGGCAGGAATGGGGCGGGGAGGCGTTCTCCTTTGGCATCAAACCAGAGTGAAGACGGTCCGGGAAGTATTCGTATGCCGTGTTTCGGCCAAATAGGATTCCAGTTTTGTATGCCTTCCGTATAGTGCCACATTCTGTCCGGATTGATAATATGCGCTCCGGAACTTTCGGCAATTCCAATCATTTTTCCATCTACATAAGCCGGGACTCCACACACCATATTTTCCGGGGCTTTTCCTAATCTTTCCGGCCAGTTTTTCCTGACCAGTTCATGATTGGCTCCAATTCCTCCGGATGCAATGATGACGTGAGGAGCATGATATTCAAAACGGGAAATTACATTTCTGTTGGTTTCTACACCTCTCTCTTTATCGTCATTTTCAAGAATGTCTCCTTTAAGGCCTTTCACAGCATCCTCTTCCACGATCAGTTCAGTAACCCTGTGTCTGAATTTCATCTGTAAAAGTCCTTTTTTCTGAGCTTCATAGGCTTTATCCACAAACGGTTTCACCACTCCTGTTCCCGTTCCCCAGCTGACATGAAAGCGTGGCACAGAATTCCCGTGGCCTGTTGCTGAACCATCACCACGCTCTGCCCAGCCTACCATAAACATAAATTTAATGCCCAGTCTGGAAACATAATCATATTTTTCATTAGCGGCAAATTTCAGATAAGCTTCCGCCCATTTTCTTGGCCAGTAATCTTCTTTACGGTCAAATCCGGCGGTCCCTTTCCAGTCCTGAAGAGCCAGCTCATAGGAATCTTTAATCCCCATTCTGCGCTGCTGGGGAGAATTGATCAGAAACAGACCTCCGAACGACCAGAATGCCTGTCCGCCGATATTCTGCTCCGTTTCCTGATCCAGCAGAAGTACTTTTTTTCCGGAATTGGTAATTTCCATAGCAGCCGTGAGACCTGCCAAGCCGGAACCTACAATAATCACATAAGGCTGGAATTTCTCGTCCATGGTATTGATTTACTTTTGTTTGTCCTTTTATTATCCTACAATAAATATATAAAATATTTGAGATGGGATCACTTAAATTACTTCAAACAAAACTATGCTGATCATACTGTGTGTAAATTCATATCTTTGTTAAAAAAGAAGAATGAAATATTTGTTTATGATGGCTTTTCTGGTGTGTTCGATGTTCAGCCAGCTTACAGCACAGCAGAAACAGGATCCGTGGACGGAAAGCCAGTTGATGGATCCGGCGCTTTTAGCCTCAAGAATTACTGAAAGTAAAACAAAAAATATGGTCGTTATTTCAGTAGGGCCGGAAGCTATTATTAAAGGCTCTGTGGATATCGGACCAACCCGAGAGCCTGAAAATCTTGAAAAATTAAGAAATTATTTAAAGGATATTCCAAAAGATAAGGAAGTGGTGATCTATTGTGGATGCTGTCCGTTTGTAAAATGTCCGAACATCCGTCCTGCTTTTAATCTCCTTCAGGAAATGGGTTTCAAAAATGCAAAACTTCTGAATCTTCCAAAAAATATTAAAGCTGACTGGCTGGATAAAGACTATCCTATCAATGAATAATATGAAAGCTATTCTTACCTTATTCTCTGTATTGATTCTTACAGGATATGCAGCTGCACAGCAGGCTAAGCTCGAAATAGGGCAGCAGGCCCCGGAAATTACATTATCGAAAAATGACGGTACTCCTTTCAGCCTTTCGTCTTTAAAAGGGAAGCTGGTCCTGATTGACTTTTGGGCTACCTGGTGTTCACCGTGTATGGAAGAACAGCCCGAACTGAAAACATTATATCAAAAAACAAAAGGAAAGGAGTTTGAAATACTCGGTGTTTCTTTAGACCGGAATAAGGAAAGCTGGCAGAAAGCCATCGACCGTTTTGAAATCAGCTGGCCACAGGTGAGCGATCTGAAATTCTGGAGGAGCCCTGTTGCTAAAGCTTATGCCATTGAAGAACTTCCTTTTAATGTGGTTATTGATACACAGGGAAAGATCATTGCTAAAAACCTTCATGGAAAAGAGCTGGAAGGCTTTATCAGCAAGCATCTGAAACTTAATTAAAACTTCAGAAACTAATAAAAAACGGGTCAGAAAAATATTTCTGACCCGTTTTTTATTTGATACCCAGTAAAAATTAGTTGATGATTAAAGAGGTCTTTTACCGGAAATAATATTATAAAGCACCACAATGATAGCGATAACCAACAGAACGTGCACTAAATAACTCGTACTGATTCCCGGGATAATGTTCAACATTCCAAGAAGCCAGACAATAATACAGATGACGGCTACTAACCATAATAAATTTCTCATGACTTTAAATTTTAATGTTATGTTTTCTTTTAATACACATTCTGTGCCTTTATGAGAACAAATCATTAATATTACTAAAAATGTGGTATCTATATTATGTTATGAAGAGAAATTATTTCGTGATCCCAATCATTTTTAAGGCAAGAGTAGTCAGGTAAATGGCATCAAAAACAGTAAGCGATTCAATATCTGTAAATGTGGATGACATCAGGTCGCTTTTGTTAAAAGAAAGTTCAATACTCTCATTATAGGAAGCAACAAGCCTTACTACGGAATACCCATTATATGCTACGGAAAATCCTTCCAACAGACAGTGCTGTTCTGCTTTCTGATAGTGGATATATTCTTCAAAACCTGCCGTAGTATCTCTTTTTCCGTCATTATGATCCAAGGATTTCCAGGCGGAATAATTCTTGGGCTCTTTCAGGACGTTTCCTTGCGTATCCACGGGAACCAGCATTCCCAATGTCAGGGGTTTTCTTAAAAAACCGGCATAATTTTTCATCAGTCTCAGGGTCTGGAGATCGGCATATCCTTCGTTGGCGTAGTATTCAATAACGAAATCCGTCATCGGAATCAGCTTATGGGAAGCTTCAGTCGGCATAATGGGTGTTTACTTTTTTGAAAATAAAAATAGTATTTTTATTGACTTTATCAAAAAGATCAGGGAATTTAAATTTAATCGTAGGTCGCAAAGTAGGGAGTGTTTTAATTTAATGCAACAAAGTTGCAATATTTGAATTTTATTCTATACCTTTGCCCCAGACTTACAACAAGAAATTTAAATCCCTTATTTTATGAAATCGAAAATATTAGATGCAGTGGGAATTTCTGCAGCAGTTCTATGTCTTATCCATTGCATTGCCTTTCCTTTACTGATGATCATTCCACTGGGAATATCGCACAATCCCTATATTGACCTGGCTTTCCTGATCATCGGAGCTCTCGTGGTGTACAAGGTTACAAAATCCATGACCAGACGTTGGCTGAAGGCTTTATTCTGGGCTTCCATTATTTTAATCTCCATTTCAGTTCTGGCGGATTTTATCTTTGAAGTACATATTCCACTCATTTATGCAGGAGCAGCAGGACTGATAGCGGGTCACCTTATCAACTTTAAGAACCACCGGCATTAACCGGAAAATTCATAATTAATTAACGCCACTTTATGTCATCAGTATTAATTACCCAATAAATTGCATTACAAAATCTTACGACCATGGAGAGACGCCAATTTTTAAAAGGTTCAGCATTAGTTTCAGGCCTGCTTACTTTAAATCCGGCTGATTTCTTCGCCAATTCCATGAAAGAAATTCCTGAGCCCAGGAAAAAAGCAAAAAATATTATTTTTATGATCAGTGACGGGATGAGCTCCGGAACTTTGGCTATGGCCGATCTCTATTCCAGAAATATTTTAGGCAAAACCACCAACTGGATGAATCTGTATGATGAAAATAAAGTATCCAGGGCTTTGATGGACACGGCCTCTGCAAGTTCTATCGTTACAGATTCTGCAGCAGCAAGTTCTTCCTTTGGGGGAGGCTTCCGGGTGAAAAATGGAGTTCTTAACATCGGTTCTCATGGTGAAAAATATGTTCCGGCCTGGCAAAAATTTAAAAAAGCAGGAAAAAAGACCGGATGTGTAACCACGGTAACCATTACCCATGCCACTCCGGCAGGGTTCTGTGTGAACTCAGACAGCAGAAATGCAGAAAACGATATTGCAGAAATGTATGCTGAAATAGGTTTTGATGTGATGATGGGCGGTGGCGATGAGTTCTTTAATCCTTTAAAACGAGAAGATCAGAAAGATGTGTATGGGATTTACAAACAAAAAGGCTATCAGATCCTTAACAACAGGGCTAATTTAAAAAATATTGAAAAGGGAAAGAAGCTTCTGGGTGTTTTCAATTCCGGGGCGCTTCCGTATTCCATCGACAGGGCTCATATTGCTGAACTCCAGAACACACCTTCTCTTGCCGAAATGGCCCAAACCGCAATAGATCAGATGAAAGACCATCCGGAAGGCTTTGTGTTGCAGGTAGAAGGCGGAAAAGTAGACTGGGCTGCCCATGCCAATGATATTGCGGCTTTGATCCATGACCAGCTTGCGTTTGATGAAGCAGTAAAAACTGTTATGGATTTTGCAGAAAAAGACCAGAATACACTGGTAATCATTACTACAGATCATGGAAATGCCAATCCCGGAACTATTTATGGTCCGGATGCCACTAAAAATTTTAACAGCATCTCTCATTACCAATATACCAACGAGTATATCCTGAATGCCATTCGTCCTGATTTTAATCTTCAGAAGATGAAAGACTGGATTTATGAAACCAATAAAATAAGTCTTGCCGATGATGACGCCAGGTATTTATTAAGCTTTTACTCAGGGTTGGAAAAACAGGAAACCGGAATTTACAACTACAAAAAACTGCCTTTTAAGGCGTATTCGGATATTCAGAAAAAGCATAATTCTGTGGGCTGGATCAGCATGGATCACTCGGGAGATTATGTGGAAGTGGCCGTCTACGGTCCGGGAAAGGAGCTTTTGCCGGCTTTTATTAAAAACACGGATCTGCATTACCTGATGCTTAAGGCAACGCAGATATAAACTGTTTGTCAGGATCTTGGCTTACTCACATATTTATTTCCTGTGATATAAAAACGCCACGGCAGTAAAGCGTCTTCCTGGGCATATGCTACTCCAATACGCGGTCCGGCAACAATCTCTTCCGGGGCATACCGGATTCCGTGATCTTCAATCCAGATTTCGCTTTCGGTGAGATGTTTCCTGTTAAAATTACGATCAATACCCAAAGCTTTAGCTGCTGAACCGGGTCCGGATGAAATAGCAGGTTTTGTAGAAGACATTTTACGTCTCAGCTCCATAATGTCCTGTCCCACCAGAGGTTCTACAGCGCGGATCAGTACCGCATGAGGCTCACCCTCCACAGACGTCACCACATTGAAAAGATGATGAATTCCATAACATAAATACACATAAGAAACGCCGCCCTGGCTGTATAAGGTCTCAGTCCGTTCGGTACGCCGCCCGCCATACGCATGGGAAGCTTTATCTACCACCCCGAAATAGGCTTCGGTTTCTACAATAATGCCGGCCGTAATCTGCCCGTCAATCTCGGTAAAAAGAATTTTTCCCAAAAGATCTTTAGCCAGGAAAATAACATCCTGATTCAGGTAATAGGAAAGGGGAAGTTTCAAATCTGCTGTATTTATTGTTTAAGACAAAGCAAATGTAGGCATCAGATACTTATTATCAAAGTGTTCATATCATCATTTCTTTATAATCTATTACTTAAAAAAATAAGACTTTGGCAAAAAATGATTAATTTCAAACCAGAATGATTTTGCCCACGCAGATCATTGAAATTCAAATCATTCACCTATGAACAATGAAGAGTATTTAGCCTATCTGGAATTGCCGGAAAATAGAACGCCGTTCGGACACAGGATAGCCAATCTGGTTGCGGATCAGCTACAAACCGGAAAGATTTTAGGCTACAGTCACCGGGATTACTGCGGAATGGGAATGCAGGCTGATGAGCATCAACGGTTTTTCTACGGAGAAATTTATGACGGCTATCTTGAGGCATCCAAAGTATTTGAAAACAGAGAGCAGTTTGTCTCATGGCTTTCCGGACAGTCTACCGTTTCATTGGCCCGTCTGGATGATGATGAATTTTTTGCAGGCAACCAGGTAATTTCAAGAAACCGGGTACTGGAATTTATCGGTAAAAAAGAGATCACATTTTAAAATTTTGTTATGGAAAAATATAATCACTCAATAATAGTCCTGGCTATGTTTCTTTTCCAGGTCTCCTGTAGTCAGGATACTTCGAAAAAGGCCCAATCAGCCAATGCTAAAACGAAAACTTCAGACAAAACGGAATTGCTCTGCTGGAAGGATATCAGGGTCGGTGAACTTCCTCCCGAAGGAGCCTATTATGCCATTGACAGCCTGGTAAAAAAATGGGGATTATGCTATGAACGGGTAGAAACCGGATGTGAGATAGATGATAAAACCAGAAAGCTACAAAGAGAGGCTGAGCGGTCTAATGATCTTTATTTCAAAAGTCTTGAGCATAAGCTGGGGAAAAACTGGAAACAGCAGTTTGATAAGGAACTCCATATAGCAGACAGCATCAACTGGATTAAGATCAGCGAACAGATCAGAAGCATGAATAAATAAATGGAAATTAAAATTAAAAGAGACCTTAAAAAGGCCTCTTTTAATTGAATATTGCTTATTTTGCTTTGCTGTTGATGGCTGTATCTGCAACCTTTGTGAGCAATTCGTCACATTTTTTTTCTTCGGCAAGGGTAGCCAGCAGATTTTTAAGACAGTCTTTTTCTTTCAGAACTTTAGCGTAAGCAGCCAATGTTCCATAAGTGGCAATTTCATAATGCTCCACTTTCTGGGCAGCTGCAATAATTCCGGCATCTCTTACAGGTCCGGCTTCGGTTTCTTCCATAATGCTTTTCCCTTCATCCAGTAATCCCTGCATGGCATCACATTTTTTAGCCTGAGCCTTTTTTCCAATTGCGGCAAAACATTCTTCAAGTCTTTTCACGTGAATTTTGGTTTCGTTGAAGTGTTTTTCAATGCCTGCCTTCAGATTTTTATCCGTAGCATTTTTATGCATTTTGGGGAGGGCTTTTACAAGAGCTTTTTCCGCCCAGTAGATATCTTTCAGAGAATCTTCAAATAAATCTTTCAGCTCTTTGGCTGCATTTTTTTTAGCAGGCGTTTTTCCTGTTTTCTTAGCTGTAGTTTTCGACACCGTTCTTTTTGCTGTTTTTTTCGTTTCCATAATATGATAATTTAGTGATTGATTATTTTATACCTAACCCTGCAATGATAATATTAGTCCCGGATTCCGGGCATTAATGTGGTACCAGACCATGTGCGGGGATATGATTTTTACAGATTAAAGGCCATACAAAAATGAAATCGCGAAGTGATTAATCTTCTTTTTCTTTTCTGAAACTAACGACCTCATACTCATCATTCGAGCAGTATTTTTTACAGCTGCTGTCCTGAAAATCATCCGGATTTTTTGAAAATTCTTCAATATATTCAGCACTTTCTGCAGTATCAGCAGGGGTGATGATGATATGATAATTCTGAAGAACGGATTCATCCGCTTTTTCTAAAGCTTCTTTTTTATAGGCTAAGGCTTTATTATATTTCATAAGATGATTTATTTTTGATTCAGTCTGGAAATCATCACCTTGACGGTCATTTAGTTTGGTCCCTGGCCGATTTCCAGAATGGTAAATTTTTGTATAGAATTCCATTTTATCATTCAGACCAATGAATAAATTATGCCAATATAATATTATGCGCATAAATGTGGTATCTGATTTTTACTGGACTGAGCATATTTCTTTCAAAAAGGGTGGAATAATTGTTGCCTTAATAAAACCACACAATCCTCCAAATATGAAGATCGCTACTTATAACGTAAACGGAATCAACGGACGCCTGCCTGTTTTGCTGCAATGGCTGAAAGAAGCCCGGCCAGACATTGTATGCCTTCAGGAATTAAAAGCACCTCAGGAACGTTTTCCTTTAAAAGAAATCAATGCTGCCGGCTATCAGGCTATATGGAAAGGGCAGAAAAGCTGGAACGGGGTAGCCATACTTGCAAAAGACCTTGAAATCACAGAAGTTCAGAATACCTTGCCTGGAGACCCTGAAGATGTGCAGAGCCGCTATATTGAAGCTATCATAGATCAGATGGTGGTCGCCTGCATGTATCTTCCTAATGGTAACCCTTATCCGGGTCCTAAATTTGAATATAAATTAGACTGGATCAAACGTTTAAAAAGAAGAACCAACCAGCTTATAAAAATGGAGCTTCCCGCTGTTCTCATCGGTGATTATAATATTATTCCGGAGCCTGTGGATGTTTACAAACCCGAACGCTGGGAAAATGATGCATTATACAGAACAGAAGTAAGAAAGGCTTACAAAGACCTGCTGAACAAAGGCTGGCTGGATAGCATCCGGACCCTGTATCCTGATGATACCATCTATACGTTCTGGGACTATCTGTACAAGGCCTATGACCGGAATGCAGGCATCAGACTGGATCATATCCTGCTGAGCCCTTATCTTCATTCAGCTTTAAAATCCGGTGGAGTAGACCGCCATGTCCGCGGCTGGACAAAAAGCAGTGATCATGCACCGGTGTGGATTGAGCTGAAAAAATAAACGGCTATGCTTCGCGGATCATCCGGAACGTAAGATTAATGCGGGGTTTCATTGGTTTTACAGATTTTGCAATCCGATGTTCCCAATGCAGCTGGAGATCTCCTTTCATGATCAGCAGCGATCCATGCTGAAGCGGCAGGCTGTATTTGTTCTGATGGTCATCTGCTTTACGGAAATCAAAATTCCTTACCTGTCCCAGACTGACGGAAGCTATGACAGGACGGTTTCCCAGTTCACTTTCTTTGTCGCGGTGCCATGCAACGGAGTCATTACCATCGCGGTATAAATTCAGCAAAACGGAATTAAAGCGGTATCCGGATGATGTTTCGATCTGCTGTTTCAGAGACCATAATTCCGGTAACCAGGGATTCACTGTAAAATCATTCCCTCCCAATCTGTAATTCTTACTATCATCACCATACCAGGCCGTCAGCCGTGGGGTAAGAACCGTTTTATCGTACATTTTCTGGGTCCTCTGCTTCCAGGGCACAGTACGGATCAGAAGCTGCTCAAGTTGGGAAGCTTCGTTGTCTGCCATAAAATGTTCAGTATACTCCAGCAGCTCTGTTGGAAAACGAAAATATTCATCAGCATTGAATAAACTTAACTGGTCCATTATACGGTATATTAATCTGATAGATAGAGAAAGGAAGTTTGAAGCCGGGAGAAGGAAGTTATCGGCTCAATTACACCCATCTTTCTACTTCCAGCTTCCATTCTGTTAAACTTTTCTTCGTTTTGAAACTTTACGGTCCAGATCTTTAATATCCTTTTTCAGTTCCCTGAACATTTCCTTGAAATTATAACTTTCATAATCACCCGGCTCAAAATCTTCAGGGAAAATCCCTGATGCATACTGCCAGATCTCCACAATTTCATTGAACGGGATATCGTAGGGTTCATAGAATGTATTATCTGCACTTACACAGACTGAATTTCCTTTAATTTCCTTAAAACGTTTGTAGGTGATCCCGTCATTCAATGTGATGAAAACATAGGTCTTTCCGGGTTTCAGTTCACTGATCCCCTCTACGTATTTTCCTACAATATAGGAACCGTTCCTGAACGGCGGCATAGAATCTCCGTCAGCTGGAAAAGCCCTGTATTTACCATTGTTAAGAAAAGGCAGCGCAATTCTCTGAAGGCTTTCGATATAGCCAACATCACTGTAGCCTTCCAGATATCCCATAGAAGCTTTCTGCGGAATGATCTCAATAGTATCATTTCCATGGCTGTCTACCGCTACCGGAAGTACAATCCTGTTATCCGGAAGCTTCAGCATTTCTTCCAGAGGATATTTACGGATATCTACGGAAACCAGGAGATCAATGCTGACATGAAAATATTTAGACATTTTAACCAGCAGTTCAATAGGCGGTTCCGAAACCCCGTTTTCATATTTGGAATACCGGACACGGGAAATCGCCAGTTCATTGGCTACAGACTGTTGGGAAAGGTCTCTCTTTGCTCTTAGAAAGCGTATATTATTTGAAAAAATTGACATTGATACGAAATATATCAACAAAAATACGAATTACAATTTAAAACAAACAAGTCTTTTGCTTCAATAAGTAGAATTAATCAGGGATTAGCGCTGAAAATTAAAGTGTTTCATGTTCTTATTTTTAATAAAAAAGATTAATATAGCCCAAAGCGGCTAATAAAGAGTAGTTTACAAGAGTGGAAAACACTATCGGTAACGATTTAGTAATGGTGCTTACTGCACTTATTTTCATTTGATTACCTTGTAAATCAATATTGCAAATATAAAAAATAAAGGGTAAAGAGTATTGGTTCTTTATCCTTTATTTTTACCCTTTCCTTCTACTTAATAACAAATAAAATCTCCCCACTGGGGAGAAACTGTGATAATAGTTTCAATATTATTCCCAAATTTTGACATATCAACAATAGATGCAACTCCGAAACAAATTGTGAGAACCTCTAAACGACTATGCTATGGAAATCGTGTTGAATAAAATATTATCGCAAATTCATTATCAAGAAGACAAACTATCTTCTCAAATGATGCCAACAGCGAATGAGGCTTATCAAATGACGTTGTTCCTAAAAGAACTGCTCTGTGCCATAAAAATCAAAGTCTTACAAGCCGGATTTAAAGATGAACAACAGGAGATTGAATTTTTCAGGAATATCAAACCGCAAATATTAGGAAAACTAATTTACTACAATAAAGTATTCCGCATAGAAACAACCTGTCCTGTCAATAACGGCAAAATACATCATAGCTACTACGAAAACCTATTAAAAAATCTGAAATCAGAATATAAGGAAAATATTTGTAATGAAGATTTTTATAGATATTACCGAGCTGGTAGAACAGATCGTGACCATACTTATTTCAAACTTGGAAAGATCAATTATCACGATGGTTTGAAAAGTGGCGTATTTGAAATTGACCTCAGCTTCTCAACGTATTATGATAATAAGATTGCACATATTATTGCTAATGAATTACTTTATACTTACATGCTCAGCAAAATCAATCCCGAAGAAAACACAGACACGATTTTACAGAATTTAGATACAAATAAGGATATTTCATGGACAAATTCTCAAAATGCACTTATTGAGCTCATATACGCTCTCTATGCTTCAAATTCCATTGCATACGGAAAAATAGGGATAAGAAAATTGGCTTTGATTTTTCAAGTGCTGTTTAGAACTCCGTTAAACGATATTCATCATTCTTTCCACCGAATGAAAACAAGAGCAGGTTCAAGAACTGCATTTTTAGACCAGCTTAAAATATCCCTCGAAGAATATATGGATAAAGACCTTTAGCTATATCAAAATAAAGATTTGAAAGCAGTACCCAAAACGTACTGCTTTTTTCTTTGCCCATATCTGCCAATTGGCAAATGTTGATACAACCTCATAATTAAACTCACTTAAATCCCTAAAACCCTTATTAAACAAGGGTTTACCAAATTGTAGAAAATTTCAAAAAACCGCCAAACCAATTGGCAAGCATTGGCAGACAAACACTGCCACCTTTCACAATTTTGCATAAAGAACTTTAAATGATATGCAATGAAAATAATAACCATTGAAGAGGAAGCCTGGCAACAGCTTAACAGCAGTATCAATGCCATTGCCGACTATCTGAAAAGACAGGAAGATAAAAGCTATGATGATCTGTGGCTCAATAACCACGAGGTATGCCAATACCTGCACATCAGCGAGAAAACGCTGTGGCGTATGCGTACCAAAGGCGAGATTGCTTATTCAAAAATCTATGGTCAATATTTCTACACCATAGGAGCAATTAAGGATATGCTCAATGCCAATGCCGTACAGAGCAGTGATGAATTTATGCAGGAGCTTATGGCAAAAGGCAAAAGCTTTATCGAAAAAGGCAGAAAGCTAAAGACAGATAAAAAATAGGTATGAACCCTTAAAAGTATATTCCTATGAATATTGACAGAATGGAATTTTTGGCGTGGATGGAACGCTTAATGGGTCGCTTGGATATGCTGGGCGACAATATAGATGAACTGCAAAAGAAACGCAACAGCATAGACGGCGAGGAATTGCTGGATAACCAGGATTTGCTTCAAATGCTTAAAATCAGCAACCGCTCCCTGCAACGGTATCGCTCCATTGGCAAACTACCCTATTATACGATAAGCGGAAAGCTGTATTACAAGCTATCCGATGTACATCAGTTCATAAGAGAGAGCTTTAACCCACCCTCAACCAAATGAACGCCAATGAAAGACAAAGGCTGCCTTTGAGTGCCACTTCGGGCGATACAGCCAACGCTTCATTTACATTCGGCGGTAAACTTTAAATTTTTCAGATTATGAGCGAAGAAACGACAAATAAGAAGGAAATGCCCGAACAATTATCGGACATATTATTGGTACTGGATAAAGAAAAAATGAAAATCCAAGCCATAAAGAGTATTGACGAGAACGGGAAAATGGAAACCGTTGACCCCACTAAGAAAAACCAAAACCAGTTTATGCGTGTGGATAAAAGCGGTGATTTTTTTTCCAACTTCTTCTCTAATTTTTTCAGCCAGCTAAAGAACCCTACCAATTTTTCATTTTTCAAAGTGCCTGCACCTATTGCGGTTAAAAAAGCACAGGAAATGCAAAAGCAGGTTGATAAGCCCACTCCCGAAGGTGAAAAAGTGATGAAAGAACACGAAGTAAAAACAGAACCGCAACAGGATAAAAAACAAGAAAATCAAAAAAATATGGCAACAACACAAACAACACCGGAAGCCAGCGAGTACCGCTACAAACCGGAGCAGATTGATTGGGACACAATGAAAAACCTCGGATTAAGCAAGGAGTATCTTGAAAAAAGAAACCTGCTTGACCCTTTGTTACGAGGTTATAAAACCAATGAACTTTTGCCGATAGGCGTTAATTTCGGCGGTACTATTCTCCGCACAGATGCCCGATTGTCTTTACAGCAAGCCGAAGATGGAAATGTTATTGTAGCAATACACGGCATCAAAAAAGAACCAAACCTCCATTTTGAGTTTTTCGGACACAAGTTTACCGATGAGGACAAAAAGAACCTGCTCGAAACAGGTAATATGGGGCGTGTAGTTAACCTGACCAATACCAAAACGGGCGAACTGATGCCGTCCATTATCAGTATAGACAGGCTAACAAATGATGTAATTGCGTTGCGGACGGATTTCATAAAAATTCCCGATGAAATTAAAGGCGTGAAACTGAACGATGAGCAAAAGCAAACTTTAATAGAGGGTAAACCACTAAAGTTAGAGGGTATGATTTCCACCAAAGGAACGGAGTTTTCGGCAACGGTACAGTTCAATGCAGACAAGCGTTATGTTGAGTTCCTGTTTGACCGCAATAACTCCAACAGGCAGACCCAAAGCAATGGGCAAACTCAAAACAACGGACAAAGTAATCAGCAAAGCCAGCCGCAGGAAGCTCCAAAAACATTCAGGGGCAAAGAACTGACCGATGAGCAGCATAAGGATTTCAAAGCCGGGCAAACCGTTTACATTGACGGATTGAAAGATAAGAAAGGGCAACCGTATCAGGGTTATATCACTTTCAATGCAGAAACAGGAAAAACGAACTTCCAATTTCCAAGCCAGGTTAAAGCACAGGCAAAACCTGCCGAAGCCCACAAAACGCAAACCGCCGTCAATTCAGAGGGCAAGACCAACGAAGCGACCAAAAATATCAACGAGCCTTTAAAATCTGGGCAACAAAGACCGAAAAACAAACAACAGCAGGAAAAATCCGAAACACCTGCAAAGTCCAAAGGCAGAAAAATGTAGTAAAGTATGAAAACAATAATCGCAGAAAAACCAAGCGTAGCAAGGGAAATAGCCGGACTTGTGGGAGCATCCGATAAAAAGGACGGCTACCTGACAGGTAACGGCTATTTTGTTACGTGGGCATTCGGTCATTTAATAGGATTGGGAATGCCCGAAGATTACGGGATTTTGGGATTTGACAAAGCAGCTTTGCCAATACTCCCAAACCCGTTTTTGCTGACCGTCCGAAAGGTCAAAAAAGACAAAGGTTATACAGCGGATACGGGTGCATTAAAGCAACTGAAAGTCATCGAACAGCTTTTTAACCGTAGTAACAGCATCATTGTAGCCACCGATGCAGGACGTGAAGGCGAACTCATTTTCAGGTACATTTATGAATACCTGAAATGCAACAAGCCCTTTGAGCGGCTTTGGATTAGTTCGCTTACCGAAAAAGCCATTAAGCAGGGGTTTGATAACCTCAAAGACGGAAAAGAATTTGATGGATTGTATCAGGCGGCACAAGGAAGAAGCCGTGCCGATTGGCTCGTGGGCATCAATGCTACACAGGCGTTGAGCATAGCCGCAGGAAATGGCATTTATTCGCTCGGAAGAGTGCAAACGCCTACACTGGTTTTGATATGCAAACGCTATTTGGAAAGTAAAAATTTCTCGGTAAAGAAATACTGGCAGATACAGTTATCGCACAACAAAGAACTGATAGATTTTAAAAGCATTTCCAAAACCAAATGGGAAGACCAAAAACTTGCCGATGATACGCTGAAATCCATTCAGCGAAGTAAAACGGCAACGGTTACATCGGTGGAAACCAAAAGTATTACAGAGCAACCGCCTCTATTGTTCGACCTTACTGGCTTGCAAAAAGAAGCCAACAAAAAGCTGAACCTTTCTGCGGAAGAAACGCTCAATATTGCCCAAAGCCTTTATGAAAGGAAGTTTATCACATACCCACGCACCGGAAGCAAGTACATTCCTGAAGATATGTGGGCAGAAATCCCCAACCTCGTAAGGGCTTTGCAGGACAGCGAAACCTGCAAGCAAGCCGTAGGGAAATTGAAATGGGGACGGTTCAATAAACGTATTGTAAACGATTTGCGTGTTACCGACCACCACGGATTATTGATTACTGATAAAATCCCATCAGCCCTGAACGCAAAGGAAAACTCCGTTTATGATATGATTGCCTTTCGATTGCTCGAAGCCCTTTCACAAGCCTGCATCAAAGAGATAACCGATGTAGGTTTACAAGCGTTGCATTATGATTTTACAGTAAAGGGTTGTAAGGTTATCGAAGCAGGCTGGCGTTCCATCAAAGGCAGTTTCTCCGATGATGATACCGAACCTGTACAGGATTTGCCCGAAATAAAAAAAGGCGATGAACTTAAAATAAAAGAAGCCTCCGTTTTGGAAAAGAAAACGAAACCGCCTGTATTATATACCGAAGCAGGGCTTTTGTCGGCTATGGAAAGTGCAGGAAAGGAAATCGAAAATGAAGACGAACGGAAAGCCTTGCAAAATATCGGTATTGGCACTCCGGCTACAAGAGCCGCAATAATTGAAACCTTGTTTACCCGCAATTATATCCAACGGGAAAAGAAATCCTTAATCCCTACCGAAAAAGGATTGCAGGTGTACGAATTGGTCAAAGACCGTAAAATTGCGGATGTGGCAATGACCGCCGAATGGGAATTGGCTTTGCAAAAAATCGAAAATAACGAAACAGATGCAGAGGCATTTCAAAAAGAAATGGAAACTTACGCCTCATCTATTACCAATGAATTGTTACAAGCTTCCATTGCCCAAAACAACCTGCCTAAATTGGTTTGCCCGAAATGCAAAAGCCAGCAACTCATTATCCGTGATAAAATAGTGAAGTGTCCTGATGAAGTTTGTAATTGGGTACAGTTCCGCAATGTGTGTGGCGTACAAATCGGCTTAGCCGATATTGAAAACCTTGTCAATAAAAAGAAAACTTCACTTATCAAAGGAATGAAAAGCAAAGCCGGAAAGAAATTCGATGCTTATATCGTGTTGAATGAGGATTGCAAAACCTCTTTTGAGTTTGCCAAAAATAAAAGCTACAAAAAGTAATGGAAAATAAGCCTACCATTAGCACAAAGGAAATCAGAAATCTGATTTATTCCATACGTGGAAGGCAAGTGATGCTGGATAGCGACCTCGCTTCCTTATATCAAGTGGAAACAAAAAACCTCAACAAAGCCGTAAAAAGAAATATTGAAAGGTTTCCCGTTTCTTTTTGCTTTCAACTGACCGAAGAGGAAGTTGAAAACTTGAGGTTCCAAATTGGAACCTCAAGTTTAAGCTACGGTGGAAGACGGTATTTGCCCTATGTTTTTACTGAACAAGGGGTCGCAATGGCTTCTGCCATACTCCGCTCAGATATAGCGGTTAAAGTCAGTGTTGAAATTATGGAAGCCTTTGTAGAAATGCGGCGTATGCTTATCAGTAATGCCTCTTTGTTTCATCGTTTGGATAACATTGAACTGAAACAATTAGAAGCTGACCAAAAATTTGAAGAGATTTTTAAAGCTATGGAAAGCAGCCTCTATACGATGTATGGAATAATCTGCTTCAATCTCCAACTCGTTGATTGCAGTTTCCAGTTTACACAATGTTCCATTATAAAATTTATCCATTCAGTTACTTTGAAATGTTCAGAAGGGGTTATAGAACACCTAAACCTTTTATTGTTCCTCACATACAATATTTACATATAACAGTCGGTTCAGTAAACCGAGTATTTTATCATATTTCATTATCAAAACTTATGTGTTAATGAACAATGCAATAGCCTCATTGACCGTAAATTATATTTAACTTTATATAGACACTTATAAATATTGAAGCTAAATTTTACCTATTTTCATTTATTTACAACAGGCATTTCCCTCTTGAATAGGTGGGCACTTTACTGTACCGTAACTACAAAACACGCAACAATCTCCCTTTATAGGTTTTAGAGTTGTTTTGCAACTCTCACACTGATAGAAAAATTGACAAGCATCGGTTGGCATTTCTTCGGATTTTTTATGTCCACAATTTGGACAAGTGATTTCTGATATTAAAATAGTGTCCATTATGAAATAATTTTTCTTTTTATTGACTTGTAACCAGTCGAGTTGATAGCTTTTTCGATTTGCTCGATGGTAGTTTGTTTGTTGTCAAACTTTACAATTGCATTACCGTTTTCGTAAGAAACAACAACTTCAACAATGCCTTTTAGTTTGTTAATTTCTGTCTTTACGTGATGTTCACAACCAGAACAAGTCATTCCTTTAATAGTAAATTCAACTTTTTGAATTTTAGAAGTCGAGGTTACAATTGACACGCTTTTTGTCTTCGGAATAAAGATGTGAGCATAACTCGGAAATGATAAAAGCAGAACTGACATAGCGGTAATAATTCCTAAAAATGATTTCGTTTGCATAAAATTTGGTTTTTGATTTGTTTCACAATTGCAGTCACTTTGTTTTTGAGGTTTCAGTTTTTGATACCAAGCAAAGCCAAGAACTAAAACAGTCATACCAATAAAATAAGGTCGAAAAGGTTCGAGCCACGAAAAGGTAGAAGCAATTCCGCTTGAACCCGCAACTATAGCCAAAATTGGCGTAATACAGCACAAAGACGAAGCAATTGCTGTCAAAAGTCCTGCACCGATTAATTTTTTTTCTGTTTTCATATTGCTTCCAAAATTTTGTTTTCGTTAAGGATTTTGAAAAAAGGTTTGAGCATTTTTTCATACTCTTTTGCCAACGAATAGAAAATAGTTTGCGCTTGTCTTTCCGTTTCAATGAGTTTTCTGTCTTTGAGTTTTCGCAAGTGCTGAGAAACTGCCGAAATGGTCATACCGAGAATATCGCTTAGGTCGCAAACACAAAGTTGCTTTTCTTCATAAAGAAGGAAAAGTATTTTCAGTCTTACATTGTTACCCGCTAACTCAAGTCCGCTGGATAAATAATCAACTGTCCCTTTGATTTCACTAATCCGGTCTTTGCAACGCATTATCTGCTTAACGTCCGCCTGCTGCCTTATACAAGAAAGATTATCCATAAATACAAAGATAAACAAATTGTTTATTTAAGCAAATACTAAAATACAAAAACATCTTTTTATACATTTTCATAAAAGGATAAAAGATTTCCGTATAAGTCTAATGCTGCAAATTCTTTTGTGCCATAATAGGTACTTTCTATCTCTGTTTTTTCATTGTGAAGTACCTCTTTTTCTTTTAGCTCCTTATACAGCTCTTCAACTCCCTTTACTTCAATTCTGCAACTGTGTGTTCCTGCTAAAAAGCTTTCTGCCCCGCTACTAATCGGTTTTAGAAATAGAAAAATGCTTTTCCATTTCCAATTGTAATTACAAGAAGCCCACAAATGGAGTTCTATATTGTCACGAACTAAAATTGCAAAGTGTTTTTCTTGATGCCGGCAAGTAAAACCGAATTTGGCTTCGTAAAAATCAACTGCTTTGTCAATTTTTCGAACAGGAAATGCGGGTATTGTTTTTATTAGCTCTATCATTCTCGTGTATTATTTTAATGTTGAGATAAATAGCTGAGGCAGCTCAAAGATTGAAAAAAGCTTTCGGTTCCTTGAGTTAGTTTTTAGCCTTTTGTTTCGACGTTATTTTAATAATTCAAACTCACTCCTACGCCCAATCCCATATCACTGTCATAATGTGTACGAATGCCAATATTTTTATTGATAATATATTTTAATTCTGCCATATATTCCATATCGGTATTGACCATAAAGCCAGCTCTTAATCTTTTTGAAACAGGGATGTCTTCACGCATCAACGATAAACGAACAATCCCATCGTGATATACTTCTGCCTGAAAGTTTACGAGCATTGGTAGGGTGTACATAAAACCTAAACTAACTGCTCTGCGTGTATCTTTTTCATTCTTCTGTCCGAATAAATTGGTTTCGTGCTCATCCATTCCCATTTTACGATAACGCCAGTCAAAACCTATAAAGGGCATAAGCCACTGCATTTTTCCGATGTATCTTCCTAAATGTGTTTCTACTTCATAGCCGTGCATATCGTTGTAGCCTAAACGCCATTCTGTACCCAAAGACCATCTTGCATTTTGAAACATTGCTTCGCCATCGTTACCATTGGTTGCAAAATCATTCTGTGCCATAAAGTGCGGCATATTGCTTTCTCGCTGTAATTTATTGTAGGCTTGCTTTTTATTGGGCAAATACGGATTTTGATAATCGTCAACAGCAAATACCCTGTTCATCCCCGACATCATATGGTAAAGTATATGACAATGGAAAAACCAATCTCCCTCTTCATTTGCTAAAAATTCGATGGTATCTGTTTCCATTGGCATTATATCCAAAACATTTTTAAGTGGTGATTTTTCGCCTTTACCGTTGATTACCCTGAAATCAAAACCGTGCAGGTGCATCGGGTGGCGCATCATCGAATTATTGTAAATGGTGATGCGTAAAATTTCTCCTTTTTTTACAGGTATTTTATCGGTTTCAGAAAGTATTTTATTATCCATACTCCATACATATCGGTTCATATTTCCTGTAAGGGTAAACTTCAATTCTTTGACCGGAGCATCTTTAGGGAGTTCCGTATTGTAAGGAGATTGTAACATTGCATAATTCAGCGTTTTTATTTCTCCCAAAGCATTTGCATTGTAACGGTTGGGTTCATTATCCATATTCATATTGTGTTGGCTATGGTCTTCTTTAGGTTTAGCCTCTCCAGTAATTTCGGGATACATTACCACATTCATATCCATTTGGTTCAGGCTCATTTTCATACCCATATCGTCCAAATCTCCATTCATCTTCATCATATCGTTCATCATCTTCATCCCCTCAAAATATTTCAATCTTGGGAGTGGCGATATTAACTGTTTGATACCATTGCCTACAAAATAGCTTGCCGATTGTGTTCTGTCTTCGGTTGTGGCTAAAAACTCGTAGGCAACTCCATCGTCAGGAATTGTTACCACAATATCATAAGTTTCGGAAACCGCAATGATTAATCTATCTACCTCTACTGGCTCTACATCATTACCATCATTGGCTACTACTGTAATTTTACCGCCTGCATATCGTAACCAAAAATAGGATGATGCTCCGCCGTTTGATACTCTTAATCTTACTTTATCTCCTGCTTTTAGTGTTTTGCCATCAACTGTTTTTAAATCGGTAGTATGATTTCCGTTGATTAATATTTTGTCATAATACACATCGCTTACGTCCATTGCCAACATACGTTTCCATTCGTTGGTCAATTTGGTTTTGAAATTTCCCTCTCTGATGGCTTCCGCATAGGACTGTGTAGCGTTCTTTTTTATCGCAGCCCAATCATTGGCATTATGCAACATGCGGTTAATGTTATCGGGATTTAGGTTTGTCCATTCGCTTAAAATGATGGGTACGGTCGGCAAATCATCAATTCCTTTTCTAAAGGTTTTATCGTCATTACGTTTTTTCATTACAAAACTGCCATACATTCCAATTTGCTCCTGCAAACCTGAATGGGAATGATACCAATGCGTTCCGTGTTGGATAATCGGAAAACGATAGGTATAAGTTGTACCTGCCTTAATAGGTTTTTGTGTCAGCCACGGCACACCATCTTCTTTATTAGGTAGGAACACACCGTGCCAATGGAGCGAGGTACTTTCTTTTAATTGGTTATGGACTACTATTTCGGCTGTATCGCCTTCTGTGAAAGTAAGTGTAGGCATTGGTATTTGTCCATTTACGGCAATAGCTCTTTTTTCTTTGCCTGCATAGTTTACAAGCGTATCTTTTACATACAGCTCATATCTCACTACTTTTTGTGCAAAAACGGATTGCGAACACAGCAGTATAAATACCGCTTGCAACAATCTCCTTTTACTATTTATGGGTATATTCATTTTGATATTTTATTAATGAAACTTATTCCTGTTCTTTTAGCCAGTCGGTTAATGTTTTGATTTGCTCGTCATTCAGTTTTGCATCTTTGTGCATCAGTGTATATGAGGACAGGGGCATTTGCTTCGTTTCTATTTGTTCTTTGATTGAGTTTAATAATCTTTCTTGTTTCCTATTTGAGTATGTACCCCATTCATTGAAATTCAAATCTTCTTTTGCGTTTTTGATATGGCTCTCTACCAATGCTCTTGCGGGCTGTATGTAATCGTACCAAACATAGTTGGTATTGTTGCTATGGCAATCGTAGCAAGAGGTTTGAAACATCGCTTTTACTTGAACAGGCATTTTATAGAATTGGGTAAAATCTGTTGTGTAAACCTGCCCTTTATCTACATTAAGGGCAGGCTGATAAAATTGAATTGCAATAAAAATAAACAGCACTATTGCTAATATTATCTTTAATACTCTGTTCATTTTAAAATTCTTTTTTTACAGAACCGCAGGTAAGCATCTGACTACCGTAATACGGATTTTTTATTGCTTTAGCTTCGCTAATCCAAACTGCACCTTTGCCATCATTGTACATTGGGCAATAGTCCTGATATAATTTTTGAGTTGTTCCAAACAATGCGATAAGGTCGGAAACGTCTTTACTTAACGATGCTAAATGCTCTCTCTGGTGGTCTATTTTACCAGCATTGTCGCCAATGTGTTCTGCATTTTCCTTAGCATTTTCGAAAACATCCATAAACTCCTTATGCTTGCTGGCAGGTATGGTTTTCATATCCACCTTCTTTAAAGTAGCAAAAAGTTGTTTTCCAGCATTTGCAGCTGCTTTATCATTATCAGCAACGAGTGCATTTTTCAAAGCCAAATAATCCTTAATTATCGGTGTGATTGTAAAGTTTTGTGCTTGTTCCTTTACAGTGGACTTTTCCTCTTTCTGAGAAGACATATCTGTTGAAGTAACAGTAGCTACAGTATCATTTTGTACCGCTGATGATAAATCCTTAGTTTCTGATACTCCGGTGCTATCATTAGCCTGTTGGGTGCTATTTTTATTGGAAGACTGATTGCACGAAACTGTTATTGTTGCAACCGTTGCCAATGCGATGATGGAGAAAAATATATTTTTCATTTTAATGCTATTTAATGTTATTAAAGAAATTTTTGTTGTTTACTTGTTTTCAAATTCTTTCAGCTTTCGCTTCATAAATTCGATTTCCTTTGCTTGTGTTTCGAGTATGTTTTTTTGTAGCTCAATTAATTCGGGATCGGTAAGCTTAGCTTTTTCGGACATTAATACCGCTGCTGCGTGATGCGGTATCATCCCTTTTACAAATTGCTTATCGCCCACATTTATTTGCTCCCTAATGCCAAACCACGAGAAGATACCAATCGCAAGAGAAACTGTAATTACAGCCCAATTGATTTTTTTGTTTTGATACATTCCTTTCATTATCAATAATTCAATAATCAACATTGCTGAAACCATTAGCAGCGTCATATATAAATTGTTGATGTTTGGGATAAGATTATTCAATCCGTCAATCATAGCATACATAATAAAATACATAGCTACAAACATTGCAACAGCCATTACAGCAAAGCGTTTGTACATTGCCAAAGAATGATTGGAATTATTTTCTTCACTCTTGTGGGTATGTTGCATTCCGTGTTGGTTTTTCATACTTTCCATAACAATTGCTTTTTATTTGTTATTTAATAGTTTCTTGTACACTGCCACAAGTAAGCATTTGAGAACCGTAATATGGATTTTTAACTGCTTCTTCTTTGCTTAACCAATTTGCACCTTTACCATTGTTATACATTGGGCAATGCTGATAGTAAACAGGTGTTTCTTGTTTTGATGCCTTAGCTAATTCGTACATATTCTTGGAAAGCAAAGCGAATGTTTCTCTTTGTTTTGCAACATCTTTAGAAGTGGAAATTTTTTCGGCATTTACTGTCAAGTCTTTCATTACTTTCATCCAAGTTGTATGTTCGTCAGTAGAAAGTTTTGCCATTTCTACCGCTTTGATAGCTTTTGCCAATTCGGCAGCTTTTGCCGATGAAGTACCTGCATCAGTTTTTACCAAAGCATCTTTCACTGAAAAATAATTGTCGAAAACGGCTTTAAGTTGTGTTGCATTTTGCGTTTCAGCGGTATTTTTTTTAGCCATATCGCTTTGGTTATGGTTGGCGTGTTCATTTTTCATATGCATACCCGCATCATTAGATTTTGCGACTGGCTTTAATTCTCTGCTGTACTGGCAACATCCAGGAAGTTTAGCATAAACATCATCAGGTGCTAAAAATTTTTCGCTATCGTAACCAGCCAAAGCAATTCGTTTCAATATTTCATCCTGATTTGTTTTTTTATCATCATAGTTGAGCGTAGCCATTTTGGTATCTTTATTCCATTCTACACTGGCTACCTTATTCACGTTTCCTGCTTTTTCGATAGTGGCTTTACACATACCGCAATTGCCATAAACTTTTACGGTTTCTGTTTTCGCATTCTTGATTTGTGCGAAACTGTTTACTGACGATAGTAATACAACGATTACCATCACTATTTTTGATAATGATTTCATTTTGAAAATTTTTAATTTAGTAAGATAAACAAAGATTGTGCGAAAACTAAATAGCTTTCGACAAGACATATTTGTGGCTATCAAGCCACCGTTTTAGCTTATTTTAGGCGGTTGCCAAATGGAAGAGTAGCCCGAAGAATAGTAGGCTTGTTTGAACCCGAATTTTTGCTTTTTAGTTTCGGCAAAAGGGGTTGTTATTTTTAAATCTATTGGTATTTGTAAACTAACAGAAGATGAAGAAGTACTACATCCACAAGAGCCGTGTTTACAATTGCTGTCGCAGTCGTGACCATCCTTACATTTTTTACAAGACTTGTCCTTGCAACTGTCTTTATGGTGAGATTTTTCAGATTTTTCTTTTGAGCAACTTTTTTGTTCTGTCTTAGCTGTTTTTTTTGCACAAGCATAGCTTATGCTTGGCATTAGGAAAAAGCCCAAACACAATAAGATGACAAAGCTGATATGTTTACTCAAATTTTTCAACACTACAAAATTATGAAATTATTTCTTTTAATTGCTATCTTTTGCATTTCATAAACTTCAAATATAGAATTTCAGATAAAAATGTTTAAATGACATATTTCTATTGTCATTTTTATGCTCCTTGAGTAAATACCTATTTAATTATCTGTTGTAATTGTTATAAACTATCTAATCAAACAGGTATTTATAGGTTAAAATTATTTTTTGATTAGTGGTTCTATTGTAAAGCCTGCTTTCTTAACCGTATCTATAATTTCCTGTTCGGTCATTCCTTCCGATTTCACGGTCAATACTTTGTCTTTATTTGTTGTGTCCACTTCCCAATGACAGATGCCATCAGCATTATCCAAATGTGGTTTTACTGATGCTACGCAACCACCACAATTAATATTTGTTTTGAATTGAAGATTTTTATTTTCCATTTTTTTACTGTTTTAGAATGTTATTTATTGATACAAATTTCGGTACGATGCCATTCTGTATTATTGTGGAATTTCTTATTTGATTTGTGAGATTTACTGTTTTACTTTTTCCACTTCAACCGCAAGCTGTTAGTTACTACACTCACGCTACTCAATGCCATTGCTGCACCTGCAATCATCGGGTTTAATAGGAAACCGTTTATCGGATAGAGAATACCTGCCGCAATGGGAATACCTATTAAATTATAGATAAATGCCCAAAACAGATTTTGCTTAATGGTGGCTACGGTTTGTTTTGACAATTTTATTGCCTGCGGTATTTTAGTCAGGTCTGATGAAATGATGGTCATTTTGGCGACGTCCATTGCAATGTCCGAACCTTTGCCCATTGCTATACTCACATCGGCTGTTGCCAAAGCGGTACTGTCATTAATACCGTCCCCAACCATTGCCACTACTTTACCTTTACTTTGTAATTCTTTTACAAAATCTGCTTTGTGCTGTGGCAATACTTCTGCTTTGTAATGCTTAATGCCTGTTTGCTCCGCAATGGCTTTGGCTGTAGCTTCGTTGTCGCCTGTCAGCATATACAGGTCAATGCCCATTTCCTGCATTTGGCGGATGGCTTCTACCGATGTTTCTTTAATCTTGTCTGATATGGCTAATACGGAAAGTGCCTGTTTGCTGTCGGCAAACCAAATAACAGTTTTTGATTGTTTGCCCCATTCATTGGCTTGCTTTTGTAATTGTTCCGCAATAGTAATGTTATTTTCTGCCAACAGTTTTTTATTGCCTACAAAATATGTTTCGTTATTATGGTCGGCTTTTGCTCCTTTACCTGTGATACTGTCAAATTGTGTTAAGGTTATGATTGCTGCTCTGTCCAAGTGTTTTACTACTGCTTCTGCCAATGGGTGTTCGGATTGCTTTTCAATGCTTAATAAAATGTCTTTGGACGCATCATCATTATTCAGCCATTGAACGCCTGTTACCTCTGGTCTACCCTCTGTAATTGTTCCTGTTTTATCTAAAATAATGGCATCAACTTTTTTGGCTAATTCTAAACTTTCGGCATCTTTTATCAAAATACCTTTTTCAGCACCTTTGCCAACGCCAACCATTATAGCCGTAGGTGTAGCCAATCCCAAAGCACAGGGACAAGCAATAACCAATACCGTAACGGCTGCCAATAGCCCCTGAACAATCCCGTTATCGCCTCCTAAAACAAACCATAGGATAAATGCGAGAATGGCAATCCCTATCACAACCGGAACAAAGATACCCGCAATCTTATCCACCAATTTTTGTACAGGTGCTTTGCTTCCTTGTGCGTCCTGCACCATTTTGATGATATGGGCAAGCATTGTTTCTTTTCCCACTTTAACCGCTTTGAACTGGAAACTTCCTTTTTGGTTAATAGTTCCTGCAAATACTTTTTCGTTTTCTTTTTTCAGTACAGGTACAGGCTCGCCACTCAACATACTTTCATCCACGTAAGAACTGCCCGAAGTAACCATACCATCAACGGCAATTTTCTCGCCCGGCTTTACAAGGATAACGTCGCCTGCGTTTACATCCTCAATAGCGGTCTGTTTTTCCGTTCCGTCCGTTTGTATCACAATAACGGTTTTAGGTTGTAAGCCCATTAGTTTTTTTATTGCTGAAGAGGTATTGCCTTTGGCTTTTTCTTCCAGTAATTTTCCTAACAGAATAAATGCGACAATTACGGCTGCTGCTTCAAAATATACGTGGGCGTGTAATCCTCTTTGATGCCAAAAGTCGGCAAACAACATATTGAATACACTGAACAGGTAGGCGATACCTGTACTCAATGCTACCAATGTATCCATATTGGCTGAACGATGTTTTGTCTGCTTCCAGGCATTGATAAAAAAATCCCTGCCCAACCACAATACAACAGGTGTAGAAAATGCCCACATAATTTGATTGGCATAAGGTATATCCATAAAGAACATTGCTATCACTACAACAGGCAATGACAGGGTAATAGCCCATACGGTTTTGGTCTTTAGCTTTTGGAACTTTTCAGCGTGGATAGTTTCTAATGTTTCCTGCTGCTTATTTTCTTCCTCAATCAACAAATCGTACCCAATTGACTGTACCGCCTTTTGCAATTTTGAAGCATCGGTCATATTAGGCAGGTATTCAACGGTAAGGTTTCCCGTAGCAAAGTTTACGGAGGCATTTATAACGCCCTCCTGATGCTTTACAATGCTTTCGGCACTGCTCGCACAAGAGGCACAGGTCATACCTATTACTGGAAATGTATTTTTTATGGTGGAAACACCATAACCTAAGTCTTTGATAGCTTTAACCGCTTCGCCTATTGCTTCGCTATTATCTACCGTGATAGCTGCCCTGCGGTTATTCAGCTCTACTTTGTGGGTTGCGATACCTTTAACCTGTGCTAATCCTTTTTCAACGATTAATGCACAATGTTCACTTTCTACATCTTCCAAAGGAAGATAAATGGTTTCTTTATTATTCGTTGCCATAATTGCTTGCTTTAATTAACAATACAAAATTGGCTATTATATTAATGGACGCTATTGTGAAATTTTGGGAATGATTTGTAAGATTTACAATTTATCCAACGGCTTTCTTTTACCTTCTTTTATTTGTTTGAAATAGCTCGGTGTCAGTCCTGTTACTTTTTTGAACTGGTTGCTTAAATAGGCTACACTCGAATAGTTCAGACGAAAGGCAATTTCACTCAAAGACAGTTCATCATATACCAACAGCTCTTTTACTTTTTCTACTTTTTGGGCAATAAAGTATTTTTCAATAGTAATACCCTCCACCTCCGAAAAGAGATTGGATAGGTAATTATAATCGTGGTGCAATTGACTACTTAATACATCTGAAAGATTGGATTTGGTGTCATTGTCCTGATGATGCACAAGGTCAATAATTATATTTTTTATCTTTTCAATGATGCGGCTTTTTTTATCGTCAATGAGTTCAAAGCCCAATGGAATTAAAACCTTATCTAAATTATTTTTTTCTTCTGGTGTAATCTCTTTATCCAATGTTACCTCTCCAAGTTTGATTTTTTTTACAGTCAAACCTAATTTATCCAATTCATTTTGCACCACCATAATACAGCGGTTGCAAACCATATTTTTAATAAAGAGTGTATTCATATATACCTTTTTACGACCTTAACAAAGGTACAAATTAATCTTTGGCATTATATCTTTTAACGCCAAATCCTGCCTCTCAACGCCAAATCCTGCCACATCTTCAAAGGCACTTATCTACTGCTATAATTTTAGGCTTCAAGTAAAATTCTAAACAAAATTATAGTATGGATACACAGCAAAAAGACCTATCGTATTTCAGGTTACGATTACAAGAATTATTAAATACCAGCTTCCCCGAAAAAGCAAACGACCAAAAATTTGTTGAGCAACGTTCTTCGTGGGCTGCCAATGCCTACGAGGGGGCTTTTAGTTCGGGAAACGCTATTGAGCAATGCAACGAAATAGCCAATTACATACTTTTTGAGGGCTTGCATTTCTCCAAATTCGATACCGTGTTTCAGGTGGTATGCAATGAGTTTGATACCATAATGGCAGATGAGGAACTGCGACCGTTCTCCCTTAAAATGTTTCCTGTTTGCGAGCCTGTTTTCTCCGGCTATGAACTAACCGATGATTTCGCATACGGTTATGAGTTTGACCTGCTCTATACCGAAATAACCGGAACCATCGCAATATGGATAGAGGAAAATGGGCTTCAGTAAAAAGCAACATCTCCAACAGAACATTGATGCCCTGCGAATTGCTTTTAAACTGGAAAAGGAGAAACGGCAAGCCACCGTAGGCGAAAGACTGCTAATGATGCAATACAGCGGATTTGGCGGTCTTAAATTCGTATTGAACCCCATAGCGAACGAAATAGACATCAACAATTGGAGAAAGACTGAACACGACCTTTTCCCGATTACGCAGGAGCTCCACCAGCTACTCAAAGAAAATTCCGAAGACGAAAAGCAATACCGCAGGTATGTGGATAGTATGAAAAGCTCTGTTCTGACGGCTTTTTATACACCGCCACAGGTCATAGATGCGATTTCTGCAACTTTGCGTGAAAGCGGTCTGAACATTGATAAATTCCTCGAACCCTCCGCTGGTATCGGGTCTTTCATACAATCCTTTTCAGAAAATCAAAAAGCCAGTGTTACTGCTTATGAAAAGGATTTGCTCACAGGCAAGATTTTAAAACAGCTGTATCCCGAAAGCACTATCCGCATAAGCGGTTTTGAGGAAATCTCCGAAAAGGAACAAAACAGCTTTGATGTAATCGCCAGTAATATTCCATTTGGCGATACTTCCGTTTTCGACCTTTCCTATTCCCGAAGCAAGGACAGTGCAAAAGTACAGGCATCCCGAAGCATACATAATTACTTCTTCCTGAAAGGTACTGATATGCTCCGTGAGGGCGGCTTACTGGCTTACATCACTTCACAGGGCATCCTTAACAGCCCGAAAAACGAGCCGATACGCAGGGCGTTGATGCAGGATAACAATTTGGTTTCAGTTGTTCGCTTGCCTAACAACCTCTTTACGGAATATGCAGGCACAGAGGTTGGCAGCGACCTGATTATCCTGCAAAAGAATACGGCAAAACAAGGTTTGACCGAAGGTGAAGAACTTTTTTGCCGAAACAGCCAAACAGAATACAATACACCGGGCAATGCACTCTTTCAGGACAGCACAAGAATTGTGCATACCGACCGTAAATTAGATACCGACCCTTATGGACAACCAGCCCTAATCTATACACATAAAGGCGGCGTTGAGGGAACTGCCAATGATCTCAAACAGATGCTTTCCGAAGACTTTGGCAAGCACTTGAATTTGAATTTATACAGAGACGAACGAAACAATGAGCCTGTTATACCGACACCAAACGTTACGCCTCCAATTATCGAACCTGTAACTATTCAACAAAAACCACAACCAATATCCACATCTGTAATTCATCGGGAAAGCCCAAAGGAATTAAAGCAACTAAGCATTTTTGACCTGTTTGAAAGTGTTGACGAGCCTGTAATGGTTGCTGCTCCGCCCAAAAGAACGACACAATCCCAAAGGCAAAGCATTAAAACAAACCGCCGTACAATGGGTCGCCAGCCCGACCTGTTCAGTAGTAGTGCAATACAGCAACCCTATACACCTCCTATTACCAATAGAGCTATCAATGAAAATACATTAGCAAATGGCAAAAAACAGGAAGCTGTGGGCGACCTGTTTTCGGGTATTAACGGAAACGGACAAGCTGAAAAGCCAAGCATAACTAACGTTGTTCCCGAACCCTCTCCATATAGTGGCGAACTGCAACCGTTTCACCGTAACGATTGTCTTGTGGTGGATAAAGGTTGGGTTGGTCATCTGCAAGATGTAGATACGGAAGACGGTATGGCTGTATTCCATCCCCTGCAATTATCATCCTTACAAAAAGCAAGAGCCGAAGCTTATATCGGGGTGCGTGATGTTTACCAAGAGCTTTACACTAAAGAAGCAAAATTCCAAACTGAATACAAAAAAGAAAGGGAAAACCTTAACCGCCTTTACGATGCCTTTGTCAAAACGTACGGAAACTTCAACAGTGCGGATAATATCAAGCTCATCAAAACAGACAGTTCCGGTAAGGAAATCCCTTATTTGGAGCGTGTTGTTGGTGGCGTGGTACACAAAGCGGATATATTCAGCCGACCTGTTAGTTTTTCTACGGTAAGCATTGCAACGGACAATCCCGAAGAAGCGTTAGCTGCTTCATTAAACAAATACGGCAGCGTGGATTTGAGCTATATGTCCGAAATCAGCAGTATGACCGATGATGCGTTGAAAGAAGCCTTACATGGTCGTATTTACTACAATCCGCTACAAAAGGAATATGAAATATCCGAACGCTGGATTGCTGGCAACGTGGTGGAGAAAGCCGAAGAGGTACGAACCTACCTCGAACGCAATCCCGATGATACCGAAGCCAAAGCAAGCCTTACGGTTTTGGAAGAAGCCCGCCCAAGACGAATTGAGTTTGAGGAACTCGATTTTAATTTGGGCGAACGCTGGATACCCACAGGCATTTACGCCCGTTTTGCTTCAAACCTGTTCGATGCAGATGTACTCGTTCATTATTCCGAAAGTTCCGATGACTTTTCCGTAAAGTGCCATCAGGGGAATATGCACATTTGGGAGAAATACGCCGTCAAAGCCGAAAGCCGGACGTTTGACGGGATTGCCCTGCTCAAACACGCCCTTGTCAATACCACGCCTGATATTACCAAAAAAGTGATGGTTGGCGACCAAGAGGTCAAGTTACGGGATATGGAAGCCATACAAATGGCGAACACCAAGTTTGATGAAATCCGTACCGCCTTTACCGATTGGCTTCACGCCCAAAACGATGAGTTTAAAAACAGGTTGACTGACCAATATAACGATACGTTTAACTGCTTCGTCCGTCCGAACTATGACGGCAGCCATCAGGACTTTCCGGGATTAGACCGTAAGGCATTGGGCATTGAAGACCTGTATTCAAGCCAAAAGGACACCGTTTGGATGATAAAGCTGAACAACGGTGCTATCTGCGACCACGAAGTAGGTGCAGGAAAAACGTTGGTAATGTGTACGGCTGCACAGGAAATGAAGCGTTTGGGGTTAGCCCATAAGCCTATGATTATTGGGCTGAAAAGTAATGTTCACGAAATTGCTGAAGCCTACCGCACTGCTTACCCACACGCAAAAATCCTGTTTCCGGGCAAAGAAGATTTTACGCCCCAAAAACGCCTGCGGATTTTTGGCGACATTAAAAACAACGATTGGGATTGTGTGATACTGACACACGACCAATTCGGAATGATACCGCAATCGCCCGAAATTCAAAAAGAAATACTCCAAATAGAATTAGACAGCGTAGAGCGTAACCTTGATGCCCTGCAATCGCAAGGCAAGGAAGTTACCAGAGGGATGCTTGCCGGAGTAATCAAGCGGAAAGAAAATCTCGAAGTAAAACTCAAAACCCTGCAACACGATATTGAGAACCGCAAAGATGATGTGGTGGATTTTAAGATGATGGGCATCGACCTTTTGTTTGTGGACGAAAGCCACCAATTCAAAAACCTGATGTTCAATACAAGGCATACAAGGGTTGCCGGATTGGGCAATGTGGATGGCAGCCAAAAGGCATTGAACCTGCTCTTTGCTATCCGTACCATTCAGGAACGCACAAATGCGGATATGGGAGCGACCTTTCTTTCAGGTACTACCATCAGCAACTCACTAACGGAACTGTACCTACTGTTTAAATACCTGCGACCACAGGCATTGGAAAAACAGGGCATTCATTCTTTTGATGCGTGGGCGGCTATCTATGCAAGGAAAACAACCGATTATGAATTTTCGGTTGCTAACAACATTGTGGCAAAAGAGCGTTTCCGCTACTTTATCAAAGTGCCGGAGCTGGCGCAATTCTACTCGGAAATCACAGATTACCGAACGGCAAAAGATATAGGCATTGACCGCCCCAACAAGAACGAGGTATTGTATAACATACCGCCTACTCCAGACCAGGAAGATTTTATCAAAAAGCTAATGGAGTTTGCCAAAACAGGAAATGCTACCTTATTAGGAAGAGAACCTTTATCACAAAGCGAAGAAAAAGCAAAGATGCTTATCGCAACGGACTACGCCCGCAAAATGTCTTTGGATATGCGGATGGTAAGCGGTGCGTATGATGACCACCCCGATAATAAGGCTTCGCATTGTGCGGCAAACATTGCCAAGTATTACAACCAATACAACGCACAGAAAGGAACGCAGTTCATTTTCTCCGATTTGGGAACATACAAGCCGGACGAATGGAATGTGTACTCCGAAATCAAACGCAAGCTCGTGGAAGACCACGGCATACCTGCACACGAAGTCCGGTTTATACAGGAGGGAAAAAATGATAAGCAACGCAAGGAGCTTATCAAGGGAATGAACGAGGGTAAAATCCGTGTGTTGTTCGGTTCTACAAGTATGTTGGGTACAGGTGTAAACGCACAGAAAAGAGCTGTTGCCGTTCATCATTTAGATACGCCGTGGCGACCGAGCGACCTTGCCCAAAGGGATGGCAGAGCTGTTCGTAAAGGCAATGAGATTGCCAAGTTCTTTGCCGATAACAAAGTAGATGTGATTATCTATGCCGTAGAAAAATCATTGGATAGCTATAAGTTTAACCTCCTGTACAATAAGCAACTTTTCATAGACCAATTAAAAAACAACAATCTCGGCAAACGAACGATTGACGAGGGCAGTATGGACGAAAAATCAGGAATGAACTTTTCGGAATACGTGGCTATCCTATCAGGAAATACCGACCTGTTGGATAAAGCCAAATTAGAAAAACAGATTGCCGGATTGGAAAGCGAAAAACAGGCGTTTAACCGTTCCAAGTTCAGTGCCAAATACAAGCTGCAAGACTTTACGGAATTGCTGGATAGTACGCAATCCCGATTAAACAGAATGAGCCTCGATTGGGAAAACTTACAGCAACGCATACAAAAACGTTCGGACGGTACAATTGCAAATCCTGTACAGTTGGACGGTTTACCGCCCAATGCGGATATTAAACAAATCGGTGCAAAGCTCAACCAGCTTGCGGACAAAGCCCGCACCGGAGGTCAGTATGAAGAAATCGGTAGTTTGTACGGATTTACGCTGTTGGTAAAAACCGAAATGTCCGAAAAGGAGGGCGTGGATATACGGGTAAACCGCTTTTTAGTGCAGGGAGAGTGCAATATCAAATATACCTACAACAACGGTTTAATTGCTAAAGATGAGAAGCTGGCGGCTATGAACTTCCTTAATGCACTGGAGAAATTGCCCGGCTATATCGAACAGGAGCAAAAGAAAATTGCGGAAACACAAAAAGATTTACCTGTTCTTCAGGAAGTGGTTAATGGTACGTGGTCTAAGGAAAACCGATTGAGTGAACTCAAAACGGAATTGGCTGCCATTGAACGGAAGATACTGCTATCTATGAAAAAATCTAAAGAAGACGCCAACGATGAAGCCGAAAATAAAGTTGAGAAACAAGAGCATACACCCATTGTTGCTGGTAGTATTATTCAGACAAAAGGTACTCATCTGCCAAGAGGGATAATATAAACACTACCTCTCGTCCTGTTCATCCATTTTCTTTATCAGAGCTTCACACAAACTGTCAAGGAATTTGGTACGGTTTATTTTTCGGGCTTTCAACTCCATAAACGTATGATAGAAATCGCCCAAATCTATATTAAAAGTACTTTCAAATGTCTTCGCAATAAGTTTTATCTCTGCATTTCCTCTGTCAAATACACCCTGTGAATGAAGTGCATAAATAAGTTCCGTCAATGCAGTTTTGCTTGCTGTCCAGGTCAAAGGAGATTTTCGATGTACCCGTTTATAGTGTCTATTATTTAATTGATCTTCAAGATAAACCTGTATTAAATCGTTAGCAAGTATTTTAGCAGCTTTGTAATCGGCAACAGTGGAGAAGGAATGGTCTGTTTCAAAATAGATTGTGTCCAAATTTAACTTAATGTCATACTTACCCCGAACAAAAAGCTGATCATCAATAAAGGTATTATTAGTACGATAATACTTATAAAATTCAAGATTATTATCAAAAAACCTTTTGAGTTTTTTCAATTCAGTATGAATGTACTTCTTTGCAGACTTTGTTTCATTTGGTTTTTTACTCTCTATTTTATAAATGGCATTATAATAAATTAGTTTGGAAACAATGACAGGCTTCTGATGTTTGAAAAAGCGAATTTCTTCTTCCGTATTATTAAATCCTCTTTTTTGGATATACTCCTTTAATTTTGATAAACACTTAACTATTTCGTGTATAACAGTTTCTATCTTTTGGATCAGACAATCGGCTTCAATTTCCAATTTGTCGATTTCCATTTCCAATTCGTAAAGCAATTCGTTGTAAAAATTATCCATTCACAAATTATAATTTCCGTATTCATTTTTTCTGCAATAATGTTATCGACCAATACTCATATAATAATTAAGCCTTGATTTTTCGGGTCGCATATCTCACGATCCATTGTGTATTAGGGTTAGGGGATTTACTCCATTCCCGAATTAATGTTGATACTTGTTCCTTGTTAACCTTTAGCCAATCAGTCAGGTGGTTAGCGACAGATTTTTTAACAAATTTCACATCATCTTCTCTCAATAAATCTAAAATCTCGAAAACTGGCTGAGGTGTATCATTAAATGTATCAAGTTTGGAAGCCCAAGGTAATTTTGGCCGCAGTCCCTCACTTGCCAATCTACGTAGATGAAAATCGTGTGATTTTGCCCATTCTGACATCTTAGCCAATACTTCTTTAGGGTACTTTCTTATATATGGTCTAATGGCATATTCACCTGTATTTCTTTTAGTGATTTCTTCAATGGATTTCAGTGATATTTCGAAATCTTCCAAACCAAATTTTTCTACAAACTTTCCGATAGGCATCAACCAATAGTAATACGTAAACATTCCTGTTTCATTTGGATTAGGTTCTCCCAAAATCTGCATCAAAACCGAAAGTGCTTTAGGATAACTTTGTGGTAAATATTTGTACAGCAGATCTGCAATAGCATCAATCCGTTGTGTATATGATTTCCCTATAACTGCAAGATCTACATCATTTATAAAATTTTCATTGGGAAATTGTGGAAATACTATACTAATCTTTTCTGCAAGCAATTCTGCCAACTCTTTGCCAAATTTTTCAGTAATACTGAATGTTGTACCCATTTCTATGTGATTAATATTTTGTAATATTTTTCCTCAAAGGAATTTTGCTTTGTGTTTCTACGGTATGATATTTTTTACAATATCAATCCCAATCCTGTTAGGCTCTTAAAAAAAAGTACCTTCCGTAATCAGTAAGCAATTGATGATTACTATGATGTTCATCTACCGATAAATTTTTGGAATGAGAAAAGTTAATATGGATTTTTCTAACTATAATTCCTTTAAAAAATTGGCTCGATTGCTAATTCAATTGCAAAGCCTTTCTGAAACTGTCGTTAAGAAAATATTCTGCAATAACTGCAAGCAACCCAAAAACAAGCGGAAACAAAAAGGATAAACTATCCGGTTTAGAGGCGTACATAATAGCAACTGCACCTCCAAGATAGGCTAACACCAAAAGCAATCCATAAAAAGAAGTTTTCGGAAAAGCATATAGTGCGGTTGCTATTAATAAAATCGCCCCAATAAACTGTACGCAGTTTGGTGGCAAGCCAAGCTGAACGGTGGCATCTACTGAGCTTTTACTCTTGATGACTTTCATTACCGCATCAAAAACAAAAAACAGGCAAACAAGAATTTTAAGAATTTTTCCAATCCAAAGTACGGTTGTTGTCATATTTTAATCTTTTAAAGAGTTAATCGCTTTTTCAATCCGTTTCTTTCTTGTTTCGTCGGTTTTGGCTTCGTTGATTGAAAGCACGATTGCTTTTTTCCGACTTGGCGCAAGTTTCTCAAATGCTGATTTGGCATCTGCGTTATGGTCAAATTCGGCTTGAAGCTCTGCGGGGAGTTCTACTGTTCGTGGTTCGTTGTCCAATTCGATGGTTACTTCCAAGGTCTGACCGCCTTGTACCTTAGCGTTCGCCCTGTTTTCAGCACTCAAACTAATCATAAATTCGCCATCCATTTTCCCTACTGCACTGCGATAGGTGTAGCCGTTCAAGGTTACTTTCACAAGTGGCTTTTTGCCACCGTTTAGTTGTTCGAGGATATTTTCAGAAATTTTAATACCTGTGGTATTTCCCCTTTGAACAATTGTTGTGTTGTATTTTACCTGCATAATCTCTAATTAATTGATTTATAACAAAATATTCTATGATAATGATTTTACTTTCTTTCCGGAGCCACTTCGGGTATACCTGATCCACATTTCTGCAATACCTGTGTTTAAGATAAAAGCTATCCAAAATGATATCCCGAAAAAAGTATGGAATGGAATATCGGTAAAGCTAAAGAACAGTCCGGTCAACGGTCGTATGGTAGCTACTGCCAAGCCTATACTGTATGCCCTTATCATCCATTCTCTATGCAATATGAACTGCTTTCTCCTAATACACCAATAGGCTTTTAGGAGGGCATATAGGAAAAACAAGCCGAAAACTATGGATGCTGATGCTTCCGCCATACCCCCAAAACCTAACTTTATTCCCATTGTTATTCCGGTAATTCCTATTACCAACCCCAAGACGATATATATCCTGCCATTCCATCGATGAACGTGAATAAGGCGATTTCTCATTGGGCGTATGAACTGCCAAGCACCCGAAAGCATAAAGAAACATCCCGGCAGGATATGCAGGAACGTTAAAACTGGGTTTTGCACATATCCGATATCAATGGTGTCGACAGCAGGGATTTCGCCGTAATTTAAGGAATGTGTTACCCTGGCCAATCGTATGCAGGAAGAAACCAATAACGTCACAACCATTATAAAAACGCCTGCCCATAGAATAGCTCTGTAAAATGCTATTCGTTTCATTGTTTCTGATGCTTAATAGGGTTGGTTCTTAATTCAATAACGATGTTCTGAATACAAAGCCTTCGTCTATTCTTAATTTGAAGACTATTTGGTGCTACCATCAGTCAATAATAAGGTTATGCCCTTGCTCTTTCAGCCTGCGAAGACCATCTTGCATAGCTTGAATTTCCTCTGCTGAATGAGGTTGCCAAGTTCCCAATTCTCCAATGACTTTAAAAGGTTTCGAAGATCTGTACGACATCGTAGGGTTGCCTGGCATTTTTTTATCCGTAACATTTGGGTCATTTTCAATTTCTCCGGTAGCTTCGACTAAGTAAATCCGCTGTTGCGCATCGCCTAAAGCCAACTCTGCACCCCATATTGCTGCCGTCAATGTAGATGCCACATATACGTGGTTCAATTTTCTATTTTCCATATAATTGCATTGATGCCCCGGATAAATATGATCGCCAATTTTTAAGTCGGCTTTAGTTCCGTGGAAGAACGTTTGTGCAAATGGATTATGCTTAGGGTTTTCGGGCACTAATTTATTTTCAATATGCTCCATACATTTTTGTTTTGTTTTCAAAATTTCATTCGTTTTCTATGCGCTTATTCAAAAAATATCAAAGCAATTAATCTTTAATTAGATACCGAAATAAATCAGTCCGCTTAATATCAGGAACAATGCCCATTGGCACAGTTTCAGAAATTTTTGGGGCAATGTGCCTGACAATGCTATCACGATAAAGAAAATGACCGCATACAGCAGAAAATAGAGGCTCATAATCTGCAAGAGAATTGTTCGATGCGGATCTAATAGGTCTGTGAAATTTATTAACGTAAGTCCGGCAGTAATCATCAGCATATCCACTGAAACAACGTGGAATGCACCTCTTGCCATGATCCAGTTTTCAAATTTCTTGTGCTCGGAATTATCCGGCTCAATCAATTTAATATCTTTATCTCCCCAAAATATATGGAAAATTACTGATGCCAAAACTACTACATTGGCTATAATCAAAAGAGTGTTCATTTCAAATCTATTCCAAAATTAATAAATGTGTTGTTGCAGCTGCTGCTATGTCATGTAGTGAATGAATTTATATTGCAAATTAATTACAAGTCTTTAGGAATTCATTGTAAAAAACGGACAATGTTGTTTTAAAATCAAATTGATTTTCTCATCAAATCATTAATTTTTCTTCCTCAGTATGGTTAATCTTTCTCTTCAAAACATACCCTTTTAGTCAGACAAGTATTGGAAGATATGATGTATGACGACTTTTATCTATTGTATGGAATTTATACATCTAGCCACTTGATAATCTTGATGATTGCTAGACGAATAATTCGCTAATAACCTATTCTATTCTCTCACAACTATATCCCAACTCAATCATGTATTTAATTACATTGTCTGCTTCAATCTCAAATTGGTTAGCTTCAATTCTAAGGATATTGTCCGTATCTTCAAGGTCAAAATTTATTATAAATTCGGGATATACTGTGATAAGAAAAGTGATAATGTTGCCAGCTTCTTTACCATTTAGAACATTTGTTTTAAAAATCTCAACTGTTTTCATCTTCAGCAATTAGTTTCTTAGGATTTTGGATAAAACAATTGCCTAAGCTTTTGCTCCAAATGGAAATACTCTCGTTCCATTATTTATTTAATCGTTATTATAGCTTGTAGTAAAAGTGACGTACGTTTTCTTCTTCTGTTGGATTAGTTTGACGATAGAAATCTATAGCATAATCATCAATTTCATCCGCTTGGACAAAGACCTCTTCAAACCCCTTTTCATTGAAAAATTGATTTGTGAACCTTATCAGCTTTCTACCAATACCTTTTCTTTGATGATTTGTCAATACAGCGAGGTCGTATATATAAGCTAATGGTTTTTCTGAATAATATTGGTCTAACACATAAGCCGTAAGCCCACCTATAATTTGGTCGTTGGATTTTGCAATAATCACATAAAAAGTTTCTTGACCTAAAAGTTTCTGCAGGTGAACTTGGCTCGGACAACTAAAATCTTTCATTTCAAATACATCTTCAAAAACAGCTATAAGATCTTTAAATTCCCTAATATTTTCTGGTTGTAATATTTTCAATTCTAAATTCATATGTTTCTTCGATTTAAGGTTCTTGTATGGTGTAATCAATTTTTTATAGGCTCAAATATTTCAACATAATTTCTTCTAATCGTTTATAAAGGGTTTCGTTTTATATTCAAAAACATCACTATAAATTTTTGTTGATTTTTTCAAAAAGCCCGATAAGAAGCCCCTCAACACCACGGATATAACAGAGCCGATATATATCTTCATAGCTGACTATTTCGTCAACGAGTTCAGCACCGTGTTTTGATAGTCTGGACATTACCTCTTCAATATCCTTCACCTCAAACATCACTCTTAAATAACCTAATGAATTAACAGGTGCTGTTCTATGGTCTGAAACGGTTTCCGGTTTTATAAAACGAGAAAGTTCAAGACGGCTTTGTCCGTCTGGTGTAACCATCATCGCTATTTCTGCGGATTGATTTCCAAGTCCTGTTACCCGTCCTGCCCATTCGCCATCAACGCTATCCCGCCCCTCAAGTGTCATTCCTAATTCTGAGAAAAATGAAATGGTATCATCGAGGTTTTCTACGACGATACTGATGTTGTTCATTTTAAGTAATCTTTTATTTGTCATATCTTTTATCTTCTATTGAGGTGCTGAATATTTTACGATGTCTATACCAATGCCATTTGGGTCTTTAATTGCAAAATGCCTGTCGCCCCACGGTTCGTTACGTATGTCTATTTCGATTTTGACACCTTTCTGCTTTAATTCTTGATAGATCTTATCCACATCATCCACTTCAATGGTAAGATACATTCCCTGCCCCTGAAAGGGCTTTTGAAAGAATGGTTGCTGGCTTGGGTGGTTGGGCAATAGAAAGCTTATTTCCGCTTCTTTGCCGGGCGTGTGCAATAATATGTAAAACTCGTTTTCAAAGCTTACACCAAAACCCAATGTTTTAAGATAAAAGGCTTTTGTTTCTTCCAATTTTTCTGTTAGGATACCAGCGTTCAATTTCATTTTGATTTCTTTTTTAGTGGTTGAATTTGTTTGTGAATAGACATTTGCAGTTATGCAGAATGCCATAATGATTAAAACTACTTTTCTCATTGTTATTGAATTTATTCGATCGTTCAAAGTTGGCAGAAGAAAACCTTTTGGGATAGTAAAAAACGGACAAAATTTACTGTTTGACGGTTTTTTACTTTATAAGGGTATGGGTTATAATTTTTCATTCGCTAAAATTTCATCCAATAAAAGCCTATTGAACTTTTCAGCTTCTACAAATGGTGCGTAATGCCCGGAATTTTCAAACCAAATGAATGTTTTAGATGGTGCTTTTAGTTTCTTGTAAAACTTAAATGCAAGCTTAGATGGCGCATTGTAGTCGCACCTACCTGCAATAAAATAAACCGGAACTTTTAACTCCTTTGCCGTTCTAAACAAGTCAACTTTCATCACTTCTGCCCACATAGCTTCCATCGTGAATGATTGCCCTTTCGCAATCAGGCTATCGTTGTAATGTTGTTTGGCAAACGTGTCCATATTCTTATAGAGCTGTCCTACGCTTGTGCCTTTGCAAAAATCGCCGTGGAAGTGCCTAAGCCATTTCCGTGATAAATAAAGGTCTTGCAGGTCATTTTTCGTTTGCGAGGGGTAACGCTTTTGGAGTTCCTGCAATTGTGATAAAGCTGTGATATCTTTCTGTAATTTTGCCTGCTGGATTGAATAGCTAAGCGAAGTCTTTTCGTTCAGATACAAGTTTGTGACCTGACCAACACCTATATACGCATAAAACAGTGATGGGTGTTTTTTGACAAGATTGACACCCGTGATAGTGCCAGCGGAGTAGCCCACAAGAAAGATCTTATCTTTTTTGAACCGTTCTTTCAATATATTGATCAAACTCAAAGCATCTCTTTCAATTTGGTCGAATGTCATACTTTCAGGAGCAATCACATCATTGTAGGATAACCCGGTTCCTCTTTGATCGTATGTGACAACAGTGTAACGTCGCTCTAAATCCTTGTTATGAGTTTGCCAAAAATAGAAATCTGAAAAACCGGGTCCACCGTGCAATACGAGTAAGACCGGATTTTTGGTATTATTACCTTTTATGAACACTCCGTGCTCTACGCCATTTAAAACAATACGATTGTATTCATTTACCGATTTAATCTGAGCTTTGCAGCTTTGCAGGCTGAAAATTGTCGTTATCAGAGCTATGAGGAACTTTGGGAACATTATTTACCTGTAGGATTTTAGTTGTTCCTTATGACGAAAAATGTGGAACACAGAAAAATTCAGCCACTCATATACACTCATATATCCAAATGGAGGCATATCTGAGGTTCCGCACTTATCTTCAAAGCTCAATGTTGTGATGCAATCATTTAATTCTGCCTGCAACTTTAGCAGCAACTCGCGATACTGATTTATATCGTATTGCTTAGTGGCAGGAATTAAAAAGTCGGGAGCTTGATACTTCACATCATTGTTCAGCATAAAATCCCGTATCGCCTGAACATTATAATCAAAAGGAATATCCGAAGCGTAAGGTACTTCGGTTAAGAATTGCTTCATCCCTGTATTGCCAATAATAATATGCTCAATGATTTGAGCCGGGTTCCATTTTTCTGATGTTTCAGCATTGTATTTTTCGGCAGGAAATGTTGTTATAATCGAAGCAATCTCATTGAAAACGGCATTGTTAATTGATGTTAGTTCAAATTTTTCAGATAGATATTTAAGTGTTTGACTGGTGTTTTCCCAAAGCTTTACGGTATCCTCATAATGAACCTGATCCCTAAATCCGACTTGGGTAATCGTAAACTCGCAGCTATATTCATCTAACTGTTTTACCAAATACGATATGTCGCAATATTCTTCCGGAGTGTCTTCGGCTTCCCAAAAAGAACTCCAGTATGTAAATTTCAGAAAGCTATTTTTGATGTGTTCTTTAACGATGCCCTTATCAAAGTACTCAACATCTTCCCAAGTTCCTGTAAATAGAATGGGCGAACCTGTTTGCCACGTCGTAGAGAGTGCAGCACCCCACGATATTTGATAAAATTCTTTTGATAAAAGTGTTTTCCAAACCTTTTCTTTAGAGGCATATATTTTTATACTTTCTGAAAACTTCATTTTCTTGTTCATTGTATTAAAATCTGATAAGTTTATATTTATTTCTATTTTTTTGCATAGTAAATGGTTGAAGCTCCAAAAAATTGCGGGTATGAGCTCACGCTTTTGAAACCTGCATTTTGAATGATCTTTTTTAACTCAGATCCGGATGGAAAATTGATTGCCGATTTTGACAAATACTGATAGGCATCTTTATCTTCTGAAAAAATATTTGCAATACATGGCATTAGTATCCTTGTATAAAATAGATAAAAAGCCTGTTGAAAACGGTTGGTAGGTTGCGATGTTTCAAGAATAACAAGTCTGCCATTCTTAACTAACACTCTGCGTATTTCTGATAATCCTTTTGACAGATTTTCAAAGTTCCTAATACCATATATTACGGATGCAACGTCGAAAGTGTTATCCTTAAAGCTTAAATTCTCTGCATTGCTGAGTTCTGTTGTAACTCTCTTTTGCAGATTTGATTTCATTATTTTTTTGTTGGCTACTTCTAACATACCTTTTGAAATATCAACACCAACAATGCTTTTTGCATTTGTTTTTGAAAATAGAATTGCCATATCTCCTGTACCCGTTGCAACATCAATAATGTTTTGTGGATTGGTCTTCTTGATAAGCTCTAAAACATTGTTCCGCCACTTTTTATCCATTCCGAATGTTATCAGTCGGTTCAGAAAATCGTAATTTTTAGAGATGCCGTTGAACATTTTTTCAACCTGCGCCAATTTGCTCTTGTTGGAGGTTTTGTAAGGTACTATAACTTGTTTGTTCATGGTTCTTTTATAAATAAATTGTCAGCTTTAATTTCAACGGTTTGTTCAATTCTACATATTTAAGAATACATCAGCCCTTAAAAGCTTATCTAATTTTTAATATTTGTTTGAAACGATTTTCTAAATGAAATAATAGTTGTTGCCGAAATAATCAAGCTTAAAACATACACTTGAATTTCTGGTACTGCAATGCACAAGAAGAAAATAAATAATGCAGTTGCAACATTACATAGATTGGCAATCCTCTGGATCATTTTTAATGTGCTGTTGGAATTAATGTAATTGATTGAAAAAATCAATAGCATTGAAAGCCCACCGGAATGATACCACATCAGTTCTTCATCAAATTGAAACGTATCAAAAAATGGATAAACGAAATGCAGAACAGCAAAGGCAAACAATAGCCAATTGCATATTTTATATAATTTGATCATTATTGAAATATTTAAACCTTATTAATAAAAAACCTGTTGCATAAAGCAAGAATGGAATGGCCATGCTGATAGTAAAAGCAGCGATCATATATCGGTTCCCAATCCATATTAAATAGCCATTGGAAAATATGGTCAATAACAATATAAAACGATTGCTCACCAATGTCTTGAATTGTTTTACCGAAAAGTATAAATTAATAGCGCCGATGAAAATTAGTCCAAGACTAAACATGGCATTAAAGCCTATCCACAGGTTCCAGAAGTTTCCGGTTTTATCCATTTTTATATGAGTTGATTGCAGGGCATCCAGTAGGCTCGCATCTTCAGGATGAAGATCCGTTGAGTAAAATGTGCCGTGTAAATGCAGCAAGCCAAAAAACAGTAAAACTGCTGAAGCGGTTATTAGGATTATTCTAGCCAAATTATTTTTCATATCAAAATATTCAATTTGTTACGGAATTAATTTCCTTTCAATTCTTACTGTTTTCAATGCGTTGGGGCACTTTTAAATGAAACAACAAGCCTGTTCCAGGCATTGATGGTAATGACAACCATAACGATTTGTACCGTCTGCTTTTGCCCAAAAAATAATTCTGTTTTGCGATACAAATCATCACTCAAGCCTTTTTCGTTTATCAAGGTTATTTCTTCGGTAACTGCAAGTAACAATTGTTCTTCTTCTGAAAAGGAATTGGTATTATTTCTCCAATTACTAATCAAATCAATGCGCTCTGGCATTTCTCCAAATTCTAAGGCGTGTCTGGAGTGCATATCTATACAGTAGGTACAGCCGTTAATTTGCGAGGCCCGGATTTTTATCAAATATTGATTAGTTTTTGAAACCGAAACGGTATCTAAGTATTGTTCCAACTTCAACAAAACATTAATTGCGGATGGCTCAATGTTCTCAATTATTAATCTTTGTGACATAATGCTCATTTTTCCATGTACAAAAAACAAACAATTGAAGTTTCTGGCATAGTAAAAAACGGACAAAATACCGGAGAGGATTAATCAATAGCTATTAATTATATTAGTATTACTAAAATTCTAATTAGCGTTTTAGATTTTTTTGGTTATTAGGTTTTGTTGGCATTTTGTGACTTCCCGCTACTAAATTTTTATCCTTCTAATACTTCACATCGATGCCCCATTTTATGCAATTGCTCTGAAATTTCGAGGTTGCTGAAATTAAAACCGCATACCCTAAGAATTTTATCGCAGTCTTCCAGATCAAAATTTACTTCTAAATCAGGATATTTTGACAATATCACTTCAATTATGCTTTTTGCCTCGGCTGCTTCAATCACATTTGTTCTAAAAATTTCAATCATTAATTTTAAAGCTTCAATAGATGTTTTTTTATCGCAATTTTAATTACCAATTCGCTTCTCTGTGGTTTATACTCAACCAACTCAATTAAAATTCTATTTTCGACACAAATCTGTAAGAAAAAATAATTATACAATAGTACAAAACGGACACATTGGAGTTCGGATGAAATTAAGTATAAGAAAGACCTGTTTTCGAGATTTCTCAAAACTTACCTAGCACTAAGAAATAAACTTATCTCAGTTTAGTTTTTGCAAATAATTTAATTGTTTAGTGCAGGAATACAGCAAATTTAGGCTGTGGCTGTCCCTATCAATAAATCTATACAAGTTTACAACCTACAATCGCTTTACTAGAATAATGTCCATTGAATGACACTATATCAACCTAATAATTCTCAAATGCTTTGCCGGGAGTAACACCGTAAAAGCTCTTGAACTCTTTTATAAAGTGCGATTGATCATAATAACCCGCATCGAAAAAAAGCTTGTTTTCCCGAAGGCTCTGGGTGGATGGTTTAGCGTTGAGGATATTCTGAAAACGAACTACTTTACTGAATGTTTTGGCAGTATCGCCTACATAAAATTCAAAAAGTCTTCTTAATTGTCTTGCACTGATCCCAGTGTTCAGTCCATTTTGGACATCAAGGGTTCCACAGTTCTTTAATATGATATCAATAGCTTCATATAATCGATTATCACCGTCAAAGGTTACTTTGGAAAAAAGTTTGACGAAGTAGCTATCGAGAATGGCAACAACTTCGTCTATGTTTTGATTTTCATTAATATTGTGCGCAATAAACCGGGATATATAAGGAATTATCAACTGGAGTTCTACAAGCCTGTTGCTCACTTCCAAAGCATTTAATCGGAATATTTGGGGAAACATTGTAGGCAGAAAGCGGATACCAATCTTATTGAAGCTACCGATTAGAGGAAACTCATTGTACGTGTTGCAAAAGCCCATTACATAGCTGTCTTCAGGATCGTCAAGGCTGAAAACAATATCTATGCAACCATCAGCAACCACACGATAACTGTATTCAGAAAAAAGAGGTTTTGTTGTTCTAAGCTGCCAATAACAATAGATGTAAGGTTGTAAACTTATATGGGGCAGAAATTCGTTGTACATCACATCTCCATCCGATTGCTTTACAGCCGGCTGAATGGGTTTATAAAGTTTTCTTATTTCTGCTGCAATCTTCAATTTACATCTTGAGCTATTAACGAGTTGTAAATTTACGCAAAAAATTTAATTGGGTAATGAATTAATCCTTAGTAGCAAATAATAGAATTGTTATAAATAGAATTTATTAATCAGTCTGCCTTATGCGATCTTTACTTCTCGTCTTGCTCGTCCATTTTCTTTACCAGTGCTTCACATAGGCTGTTAAGAAATTTCGTTCGGTTTATCTTACGGGCTTCCAATTCCATAAACGTGTGGTAAAAATCGCCTAACTCAATATTAAAAGCATCTTCAAAAGTTTTGGCAATCAATTTTATGTCTGTATTCCCATTGTTAAATACACCGTGGGCGTACAATGCATAAATAAGCTCTATGAGTGCTGTTTTGCTTCCTGTCCAATTGAGTGAAGAATTGTCAGAAATCTTGGTATGATTACTATTTAACTGGTCTTCAAGATAAACTTGTATGAGATCATTGGCAATTATTTTAGCAACTTTATAATCGTGTGAAGTAGAAAAACGGTGGTCTGCTTCAAAATAAAAGGTGTCCAGCCACAATCTTATATCGTGTTTTCCCCGCACAAAAAATTTATCGTCAAGAAAGGAGTTATTACTCCGGTAATATTTGTAGAAATCAATATTGTTATCGAAAAACTTTTTGAGTTTAATTAATTCTTTGTTCAGGAATTTTTTTATTTGCTTATCTCCATAGGGCTTCTTTGCTTCTATCTTATAGACAGAATTATAGTATATCAATTTGGCAACAATGATTGGTTTTTGATATTTGAAAAAATGGATTTCATCATCCGTATTCTTAAATCCTTTTGCTAAGACAAACTGTTTTAATTCTAATAAACTTTTTATAATTAAGTCAATAACTGTTTCTATACGCTGTATTGAGTAGTCTGTCTCAATCTCCAAATCTTGGATTGCCGTTTCAAGTTTACACAGTATTTCATTATAAAATTTAGTCATTTTAAAATCTTGAAGTCTTAATTATTAAGTGGAAAAGTCAGTACTTTTTCCATTTAGTCATTAAGTAGTTTTTTTAATCTGATCTTATTGTACTGTTGCAATAATATTGGACAGAAATTATACAATATGTTGGCAATTAATATTAATATACCGAATTTAATATGACCGCTGACGAAACAATATAATGTAGTAAGAAGAAAAAAGGTGAGGCAGATCCAATGATATCTTTCGTACATCGCAATGGTTTTTGTGTAGGTCCGAAAATATTTTTTTCCTTTAATGACTGTCGCCTTAGTGCTGTTCAATGAATTGACGGCATCGCCGTTTTGAACAAATTTCCGGATATATTTTATACCAATACGCTCGTAAAAATTTCTTTGAGAGCTGAATGCCAATAAGTTAAAAACACTCTCGGGCAATACACCTATAATTATTGATAATCCCATAAACAAATAAAAATATAGGTTGTTGATACCCTCTTGGAACCAAAACCAAAAGATGGGAGCAATACAAAGTATCGACCAAAAAAAATTGATTGCCTGATTTAGTATTTCACGTTTGTGTATCGCCATCACTAAAATTTATCCTGGTTGTGCAGTTTCTCTTATCTCAACACTTGTGTTCTCTCCGTTCAGGATCGGGCATTTCTTAGCGATCTTTATTGCTTCATTCATGTTATCAGCTAGTATAATTAAGTATCCTGCCACAGAAATATCGTCCGCAGTATGCGGTTTCTCAATAATTTCGCCATTGGGCTTTAATACCCTTCCTTCTTTTGAGAAATGATTTCCACCGTCGGCAAGTTGGCCGTTTTCTGAAATTTTATTTATCCATACCGTCCATTGCTGCATGTAAATTTTCATTTGCTCTTTAGTTGGTTGTACTTTCTCATTGGTAATGTCCATTCGGAACATTAATACAAATTCTTTCATGTTATTAAATTTTAATTATTAATTCTTTAGAGATACTGGTGTTCTTTTAAGCCATTTGGTTAGCACAATTCCCATAAATATCATTTTCATTAACCAGTCGCCAGCATGGACAGCACCCAACTGCCATTGCATGTTATCCCAGAGAATTGCTCCAATCATCCCGACCGCATGAAATGATATCCACAGAAGAAGAACCAGTTTTAATGTGTGTTTCCATTGTACCAGATTTAATATGAGAATTAATTTCGCCAGCACATAGACAACAATCAATTCTCTTAAGGGAGCAAACACCATCGTCCATCTGGGTATTTCGGGGTTTGGTGGGTTTCGGTATGTCTCCCATATTTCGCCGAAAACCATCGGGCTGTACCAAATTCCACTGAGAACAAATGCTATCAGTCCCGTTGCGATTATTGTCCAATAATTGTGTTGTGTGAGTTTTTCCATTGCATTGCGTTTTGTAAATGCAAAAATGCTTTGTTTCACACATATTGCTATTGACATAGGTCAAAATCGTTCTATTTTTATTTAAGCCTACTTAAAGTTTCTTCCCGGATATCCAGATAAGACGCCAATATCTTGTTGGATACCTGTTGAACTAAGGCAGGATTTTCATTCAAAATAATTTCATATCGTTGCTTCGCTGTTAGGGTTACCCTTTGCTCAATTTTCCTGTTTTGAAACGAATAAGCCATTTCCAAAATCCGCTGATAAAAATTTCTCCAATTATCCATTTGGCTATTCAGACGATAAAAATCCGCATGACTGATTGCTAAAAGCTCGGTATCTTCAAGCGCTTCTATCATTTCTATGGAGGGCTTTTGAGAAATGAAACTTGTTAAAGCTGTTCCAATATGATTATCGAGCATAATGTATCTTGTCTTTTCATGCCCGTTTTTATCTACAAAAAATATACGGACACAACCGGTTTTCACAAAGTAAAATTCTTTGCAAATGCTTCCCTCATGTAATAAAACATCATTTTTGCTGACGCATTTTCGCTTAAAACAACTTAATATTCTAACCAGCTGGTTTTCGTCAAAGTCGGAAAACATTTTGAGCACTGATTGTAACTTCTCTGACATTTCTCTTTGTTATAAGATGGTTAACATGATGGATGTCATTGGCCTTTTGTAGCGCTTTTCGTTGTCGGTTCATAGTAAAGCATTACGGCTCCATTGCCGAATATTTTTGTTTTATTGAGTTTAAAAACAGTTCTGTCTATGTCTTCAAACAACGGCAAACCGCCTCCTGCCACCATAGGGTGTATACAGAGCTGGTACTGGTCAATCAAATCAAGTTTCATCAGTTGTAATATCAGGCTTCGGCTACCAATAAGGATGTCTTTCCCCGTTTACTGTTTAAGCTTTAATATCTCTTTTTCTATATTTTGATCCGCCAACCTTGCACTTTTCCAGTCTACGCTTTCGAGGGTTCTGGAAAAAACAATTTTTGGGATATTATCTATAACCGCGGCAAAGTCGTCCATTGATTTTTCGCCGGAGGGTTTTTCAACTAAAGTCCGCCAAAATTCCATAAGCTGATACGTTACCCTCCCAAACAGAATAGCATCCGCATGGCGCAGTAAATCTGTGTAATGTTGATGTATTTCATCATCAGGAATTCCTGCAGTATGGTCGCAAACACCGTCTAGTGTCGTATTGATTGTTGCAATTACTTTTCTCATCGTATTTTATTTACATGTTTTTCATTTATTTTGCTGTGTTTCACTTTCGAAATCAGATTTCTTTTCTTAAAATGGCAAATCCCAAAGTACCGATGAGTTATCGTTTTATTGCTTCCGACAGAGAGCCAACGAAATTGATCTGTCGGCCTTTGTTGCTTTCATAAATGAAGTCCGTTAAACTTTGGGTTTCACATTTTGAAAAATCACCTATAATGATTAAAGGCATTCGGTACTGAGCAAATTTTTGGAGTATCTCACCTGCAAGTTTAGTTTTTAAATCAAAAAAATCGAGCGTAATGTTTTTTTCATGAATAAGAATCTTATCAAATCCCTGATAGTAAAGATCGCCCAATAGATCCAATCCGTCTTTGACAGATCTTAAGATGATGTCGTCAGAAATAATTTCAGCTATTTTTAAACTGTTGGTATGGTGTGTTTCAATTGTCATTGTCAGATCAATTTTTTAAATGGTTCGTATCTGTACCACTTACTAAGCTATATCGATTAACTCAACAATTTGATCCTCAGAAAATTTGAATATGGATCTTCCGCTTAAATCAATTTGCTCGCCTTTTTTTAATCCGTTGGGAAGATCAGAAGCTAAAGTTGCAATGTAATCTATTTCAATTTCGGTGGTATCGCCCTTATGCTTGAAAGATTTTATGGTTTGCAGCCGGCTTTCAAAATAGGATTTTGCCTGGTCAGCTTGTTTTCTAAACGCTTCAATCCCGTTTAACACCATCGTAACCTCATCATTATTGATGTTTTTAAAAATGATAGCTTCGTTAAAATCCCGGACCATCTTGTCAATGTCGAATGCATTATAGCCGTCAACATAATTTTTTATAATTTCTTCACGTTTTGTCATTGTTCGGTCTTAAATTAATTTGCCAGAAAACCTCATAAATCTTTTTCTAACAGTACATTGTTTTCCATCGTTCCTACTATTCTGAAACCTAGTTTTTCGGCGAAATTTAATGCGTTTATATTTTCAGCGGTTGTATTCGCTACGACTTTGTTTATTGCATATTCCCGCTGTGCATAGGGGATCAATAAGAGAAAGGCTGTTGCCATCAAACCTTTTCCCCAATAGTCGGGAAGCAGGGAGCCGCCGATTTCAATTTCGTTCCTCAGTTTGTCCCAATGGTGCAATGCGCAATCTCCAATGATTTTTTCTGGGTTTACGGTGGTGCGTATTGTGAAAATATCATTGCATTGTGAAATGATATTTTCAGTAAACTCGAAAGCTGCTCTGCTGTTCTCCTTTGATTCGACTTTTTCACTTTCCTGCCCGTCTTTTTGGAAATACAAACTGTGAAATGCAATAGCATCTTTTTCAGTTAGCCGTTTTAATAGTAGCTTTTGGTTGCTTATATCAGTAAATTCAATGGCCATGCAAGCGTATATTTAGTTATTTAGTCCATTTTTATCTGATCTAACTAAGGCGCCTAGTTTTTCGGGTGCGACTTCGCAGAACGCCGTTGTCAAAACTTCAACGAAAAGCTCCCAACTTACCATTTCGAGCTCTATTATAGTCCAGCCCTGCTTGCCCCACTTGTTTTTAACCGGATAAATGGCAGATTTATCTGCGGAAGAAAAAATATCCTGATCTATTTCTGATAACTTTACGGTAACTCTTTTTAGCTTATCATCATACGTTGCAAATATTTTTTTCCTCACCCTGAAAGAAGTCTTTTCAAAGTGTGGTTCCTCCGTGGTTTCAGGAAAGGAAAGTGCCAGTTTCAGCAATTTTTCAACTATTACCATAACTAATTATTTTTTTACCGGGGTCAAATGGGTCAGTACACACAACCATTCGTCACCGTCTTTTTTGTACACATCTGTAATCCATTCATCAGCTTCCATTGGTTCTCCTTGCCAGGTTCCGGTATTTTGCCCCCGGCCAGTTACCAATGCTATATCTCCGTACATTTTTACCCGCAACACTTCTTTGCTCATCACCGAATGGGATAGCAGCCCTTGTTTCAGTACTTCAAAAAACCGCTCTTGCTGTATAATTCCACCTTGACTGTCTACCAACACCCAATCGGATGTGATACATTTTTTTATTTCTGCGATGTCGTTTGTGACTACCGCCTGGTTGAAGTTGTCTTCAATGTGTTGAAATTCCTTAATTAGATCTATTTCATTCATATTTCAATCTTTTATTAGGATAAGGGAAAGCCCGATGTTATCAGGACTTTCCCTAACTGTTTTTTGCTTACATTATTTTTCCAAATTGTTTTCAGCAAAATATTTCATTGCTTTCTGCAAGAACAGCGCAAATTCAGGTTGCGGATTTCCGTCTGTAACATTAGCTAAATAGCGCTCGTCATTTACTAAAAGATCACCAAGACCCGCATAAGCACAAGCTTTTTGATCTGGCACAACTGAATTACCCCAAAATTTGTTAATTATATCATAATGCCTTGCAATGTGTTGCTGTACGATGTCCGATTCCGGACTATCGTTTCTCAGTGCAAATAGGTCGCTGAAAACATTTTTCATTTCTTTTTGAAGAGCTTCCACACCTGACTTACCAAGCTTAATGAGCTCTTTTTCAGATTGTTCGACGGTTTGCGCGCCGTACTTATTAATTGCTTCCTCTCTGTAGGTCGTTCCAACTTCTTTGGGAAAACCTTTGTACAATTCTTCTGGATTTTTCATCATTTCTCCTTTTTTAAGATTATTAATAGTGATGTCGATCGTTCTCAATAAGTCAGAAATTCTTCTTTTACGGTTGAGCAGTGCCGACTTATGCTGCATCAGCGCTTTAACCAGATCGTAGTCAGACTCATCCATCATTTCTAGAATATCCTTGAGTGGAAAGTCCAGTTCACGGAAAAACAGAATTTGCTGCAAGCGCAATAACTCGTCATTTCCATAAAGCCTGTACTTCTTCTCGGTTCTTACTGATGGACGGAGCAAGCCGATTTGATCATAATATTGAAGTGTGCGTACGCTCACACCCGATATTTCCGCCAATTTTTTAACTGTAAGAGTTTTCATTCTTTCTTATTATTTATCGACTGTACAAAGGTATGATATGACGTAACGTTAGGGTCAAATGTTTTTTGAAATTATTTTTAAATTTAATTATAAACAACTGAAAATTAGATAAATAATCTTTACATCTGTCGCTAAGCACATACTTTTGGTATCGTTGGTCGCAGCAATTTTCTCATTAAATGTCAAGAATTTTCTAAGATATCTTTCGTTGTTTGCTCACCAAGTTGCTGGGCTAATCCAATCAGAAGCCCTTCTGTTCCTCTTATATAACATAGCCGATAGACGTTCTGGTAGTTTACCACTTCTCCAACGAGTTCAGCACCGAGTTTCAAAAGTCTGGATAACAGTTCATCAATATTGTTGACCCTGAACATAATACGGAGATAGCCAAGTGAATTAACTGGTGCTGTCCTGTGGTCTGAAATTGTTGCAGGAGTAAGAAATTTTGAAAGTTCTAGGCGACTGTGGCCATCGGGTGTCACCATCATCGCAATTTCCACAGATTGATTTCCAAGCCCAGTTACACGGCCAGCCCATTCATCTTCAACTATCATACGCCCTTCCAGTGTAAGCCCTATTTCTGTAAAAAAACCAATTGCTTTATCAAGATTTTCTACAACGATACCAACGTTGTTCATTTCTAATAATTTACTCTTCATCCTATTTTTATTTTAAATTTTAAGATTGCTGTTAACAGTATACTATTTTTGTTAACCCACCTCCTGTCTAAATAAGACCGCAATTCTTCTTGTTGCGAAATTCGAAATAGCTTGGTGAATTAATGTTTCATGCTTTGCCTGTGGTAAAAAAATCAATGTGATATTTTCATCCATTTTTTGATATCTTTTAATCAGACTTGGTAATCCGTCTTCAATTTTATTGATTTTTTTGTCTTTTGGCTCCCATTTTTAATCGATTATCAAGGAATTGAAACTGCCACCCTTCTCATGTCAAATTTATTTATAATCACTCCTGGGGCTGCCCAATCAATCGTAGGAGGCAAAACAGATTTAGCTTGATCCGCATTCTCAAATAGAATAAATCCAAAACCTTCGTCATTGACCGGATCTACCCAATACCCCGCGATAAAACCCGGTGCACTTTTAACCTTGGGTAATATACTATTCGTGAAAGTGGTTGCTGCTTCTGAAGCAAATTGAGGGTTTATTGTTAATTGAATTAGAATTGCATACATTGATTTTAATTTAAGTTTTTTTATGTTATTATTCAGTAGGCTTATTTATAATCACTAACATTCCTTAGTTTCCGAATAAACATGTTGTTTAAGTAAAAAAAGGCTTCCATTTAGGTTTAATCCTATTTAGTTAAAATCATGGGTAAAAAAGTCTAAATGAATTGAAAACCGCCTGATGCATTATTGTTGCGTGGTTTTCCAGTGGCAAATAATCAAAGTAAACGTTCACGTTCCTGTTTTTCAGGTTTTTGATTTTATCAGCTAGAACATTTGCATCTACTTCCATTACCCGGGGAATTTTAGTGGGAGCCAAACCTTCTTTTCCAACTCCGATATAAATATCTTTGTGTTCAAAACGAGCAAGAGGTTGGTTTAATAACGACCCATTATCCCACCACAAACTGGGGCTGACGATGATATACTTGTTAAAAAGTTCCGGTTTTTTAAACAGGATTTCAGTTGCCAAAAGCCCGCCTAACGATTGCCCGATAATGGTTTTTGAAGAACTGGTCATATACTTTTCCTGTATATACGGTTGCAGCTCTTTTTCAATGAACGATATAAATCTGTTGGAATGCCCTGAGGTCGGATTTGCACTTTTATCTTCAGTTACATTTGTAGGGAATGTGAAATCCCTTCTCCTGTCCACCGTTGCGATACCCACTACTATTGATTTTGGAACCTGGTTAACCCATTCAAAACTATTGAACTGCACAAGCCCTACGATATGGATAAAATCCTCATCTGCTGAACCATCAAGTAAATAAATGACCGGATAACGTATCGTGTCTTTAGGATTATAGCCTTCGGGCAGATAGATATTCAATATCCTTTTTTCATTCAGTTCTTTTGACTGTATTTCATCAATCACACCGAGAATAAAGGGTTTGACAACACCTGTTTGTTCGGGTATTGGCTTCTGTCCAAAAGTTAATGATGCAAAAAAGATTACGAATAAGGAGAACAGTGAAATTTTCATTTGTAATTTTTTATTCAATTAGTTTTTTTAGTCCGTCTATGATAACGCCCCAATTTTCGGTAGAATGTTTTGCTTTTTCCTCGTCATAGTTTGATTGTGTAATCGTTAGCTCTGTTCCATTTTCAGTTTGGGTTACTTCATAAGTCACCAATAGATAATTTTCGGGCCTATCTTCCAATACAATCCAACTGCTTAAATAACTATACGAAAGTTTCTCGTTTGGCAAATACTCCAAAACCACGCCTTTGTCTACGTAAGGTGTTCCTTCATATTCCCCTGTCCATGAGATTTTACTGCCAACATTCCAATCCGTTTCCTGATTTGAACCGAAGAAATATTGCTTTACCATTTCGGGATTGGTTAATGCATCCCATACTTTATCAATTGGCGCTTTGATAATGGTCTGATACTTTGATTGATGATTTGTTTGCATATCAATTTTATTTAGTTGTTATTTCTATCCTTTTTAAGGTTGTGAGTTACGATAACCACTTAGCTGTTGTTAGTGGGTCGTTGTTCCTTCTTTTATTTTTTAAACACGAATGTTTGTTTTAATGTCGTCAGCCAATTCATATAGACCATTCACAAATGCGTGGTCTGTCCCTTTCAAAACTCTTACGGTTGAATTAGGAAATGCTTTTTTATAGAAATTCAAATGGTTGAAAGGGACAATTGCATCTTCCTTACATTGATAGAGAAATATCCTTTTTATTTGTTTGAGTTCCACTTCAAAGTTTTCCTTCAGTTCAAAGTCGTCCACTTCCCAGCCATTCTTTCCCCAAAGAGGTGTTGCAACTAAATGCAGTGATGAAATCAAAAGATTTGGCTTTTCTTCTGAAATAAATTTTAGTAACATTGAACCTCCTAATGAATGTCCAATTAGGACAGTTGGTTGGTCTGACTTCTTAAACTCTTTCGTGAAAAGGTTTTTCCACATTTGATAGGTTGGAGCTTCTGGGTCATCAATAATTGGGTAAAGAATTTCAAATTCGTCTCCCAATTCATTCTTTAGGTACTCTACTAAGTCAAAACTACCTTGTCCTTTACTTCCCTGTCCACCACCGCTATGAGCGAATAATATTTTTATTGGTTCCATTTGGCTTTTATAGGTTTATAAAGTGTCTTGCTTTTTCAAATTCATTAGTTTTGATAACTGCGGTCATCATTCCGCAGTTATACTTTCTACCTTCTCCGGCAGAAAGTATTAGGGCATCACTATTGGTTTTCGATTTCTCCATCCGTTAAATTTTATATTATAAAATTATCACAACTTTTCTTTTGGTCAGGTTATCTTATGGCAAGAAATTTTTACTTCATGCTCCGTTTTCGGCAAACTTAAAATCAATTTTTCCTTAGATGCCTTATAGACGTCAAGTATATTATTCTCATGTTCAATTGTTTTTTCAAATGTCAGACCGAGTTTTTCGATCAGCTTAATTGATGCTATATTCTCCTTAAGACTGATCGCCAAGATATTTTCAAACGCATTGTGGCTTATCAAGGCCAGCAGAACAGATTTGGTGGCTTCAAACGCATAGCCCTTATTGAAAAACTGGGGGAGGAAAGCAAAGCCTACATCGTTGAATGGTAAGTAATCCCGCTTTATCATGGTCACAAGACCGATTGGTAAGCGTCCATGTTTTAACTTCACTGTCCAATAAGTAATGTGGGGATTGTTTGTCACCTTTTGGATGTACTCCCTCGCATCCTTTTTTGAACGGATGTTACGGTCTCCAATATTTTTAACCCATCCCTCGGTATTTAAAAGTTCAACAATAAAAGCTGCATCTTTTTTCACTAAGGGTGTTATCTCAAGTCTTTCTGTATCTATTTCCATTCTACTTTTAAGTTTTTCAGTCGGAAAATTTTTGAAAATCAATCCAAAAAATATTACCGAGCCCGTTAAAAGGCGAGTTTAATATATCGAGGTATATTTTTGTTGTCATTGGTTCTTTGTCATCGTAAGGTTGACTGTCCCTAAATGAAGTAAAAAACAAATAATTACCATCCGGTGAAACCATAGGACATTGATCCATGTGAACCGAATTGATTTTCTTTCCCATATTTGTTCCATGTGTCCAATAATCATCTTTTTTATAGCTGATATATAAGTCTCCGCTTCCATAACTATCTTTATAGCCCATCCCAGTGTAGATTATATATTTTTCATCAGGATCAACAAAGGCATCAAATTCAATATTTTTGGTATTAAGGAAGCCGTCCAAACCTACTCGCTGGAGAAACTTACCATTGTTATATTTAGAAACCATTATATCGTAACCATTTTCTCCATGTTCAGTGGAAAAGTATAAGTTTCCCTTTTTTGAGATAGCAGGATAGAGTTCGTCTTTATCTGAATTGATTTCTCTGCCCAAATGTTTTGGAAGGCTAAAATCCCCATCTTTATATTCTACACACCAAATGTCAAAGTCCAATTTTAACATTCCTGGTACTACCGGTCTTGTTGATATAAAGTAGAGTTTATCACTATGGGGATCAAAGAATGGATCGGCATCGCTAAATTGTCCCGAGAATTGGGCGATTTGAGGCTTTGTCCATTTGCCCTTTTCCTTTTTTGTAATAAAAATTGTGTAGAACCTATTTGCAGCAGTGTTATTTGCAATGGTAAATAACACCACATTTCCGCCTGGTGAAAAAGTTATGTTATATTCGTTTAAATGGGTAGATATAATCCCATTTGCAAATAATGATGCTCTACCTTTTGATGGCTGTTCTGCATTGAAATAGAGGTTTGCACTGTATTTTTCATTACATGATATAAATAATAATAGTATAACAGGCGTTCCGAAAAGTTTCATTTTGATTTTTATTAATTATAGGGGCTTATCCATTATGGATATTTAAAATGCTTAACATTTTTGCTAATTGTTTAATATGTCTTTGAGTATGCACAACATAAAAGTGTAACCATTCAAACCGTGTCATATATCCTAATGTTGGAAATTCAAAATCTAAACAAAGCACTTTAAGGTCGTATCGGCTTGAGAAGCTAATAATACTGTCACTTATTGTCCGTATATTTAAAATTAAATCCTCCTTTTCAATATATCCATCCGAAGGATAGAAAACGTCCGAAGGTTCTGCAATTAGTTTTATATTAAAGTCCAAAAAAGCTCACTTAATGCTTTGCAATTCTCGTCATACGGTCTATCAGCAAATACCGTTACTCCTTTGAAAATTTTCCATGAGCCATACGACTTTAAAAGATGATCACCTACCTGACCCGCTGTCCAACTCTTTGGAAAAGGATTTGTATTTAGCTGTTTAGTATTAAAAGCTTCTAATATTTCAATTAACTCCTCAATTGTATGTTGAAAATTGTTTAGATGTGTTTCCATTTAATAAAATATTTCAATGAAGTTTAAAGCATCAAGTTTGTTAGGGATACCCATGTTTATTAGTCCTAAAATTCGTCAGTTCAATTTTATATTACAGAATTGAACTGACGAATGCTATTATTACATTGGATATGATCTAATGAACTAAATGTTACTTGATTGTAATAGACCCATTAGGATTTAAAGATTTGTCCTGTTTTTTTGAACCATTGGCTACGTTGAAAATAAAGTCTTTGGGATCGTACTTTCCAACAATCTTGCTAAGGTTAACGTTAATATTGAATTGTTTTTCTAAACCACAGTCTTCTAGAGATTTGTTATAGAGCACAAGATTAATTTGCCCTGGACTGGAAAACATTATAGAACCGTCCCAAACAGTGTGAAAATCATCTTGATTACAACCGCCTTTTACTGTAATGTTAAGCATATTGCCGTTTCTTTTAATGTCCTCAATATTGAAATCGTCTTTTCCACCACTTCTTTTTTCTACCAATTCAGCATATTTTCCGGCGCTCCTAAGTAGATTGCTTTCAAGAACTGTTTCCGGATCGCTGTCGGATTTTTCACATGAAGTAATTGCAAAGCAAAAAAGTAATGCGAAGGCTACATAAATTAAATTTGTTTTCATTTTTTAAGTTTTTAAGTAATTAAAATTTTTAGATAATACGAGTGCGACATTAAAAACGCTACATAAAATCCAATAATATTTACCATCTACTTTAATTTAGATAGTAAATTTAAGTATTTTTATAATACAGACAATAGTATTGGCAAAAAAATCTATTCCGATTATTTAAATTTTGCTTCCTGAGGTAATACACCATAAGAATTGAGACCGTATCTTTCGGTTAAACAATAAATAGCATAACTTTGCAATATGGGGAAATTTCGTAGCATAGAAACATTGGTAATTGATAGCAATATCCTGTGCTGTAATTTTGTAAATACGGTAAACTCCTGGAAATCAGAGTATAATTATGACTATCTTAACAATTACAATGATTTTATTGATTGGTGTTTTAAATTAGGAATTTTTCATTCTCAACGTCTCCAGATATTAAGGGAATTGGAAAGTGTACATCCCCAAGAGGCTTTGGCTGCGCTTAACCGTATTAGAGAAATACGTAGGATTTTACAGGGACTTATTTCTGCGGTTGCCCAAAGAAATGATGATAAAAAACTATTGTTTTTGCCCGAAGCAAATCTTTTGGTGGTTGATGCATTATCGAGACAGCGGTTGCAGTATGATGGAAATAAATTCTTTATGGATCAGATAGATACTTCCAATGACTTTTTGTTTCCTGTTTGGAAAGTCTTAAATTCATTGGTTCATCTGCTAACCGATCACAACTTAAAGCGAATAAAGGAATGCCCAACATGCGGGTGGGTCTTTTTGGATGAAACGAGAAATGCAAGCCGCAAATGGTGCAACCCAAAATATTGTGGAACATCGGACAAAATGAAACGCTATAATAAAAGAAAAAGTAGCAAATCATCTGAAAACAAAGATCAAAGCTAAAGATGGTTTTTACTTGCTAACTTAAATTTAATAGTAAATCAACAAAGCCATAAAAATCGTTAAAGATCGGCAACGATGATATTTCCTTTATATTGAAAATGTATATTGGGCGGTTGTAGCATTACTATTGTACCAAATGCTGTAAGTTCGGGTCATTCTTGATACGCTCCAGTTCACTTGTAACAATATTCAGGATGTCTAATTTTATCTGTTTGTAATTACTTTCAATTTCCTGCTTCATCCTATCCTCGCCGTGTTCATTTACAAAAGATAAGATTTGTGGTATCTTTTGATAAGCCTTGGTTTCGGCAGCTACCTTTTCGTTATCTACTACTATTTCAGCGTGAAATATCTTTTGCTCGATACGTTCCTCAAAATTATCCGATACAGAACCTACAAACATACCCTGTGTCAATGTTGAAATCTTTGAAGCCGGAATAAGGCTATCTAATTGGGTGGAAACAGAAGTTGACGTATCATTTCTGTTGATAGATATGCTCTGACGTTTCTGCAATACTTTCCCGAAACGTTCCGAAAGGCTTTTTGCTGTTTCTCCAACCACCTGACCACTGAAAATATTACCAACGGTATTCTGAATAACTTTAGCTTCTTTGTCACCGTAATCCCGTATCAATTGAGAGAAATCCTGAAAACCCAAACAAACTGCAACTTTATTACTTCTTGCAGTTGCAATAAGGTTATCCAGCCCTCTGAAATAGATTGTAGGTAACTCATCTATAATAACGGAACTTTTTAATTGCCCTTTCTTATTTATCAATTTTACAATCCTAGAATTGTACAAACCCAAAGCTGCGGAATAAATATTCTGCCTGTCGGGATTATTGCCTACGCACAAAATTTTCGGTTCTTTCGGATTATTGATGTCAAGCGTAAAATCATCACCTGTCATTACCCAGTATAGTTGCGGGCTGATCATTCTTGATAGCGGAATTTTTGCCGATGCTATTTGTCCTTGCAACTGGTCTTGCGCTCCGCCTTGCCACGCATCCATAAAGGGCGACAAATAATTTTCCAAATCGGGGTATGATGTTAAAATCGTGAATACGTCCGAATACTTTTTATTCAGTAATTCAATAGCGTGTGGGAATGTACAATACTTGCCATCCTCATAGATTTTCAGATACCAAATAATAGCAGCCAATAAGATAATTGGGCTTTCCACGAAAAAATCCCCTTGCTTCTGTATCCACGACCTGTTAAGGTTCAGCATTATGGTATATGCGGCTTCGTAGGCATCTGAAATATCCGTCATAAAGTCGGGATTGAGCGGGTTGCAACGGTGGCTCTTGCGTGGGTCGTCGAAATTTATCACGTAAAATTTCGGCTGAACTTTGTACTTATCCCTGTGCTTCAGCAAATGATTGTAGGCAATGGTGGAAAGGTCGTCGAACTTGAAATCGTAGATGTACATACTAAAGCCTTTCTCAATCTGCTGCTTGATGTAGTTGTTTACGATAGCATAAGATTTGCCTGAACCCGGAGTACCCAAAACTATTGATGCCCTGAAAGGATTGACAATGTTTATCCAACCGTTGTTCCATTTGTCTTTGTAGTAAAATTTGGTGGGCAGGTTAACGGAATACTCGTTTTCCATCAGCTTGGTTTCCTGCTGAAAGCTCTCGTTCTCATTGTTGAAAACATCGTCCATCAGGGTAGTACGGAGTAATCGGCTCATCCATACCCCCGCCATCAGCAAAGCGATATAGCCTAAAGAGATAGTAAGGATATACAGGAATGTGCCTGTTGCCGGAGATAGCTTCAGCAATGGTGTGTTCAGGAAGAACAGCACAAAGCCAACGCCCAAAGCCACGTAAATTTTAGACCAGGTTATCTTCTCATTCTTTACGCCCTTTGTGCCTAAGCAACTCAAAGCAAGTAAAACCAAAGCAAATGCTTTGGTATAAAGGGTATGTGAAAATAAACCTGCTGTCCGGTCGAAATTGCCTAATATCTTGTTGATTACTTCCAACGTCCAGCCACGTTCTAAAAAGAAACCGTAGCAGAACCAATAAAGGTGCATCAGCACCAAAAGAATACTGACTGCCCGCATAAAAGCCATTATCTTGGCAAGTCCTCTTAAATCGTCTTCTCCCTGCATTATTTTAAGTTTTAATGTTCGGGCGTGAATTTAAAGGCTCTATGCAGTGGCTCTAAAAATGTGGCAGCCAGTGGCGTTCTGTGGCAGTGTTTGGCTAAATATTATTTCTGCCCTCTTTGGCGTTTGCGCTTCTTCTTCATCTTATTGGCAAAGTCCTGTTCCTCGTAATCTTCGCCCTGGGCTTCGGGTAATAAACCGCCCAATGCTTCAATCAAACCGTCTTCGTGCTTGTCAGTAGTTAAGAAGTCGAACAAATGGTGTGGTTCTTCCGCAGGAAGATCCGCATCATTTGATGTGGATAGTTTGGGTTGTAAAACGGCAGGTTCTTTAATATCCGGTTTGATGTTATTGTTCCAATAATCATTAAAGGTGTTGGCAGAAAGTTCTGTTGCCAAACGTGAACCGTTCCAAACTGCTTTGGAATTGTGGTCAATAAATGTGATACCATAAATACGTCCTGTATCATTCCGGCGTACTACTACGTTAATGCCCTGTTCCCTTAACTGCTTTTTAAAAGCCGGTTCATCGTTTGTGGTTTGCAAAGCAATAGTAATGGCGGATTTTAGGGTCTGTTTTGTTGGGTTGTCTTTCAAAGCGGTTTTACATTTTGCAAAATACAATTCCAAAGCTGGAAGCCCTGCGTTCTTTCCGAACAGCGAAGCCTTGAATGGATGCCCAGCTCTTTCGCCTTTTTCATTTAAGGGAATATATAATAAGCCCTGCTGCATCTTTCCCTGCAATTCGCCCTCAATTTTTTCTGTTGTAATATTGAACATGGAAAGCAAGGCATTGTATTCGCCTAATGTTTGATATTTGTAGTAGTTTGGCAAGTGTCGAATAACCGAAGCAATTTGACTTTTTACATCTCCAGCTTGGTAATTTAGTGGATGGAAAACCTTATCATTCTGATTGCGCTTTTTTTCCGTCGCGGGTATCAAGCTGTATTTTTTTTCTAGATCACGGCATATATTCATAGACCGCATTTTCTCGAATTTGTCTGAAATCTTTTTACCCTGCTCATCCACGCAAACCGAAACAATATGAATATGGCTACGGTCAATATCGGTATGTTTGAACACTACAAAAGGCTGTTCGGCATAACCCATTTCCTTCATATATAGTTCTGCCATTTCCCTAAACTTATCATCGCTTACTTTGTCATTCGGATCAGGATTGAGCGAAATATGCAACGTATGTTTCTCGGTATTGCGGTTAGCAATGAGGTAAGGAGCAAAAGATTGTGCTAATTGTGTCACGGAATAATGACCGTTGGCAGTTTCAATCATCTTGTTTGCAAACAAAATCTGTCCGTTTTCATTCTCCACTTTGAGCTGATTGTACGCCAACGCTCCGTATAAATTTCCGCTTCTTCCGATTTTTGCTATCATTTTTACTGCTATTTTTTCAAATTTTTTGCTTCAAATTCTTCAGTTATCTGAATGATTTTTTGGCATAGCATCGCCATTTCTGCCGTCTGCTTTTCAAGTTTATACAGGAAAGCTGCAGCTTTTTTTTCAGAAAAATGCTTGTACAACAGCTTTACAATCTGATTATAGTTTACGCCTACGGAGCGAAATTGACTGTGAAATGAAGTCAGCCGCATATAAAAATCAACCGTTCCTTTATCAATTTTAACCGATTTCATTTCCTTATTAAACAGAAGAGAAATGATAAACTTTGCTTTATTTGGCATTCCCGATGCTTCAAAAAGCGATAAAAGTTTGGCATTTTCTTCATCAGTAAGACGAAAGACGTGGCGGTGGATACTTGGGTCGGTTTTTGCCTTCCGTCCGCCTTTATTTTGCTTTCTGTTATTGTTCTCGTTCATCACTAATCCATTTTTAAATACACACAAAACGCTGACTTCGGAAGGCGTTTTTTAAGCTCCCGGCAGGGCAAGTTGTTTTGAGGCACGAACTCGGTTTCGAGTGCCTCAAAACACAACTTGCCGTGTTCCGGTGAACACAAAAATCCGCACTTCGTGACGGATTAAATGTAACAGGGAAAAACGGCTCGATGCCGTCATTGTTATCCTCCATTTTGTCCATTCGGTTTCGCATAAATCTGTTAATAAAATTCATTACACAAAGTAAAGACCTCTTTGAAAGAGTATTGCAAGGCGATAGCCGGACAAACACTGCCTTTGAACGCCAAACACTGCCACAGCTCAATCAGCGGTTAAATCAATCGCTTTATTTGCCGTATAATTTTAGTGCAGGTAGTAAAAAAAGTATTTCAACAAAGAAGAAAATCAGGTTTGCAAACAGGCAGTTTGGAATAAAAGCATAAGGTTTTAAAAGCATAAAACAATAAAAGTGTAAAAGCATAAAAGCGGTAAAGCAATTTACCTGTTGCAAGTTTTGCCACTTGCCAAAGAATGTACCTGACAAGGCAAAAATGAAAGCAAATACCTGTGCAGGAAAGTACCCAAAAGGGAATGCAGGAATATAGGAATGAGGTAATAATCAGATAAACCAATATTCAATCCTGCAAAACAAATAAAGTGTGTAACAATAAATTTTTAAATAATGGAAACAACAAAGAAAACTTTAAAAATCAGCTTCTCCACCCAAAAAGGCGGTGTGGGAAAATCTACAATGACCACTTTGCTGGCAAGTGTGCTTCACTACCGTTTAGGTTTTAATGTGCTGGTGATGGACTGCGACTTTCCGCAACACAGCCTGACCAATATGCGTGAACGGGATAAGAGAACCATAATGCAGAACGACTACCATAAAAAGGCGGCAATGAAGCAGTTTCAAGCCATCAACAAAAAAGCGTACCCGATTATTAAATGCAAAGCTGAAACAGCTTTGGAGAAAGCATCGGAATACAGAAGCCAGTCGGTTGTTGTACCGGATGTTATTTTCTTCGACCTGCCCGGAACAGCCAATACCAAAGGCGTACTGACTACCTTGAAAAAAATGGACTTTATCTTTTCGCCCATTACTGCCGATCGTTTGGTAGTGGAAAGTACATTGGGCTTTACCAAAGCCTTTCTCGGACTTCCCCAAACGGACGAGGGAAATCCCGAACAAGAGATGTGGCTATTTTGGAACCAAGTGGACGGGAGGGAAAGAACAGGATTGTATGATGCTTATCAAATTGTCATCAAAGAACTCAACCTGCCCATAATGGAAACAAGGATAATGGACAGCAAGCGTTTCCGAAAGGAAACAGACGACACAGGCAGTTATGTATTCAGGTCAAGTTTGCTGCCTGCCGAACCACAGTTAATGAAAGCAACTAAAATGGATTTGTTTGTCGAGGAATTTTTAAAAATCACTCATCTATAAAAACAGTAAGTATGGCTTCAAATAACAAAAACAACGATTTTGAAAAGCCCAATGTTGATGAGGAATACCTTATGAACATCATAAGCGGCGATGAGCTTGTAGCGCCACCGAGCAATAACAAAAAGCAGGATGTACCAAAGGAAACCAAGCCAAGGGAAAAAGCCCGTAACAGTTCATCAAAAAAAGTGGACTATGAGGAAACGTTTTTGGTCAATCGGTTTCCATCGGGGCGTAACGGCAAGGTCGTTTACATACGCCCTGAATACCACGAAAGATTGCTCCGCATCGTTCAACTGACAAGGGAAGAAAGAACAACGCTCTACTCTTACATTGACAACATTCTCGAACATCATTTCAGGGAGTACGGTGAAGATATTACCGATTATTTCAACGAACATTTTAAACCTATTCTATAAGCTATGGAAATAGTAATTGTGATATGCCTACTCATAGTCATTGTCCTGCTATTGCAGGATAAAATTGTAATTCATAAAAGGTCGAAACAAGACCCTCCGCATAAAAAAGTCAACCCGAACTTACCCGATATTATGGGACAGCCCAAACCTATAGAACGCCTTTCAGTGCCAAACACTGCCTCTGAACGCCAAATTCAGGAAAACGAAATAAACCCTGCTAATTTAGACATTGAATACGACGAAAATGAAAACGTAAGTGTTCAAATTCCGCAGGAAGAGCTGGACGAAGTTTTCAGAAATATGCCTGATTTGGATGAAGAGGAAGAAGAATGGAACAGGTACGGAATATCCGGTGGTGATAACGGTTTTGCCCAAGGGGTTACCTTTGAAGAACTAAGCTCCGTGGGGGTGTTGCTCCAAAAAGAAGAATTGGAACCAGCCCAAAAGGAAACAGCGATAGCGATAGTTCAAAAAATACAGGGAACTGAGTTATTCAACCTATTGGAAAATTCCATGGAAGATGCTTCCCGAAAAATAGCCGAGCTTTTGGATAGCACCCTTTCATCTGAAACGGAAGCCGGTTCTTCCAATTTGCGGAAAAGTGATTTGAGTGATTTTGACATTGGGGAGTTTGTGTAAAAAAATAGAAGATTTTAAATGAGCCTGAAATTTAGTTTTTCAGGCTCAATTTTTTCTCACTCATTTCGCCAACTTCAATATTCTGTATGCCCCCCTTGCCACAACTAAGAATACAATAGCTCCGATAATCAAATCGGGATAGCTTGAATTGAGCCAATGAACCAAAAGCCCTGCAACGATAACACCCGAATTGATAATAACATCGTTTGATGTAAAAATCATAGTTGCCTGTATGTGGGCTTCTTTGCTTTTGTTCTTTTGCAACAGGTAAAGACAAAATATATTTGCCATTAGTGCCAAAACAGAAACGATAATCATAGTTTGAAAATCGGGCATTTTTTCAAAGCCTAAAAAACGCCTGATAACTTCAACAAAACCAATAACAGCCAATAGGATTTGAAAGTACCCTGCAAATTTGGCGATGTTGTTTTTCCTTGCTATTGTTCCACCCACAGCGAATAAAGCCAAAGCATAAACGATACTGTCCGCAAGCATATCCAAACTATCAGCTACCAAACCCATTGAATTGGAAAAAATGCCAAACACCATTTCCAATCCAAAGAAAACGAAATTAATAATCAGTACAGTCCAAAGTAGTTTCCGTTGGTTATTATTTGTATCTGTTTCAAAAATTGCATTGCTTTCTTCAGTTGAAATCAATGTAGTATTCAGGTTTAGTGTTCCCAAAGCCGTTAAAATCGGGTCGGGATTTCCATTGTGATAAACGTTCAGCTTTCTGTTTGGAATATCAAACTCTAATGATTTTACCGTATCAAAGTTTTGCAGTTTCATACGGATTAACTGCTCCTCACTTGGGCAATCCATTTTTGTAATATTGAATATTGTTTTGTTCATCTTTTAAAGTTTAAATTTTATTCCTCCGTTAATTACAAATCCGTCCAATGGTGCATAAATATCTTTAAAAACAGGGTTGGTTATAGTACCTGTATAAATGTTATCAAAACGTGTCTGTCTTGTATCAAGGAAGTTTTCAAAGTTGATATATAAAGAAAATCTTTCCCAAATCTTTTCAGCCATAAAGCCACATGTCCAATAATCGTTTCCTATTGTTCCGTCATTGAGCTTTTGCGGACTGAAATAATAGGCTTCTAAACCAATCTTCCATTTATCCTCAATTTCATACATCAGTACAGAGTTAATACGGTGTTTTGGGGTTAATGGATTTTCGGTAGTTGTTCCGTTTTCAATCAATCGGGTATCGGTAAAGGTGTAGCCCAGAAACAGTTTCAAATCATCATATCCTATTTTTACGTTGGTTTCTGTTCCTTTAGTATGTATGTAGCCCGATGAATTGATGAACTGATAAAGATTAGCAGATGGATTTTGAAGCAACAAAGGATTATCCAGATAAGTATAAAAAAACAATTGGTTTATGCTGAATGTCCAATCATCGCCTATATTAGTACGGTAGTTGATGTCTGCATTTGCTCCGTAGCTCCTTTCTAATTTATTGGTTTTATCGTTAATAGGCATTACGTTTTGATATTGTATGCGTTCGCTTTCTTCGGTAAAAATGGTTGGTGTTTTGTAGCCAAATCCGCCCCCGACACGTGAAGTCAATCCATTTGCAATCTTAAACAATGCCGATACTCTTGGCAAAAAAACAGCTCCATAATCAATCACATAATCCGTCCTTAAACCTGCTTCCAATTGAAGCCAATCGGTAGCCTTAAAAGAATTTTGAACGAAAGCCCCGAATGTGGTATGAGTATAATCCCTCAACGGAAATGCAGTAATCTGTTTTTCTTTAAAATTATCAGTCCAAATATTAACGCCTGTTACCCATTCCGATTTTTCTTTGCTGTGCGTATAGCTTGCTTCCGTAAAAGTAGCGGTCTGCGTTCCCTCAAATTCGTAATTCGGAATAGCCGTATTGCGGTTAAAATAACTTACGCTGTTTTTGAATTGTACAAAACTGTTTTCGTTTACAGTATGGTCAAAAACAAATTGAGTGGAATAACGCTGTGTTTTGTTTTCTTCAAAATATTGATGGGTGTTATCTCCTTTGCCTTTGATGTAGAGCATATCGCCACCCAAACGGTTTTCAATGGTGGTATTGATACCAAAGTTCATTTTTGTTTTATCATTGAAGTAAACAAATAATTTAGGGTTCAGTACATACCTTTCAAATTGGGGAATGGCAGAAAGCCCGATTTGTGCAGGGTCGTAAGCTCCGTTGCGATTGTGCGAAGCAAATATTGTCGTTCCGATTTTCTTAAACTTCTGTCCGTAAAAACCGTTGATGTCTAAACCTCTGCCCGATGTTCCGTTTAAATGAAAGCGTAAATCCCTTTCTTCCGTTGGTGTTTTGGAAATCAGATTGACCAGACCTGCTATTGCTCCACCACCATACAGCGTGGAAGTTGAACCTTTGATAACTTCCACCTGCTTTAAGTCAAGGGGTGGGATTTGCAACAAACCTAACCCACTTGAAGCACCCGAATAAATCGGGAAACCGTCTTTTAAGATTTGCGTATATCGTCCGTCAAGCCCTTGAATACGAATACTTGCGTTGGCACTTGTGGGCGATGTGGTTTGTACATGAATACCTGTACTCTCACTCAAAAGCATACGAATATCCCCTGCTTTCATATTGCCTTTTTCGTCCAATTCTTCACCTCCGATAAATTCAATTCTTGTAGGGATATTTTGGATAGTTCTTGTACTTCTTGTTGATGAAATAACGATTTCTTCCAAATCTTCCGATTGTTCAGAAAGTAGGATTTCAATCGGGGTTGTATCTTTTAACGGAAAATTAAAGCTGTCGGTACGTTGGGCAAAACCAACATAACTAAATTGAATTTCCTGCAAACCGTTTGGAATACCTGTTAATATGATTTGTCCGTTTTCATCTGAAGTTGTTGCGATTGTAGTTCCCGTAACCTGTGCGGTTACGCCCATTAAAAGCTCTTTTTTTTCACTGTCTTTAATTACAGCTTTGAACGTATTTTGTGCATATACACAAAGGTTTAGTGCCATAAAAAATGACACAATAAGTATTTTTTTCATTGTAAAAATGATGCTTAATATGAATAAATGGATTATAGCGGTGCTAAGCACCGCAGGAAATAAACTGTGCTGAAAGCACTAGATATTAAACAAGCTGTGGGGGATGCCAAACGGAAAAGGGAAAATCAGAAACAGGCGGTGTTGGCATTGTTCCTAATTTTCTTTGCGGTTCTTTTACTGAATGTGTAACCGAAAAATGAAAAGTAATTAAAACAAATCCCGTACAGGTATTACAGCTAAAAAATGGCGAACAACAACCCTTATTGCAATCTTGGTCTTCCTGTCCGTTTTGTCCTTGCTCGGTTGTATGCTCCTGCATACATTTATCCTCAATAAAAGTCGGTACTGCTGATAACAGCAATACATAAACGGCTAATATTAAAGATATAAATTTCATTTTGCGAAGATAGTAAATAAACATTGTCCAATAAATATATATCCTCTTTTTTTCATCTCTATAACGCCACTCACCGCCAAACAATTCCACTGACTGCCACTTTCTTACAACGCTCTAATTTCTGAAACACCTTTGTCCCGAAAGTCCGCAAGGTGCGGGATAACAATAACAAATTAATGTGTTTCAATTATGGAAAAACAGAGAAAAAAAGTTTTGCTGGCAGCCGTGGCTATGCTGTCAGGAATTGGTGCTTTCGCACAGGGAAACGGTACAGCAGGTATCAACGAGGCTACCCAAATGGTAACCTCTTATTTCGACCCAGCAACCCAATTAATTTACGCCATCGGTGCGGTCGTCGGGTTAATCGGAGGTGTTAAGGTGTACAATAAATTCAGCTCAGGCGACCCCGACACATCGAAGACTGCGGCAAGCTGGTTCGGTGCGTGTATCTTCTTAATCGTAGCGGCTACCATCCTGCGTTCATTCTTCCTTTAATCCTTTGCTTTATGAACAGTTACAACATAAACAAAGGCATTGGAAGGACGGTGGAATTTAAGGGTCTGAAAGCGCAATACCTGTTCATTTTCGCTGGCGGACTACTCGGTACACTCATCTTCGTGATGATACTATATATGACTGGCGTAAACTCTTACATCTGCCTTTTTCTCGGAGCAGGCGGTGCTTCGCTGATTGTGTGGCAGACCTTTTCACTGAACAGGAAATACGGCGAACACGGATTAATGAAGATAGCCGCTAATAAAAGGCATCCTCGATACATCATCTGTCGCAAGCCTGTACACCTCTATTTAAAATTCACATCTAAACAGAATGCAGTATGAGAAATGTATCTAAAACAACAACGCTGGAAAATAAATTTCCTTTATTGGCGGTAGAAAACAACTGCATTCTTTCCAAAGATGCAGATATTACCGCCTGCTTTGAGGTTCGTTTGCCGGAACTGTTTACTGTAGCTTCTGCGGAATATGAAGCCATTCATTCCGCCTGGCATAAGGCTATCAAGACCTTGCCTGATTTTACAGTTATTCACAAACAGGATTGGTATATTAAGGAAAGCTATACGCCCAATTTGGCAATCGAAGACCAGAGCTTTTTATCGAAGTCTTACCAACGTCATTTTAATGAGCGATCGTTCCTAAACCATTACTGCTACCTCTTTTTAACCAAGACAACTAAAGAGCGTATGCGTATGCAAAGTAATTTTTCATCGCTTTGCAAAGGTTCGCTGATACCAAAGGAAATCAGGAACAAGGAAACGATACACCGCTTTATGGAAGCAGTGGCACAATTTGAACGTATCGTAAACGATAGCGGTTTTATAACCCTGCAACGTCTTACCGAAGATGACATTATCGGAACGGACGAAAAACAGGGATTATTGGAACAGTACCTTACGCTATCAAGGGAAGCTGGAACACCGATGCAGGACATCGCTCTCGGAACGGAAGAAGTCCGTATCGGGAACAAAAGGTTGAGCCTGCACACCTTGTCCGATACTGACGATTTACCCGGAACGGTATCGGCTGATACCCGTTTTGAAAAGCTATCTACCGACCGAAGTGATTGCCGTTTGTCATTCGCCGCACCTGTGGGCTTGTTGTTAAACTGCAACCACATTTACAACCAATATTTGTTTTTGGATAACAGCGAAGCCAATCTACAAAAGTTTGAGAAGTCCGCAAGGAATATGCACTCACTGGCTCGTTACAGTCGTGCCAACCAAATCAACAAAGAGTGGATAGAAAAGTACCTAAACGAAGCCCACAGTTTTGGGCTATCTTCTGTTCGTGCTCACTTCAACATTATGGCGTGGTCGGATGATCCGGCAGAACTGAAACAGCTAAAAAATGATTGTGGTAGTGCTTTAGCATTGATGGAATGTAAACCCAGACACAACACTACCGATGTAGCAACATTGTACTGGGCAGGAATACCGGGTAATGCAGGTGATTTTCCCGCAGAGGAAAGTTTTTACACCTTTATCGAACCTGCATTATGCTTCTTCACGGAAGAAACCAATTACCACAATTCGCCTTCGCCATTCGGTATCAAAATGGCTGACCGCCTGACCGGAAAGCCTATCCATTTGGATATATCGGATTTGCCTATGAAGCGTGGCATAATCACAAACCGGAACAAGTTTATACTCGGTCCATCGGGAAGTGGTAAATCGTTCTTCACAAACCATATGGTTAGGCAGTATTACGAGCAAGGCGCTCACGTTTTGCTTGTGGACACCGGAAATTCTTATCAAGGTTTGTGCGAACTCATTAAAGGTAAAACCAAAGGCGAAGACGGTGTTTACTTTACTTATACAGAAGACAACCCAATTGCCTTTAATCCTTTCTATACCGATGATGGCGTATTCGATATTGAGAAGCGTGAAAGTATCAAGACTTTGATACTGACACTCTGGAAACGTGATGATGAACCACCAACCCGTTCAGAAGAAGTAGCATTATCGAATGCTGTATCAGGCTATATCGAGCGCATCAAACAGGAAGATATTTATCCATCATTCAATGGCTTCTATGAGTATGTAAAAGGCGATTACCGCAAGGTACTCGAAGAAAAACAGGTAAGGGAAAAAGACTTTGACATTGCCAATTTCCTTAACGTACTCGAACCCTACTACAAGGGCGGTGAGTATGATTATTTGCTCAATTCCGATAAGCAGTTAGACCTGCTTTCCAAACGCTTTATTGTCTTTGAAATTGATGCGATAAAAGACCATAAAATCCTCTTTCCCATAGTTACCATTATCATTATGGAAGTCTTCATTAACAAGATGCGTAGGCTCAAAGGTATTCGCAAACTCATCTTAATTGAAGAGGCTTGGAAAGCGATTGCCAAAGAAGGAATGGCAGAATACATCAAGTATCTCTTTAAGACCGTCCGCAAATTCTTCGGAGAAGCGATTGTCGTAACGCAAGAGGTCGATGATATTATCCAATCGCCTATCGTCAAAGAAAGTATCATCAATAACTCTGACTGTAAAATCCTTTTAGACCAACGAAAGTATATGAACAAGTTTGATGATATACAGGCGATGTTGGGGCTTACAGATAAGGAAAAAGGGCAGGTACTTTCTATCAATATGAACAACGATGCAAGCCGACTTTACAAAGAGGTTTGGATAGGCTTAGGTGGTACGCACTCGGCAGTCTATGCCACCGAAGTTAGTTTGGAGGAAAACCTTGCTTACACCACCGAAGAAACCGAAAAAATGGAAGTGATGCAGCTTGCTGCTGAACTGGACGGCAATGTAGAACTCGCCATCAAGCATATCGCAATGCAAAGGCGGGACAAAGTAAATCAATAGTCAATTAACAATTTAAAAATTCAGAAACAATGAAAAAAGTATTGTATCTGGTGTGTACGGCACTAATGCTCGCCGTAGCACCGTCAGCTAAAGCCCAATTTGTAGTAACTGACCCTGCAAATCTGGCATCAGGAATTATCAACAGTGCGAACGAAATCATACAGACTTCTTCCACCGTGAGCAATGTAGTAAAGAACTTCAACGAAGTAAAGAAAGTGTACGATCAGGGTAAGGAATATTACGACAAGCTAAAAGCTATCAACAACCTTGTGAAAGATGCCCGTAAAGTACAGCAAACCGTATTGTTGGTAGGTGATGTGTCCGAAATATATGTTCAGAACTTTGGAAAAATGATGAACGATCCCAATTTCACACCACAGGAATTGGTTGCAATCGGCAATGGTTATTCGGCACTGCTCAATGAAAGTACCGAACTGCTGAAAGAATTGAAGCAAATTATAACCTCTTCAAGCCTTTCGCTAAACGACAAAGAGCGTATGGATATTATTGATCGTGTGTACAAAGAGGTAAAGGATTACCACAGCCTTGTACGCTACTACACTAATAAGAACATTTCTGTAAGCTACCTAAGAGCGAAAAAGAAAAACGACGCACAGAGAGTTCTTGAACTCTACGGAACTTCTAACCAAAAATACTGGTAAAAATGGAATGGGATAATCTTCACGAACTCCTTCGTTCACTTTACGACGATATGATGCCGCTTGCAGGTGATATGGCGGCTGTGGCTAAAGGATTGGCGGGATTGGGTGCGTTGTTCTATGTAGCATTAAAGGTTTGGCAGGCTTTAAGCCGAGCCGAGCCTATCGATGTGTTTCCGTTACTGCGTCCATTCGCTCTGGGTCTTTGTATAATGTTCTTTCCAACCATCGTGTTGGGAACCATTAATGCAGTATTAAGCCCGGTAGTTACAGGAACTCACGCCATACTCGAAGACCAGGTGCTTGACCTCAACCAACTCCAGCAACAGAAAGACCAATTGGAATACGAAGCAATGGTACGAAATCCCGAAACCGCCTATATGGCATCAGACGAAGAGTTTGATAAAAAGCTGGATGAATTGGGCTGGTCGCCATCGGACGTTGGTACAATGGCAGGAATGTATATGGACAGGCAAGCCTACAAGATAGAGAAAGCAATAAAGGATTGGTTTCGCAATTTATTGGAAATACTCTTTCAGGCGGCGGCTTTAGTTATTGATACCATACGAACATTTTTCCTGATAGTCCTTTCGATACTGGGGCCAATAGCTTTTGCTATTTCCGTTTGGGACGGATTTCAGTCCACGCTCACACAGTGGATCACGAGATATGTCAGCGTATATCTCTGGCTTCCTGTTTCCGATTTGTTCAGCTCGATGCTGGCAAGAATACAATCCCTCATACTGGAAAGGGATATAGCAATGCTTGCCGACCCGACCTACATACCCGATACGAGCAATACGGTGTACATCATCTTTATGATTATCGGTATCGTTGGCTACTTCACAATTCCAACAGTAACAGGTTGGGTAATCCAAGCCGGAGGTGCAGGAAACTTTACTCGTAATGTAAATCAAACAGCGATGAAGGCAGGAAACCTTGCGGGTGCTGGTGCAGGATCTACAGTAGGAAACATCGGCGGTAAACTGATTAATAAATAACAATAAATCATTCAAAAAAATGGAATTTAAAACGCTAAGAAATATCGAAAACAGCTTTAGGCAGATAAGACTATATGCCATTGTGTTTGCGGTTCTCTGTATTGGCGTGGTAGGATATGCCGTATGGCAGTCCTACCGCTTTGCAGAAGAACAACGCCAAAAAATCTATGTATTGGATAACGGCAAATCTTTGATGCTTGCCTTATCGCAAGATGCAAGTATCAACCGACCTGTGGAAGCAAGGGAACACGTCAGACGTTTTCACGAGCTGTTTTTTACACTTGCTCCCGACAAAAACGCTATAGAAAGCAATATGAGCAGGGCATTCAATCTTGCCGACAAAAGTGCCTTCGACTACTATAAAGACTTGTCAGAAAAAGGCTATTACAGTCGTATTATATCAGGAAACGTACAGCAACGCATCGAAGTAGATAGTGTGGTCTGCAATTTCGATACCCATCCTTATGCGGTACGAACCTATGCAAAACAATTCATCATTCGGTCAAGCAATGTAACCAGACGTAACTTAATTACTTCCTGCTACCTAGTCAACTCCGTTCGCTCTGACAACAACCCACAAGGCTTCAATATCGAAAAATTTGCAGTTGTGGAAAACAGGGATATAGAAGTCATCGAACGCTAAAAAACAATCTTATGGAAACATTATCAGATTTAAACACGTTCGCAAAAATCCTTATAGAAAAAGGATATAACGGCTATTTTCATACGCAGGGTGCGTATGCCGGAAAGCTGAAAGAAAGTATCAGCGATTACCTTGAAAGCTGCCAAAAAGGTGCAGATACTTTGCCTAAACAAGACTTGTTGTTGACAGGCTACCTACAATGGTCGGGAGAAGACAAGCCAAGTGTAGAATGCAGTATATGGGTAAATTATCTGAACGGCAAATTCTCACTCAACAGAATGGAGGTGGCAAGAAAAGACCAATTTGGGCAATTGCTAAAAAAATCGGAACTGACAAACCTCTCTTTAATAGTCGTACCCAATGCAGTTGAGGTTATTGCTTTGGTTAATGATGAACAAAAGCAAAATGTGGGTAAAATCTCCAAGCGGTTCAAGCTCTAACATCATCATAAAAAATTAAGAGTATGAAAAAACTAAGAGCAAATATGGATAGGTATTTTGATAAGCTCGACGAACGTTGGCAGGCATTGCCAGTGCGCAAGCAGCACCAATATACCCTGTACTTTTTTGTGGGATATCTACTGCTTACCGCAGGTGTAATTTTCAAAGTCTGGTACGATACCTCAAAGTCTGGAAACGATATGATCATAGAGCATATCGAAAATCCTGTCCTCAAAAAAAATGGAAGTCCTGCAAGATTGCAGGATAGTGTATCAACAATTTTAAAAAATCAAATTTATGAAAGAAAATGAGAACAAAAAATCGGTTGTTCGGGTAACGGAGGGGAACTCGACAGCAACTGCTGATGTGTTGCAAGACGGCACACAGAATAATAAGGAGAAGCTCAAAAAGCCCTTAATTTTCGGCTTAATGGCGATTGTTTTCGTGGGTTGTATGTACCTCATATTTAAACCATCCGAAGACAAAAAGACAATTGAAAATGTAGGGCTGAACGATGCGGTACCAGAGGCTACTGGAACTGGAATGCCTGCAGACAAAGGCAAGGCGTATGAACAGGAAATGCTCGAACGCAAAGAGCAGGAAAAACGCAATGCATTGGCTACACTTTCAGACTACTGGAATACAGAAGACAAAGAAGAGCCAACCGACGAACCGTTTAATGAAGAAGAGGAAAACAACAGCTTTGGCGGTAGTGGGAGAAATTCGGCAAGAAGCAGTAACCCTGCTTTGAACAGCTATCGAAATAGCCAAAGCGCATTGAGTTCCTTTTATCAAGATGATAACGCTGAAACAATGGAACTGCGTAAGCAGGTGGACGAATTGAAAGAAAAATTATCAGAAAAGGATGTGCCACCTGTGGCCACAGTTGATGACCAATTGAAGCTAATGGAGAAATCCTATGAAATGGCAGCAAAGTATCTGCCAAAAAATGCGAATACCGAAAATTCAACACCTGCTAATGGTGCTGTTCCGGATGCTGTTAGTGCTATGGCTACTAACCAAAAAGAGCATTTTGTATCGTTCACATCAGCAAGAAAAAATACAGTATCAGCCCTTTACCGTGAACCATCGGACAGTGCTTTTTTAGCGGATTGGAGCGAAACAAAGAACCGTGGGTTTTATACCGCTGGTTCTTTGGAACAAATGGCACAACCCAAAAACAGTATCAAAGCCTGTGTACACGATGCCCAAACAGTAGTTGGCGAAACAGGTGTGCGTTTACGATTATTAGAGCCTGCAAAAACACCGAGCCGTACCATTCCAAAAGGAACGATTTTAACGGCTAATGCGAAATTTCAGGGAGGGCGTTTACAACTAAAAGTTACCTCGATAGAACTGGAGGGCAATATCATCCCGGTAGATATAACCATTTACGATTTGGACGGACAGCAAGGCTTGTACGTTCCGTATTCGCCCGAAATGAATGCCCTTACCGAAATGGCAGGCAATATGAGCCAGACAGGCGGAACAAGCGTAATGCTCACGCAAAATGCTGGACAGCAGGTTGCCGCAGACCTTAGTCGTGGTGTGGTACATGGAATTTCGGGCTATTTTGCTAAAAAGGTAAGAACCCCAAAAGTTACGCTGAAAGCAGGACATCAGGTCTTCCTTGTATCTAAACAATAATGTTGAATTCAAACAAATAAAACAATGAAAAATATTTTAAAAACCTTTTGGACAATTGCCCTCATACTCGGCTTTGCCGTACAATCTTTTGCACAAGACAGCATCAGAACTCCGCTTGCATTAGGCAAGATAGAACCGTATAAAATGGAAGTTACCTACGATAAAACTTCGCACTTGATTTTTCCGACCGCTATCCGTTATGTGGATTTGGGAAGCGAATATCTAATTGCAGGAAAAGCAGAAGATGCGGAAAATGTTTTGCGTGTAAAAGCATCTGTAAGGGATTTCGAACCTGAAACCAATTTTTCGGTCATTACCAATGACGGACGTTTTTACAGTTTCAATGTATATTACAGTTCCTATCCCGAGGCATTGAGTTATGACCTGCTCACAATGCAAAAGGCAGTAGACAAAGCTAACGGTAACGATGTGCTTTTTGAAGAATTGGGCAATAATTCGCCTTCACTGGCAGGATTGCTTTTGGAAACGATTTACAAAAATGATAAGCGTATTGTAAAGCACATTGGGGCAAAAAGCTTCGGCATACAGTTTATTCTCAAAGGCATTTATATCCACAACGGCAAATACTATTTCCATACGGAATTGAGAAATAAAACCAATGTGCCTTTCCAGATTGATTTTATCAATTTCAAAGTAGTAGATAAAAAGGTAGCCAAACGTACTGTAGTACAAGAACGCCCTATGATACCACTTAGAACATACAAACCTTTGGACGAGATTGGCGGAAAACTAACCGAACAAAACGTATTCCTGCTAGACCAATTTACCATTGCCGATGACAAGGTACTGTTGATTGAGATTTTCGAGAAGAACGGTGGCAGACATCAAACTTTGCAGGTCGAAAATTCAGACTTAATCAAAGCTCGTTTGATAAACGATATGCACCTAAAATTTTAATAACATTTTAATGCAATAATATGAAAAAGTATATCTATACCGTGATGTTCATTTTGATGGCCATCACGGTTACACAGGCACAAAGAATGCTCCCAAAACAGAAAGGACTGGAAGTAAGTACAGGTGTAGTATCCAACGATAAAATTGGTAATGATTATTACCTCAATATTGGAATGACCGTGAACGGTAAACATGGTAACTACCAGCTTTGGGCGTTGGAATACACGCACCAATACCACGACTACAAAGACCTCCGCATACCGCAGGAAACCTATACAGCCGAAGGTGGTTACAGTTTCTTTCTCTTGGGCGATGCCCGTAAAAACATTACGCTGAACTTCGGGATAACAGGTGTGGTCGGTTATGAAAGTATCAATCGTGGCGAAGCGATGTTGTATGACGGAGCAAAGATTTTGAGTGAAGACAATTTCATTTACGGAGCTGGTGGACGGCTAACTTTGGAAACGTACCTATCAGACCGATTTGTGTTGGTGCTACAAGGACGCACAAAAGTCTTTTGGGGTACAGATTTGGAACAGTTCCGACCATCAGCAGGTATGGGGTTAAGGTTTAATTTTTAAAACGTAAAAACGATGATAGCAATATTCAATAAATTCAGAATAGGATTAAGCTCAATATATGTATTGCTGGCAATCCTCACAGCTTCGGTAATTTTAGTATCTTGTAGCAAAGATGATGAACTCGAAATACAGAACGATTTTCCTTTCGAGGTAAACGTGATGCCTGTTCCCAAAGATATAGTCAATGGGCAGACGGTAGAAATACGCATTGCCATACAGCGAACAGGCAATTATAGCAACACACAGTATTTTCTTCGCTATTTCCAATTTGACGGACAAGGCACATTGCGGTATTACGATGAGCAACCATATTTACCAAACGATTTGTACCCGTTACCGACAGATCAGTTTCGCTTATACTACACTTCAACATCTGCCGTGTCACAATCTTTTGAGGTTTGGATTTCCGACAGCTTTGGCAACGAAAGAAAGATAAGTTTTCAGTTTAACAGTAGTGATTAAGGAGTTAAAACCTGCCAATCGGGCAGGTTTTTTTTATACCTTTACGCTTATGAAAGTGGAGATAAGAAAAGAAGTAAAGGAAGATTTCGGAACTGTTTTTGAGGTGATAAAAAATGCTTTTGAGAAAGAGGAATATAGCGACCACAAAGAGCAATATTTAGTCGAAAGTTTAAGAAGTTCCGATGCGTTCGTTCCTGAATTGTCGCTCATTGCAGAAGTGAACAATCAGATTGTCGGTTATATATTGCTTACCAAAATCAATATCATAGATGCCGATAGGAAAATAAATACCTCACTTGCTATGGCTCCGGTTGCTGTGTTACCGGAATTTCAAGGCAACGGTATCGGTGCAAAACTGATTGAAGCCGCACATCATAAAGCGAAAGAATTAGGATTTGGTTCTGTGGTATTGTTAGGACACGAAAATTATTATCCAAAGTTCGGTTATAAACTGACAAAAGAATTTGGAATTAAGTTGCCATTTGATGTTCCCGATGCCAACTGTATGGCAATTGAACTAACTGAAAATGCTTTACTAAATATCAGTGGTATTGTTCAATATCCAAAAGAGTTTGAAATTGAATAGAGGGACAAATATTTTTCATAAATTCAAAGAGTAGAATATAATAGCTTATTGTTATGGTTGCATCATTGGTTATAGGGATAATATTTTTGGTTGCAGGTTTAGGACTTCGCTATTGGCTTAACCGACGAAAGTTTTACAGGCGTGGTCCGATGGGAGCCGAAGGTTTTTCATCTTATGAAAGTTCGGTTTTCATTAAATTTATTGAAAAGGTTGGTAAATGGATAGCTTATGGATTGATTATATTTGGACTTTTATCACTTTGGGTTTATTCTCGTGAGAAAAAAGATAGGGAAATCCAAAACATGGAAATCCAGAAACAGAATTAATCATTTTTAAATGACAAAATCCTTTGATGACATAACCTTGCGAAATATATCTGACATTATATCAAATCTATTAACGCATACAAAAATCACAGAACATTTAGCTGGTGCTAATATTTCTCAATCGCAAATTGGTACAAACAAAACCGACAGACTTTTTTATGCATTAAAAGAAAAGCAAATACAAGACAATTGTGGAAATAATGTATTGGCATTTGTAGTTAGGTTATTAAATCCTAAAAGATATAATTCCGAAGACGAATTAGAAAGAGACAGAACAACTATCAATGAAAAATTAGTTTACGAAGGGATAGAAATTGATAAAACCGGACAACCCCGACTAGTTGAAAAGGCTAAAACCATTTCAGAAGCTAAAAGCAGGTCACTTAAAATCAAAGAAAAAGTACACGGTATCGGAGTTCATTCAGAAATTTTACCATACTGCGAAGCCGAATGGCTGAAAGAAAATTATTTTCACTCTATACTAGAAATCACAAAAAGTGTTGCGGAAAGACTTAGGCAGAAAAGTGGCTATACTTCAGATGGAGCAGATCTGGTTGATGATTGTTTTGCTTTAGGAAAAGACAAAAGACCTATGCTTGCTTTTAATATGCTGAATAATCCAAGCGAAGAAAGTGAGCATAAGGGTTTCGGCAACTTCTGTAAAGGATTTTTTTCTATGTACCGAAATCCAAAAGCGCATAACCCGAAAATATTAGAAGACACTCAACTTTCAGAAATGACTGAAGTATTGGTTGTAGCTACAATTATTCATAACAAACTTGATAACACTTACAAAACAGGACTTAAATAGCGCAAATCGGATAACCCAAAAGTTATCCGATTTTTTAACTTACAAATCGGTGCATATAAAAGATGAGAGTTTTAGAGGTAAATAAATTTCGTCTGGACTGTGTTTTATGTAATCTTCTTTATCATAGTCCCACATAAAGCCAGGTCTGATTAAAGTAAAATCGTTTGTTTTATTTACGTACTGAACGTAGCTATAACCCCAAGGCGATTTGTAAATAATTTGCCCGTTAACTGCTGATGCATCAAAGTTCTTATCTTCAATCTGTTCAATCACTTTTATAAACGAAGGACATAGTCTTTCGTAAAATATCTCTAAGTTTTTTTCAAATCCCTTTGTTCTGTTTTTCAGCTCGGAAATTCTAATATTAATTTTGGATTTTAATTCTACAAAATTGCTATTGAAATCATCTACATTCCTACAACCTAAATAATGAAGTGCATTTAAAGCCATAGTAAAAAAGTAATGTAATTCATCATCTTTCCATCGATTGTTAATTAAGCAAACAATTGTATTTATGAGTGCCTCTTTTTTTAGTTCCTCGATTTTCTTTTTTGTATAGTCAAATTCATACGCTTTAAATCCGCTTCTTGCCAGCATCAAAAAGTCGCCAATTAAGTTTAAACAACAACCCTTTACATTGTTATTGTCATAATCGTCTACAAATGGTAAATAACTGAAAAAATGGTGCGAGTCTTGTTCGTCATACTTTGCAGATTTCCCTCCGTATTCACTTATCAACTCAAGAGCGATTAAATATTTAGTCAAATCTGTAAGTGTAGGCCTATATGTTTTTGGTCGACTATTCCCATAGAGAATTTCTTGTTGGTAATTGTAAAGGTTATCAAAGTAGTTCATCAACTTTCTTTTTTCAGATTTAAGAATGACAAAAGAGAGGTTACGAACCGTTGCCACTTCTCCTTCCTCATTTCCATTTATGTTGCCTAAATCGTCTTCTTGCTCATCAATACTTATATCAGCTTGTTTATTTGTTGAAATTCCATTTAAATTGATGAACTTCAAAACATCTAAAACACGTAGGGAAAGAGAAGAGAGTAGAAGGTTTTTTTCAAATCCAGAATTTTCTATTGCTTTATAGGAAGAGAGATCGTAAAGTTTTTCAGGTTCTTTGTCATCATTCAGCTTTGTAAACGTGCTTCTCCTACTATCTAAAAAGCTGGCTCCTGTTTCATTTTCTGTTTCATCAAAGATTGCATAATGCAACAAGTCGAGAACTTTGCTCAGCTCTCCATTTTGGATTTCGCTATAAATTTTTTCAATTTCCTCTGTCTTTGGATTAGGATGCGTTTTTGCCAAGAGGAAATAATCTGAAATCAAAAGTTTATTAGAGATAATCTCTTCACTAATATTTGTCAATTGCACATATTGGAAAGTGCCTAATTCTAAATTGAGTTTTGTTTTTAGTTCTTTCTCATAATTTGAGAATGTTTTGGAATACAAAAATCGGTTTTGTTTATCGAAGAAAACAACCTTAAATTCATCGGTATAGGTGCCATTGGAATGAAGTATAAATTCATCATAAATCAACTCTGCCGATAGCAGTTGTAGTTTAAATTGATTATTCTCGATTATAGTTTCATAAATTGATTTACTTGTAGTCGTTGTAAATTCATCAAGGGTTTTACTATTGCTTGTTTTCAGTTTTATGCCTAATTGATTTAACAGTCCACCTTTTTCTGACTGAATAAGAAGTGAAACTTCTGCATTTGAATTTTTGCCCAATAATCCCAATCCTGCAGGTGTAATATTGGCACTACCGAACAAGCAAAACTCTTTTCCATTTTTTGTCTTGAAATGAATAATCTTCCCGTGAAGTTTTGATTTTGAGTTTCCAGATTTTGCATATTGGATTTTGCTTACGCCTGCATCACACCAATCGTAAAATGTAAACGCTTTGCTCACTTGCATTGCAGAAGGGATTAAACCACTTTCATCCAATATGACTTTTACTATGGCTGAAGGAAAAAGAGAATTAAGTTCTTGCAATACTTTCCCATTTTTGTCATAATATGGAGAAATGGTAGTTATTTCTACTACTTTCTCATTGCTAAGATGTTTTAAAAGTTCGTTCCAAATAGAAGTTGTTTCAGTATTAAACAGGAAAGCAACCTTCTCTTTTTGCGACGTTTCGAAAAATTGAAATGGTTTTGTCTTTGGCAATTCATTCAGCCATTTAGAATGTTCAAGTATCCATTTTGTAGTTTTTTCATTCATCTGTCCTTTAACTGACGATGAAAGAGTTGATAGATAATCCCAAGCTGACGAAAAGACTGATGAATTTTCGGTTGAACGAATATCAAAATGAAATGCTCCCCAAATCTCATCATTGTTGCCATTTCCAGATTTTGTAAGGTTTCCAGAACCAACAATAAGCAATCCTTCTTTTTCACCAAACAACATCCAAATTTTTGGATGGAATACTGACTTTTGAAAAACAGGATAAAGTGAATAACCGGCAGAAAGTTGCATTTCTTCTCCTGTCACTTGTTGCATTAACTCTGAATAATAATGTCCATCAATAAAAACGTTGATGTTTCTCACGCCACAAGAACGCAACCATTTCATTGCTTTCATTTCAAAAAAATAAAAGTCAAAGCTGAAGGTAGTAAGAATTGCAGAATGATATCTTCTGCTTCCTATCAATGTTAGTATGTTTTCTCTTTCTAGTATCATCAGTCAACCAAAAGTTTCTTATGTAATTGCGATAAAATCCTTTGGTCGTTGATTACCTGCAAATCAAACATTATGTTTTGCAAGGCGTTCATTCTTGGCGATGTGTTTCTTGGAGGAAATGTATCTATGAAACGGATGTATTGTTCCTCAATAAAAAATTTGTGAGTAGCCTGTGAGCCGTTGCCCATTTTTCTGAGTGCAACCATTGAGTGCCTGTAAATAATTTTGCGTAAAATAAATTGTTCAACAAAATCTTGAAGTGTATCGTTTTCTGCTGTGTGAACTGTCAAGATACCATCAACCATATTCCCATCCCTTTCTATCTTTTTTCTGCTCATAAATTCTTTCAATGGATGAAGTTGCTCTCTATTATTTTTGAATATTTGAAGCAAAAGAATAAAGCCATATTTTGCTACTATAACAGGGTCGTTTGTTCCATCAATTTCCTTTTTGATGTTTTCCTCATCTTCTGTGTCAGGGATTAACTCCAAAATTTCTGCAAGTGAACTTGTTGGCTCTGTAGCTTGCTTTAGCTCTTTGCATATTTCATTTGTAATACTGCTTGAAAATTTCTTTACAAACAATGGTAGATATTGGTCTTGTTGGAAATCGTAAAGATGTTGTAATACAGCCCAAAATATTGTTCCGCAACTGTACTGCCAATACTCATTTAATTGATAGCAGTACCAACCAATATTAGTTTCCGTTTCAGGATAACCATTTGTTCCCAATTTCTTTCGGTAACTTTCCAATAGAAATCTATACCAGTCGTAATTATTTTCATTTTTAACAGCTGTATTTAAGAGCGACAAAATTGTTTCCCTTCTGTGAAAAGTAAAACGTTCTTCCATTTCTTGACTTGGATCGTCTTTGTCCAAAAGCATTTCTACATATAGTTGCCATTCGGCATTTTCTGTTTGTATCGTATCAATCGCAAAATACTTTATCAGTTCTGAAATATCATCTTGGTAGAGTTTTCCTTTTTTGATATTAATATAAAATAACTCTTTTATTTGTGGTGACAATGATCCTTCAAAAGCCTCGGCTAATTGTTCCCCAGAAACTTTTTGTCTTGGGTGTGGTTTACTAATGTTGTAAATAACATCTCCATCATCATTTATTGCTGTAATAATTAAGGAAAGTGCCTGCATTGCTCCGTAATAATATTGTCCGAATGCACCGGATGGATATTTCCAATAAACATTTTTATCGGTATTGTCCTTGTCTGCTCCTTCGGCTAAGTCAAAATAAGTTTCCTCAGCTGTATTTATTAGGTTTGAAGCAAAGTTACTTCCTGTTATCTGTTGAACTCCTTTACGCTCGCTTTGCATAATTATGGCAATCATCAATTCAGCTCTGCGGATAAAACGATATTGTTCTTTTGAGTTGCCTTTCTTCTCGGTCTTGAAATAGAAGTCTAAAAGCCAACAATAAAACCCATAATAACGGAGACGATTAGTCAAATTGGAAATTCCAGGCAACATAGTGGCGTAAGTCGCTTCTGAGGTTGTTTGAAGGCCTAACGGGTCAAGTCCAGTGATTAGATTTATTGATGCTCCCCAAAACGGATAATTTGAATTGCCTTTTTGTAATACTGCCATTTAAAATTAATTTATCAGTAACCTATATTCTTCAAATTTACAAAATAAACTATCTTGAAATTTATATCGTGGCGACAAATACTGCCTTTCAACGACAATCAATACCACATTTTCCAAGCCTTTACAAATCCTTGATAAATTCGACTTCCACAGCAAAATTGAGCAAATAATGGAAGTTATCGCAATACAAAAATCCGCATTGGATGGAATGACAAATGAACTGAAAGCACTTTTGGAATTGACCGAAAATGCCACAATGAAATACACTTCAATTTTCAAAGAAGAAAAATGGCTCGATAACCAGGAAGTGTGTTTGATGATGAACATTACCAAACGGACTTTGCAGACCTACAAGGATAAAGGACTATTGCCTTATTCCAAACTGAACCGCAAGAATTATTATAAACTCTCGGACGTACGGGCTTTGCTCGAAGCTGGACAGCCGTACAATACCAATGATAATGGATTTACTGACGAATGATAATGAAGAAATCATTTCCCATCAAGAAATGATTTTGATATTGAGAGACCGTATTGAAAGCATATTAAAAAACTATCGTCCCGTAATGAATGGAGAAATTTATTTGTCGGGCGAAGATGTATGCAAACTGTTACACATTAGCAAACGCACTTTACAGCAATATCGTGATGATAATATCCTGCCGTATATTCAGATTGGTGGCAAAATTATTTATAAGGAAACAGATTTGATGACAATATTGGAGCAGAATTATATCAATCACAAAACTAATTCAGACTAAGCTTTTTTATTGCATTAATACATCTAATAGCAAGAGTTTAGTATCTTTGCTATGTAAAATATAGAAATACTTAAAGTGTTTTTGCTTTAAGTCCCACATTGAAAACTGGTAATTTTTAGACAACGGGACGATAAGGAAGAACGCTCATGTCATAGGCGTGGGCGCTCGCTTATTCGTTGTCGGGTATACCAGTGCCTCAATGTGCGGTAAGTGTAGTGGCCTGCGCTTTCTTTTTGTGCAGGGCTACATCAACTTTAAAAAAGTATGATGATATGAAAACTGGTACATCCCAACAAAAAATTACACTCGCCTTTATCAATGATAAAAGCCCAATTTTAGATTTAATTTGCAAAGACCTCATTGCTTCAGGAACTGAAGTCTTATTTCGTTCAGAAAGCATTGAAGATGGACTATCAAAATTATCTTCATTAAATGAACTCCCTAAAATTTGTATTATCGACCTTGATTTTTACAACAAGAATGTTTTGGTTGAACTTCAAGAATTAAGAACAAAATATCCAACAATAAAACTTATTGCACATAGTGATATTGATGATGCGAAAGTGGGTAAATATCTTTTAGATATTGGTTTTTCAAGTTACTTGCTGATTGGTAATGATGCGGAATATTTTAGAAAAGTAATAGAAGCCGTTATCAATTAGGATAAAATTCACTAATTCTCATACAAAATACTAGCGATTTTTTTATCATTTAGTACAAACCTTATCTGCTCATATTTTTGAATAGGGTGCATATCCTGTTCTGTAGCTGGCGGAAAATATTTTATTCCAATAGTCACGTTGGGTAAACTAAAACTCCAAGATGACCTGATTTTAAAATTCTTACCACACAATTGTTGATCGGATGAGTTCAGATACTCTTTGAATTTTGAAAGCCCTTCGATTTCAAATAATGTTTTCCAGTTTTTACGAACTTCAAAAATGATATTTTCGTCAAGATTTTTCAGGATACTACTTTCATCGGAACTGTTACAGGCGTTTATAAAATCTCTGATGATTTTTCGTGGTTGTTTTTGAATTTCTCTGATTTCTTTCTTTTTGTTTTCAAGGTAAGTGCCAAAATCCTGATCCACTACTTTGGACAACTTGTAGTATCCTGAATGAAAAGCTTCTAAGGGAGATTTGTATAATCTATCAAAAAATGTTGCTTCATCAGGGTTATTGGTTTTAAAATGATCCAGAAGCAAAAAACCTTTTTCTTCAGTAGCACTGTTAACACCATCTGCAATATTTACAAAGTAGTACTGCTCTTTATCTTCGAACAAAACTTTGATTTTAGGGTTGAACTTTTCAGGCTTATTTACCGATGCTTTTACAAGATATTTCGTTTCATCCAAAGGATTTTCAATCCGTCTTCCCCAGCCATCAGTCGATAATTCTGATTGGTATCGGGATATTTGTATCCGTATTTCCTTCCGTCCTTTTTCGAGGTCGGTGGTAAATTCATATCCAGGAAAAGAATTGAGAATAGCCGTGTCTAATTCCCATTCCTCATAATCACTTGTAAAATTTATTTGATAGCTAAATTCATATTCCCGAATGTAAACCGGAAATTGGAACTTGTTCCCGACGATTGTTTGCTCTAATAAGGTAATATCGGATTTTCTGTTTACGGTTATTGAGATTTCAGTTTCAATCATTTTGAAATTTATTTTTACTGACAGTTTTAAAGTAATGCCATTTTTTTGTTCAAACCATTGTGCTTGAGAGTAGAAAGGAAATCAAGTGAAGACTGCTTAATCATTGTCGTCACCCAATTGGTCAATATATTTCAAAATTAGATTTACTTGTTTGTCCTCGGATTTTGTAGAGGATATTTTTTCAATAATTTTGATCCTATCTTCTTTTGGTAATTTATTGAACGATTTTAAAACACCCGAATTTCTAAAAGTATCTAATATTTCTTTTTCTGTAATCGGCTCCTTTGAAGTCAATAAGTAAAGTGTCACAGTTACAGTGTCGCCACCACTTTTGCTGATTGCTTTCCTGATTTTGTCATTAATTGAAATTAGCTTGTCTTGTCCTCCAATCGTAAACAAATTAATACTGTCAATTGTGTAGTTGTCAATTGTACCAGATACTTTCAATGAACCCCATTTTCCTACGATATGTTTAGTGTTAGGTACTTGGATGTGATATGTCCAAGCACCTTTACCTGCTTCATATTTCAATTCGAGTTCCTCGTCCTTTACTAAGTATTTCATCTTTTATGACCTGTATTATAGCTTTACCGCTAACCCCATAATTTAGAAAATTTGGGTATTTTGTATAGGAATTAGTCTATTTGTTTTAAGGACAAATTTAATGAATTAGATGCTAGGGTTATGGCAAATATTCTATTATAAACCATCATTAATCAGGCGACGTTCTTTTGCTTCTTTTCTTTGGTCGCTGTGTGAAAAGAAAAGAAGTCATTACCAAATACAAAAAATGGGATACTGAATATCCCACGCAAAAAACTCGCAACCTGTTTGGTAAAATGTAAGGAAAGGGAATTGTGGGCCGGTGCATTTTTGCAAAGTGATTGCATCCGCTTTAAACCGCAAAAATGCGTTTCCGACCGTAGGAAGGAATTGCATTTTTGCCCGCCGATTTCGGCTTTTAGGCAACTTTTATCGGGTGGGTGCGGAAATCTTTCAGATTGTGAAAAAATCCTTTGTATTCAGTCATTCCCCTGCGAAACAAGTTCCATAGCAAAGAACAACCCATTTGGGTTAATGAGGAATTGATAAACAAATCCTGGTGTTCCAATGCTTCGGCAAGTGAGCAACTTGGCGTGCTGTCCTCTTGTTCGGATTGCTTCAGCAATTCGCCAAATTCATCGGTAACAAATGGCAGGCTTGCCACCGTTTGGTATTTTTCTGAATTGGGTTGCTTTATCTCTCCGATAGTGGATAATATCACTTGTCCTGTATCTTGGCTGTTCCCAAAATCCAACCAATATTTTGGCTCATCTTGGTAGTGTCTGCGGTAACTTATTTCTTTAAGAATTTCAGCAACGCCAAACCTCGCCTGTACATTGTCCATACAAGTAATGGTAATGATTGCCCTTGCTTTTTCGGGTGGTCTGCCAAAATTGTCCTTTTCAAATTTTACCGTTTCGGCTTTCCAATTCGTACCTGCCCAACGGTTGCAACGATTGATTAAAGCAACGGATTTATATAATCCTGTTTCACTTTCTGCAAATCGTTGTCTGCCCAAATTGGCACTCGTGATAACATCATCGTCCCAAAGGCGGACTTGTAACCCTGCGTGTCCCAACGCAATCAAACTTTCGTTTATTTCCATTAAAGCAGTCAATACTTTTGAGCCTGTACCACCTGCTCCGATAAGGTTTATCGAAATCGGATTGGTAGGATTGAGCAGGTAATTATCTGTAAAATGAACTGCGGTTTTTTCTGTATTCATCACAATAGATTTTTAATGGTTTTATTGTTCTTTTTTAATACTTCTTTCGGAAAGGGTTTATCAGTACCAATAAGGTCTTTCCAAAGATTTACAATATTTGTTTTCGTCAAGTTCTCGCATAAAGAATGGCTGAAATAGGAATTGAAAAAATAATGCTCCCACGCTCGGATAAATTCCTCAACCGAAGCCGAATTTTTAATGTCTATGCTTACCGTACCCATACATACATTGCCCTTTTCGTAGATATTGAAGAAAGGTGCATAATGCAATGGCGTTTTCTCGGTGGGTCTTCTGTCATATGCCAAAGCAAATACGGTAAGACTGCTTTTGCTCGCTAACCATAGCATTGGCGGTACTTGTGACATTCCGTTGGGTATGCCCAAACTATCCACAAAATACAGTTTCCGTTGTTGTGTTTTGGTGTACCAAAGTACCGTACCTTTTTCAGCACTTGGGTTGATATGCAGAATATTTGTAGGCAATATTCCCTTTGGTTTTAAAAAGGCTGTGTTCTTTTCTTCATCAGTCTGTAAAGACTTTACCAATACGTTTGCTTCCTTTACCGTCAATGGGTGGGCATTGATTGGCGTTCCGTTGCTGTCCATATCGAAATGCTCCACGTACATATCGGTTTCAGTTCCTTTGGTTTCATAGAAAACCAAAGCGGATTTCGGATAGTACAATGTTCCAAAATGGTCTGTTATATCTGTTGTTGTGTTCATTTTTCTGTTGTTTTGTATTCGTATAATAATCCACTCAAATCATTCAATAAATCAAACAAACGGTTCTCAAAATCGAGGTTGGATATTGGTATATCGCTTCCATCAAACCGTTTGGAAATAGTTGGTTCTTCCATTGCTCCATACTCGTTAAATTCATTGTTGATGGTATCTGAAAGGCTTTCGTACAACCAACCTTTGGTATCTGCAATAAATGAAATGTACTTTTCCATTCCGATTACTTCATTTTCGTCATCATCATTATAAGGGTCCTTTTCGGGCAAGGAGGCATTTCTGAAAATGGTTTCATTCGGATATTCCGTAAAAAGGGCGAACGCATTACAAGCTATTTGCCAACATTCCTTGTCGAACATATCAACACTTTTAAATCGGTTCAAACGCTGTTCAAATACCTTTAGATTAGTTCGATTAAATAGCTTTTGTTCTATTCTATCGCCAATGTATTCGGCATTTCTCAATTCACTTTTATAGCTTTCAGTTTCTTCCGTTTCCTCGTCCTGTTCCACCCAATCGTTCATCATTTCGTAGAGCCAATACAAATAGCTTTCTTCCTGTCTGTAATATGGAATTTGGGCAATGTGGTACAGATAACTATACACCGATAGTAGAAGCTGTGCAGTCATTTTATGCTTCGGGTCTTTGAGCATTTTAAAGAGTGGTGCAATAGGAATATAATACAAAGTTGTTCCTGTGCGGTATCGTTCCTCGCTCAAAAAATAGGTTTTACCGCTATCCTGTATCAATTTGAAACCATCCCAATTGATATTGGTACGCTTCACTTTGGTTTCCATATCCCACATAGCCAATGCCATCTTGTAGGGAAATTCAAAATCTTTGGTTTGCATTGGTTCAATGCTGTAATGATTGGAAAGCTTGGAAAGGGACTTGTAAAAATCCCTCTCCGTTTTCTGACAAGCCTCTACGGATTGTGCTGTTTTCAGTTTGGGCAGAAACGTACACTTTAGAATACCATTGGGAGCATTGCTATCGGTACGGATTTCTGCTTGTCTTTCTGCACTTGGTTTGCGTCCTTTGGTCTTTGCATCCAACTGGCGAACTCGCCCAACTGTCGGCGCAATTGCCGTTGTCGTTTTTGTTCGGGTATGCTGATAGTTCCCGATATGATGTTGCGTTGCATAATTCATCGCTTTAATATTTGGTTAACCTTTCGTACCCATTACGCTTTCAAATTTGTACTCGACTGCATCATCTTTAATTTGCGGTGCAGATGCTTTTGCAGTTGTCAGAATGGGGTACATATTGGCATAAAAATTCATCACGGCTTCCACGCTCCAACGTGGTTCTGGGTCGGTCAGTCTGATGTCCTGTCCTTTATCTTTGAGTATAAAAACTCTTTCTAATTGCGTTGCTAATAACATAATGTTCTGTTTTAATGATTACTATTCTTTTCATCTTCGTCTGTTTCATCAATAGGATAATCGGCAGTAATTTCTTGTTCTATTGGTGGTTCGGGTTTTGCTTCGTCCATTGCTCCGAAAAGGCTCGGTGTTGCGAATTTGTCGGATAATGCTGTTTTGCGTTTGCGTATCTCGTCTGCTTTTTCGGGAAACTCCGTTAAATCGGGTACTTTTATCCACGCTTCACGGAACTTACCCTCTTTTTCCAACTCGTCCGCCTTTGCCATTGCATCTTTAAACTTCTTGTCTTTGGCTTCTTTTTCTTTTTTCTCTTTTTCGGTTTTTGCTTTCTCGATTGCCGATTGTGCTTTGGCTTCATCAAGTTGCTTTTGAAATTTCTCCATATCCACCATTAAGCCCGATACCTTTTGTATAGGTGTGGTTATCTGCTCAAAAAATCCCTCATCAAACTCTTGGGGCGTGGCGTTAAATGTCAATGGGGGAATTAGATTTTTTGCACTATCTCCACACGCTTCGTTGTTGAGCAATACCGTTACAATTAGGTTGCTTTCTATTCCTTTTGAAATGTTCAGTTGCAATACTCCTGTAAAGTCCAACTGCTGTATCTGATTGAAAAAATTTGTATTCATCGTTCTTAAATTTTAATTGTTATTACTTTTTTCTTTTTTAAGTTTCTTGTGCATATCTGCCCAATATTCCTGTCTTTCCTTGTCTGTTTCTGTTGGTGGGTCGTGCAGATATTCTTTATACCAACCTGTTTGTTGAATAGCTTTTATGAGGTCGGTAACTTCAATCCAATTCCCTTTTTTATCTATGATTTTCATCGTACTTGGCTTTAAGTGTTATTTACTGATTTCCGCTATTTGGTCAATCCTACCATAGATGATACTTCGAAGACTTTTTTTGTCGGGAGCGTTGTATTCTGCCCAACTGCCGTACTGCTTTACGATATAGGATTTTAAAACATCCTCAAATCCAAAGCGATAACCCATAAGCGGTACAGCTCTTTTGAAATAGGCGTTTCGGTTTACTGCTTCTGCAAGCCAATTTTTTTCGGCTCGGTTCAATTTTTCGCCTTTGTTCAGTTTTTCCCTTAATAAGTAAACCTTTGCATTTTGCAGGGTTGCCAATTCGGGTACATCGTGGCGTACAAACTTTGTGGCTATTATTGTTACTATTTCCATTGCGGTAGATTTTAAGGTTGCTGATTTTTGATTTTTCGTTCCAACAAGGTTTCCAATATCTCGTAATCACTTTCGTAAATTTCTCCTTCGAAATGGTAGGTGTCCGTTTCTTCATCAAACCCGTATTGTTCAAAATCTTCGTCTTCCAAATAAATATCTGTGAGTAGCTTCATAAAATGTTGCCCTACCATATATAAGATTGCCCATTTCTTCATAATCCTGTGTAAAGTTCACTTCGTAATGTTCCGCTATCTTTTGAATTACTTCTATATTGGGCGACCATTTTGTTTCATACTGAAATTGCCCTTCATCGCCTTCATTCCAATAGATATTGAAGAAATAACCACCATTATTTTTAGAAATAAATTCGGGTAGTTGCCCTTCTTCGGTTTTTTCTTCCTTTTCCTTCATTGATTGAAAAAGTTCCTGTATTGCTGTGATTGTTACGGGTTTCCCCTCGAATACAACTGTATTACTGCACCAATTTGCCATAACTTTTGTTTTTAGTAGGCTACCACCGATTAAAGCGGTAGCCTGTTGTTATTTAATTAAGGTTTAGGATTTCTGCACCATCTAAAGCAAAACCATTACACAATTCAAATGCTTTCTGTGATTTGAGTTGAGCAGTGCCACCCAATACAATGCTCTGCAACTTGGCTTCATCATTCTTGTAATTTCTTACGTTCTGATAGTAACCTGTAACCGCATTATAAGCTCCGAACAATGTTCCTTTTGTCGTATCCATTTGTTGGGTGTCGCTTATCATTGCGTATGCAAAAGCATCTTCAACGGTGTTTTTGAACACGGTGGAAATTTCATCTTCTGCACCTTTTTTGATAAGGTCAAGCGTTTCCTTATTCGGGCAAAGTGCCAATTGGATTAGCTTTTTAACTTCACGGTCTGATACCTTTACTTTTGCCCATTCATTAAAAATGCCCTCTAATTGGTTGCTCAATGTGTTGGCAAGTCCCATAATCTTGTGAGCGTTCTCGATACGTCCTTTTGCTCCCGAAGTGTGTTTGATACGGACAACATTAGTCATACTGCGTAATGAAGCGTTTAAGGTATTTTGACAAACAATTCTGATAGGCGTGAATGCGGCTGTGATACTTCCGCTACCATCGTGCGAAGTGGTAAGGAAAATGTACTTTTCCGTAACATCATCGCCATTACCCACACGAATATAGTCAGGCAGTTTGGCTGTGATAAAAATGCGTTCACCGTTGCCTAATGCTCCTGCGGTTTCATACAGAATGCCCTCGCCACCGCCTACAATAGCATCAAAGAAATTAAAGGCTTCACGGTTTTGTACGATGTGGTAATCCTTACCGACTACGCCCAATACGGCATTGTTATCGGTGCGAATGTTGGCGAAATAATTAGGCACTTCTAATTCGCTACTGCCTATCTCTATACCATTGGTGGTTTCGATAATGCCGGAACCTTTGGTAAATAGTGGGGATTTTACGACTTCGTAATCTAATCCTGCATGTTTGATAGCTTCCTCACTTGTTGGATATTGCTCTACGATTTGCCCTAAACCGTGCCACGCTTTTTGCTGAACGCTGAAAAATGAATAACGTCCTGTTCTCTCGTTGAAATTGATATTATGTGCCATAATGTTTAAAATTTTGATATAAAAAATGGATTGAATGTTCTTGATTAAAATGGGAGGTCGTCTTCTGCCTTGTTATTGTTTGTGCTTGTGGTAGCTTGTGCCGTTTCCGATTTTTTGCCACCGCCGTGCAATTTGATTTGTGAGGTATGGAAATTCAATCCTGCTCTTGGCTCTCCATCATTACCTGTCCACGCTCTTGTACTTACTCGTCCCGATAGTTCTACCAAAGTGCCTTTTGTAAGTAGCTTGGCTACATTCGGGCTTATCCAATAGGAGCAGTCGAAATAGGTGGTTTGCTCTATGCGTTCGCCCTGCTTGTTACGGTAGCTGTCGTTGGTCGCTACTGAAAAGTTTACTACTTGTTTGTCCTGTGACGTTGTGCGTACTTCCGCATCCCTTGTCAGTCTTCCTGTGATGTTCATATTCTTTAATTTTTAGTTATTGATTTTGATTTTTTTTAGATTTATTCGGCAATGAGAGGAGGTGCTGTTTCGTTTCATTACCATTTCCAATGTTTTTAATTTTCGTATCTGACATTTTTTTTTATTCGTTTAAAGAGCCGGAGTATGCTATGTTTCGTTTCACGAGCATAAAAGGTTCGTGTTTAGCATCACCAAGGTTTTGGAAAAAAATACTACCCAACGGGTGGAGATTATTTTCCAAACTTGCTTGACCTTTGTGACGCGTTAAGAACACGGAAATACCTTTGCTCTTGAAATGGGACAAAAAAGCATACGGGTCTTTGGATAAAATGAATGTGGAAGCCAAGAAGATGGCATTGAGAAATGGTTTACAGTGAATTGAAATAACACTTCCAATTCGCTGAATTTTTAAAACACTTTTTTAAAGCGGTGGGGCTATCAAAGACACATTAACAGAGGATTAGAAAAATGTATTTGTGTGGGAAGCGTAGATGGCAACATTTTTTAATCTTCTGTTCCAGAAGTAGCCGAAAAGCTCTTTTACAGAAAGGGAATAGCAGAGCGAAGTAAATGTGCTTTGACTATAAAATATGGGCATAAAAAAAGCAGAACCGTTAAGTTCTGCTAGTAATTATCAAATTGTGATTAACTATATAACCTGTAAAAACGCTTCTTCAATCTCCTTAAATTTAGGAGCTACCAAATCCATATCCTTACTAATCTTTTGGCTGGTAATTTTAGCATAAATCTGTGTGGTTAAAATGTTTTTATGTCCCATCATTTTGCTAAGGCTTTCAAGAGGTACGCCTTCGGTCAAAAACATCGTTCCAAATGTGTGTCTTGCGGTGTGAAAAGTTACTTTTTGTTCTGTTATAATTTCAGCTTTTTCAATTAATTTGCCAATGTGAGTATTGCAGGTTACATTAGTTGGAACTGGAAAGATAAACTCATTACGAGTGCTACCGAGGTATTTTTCTATGATACGTTTTGGAATTTCCATTAATCGAACATTAGAAGCAATATCTGATTTTTTTCTTCTGCTGATGATCCATTGATGGCCATCGAAGAAAGACTGAATATTGTTCCTTGTTAGTTTTTTAATATCCGCATAAGCAAGTCCGGTAAAACAACTGAAAATAAAAAGATCTTTTACAAGCTCATACCGTGGGTGGGGCGGTGCACACATCATCAGTTTTTCTACATCTTCTTTAAGAATATAACCCCTGTCGGTTTCTTCCATATTAATTTCATAATCTTGAAACGGATTATCACGTATCAAACCTTTTTTTATAGCCAATTCTACCAGACTTAGTACGGGCATCGTGTAAACCCAAACCGTATTATGTGTAGACTGTAAATCGTACCGAAGATAAAAATCGAATTCCCTAATAAAATCTCCAGTCAATTCCCGAAAAGCCATATCATCACGATGATAGCGTTCTTTAATAAAAGCGGTAAGATGATTATAAACCGTGATGTACTTGTTGTAGGTGCTTTGTGAACGTTCTTCCTTGTCAACCAATTTTTTAAAATCCTCATTTTTATCATTGAAGACTTTTAGAATTGCATCATCCATTACACCAACACCCAAGAATGAAAGCTTTACTTTTTGGGAAGTAGCAAACCCCTCGTGTTTCAGCATATCTTCATAAATTTTGTCAATACGCCCACGTATGTTATCCAACTTTTTATTAATATTTAAAGCTGTTGCGCTTTTACCCTCAACTCTTCCATATTTTAGATCCCAATTGCTAGGGTCAATTTCTAACTTTGTCCCGAAAGTTTTAGGTGTTCCGTCAATGGTAATACGTGCCATAATCGGAGCATTACCATTTTTTTTCAGTTCGTTCTTTTTCAAGTAGAAAAGCAGTTTGAACGTTGATTTTTTTGTCTGCGTCATAACTCAAATGTTTAATGTTTAAAATTAATTTACATTGAGTTACAAGGAAATATAAAAATAAGTGCAAAACACTGAAATATAACCGTTTAAACTAATAAGGAACCTCTATTAATCGGTAACGAATTAGTAACTTAACTTTGTCATTTCAAGCCCAAAACCTATCAGACACCGAGTTCCAAATAAAGACTACTTCTTTATAAAACATTGTATAGCAACGGATTTAATCGTTTTGCTTAACTTTGCTTTTTACTAATCTTTTTTAGCAAAAAAGATAAATTCAGGCCATTGAAGGTAGCTTTATCCAAAATATTTTTACCGCTAAATTCCAATATAAAGAAAACCCTTATTATCACTCATAAATTGAATATTGATACAAAATATATCATTAAAAATACAAAAACTGATTCAAAACATATCTAATTTTGTATCATGGAACGCTCGATTGTACATATGGACCTGGATACATTTTTTGTATCCTGTGAACGTCTTATTAACTCTAAATTCAATGATATTCCCCTGATTATCGGAGGTGGAGACAGAGGCGTTGTGGCATCATGTTCCTATGAAGCCCGCCGGTTCGGGGTACGTTCAGCCATGCCGATCAGAATGGCTCTCAGGCTTTGCCCGGACGCTCAGATAGTTAAGGGAGACCATGAAATGTACTCCAAAATGTCCCATCTGGTCACAGATATTATACAGCAAAAAGTTCCTTTAATGGAAAAAGCAAGTATTGATGAGTTTTACCTCGATCTTTCCGGGATGGATAAATTTTTCGGGTGCTATAAATGGACGGAAGAAATTGCCCTTGCCATTAAAAAGGAAACCGGCCTTCCCATAAGCTTTGCGCTGTCTGCCAATAAAACAGTGTCCAAAATAGGAACCGGAGAAGCAAAACCCGGAAAAATGCAAATTAAGCTGCAGGAAATCAGACCCTTCCTTGATCCGCTGTCCATAAAAAAAATTCCGATGGTGGGGGACAAGACCTTTCAGCTGCTTTCAAGGGTGGGAATACGTACCATCCGGACTTTATCCGAAATGCCCGTCCTGGTGCTCCAGCAGATGATAGGCCAGAACGGAACCGAATTATGGAAAAAAGCCAATGGCATTGATGAAAATCCTGTTATTCCCTATTCTGAAAGAAAATCAATATCTACAGAAAGAACCTTCAGCTCTGATACCATGGATATCCATGAATTAAAACGGCTGTTGTCCGGAATGGCTGAACAGCTGGCATATCAGCTCAGAAAAGAAAAATGGCTGACTTCCACTGTGACCGTAAAAATCCGCTATGCCAATTTTGATACGGAAACCAAACAGTCGCGGGTTGCCTATACCTCTGCAGATCATACTTTGTCGAGGGTTGCCCTGGACCTTTTTAACAAAGCTTATACCAGAAGAATGAGGCTCCGTCTGGTGGGGCTCCGCTTTACCGGGCTGGTTCATGGCAATCACCAGATGAACCTTTTTGAAGATACCGAAGAACAGATGAGCCTTTACCAGACAATGGATCATCTGAAAAACCGTTTTGGGGCCAATGCTGTAGGCAGAGCATCCGGATTTGATTTTGGAAAGTAAGGATTAAAAACTTAGATTATGTATCTTAACTGTCATTCTTATCACAGCCTCCGTTATGGCACCTTATCTATTGATGATATTGTTTCGCAGGCAGTTGCTTTGGGAATACAAGAACTTGCCCTGACAGATATTAATACAATCACAGGGATCTACGAATTCAAGAAAAAATGTGAGGAAAAAGGGATTAAACCTATAGCAGGTATTGAGATCCGCAAAGGAAATGAATTGCTGTATATTACCATTGCCAGAGAGTTCAGCGGGATAGGAGAAGTCAACAAAATGATCACCGGTTATAACTGTGAAGGACAGGATCTGTCTCAAACGGCTCCTGAATTTAATAAAGTATTTGTGATTTATCCGCTTGAAAATATTCCTGAAACACTTAAATCCAATGAATTTATCGGGATCCGGGAAGAGGAGCTCACTCTTCTTGTACGTCCTGAACTTCAGAAAATAATTTCCAGAATGGTGATTCTTCAGCCGGTTACGTTCCGTACTAAAAAAGAATATAACCTCCACCGTATTCTCCGGGCTATAGAGCATAATACACTACTCAGCAAGCTTGATGACGTTAATACATGCAGGAAATCCGAATATTTCAGAACTGAAGAAAGTATACTGGAAGCATTTCAGAGATATCCTGAAATTATTGAGAATACAAAAAAAATATTTAAATCCTGCAGTTTTGACTTTGACTTTGGGAAAGTAAGGAACAAACTGCATTTTACAAAATCCAAAGAAACTGATCTGAAGTTCCTGAGCAGGCTGGCTTATTTAGGCTTAAAAAAGCGCTATGGCTTAGAACATAAGACCGCCAGAGAAAGGGTAGAAAAAGAGCTGAAAGTAATTGATGAACTCAATTTCAGTTCCTATTTCCTGATCACCTGGGATATTGTCCGGTACAGCAACAGGATGGGATTCATGCATGTAGGACGGGGAAGCGGGGCCAACAGCATGGTAAGTTACTGCCTTGGAATTACTGATATATGTCCGCTTGAACTGGATCTTTATTTTGAAAGGTTTTTAAATCTAAACCGCAAGACCCCGCCTGATTTTGACATCGACTGGAGCTGGCAGGAAAGAGATACCATGCTGGAGTATATTTTTAACCGGTATGGCAGGGAGCATGTGGCATTCTGCGGAACCAATGTAGAATTCAAATACAAATCCATATGCAGGGAAGTCGGCAAAGCTTTCGGGCTGCCGAAAGAAGAGCTGGACAGCCTGGCCACAAAATCTCTTGATGCTCAAAAACCTGATCCTATAATAAAAGCGGTGTATACATACGGCAAACTGCTGGAAAAATTCCCCAATCAACGGAGTATGCATTCCTGCGGGATCCTGATCTCTGAAGAGCCCATTACCCATTTCACAGCCCTTGAAATGCCACCCAAAGGATTTCCCATTGTTCAGTTTGACATGTATGTTGCTGAGGAAATACGCCTGGAAAAATTTGATATCCTGTCCCAAAGAGGCCTGGGAACGATTAACGATACCGTAAAATTGATTAAAGAAACCCGCGGAATTAACGTTGACATCCGTGATACAAGTATTTCCAAAGACGAAGCCGTTGCCAATAAACATCTTGCTGAAGGCAGAACCATCGGCTGTTTTTATATAGAATCCCCAGCCATGCGCGGGCTTCTAAGAAGATTAAAATGCGGCGATTACAGAACACTGGTTGCCGCTTCCTCCATTATCCGGCCCGGGGTAGCCCAGAGCGGAATGATGCGCGAATATATTTTCAGACACAATCATCCTGACAGGTTTGAATATTTCCACCAGGTTTTTAAAGAGCATCTGGGAGAAACCTATGGGATTATGGTTTACCAGGAAGATGTAATTAAAATTGCTCAGTATTACGGCGGGCTGTCTTTAGCTGACGGTGATATCCTGAGAAGAGCTATGAGCGGAAAAGGGCGGTCCCTGTCCAAACTTCAGGAAGTAAGAAACAATTTCTTTAATTCCTGCCGTGAACTCGGGCATCCGGAAGAGCTTTCTGCAGAGGTCTACCGCCAGATTGAGTCTTTTGCGGGGTATTCTTTCTGTAAGGCACATTCTGCGTCGTATGCTGTGGAAAGCTATCAAAGTCTTTATCTCAAAGTGTATTATCCGCTGGAATTTATGGTGTCGGTGATCAATAACCAGGGAGGTTTTTACCGTACGGAGGTTTATATTCATGAGGCTAAAATGTCCGGAGCCCACATCCAAAATCCCTGTGTGAACACCAGTGAATATCAGACGGTATTAAAAGGAAAGGAAATCTATCTGGGTTTTCTTCTGTTGCAGGGGCTGGAGACCCGATGGGCCCAAGGAATTTCAGAGGAACGGAAAAAAAACGGAAATTACCGGTCACTGGAAGATTTTATCCGCCGGGTTCCCGTAGGTATAGAGACCATCCAAACCCTGATTTTTATCGGAGCATTCCGTTTTACCGGTAAGCCTAAAAACGAACTGTTGGTGGAAGCCCGGCTGCTTCTGATAAATTTTAAACCTGAAAACCGAGGGCTGATGCTCATTGAGGAGCCTGTCCGGGAATACAAGCTTCCACAGCTGAAACGGGAAGATTTTGAAGATGCTTTTGATGAAATTGAAATCATCGGATTTCCGGTTTCCTGTAGTCCGTTTGATCTGCTGAAGACCGGGTACAGGGGCTCCGTTTTTGTGAAGGATTTATTACTATATCACAAAAGACAGGTCAAAATGCTGGCTTACCTGATCTCGAGGAAGCATGTTCCCACCAAAAAAGGGACAATGTATTTCGGAACGTGGATTGATGTCAACGGAGACTATTTTGATACGGCCCATTTTCCGGACAGCCTGGATGAATATCCGTTTCAGGGAGGCGGATGCTACCTGCTGCTGGGAACGGTAGAAGTGGATTATCATTTCCCGACCGTTACGATCCATAAAATGGCTAAAATACCCATGATTCCTGATCCCAGATATGCTTATGATCAGGAAAAGCAGTATGACATCCACGGAAAGATCAGGGAAGATGTGAGCATGACTTCCAGAAAACCTTATCCACAGGCGCATGAGATAGGGCTGCCAAGACAGAAATTTCAGTGAAGAACTTCCTTCATTCAAAAAGCTGCCCAAAAGGACAGCTTTTCAGTTATTTTTCTTTAAGCTCTTTATTGATCTTCTTTTCTGCATTTCTAGCTTTCTGTTCCTGGGCCTCTTTTTCTTTACGCTGCTGGCGGCGGGTCTTTTTCTCGGCCCGTTTTTCCTCTCGGATCACTTTATTGGATTTCTGATTGTAAAGTGCATCAACAATTCCCTGTCCCGTTTTGCTGAAGATTTTAATTTTCGGCTTGCTGTGGGTTCCGGTAACTACAATAGGGAAACCAATCCACCCGCCCGGCGGAAGTCCCACTCTTACCCGTAAATCCAGTAACCCGTTGAAACTGGTTGTTCCACTGATTGAAGGCCTCAAAACCGAAACTTTAAAGGTGAATTTATCCACATGAATCAGGTTGTTTTTGATATGGGTTTCAATGGTTACGCCTTTCATATCAGGATTATTAAAAGCTTCTGCTCCGATATTATCACCCACTGCAGAAAGCATTTTCAGATTTTTCACCTCCACATCCCGCAGATTGACAATTCCTCCGCCTTCCAGTGAAGGGTAAATGGGGCTCATATTTTTATCAAAATCGCCTTTCAGTTTATAATCCAGAGATACGATCCCTTTTACATTTTTAGCAGCCGTTGCCATTTCCCGCACCATATCAATTTCTTTATAAGCCCTCTGAACATCGAAATCCAGAACTTTAAGAGAAACATCATAATTAGCCGTCAGCGGGGATTCATCCTGATAACGGGCATCAATATTCATCCGGCTTCCTATAATATCAAACGAGGTATTTTTAAGATAAACCTGCCCTGTATTCACAGAAGCGGTTCCTTTGAGGTGATTCAGAGCCAGTCCTTTAAATTCAACTTTTTTAGCATCGACATCCAGGGAAACATCCAGGTTTTTCGGAATAATAACCACACCGCTGCTCTTTGGGTTCTCAACTTTTGCGTATTCCACATCAATAGACTTATCGATATTGTCACCGTTTTTGAGCGCCATAAATTCATCAATCAGTATATAACCGGAATTCAGCCCGAATTTTCCATGAAGCGTTCCTTTTCTTTCAATAAAATAATTGATGGTATTTAAAAGATATCCGTTCAATGCAAAATCAGATTTCCCGTAAGTAGCGAAAAATTTTGTGAACCACATTTTCTCATTCTCAAACCGGAAGTTTCCTTCTCTGATGAAAAATGATTTGGGAAGATATTCTGTGGTGGCCTTAATATTTTTTAAAATTAAAGTTCCTTTATTATCAAGCTTACTGTACTGCCCAGTTGTAGCATAGCTCTGCCGCCCATTCAGTGAGAGATCCGCCATAATCAGCCCGCTGACGTCAAATCCTTTTTTTGCAAAGACCTTATAAATTCTTCCTACATTCAGCACTCCTTTTGCCCTTACTTTATAGAGCAAATCTTCAAAATTACGGAGATCGGCGTTCACAAAAACAGGATTGCCTTCAAAATCAAAACTGAAAGGGTCCAGTTGTACCCCCAGGCTTCTGAAAGTTCCATCCGTATTGGAAATCTCAGCTATTAAACTGATATTCTGAATTGGATTGGGATAATATTTTGTTTTAAGAAAACCATTTTTCAGATGAAGATAGCCGTCCGTTCTTGGAAACAGCTTTTTGTCCATACTAAAAATTCCGTCTGCTTTGATATTGGTGTCCATCAGACCCCGGATATCAATATCTTTCAACCCAAGCGCCTGACCGAGTGTCTGCAGGTCTACAGCACCCTTTATATCAGCATTTACCTGCATTTCATTCATCCCTTTGGTTTTTACACGGGCCCGGAAATTATTATTGGGCCCGAGATCAAAGCTCAACGTTTTCAGATCTACAGCCACCTGATTGGTGTCCAATGCAGGAAGATCCACATTAAGATCCATATTCAGGTTATTCATCGGCACCGGAGCTTTTCCGTTGGAGACGAAGCCGTTTTTCACCAGTAAACGGACTTTAGCCCGGGGTTTAATGTTTTTCGGTTCGCTGAATCTTCCTTTGATGTGGAAATAAAGATCACTGTTGCCTTCTATTTTAGTATCTTTTGCCCAATCCAGATATTGCGGGGGAAGGACGGAAATCATTTCCCGGATGGTTGTTTTTTCCGAAGCGGCTTTGATGTCCATATTGTATCCATCCTTAAGAATACTGATAAACCCAATGAATTTTAAAGGAAGGTCGTTGATCCGTAATTCATTTTTTTTCAGGACAAAAGTCAGTGCGTTGGTATTGATCCTTGTAATCAGGTCGGCATGTAAAGTTTTTTGTTTGGCATAATAAATTCTGTTCAGGCTGAAATCTACTTTATCGATATCCAGATTGGTCTGAAGATCAAAAATATCTTCACTCAATCCGCCCTTTCCGGTGTAATTCAATCCTTTGGCATCTACCAGTACCCGTGCAGAATGGTCATTATATCTGATATTCCAGTTTTTTAATCTGATCAGATCCAGTTTTATGGAAGCTCCGGTTTCCGTTGTATCTTTCGGTTTTCCGGAAGGTTTTGAAACATATACATTGTAATTGGCTTCTCCTTTAGTGTTGACAAACACATTGGCATTGGCATCCGTTACATAAATTTCATCAATTTTTACTTCACGGTTGAAAATCAGATTTTTAAGATTAATTCCCACTGCAACTTCTTTTGCGGCCAAGAGTGTATCATTCTGAAAAGGCCTGGAACCCTGCAAAACAAGATCATCCACAGAAACCGTGAGGGAAGGGAAGTGCCGGAAAAAAGTAAGATGTGTTTTTTTATAATCGAGTTTTCCCGCAAGATGTTTGTTGGCAAATATTTTTACCTGCTCGGAGATGGTTCCCGGAAACAAAATGGGAATGATAAACATTAAAAAAAGAATGGCTGCTATTGAAATTCCTGTCCATTTAAGAATCTTCAAAATTATTTTTTTAAACTTTTCCATAAATCCATAATTTTGATTATACATTTGGCAATGATAACGATTTATTACTATCTAAAATCAAGCCATTCGGAAGCTTTTCATTTCCCGGATTGATCATTCAGACATAAAAAAAGCATCTGGGGTTATTCAGATGCCATTTATATATTCTAAAATCTCTTAATTCAGGATATTATTCATTTCCGTTAAAATAATGGGAGCTCCATCCGTAATGACAATGGTATGTTCATGCTGTGCCATATAACCGCCTTTGTTTCCCACCATGGTCCAGCCGTCATTCAGCTCCACGGCTATATTGGAAGAAGTGGAGATAAATGTTTCAATGGCCACCACGGAGTTTTTCTTAAATCTTCTTGAATCATAACGGTTTTTGTAATTCATCAGTTCATCCGGCTGCTCATGAAGGCTTCTTCCGATTCCGTGCCCGCCGAGGTTTTTAATCACTTTAAAGCCGCGTTTTTTAGCTTCAGTCTCCATCAGGAAGCCGATATCCGCTATTTTTACGCCGCCTTTGATGTGGCTGATCGTTTTCTTTAAAATATCTCTGGAAGCATCCACCAGTTTCTGATGCCCGTTAAGGTCTTTTCCGATCACAAAAGAGCTTCCGTTATCCGCCCAGTACCCATTGAGTTCTGCAGAAACATCGATGTTAATGAGATCTCCTTCTTTCAGTATCCGTTTACCTGTGGGAATTCCGTGGCAAAATTCATTGTCCACACTGATGCAGGTCCAGCCCGGAAAACCATACGTGAGGTAAGGCGCAGATCTGGCCCCGAAATCCGAAAGAATTTTTGCTCCATATTCATCAAGGTCTTTTGTGGTCATACCCGGTTCGGCATAACGAATCATTTCACGTAAAGTACAGGCAACTGCTTCACTGGCTTTCTGCATTCCTGCCAGTTCCTGCTCATTGGTTATAGACATAGGATGTTCTTTGTGGTTAATCGTTATGCAAAGTTAATGAATTGTAAAATATTAGAGAATTTCTTTGATATCAGGAATTCTTAATGCCTTGTCATATTATGAAATTGAGCTAAACCATAAAATATAAAAGTAAAATGCTATTCCACATTTTCGACGAAAAACATCATATTCTCCATTATTCAAATATATGTAAAATATTCATTTTCAATTCAAAAAAATTCAATAACAAAAGATAAGTTTAATAAAATGATATATTCATTAAATATCATTTATATTAACGAAATATTAAACTATAAATAATTTTAATTATTTTTTATTAAACAATATGTTTATATTATAATTATTCATATCTTAGTGATGTATTAACAATATAAAATTATACTCATGAAAAACTTAAAAAAATTAAACAGAAACGAATTGAAAACAATCTCAGGAGAAGGACTGCTTGATAATATCGGGGGAGTTATCGGTGGCCTTGGAGGTGTAGTAGGAGGAGTAGGAGGAGTAGTAGGCGGAGTAGGCACTATCGTAGGTGGCGTTGTAGGAGGTGTAGGTAATACTGTAGGAGGAGCAGTGAACGCTGCAGGAACTCTTGTAGGAAATACATTATGCCAGGTACAATGTGTGGTGAATGGAGTGGTACACATCCGTTTACTTTCATGTGGAACTACTTGTTAAGCCAAGCAAGTATAATAAAACATACCGCTCTTTTCAGAGCGGTTTTTTTTATGGGTTCATTTGAAAAGCTGCTTTTAATCTTTTGTACAATATAAATTACTTCTGTACGAAATGCCCCAGTTGGCTATTTCTTCAATGATAGGCGTAAGCGTTCTGCCGTACTCCGTAATTTCATATTCTACGGTTACGGGTTTGGTGTTTAAAACGGTTCGGGAAATCAGGTGATTCATTTCCATATCCTGAAGCTCTTTTGACAGCATCTTGGTTCCTATTCCTTCCACTTCCCGGAGAAGATCCATAAAACGAAGCCTTCCGCCAAATATTAAGGTTCCGATAATATGAAATTTCCATTTACCGGATAAAATTTCCATGGTATCCCTGATTGCTATTATATTGGATTTACATCCCGGGGAATTGTTGATGATTGGCTCTTTCTTCATTATATTATTATTTTAATGCGAATCTCCCTGCAAAGATAATTAATAAAAGCCGGTTTCATCAGGAACATTAGTTTCCAAAAGGAAACCCATAGCATAAAGAAACCCGGAACTTTATAAATTTGTAATCTAAAAATATAAGATATATTACAATAAAGAGGCAATTTATAAAAATAAATTATCTCATTCATGTGAAATATATTATTAATAATTTCGTTGTATTTTTGAATGCTAATCTTTTAAGACTAAAACAACCATGAATCAAGTAGTAGTTTATGTACAGTTTCCTCATCAGGGTCCTTTTGGCGATGAAATGGCGAACCAAATGGAAGAACTGGCCAAAAACATTATTACGGAGCCTGGCTGTCTGTGGAAAATATGGACCGAAAACCAGGCCGAGAACCTGGCTGGCGGTATCTACCTTTTCGAAAGCCGTGCAACCGCCGAAAATTATCTGAATAAGCATACTGAACGTCTCCAAAAATGGGGCTACACCCATATAGAAAGCAGAATATTCAACATTAATGAAACTTTATCCCTGCTGGACAAAGCTCCCATTGGATAATCAAAAAAACAATTAATTACATCAATCCATATTCCCAAACCCATAAAAAATGATTAAAATTAAACTGCTCTCCGTAATTTCTTTGCTCTCCGCACTGAACACCTGCACAGGGCAGACGGCAAAAAATGACAAAATGAAAACAGACTCAAAAAGCAATCCTCTGATTTGTGATCCCGTATCCGGTGTATGTGAAGTACCTTCCCATTCCGGGGAGCAAAAAGTAAGTGTTCAGCATACGGAAAAGCCTGTAAAAGTAATCTATTTCACAGATCCTATCTGCTCATCATGCTGGGGAATAGAGCCTCAGCTGAGAAAGCTGAAACTGGAATATGGCAATAATATAGAAATTGATTATCATATGGGAGGACTCCTGAAGGATTGGAGTTATAACAGCGGAGGCATCAGCAAACCTTCTGATGTAGCCCACCATTGGGATGAAGTGAGCATTTATTATGATATGCCTATAGACGGGGATCTGTGGCTGGAAGACCCTCTGGATTCTTCTTATCCGCCATCCATCGCCTTTAAGGCAGCACAGCTTCAGGATAAAGATAAGGCTATTGTTTTCTTAAGGGAAATGAGGGAAATGGTTTTTTTACAAAAGAAAAATATTGCCAAATGGGAACATATCGCAACAGCTGCCAAAAAAGCAGGACTGGATGTTAACCAGCTAAAAACAGATGCAGCCGGTAAAGCCAAAACGCTATTTGAGGAAGATTTACAGCTGGCAAGACAATACGGTGTAAGAGGGTTTCCTACTATCTTTTTTGCGAATGAAAACGGAAAAGAAACGGTTTATGGCTCCAAACCGTATCCGTTCTATGAAACCTCCGTCTTAAAACTGTTTCCGGAAGCTAAAAAAACAGAGTACCACAAGGACTGGAAATCCCTGTTTCAAAAATTTCCAACCCTTACCGCTAAAGAATTTTCTGAACTTTCCGGAACGAACAGAAAGGAAAGCGAAAGCATCTTGAACGAGCTGGCAGCCAAAGGAACTCTGCTTAAAACAAATACCAAAAACGGAGCCATCTGGGCATTGAAATAATTCCCCGGATTTTGGCCGGATATAAATAATAAACAAAGGAGTAGATCAGCTACTCCTTTGTTGTTTCACTATAAAGAGCAATACAGCAATTACTTAGATTGGGTATAATTGCTTTTTAACATCTGGAAAACATATTCTTTATAATTGGTCCCGATAGGTATTTCCTGCTGCCCGATTTCAATATCATTTGCCGTAAAGGCTGTTATTTTTTTAAGATTTACAATAAAAGACCGGTGGATGCGTAAGAACTGGAAAGGCTTCAATTCAAGTTCCAGATCGCTGATTTTATATTTGGCTGTTATTTTCTGATGGGTACAGTGAAGGGTGATATAATCTTTTAAACTTTCAGCATACAGGATATCATCTACATATATTTTGTGAAATTTCCCTCCCGACTTCAAGTAAATATACTGCTCTTCTGCAGGAACTGCGGATACAGGAAGCTGTGGCTGAACCGTTCTGAGATAACGGTCGGCTGCCTTGAAAAAACGGTCAAAAGTAACAGGTTTTAAGAGATAATCCACAATATCCAGATCATAGCCGTCCAGTGCATATTCCCTGTACGCAGTAGTAACAATCACCGCCGGCGGATTTTTAAGTGTTTTTAAAAAATCTATCCCTGAAATCTGCGGCATCTTAATATCCAGAAATATAAGATCTATGGTGTGGGTACGCAGTACTTCCAAAGCCTTAACCGCGTTGCTGCAGCTTGCAGTAACTTCAAACATATCCAGTTTTTCCAAATGGTTTTTAAGAAGCTGAATGGCCAAAGGCTCATCATCAACTAAAAGACATCTCACTTTCATGATGGGGTTTGGGCTTTACAGGTTTAAAGAGTGTTATGGTGAGGAAAGTTACAAAAGTACTTCCTTCCGCATAGGTTTTAAACTTATGATTCTGCGGGTAAACCAGTTCTAATTGTTTGCGTATATTGTCAAGGCCTATTTTTTCATTTCTCTCGCTGTTCTTTTCCATCTCAAATGTATTGGAGACTTTAAAATAGAAATTCCCGGCATTCAATTTAAGCTCTATGCCAATCTCAGGGTGGCCGATATCTTCGCCGGCGCCGTGTTTAAAAGCATTTTCTACGATCGACAGGAGAAGCAGAGGTACAATATTGTGATCCTCGTCTACGGAATGACTGAAATTGACCGTTAAGCGTTCGTCATACCTTAATTTCTCCAGATTGATATAATTTTCCAGTAATTTAATTTCTGACGAAACAGGAACAAAACTGCTGTTACAGCGGTAAAGCACATGGTCCAGAATTTCCGACAGGCCCGCTATAGACGGCGAAGTAACAGGTGAATTAACCAGTGATAAAGAATAAATATTATTCAGGGTATTGAATAAGAAATGAGGATTGAGCTGGGCTTTAAGCACATTCAGCTCAGCTTCAGTTTTTTCTTTTTCCAGCAGCAGTGTGCGCTGCTTGATTATATACTGGTCTTTAACCAGCTTAATGAATCCGAAGATCCAGGCCAGAGAAAAATTCTGTAAAAAATAAACCACAACAAGCTTTCTTATATCAGTAAGGATTTCGATAATTGATTCCTTTTCAAAAGGAGGCTGCCGGGTAAGAGGTTCCAGTACATGCACCACCATGATCCTTGAAAAGGCACTGATGAGATAACTGCCAATGATAAAATAAAGAATAACCAAACCATAATTCTCACCTTTTAGGAATTTAGGCATAATAAAATAGGCAACAAAATAGCATGCCAGCATATAAAAGAAAATATAAAACGCATTATTGATCACCATATCCCTCAGACTGGTTCCTTCCGGACACTGAGGTACAATAAAAACCACCAGCCAAAACAGGATATGGCCGGAAACACGGTAGATTGTACTGTAGCGTATTGCTTTTTCTAGAATCGTCATTTCACATCAAATATACTATTTCATTGATATAATAATCATACTTAAAGACGAATATCCTCAACAGGCCTACGAATAAGCCAAAATTACAGACGAAACCTGTTTATCCCATATTAGAAATCATACAGGTCCTGTTGCCAGGTATATAACGCCGCTTCCGGTTTTGAATGTTCCGATATCTCATCTTCGTACCAAGAAATTTAAAACTATGAATGTTATAAAGGTGATTTCAACGGTTCTGTCCACATCCTGTATATTGTATACTGTTTCAGCCCAGGATGTTAAAAAAATCAACATTAAAGGCCGTATCCTAAGTGAGCAAACCATGCTGCCTTTGGAAAACGCCACCATCATTTTATTAGCACAAGGATCTGAAAAATTACAGACCATCAGCACCGATAAAAACGGGGAATTTAGAATTGAAGCCAATACAGGAAGATATGATATGAAAATCCAGGCGGCCTCATTCAAACCTGTTTTCCTTCAAAATAAAGAGATCAGCGGGGATACTGATTTAGATAATATATTGCTGCAGGAAGATTACCAGCAGGTAGAAACAGTAAACATCACTGGTGAAAAATCCAATTTATCAATTAATCTGGATAAAAAGACTTTCTATGTAGGAAAAGATCTCCTGTCTAAAGGAGGAAATGCCAATGATATCCTGAACAATGTACCTTCGGTAAACGTAGATGCAGCCGGAACCGTCAGCCTGAGAGGAAATGCAGGGGTAAGGGTTATTATTAACGGCAAACCTTCCGTAATATCCATGAACAACGGACTGGAACAGATACCCGCAAGCCATATCGAGAAAATAGAGGTGATTACCAATCCTTCTGCAAAATATGAAGCCCAGGGTGCGGCAGGGATCATCAATATTGTCCTGAAAAAAAATACTTTATCCGGCCTAAACGGTTCCATACAGGCCGGTGCCGGGGATCCCACGAATTACAACGGCAACATCAATCTCAGTTACAAAACAGAAAAATTTAACCTGTTCAGCAATATGGGGGTACGTTTCAGGGATATGCAGATCAGAACCGAAAGGGTACAGACCACTTTAAATAGCAGCGTAAAAAATATACTGAGGCAAAATGACCTGACAGAAAGACGCGACCAGGCTTATAATTTTTACATTGGCGGTGATTATTATATCAATCCTAAAAATACATTAACCGGCAGTTTTTACCACAGTACCTTAATCGTAAGGAATAACACGGATTATGATTATGACTACTATAATGCAGATGATACACCGCACAGTTCAGTCTTCCGTTTCGAACATTATAAAGAACCAAAAAAATACAACCAACTGGAGCTGAGCCATGTGAAAACCTTTGAACAGAAGGATAAAAGCTGGACAACCAGCCTGAGATATGATTTCTGGAACGATGATGAAAACCAGAATATCAGCCAACGTAATCTGTTTCCGGATGAAGGTCCTGATGACCGTCTTACGACCCGGAATATAGAAAGCAGCAATGATATCTACATCCAAAGCGATTATGTAAGCGAAAAAGACAACAGTAAGCTTGAAATAGGAGTGAGGGGAGATCTGCGTGCCATAAAAAGTGATTACTGGGCGAGATCAAACGGAGTGCTTCTACCGGACTATGAAAATAAGCTTAATTATGATGAGAATCTGTTCGGGGCCTATATGCAATGGGGCAACAAAAAAAATAAATGGAGCTATTTATTAGGGCTGCGCACAGAATTATCCCTGATTGGCATTTCGGACCGTAAAGGTTTATTTACAGCCGATAAACACTATATTGATTTTTTTCCGACACTTCATTTAGGGTATAAGCTGACAGAAAACACGGATCTTCAGCTAAGCTACAGCAGAAGGATCAACCGCCCGGAATTCTGGCAGTTAAATCCATTTGGCGGCCTTTCTGATCTGCGGAACCTTACCATCGGTAATCCGGATCTTGATCCCACCTATACCTATTCCATAGAATGGTCTTTGCTAAGCAAAATAAATAAATTTACAGTGACTCCGTCCATATATTATAAACATACGACGAATTATTTCCAGTATGTTCTTAAACAAACAGAAGATGGAAATTTTCTCCGGACACCTGTCAATCTGGATTATGAAGAAAGATATGGCTTGGAGATTTCAAGTACTTACAAGCCTTTCGCCTGGTGGAATCTGGCATTGAACTTTAATTATTACGGTTTCAGGCAGAAAGGGGAGTTTGAAGGAAAACAATATGGATCTGCAGATACCATGTGGACTGCAAAAATTAATTCCCAGATGAAATTTCCCAAGAACTTTGCTATAGAATCCATGTTCAGTTACAGAGGGAAATTTCAGGATATACAATCTGTGAATAAAGCTGTATACCGTCTGAATATAGCGGTTAGCAAAGATATACTGAAAGAAAAAATGACCGTCAGTATGGCTTTTAACAATATATTTGATTCTCTTATTGAAAGACAGGAACTCAATACCCCTGACTATCAGTTACAATCTACAGCTTATGGAGTAGGAAGGGTTATTAATCTCACAGTTGCTTACAGATTCAACAGGAAAAAAGAAGAAAAAGACCGCCTGCCTGATGAGAATTGATTTAAATTTTTTACAATTTCAGTTTTCCTGCCAATTGATAGAGAAAATAGACTGATCACAGACTAGCCTCAATAAATGATGCCGTTCGTATATTATTTATTGTTGTTTAAATAATATCAACTTTCAGGTTCTCTCTGTTAAAGTATTTTAATTATCTTACTGCATATTTATATTTTTATAAAGATGAATAGAGCTGATTTCCTGAAGCTGACTTTTACATTATCTGCAGCGATATGTATACCACGTTCTTTATTTGCCGGTTACGATGCGAAACGTTTTCTGCACAAACGTTGCAGACCGGGAGACACTCAATGGCCCTCTGAAAAAAGCTGGACCGAATTATCCCAAAAGATTAAAGGCCGTCTTATAAAATTAGAGTCTCCGTTTAAGGATTGTAAGGGTGAAACAAAGAATCAATCATGTGAGAAGATTTTTGACAATATAAAAAATCCTTACTACATAGGAGATTATCCTGCTCTTACTCAAATATCAGGGTGGTTAAATGCCTGGACCGCTTCAGTAAGCGTATATGCTGTACGGGCAGAGGATTCCGGTGATGTGGCAGCAGCAGTAAATTTTGCTCGTATCAATAACTTAAGATTAGTTATAAAAGGAGGCGGACATAGCTATCAAGGTACTTCCAATGCACCGGATTCTTTGTTGGGATGGACAAAAGCGATGAACAAAGTAGAACTGCATGACGCTTTTATTCCGTCAGGATCAAATGATCAAGTGTCACAAAAGGCGGTAACTATTGGAGCAGGAGCCATTTGGATGCAAGTATATAACACTGTAAGTGTTAAAGGCGGCAGATATGTACAAGGTGGAGGATGTGCCACAGTTGGTGTGGCAGGATTAATTCAAAGTGGGGGATTCGGCAGTTATTCCAAAAATTATGGACTTGCCTCAGCTTCTTTGCTGGAAGCGGAAATGTAACAGCAGACGGGAAAATTTTGATCGTAAACGCTTATCAGTACCCTGATCTGTTTTGGGCTTTAAAAGGAGGTGGGGGCGGAAGCTTTGGTGTTGTTACCAAAGTGACGTTAAAAACCCATGATCTGCCTTCCTGGTTTGGTGTTGTTTCCGGAACTATACGGGCTAAATCTGACCAGGCGTTTGGAAAACTCCTTGAATATTTTGCAGATTTCTACAGTGAGCAGCTTTTTAACCCGCATTGGGGAGAACAGGTCCGCTTATATTCCGATAACCGTTTTGTTATTGATATGAGCATCATCAATGTGGAATTACAACAAGCTAAAGAAATATGGAAGACATTTGAAGATTGGATCAATACCAATAAGCAGGATTTTTCCTGGGAATCACCATTGAATGTTGCATTGCTGCCCGGCAAATATATGTGGAATGCTGAAATTATTGGTAAGTATGCTCCATCTGCAATTGTTCACGATGACAGAGAAGGTGCTCCTTCAGAAAATATTTTTTGGTCAGGAGATCAGGAACAAGCCGGTCAGTTTTGGTATTCATACCATTCTGCCTGGTTACCAGACCAGCTCTTACAGAAAAACAAACATGAGTCATTGGCACAGGCATTATTTGCAGCCAGCCGGCATTGGACGGTAGGAATTCATTTTAACAAGGGTATGGCCGGTGCACCATCATCAGTGATTCAGAACGCACAAAATACTGCGATGAATCCTTCGGTATTACAGGCTTTTGCTCTCGCTATTATAGCCGGAGGAACTGAAGAGGGCCCTGTTTTCCCTAGTGTTTCAGGGCATGAACCTGATTTGGAAAGAGCTCAGAGAAATGCCGGCCATATTGATAAAGCCATGAAAGAATTACGTAAAGTAGCTGTAAACACCGGTTCCTATGTTTCAGAAAGTTATTTTTTTGAACCTGAATGGCAACAATCTTTTTGGGGCAGCAATTATGTAAAACTCCGTAAGATAAAACAGAAATATGACCCTGATGAGTTGTTTTTTGTGCGTCATGGGGTCGGCAGTGAACGCTGGAGCGATGATGGTTTCGAAAGAATTTAGAAAGCTATAGACGCACAAACGCACAAAAAGGAAAGTAATTAAAGAAATATGAGGCAGGCTTTATAATTGTTGAAAAAATTCAATTTAACATAATATAAATTATAGGATAAAAATTTACTCCCTATAAAGAAGTATATTTCCAATTAAATTCTTTAAGATTCTAATTCTGCTTCTTTATGGCTTCACAGTTATGGTAAACTGATCCAGATTTAATTCTTAATAAAGTATTACAACTGAGATTCAATTCTTTAAGGTCCAGTGAACCATATGCTTTAAATTCGGTTATTTCATTATCAAAAATATTGACTTTCTGTAATTTGAGATTATTGCGCAAATTTTCACCTTATTTTTTTAAAATCTTCCAGGCTGGTAAAGTTCTTAATTCTCACTAATGAAATAATTCCGGCATTATTCATCTATAGCTTTTATAAGTTTCCTGCTTATCAAAAGAGACTTTCGGAAGTATATATCTTAATTTTCTTTGTGCTTTGGTCACAGAAAGAAGCCTAAGTTTTACCTAAAAAACAAGAAATTTTAAACCGCAACAACCTTCTCTATCCTTTTATCCTTTAATTTTTAAGTCTTTAAATAAATGGCCATCTGCCTTATTATTTTCCAGGCAGATAGTATAGTACATGACTTGAAAAAGACCCTTTATATGGGAGTTTTGTAATTTTCCACATTTGAAATGGACGGGATTTTCTTTTCATAATTTTTAAACAAAATTCATTACACTTTCCGGAGCCTTACATTTATATCTGTTTATCTAATTACTTTTAATTTTATTAAGTAGTTTTATATCATGGATTATCAAACCTTTCTTCCCTGTGCAGAACTGTCTTCACTGATAAAGTGCTACTGGATCTTAGAAAGTCCGGAGGAAGAAACTCCCCGGCAGCAAACGATTGTTCCCGATGGTTGTATGGAAATGATTTTCCATTACGGAGACCTGTATAAACAATATATGGAAGACGGCCAAGCTGTAGTTCAGCCCAGAAGCTGTGTTTTTGGACAACTGACAAAACCTTTGGTTATAGAACCAACAGGTACTACAGGAATTTTCTCTGTGCGTTTTCATTATGAAGGATTCATGCCGTTTGCAAGCATTCCCATAAAAGAAATGGATGATAAAGCTGTTTCACTAGACAGATTGTTTGGAGGACCAGGAATTGGATTGGAAAAAAGTATATTAGAATCCAAAACACCGGCAGAAAAAATTAAGCATGTTGAAGAGTTTTTACTCAAAAGACTTGATGCCACTGCTATTGACAGAGTTGTTCAATCCACGATAGACACGATTATTACAGCTAATGGTCAGATTTCTATTAGCGAACTTTCTCAACAAACCCATATCAACCGCAGACAGATTGAAAGAAAATTTTCTTCTGCGGTAGGCCTCAGTCCTAAACAGCTTTCAAAAACAATCCGGCTTCAGAGTACTTTAAAACTATTACTTACTAAGGAATTTACAAGCCTCACTGCATTAGCCCACGAATCTGAATTTTATGATCAGGCTCATTTCATCAAGGATTTCAAAGAATTTACAGGGCTTACTCCAAAAGAATTTTACGGTGAAAATCTGAAAATGTCTTATCTATTTTATGGATCCGATTGATATTGTCGCATTTTTACAATTTTGGCCTGTACCAGATCCTGAACTTTGTCTTATTAAATAAAATCAAGACAATGAAAACAAAACTCTTCTTTTCCATTATCGGCTTAACTATTCTATCTGCATGGAGCATAAAGCAAAATGAAATAAGAAAACTGGAATGGCTTATCGGAACCTGGGAAACCAAAACTCCAAAAGGAAGTATGTATGAAACCTGGGCTGTAAAAAGCAGCAGTGAATTCCAGGGAAAAAGCTATTACATAAAGAATAAAGACACAATTATTTCCGAATCTGTCCGCTTGCTTGAAAAAGACAAAAAACTGCACTATATCGTTTCTGTTGCCAACCAGCATGCCGGGCTTCCGGTAGATTTTGTTTCAAAAAACACTTCTGATCCTTCATATATTGTTTTCGAAAATCCACAAAATGATTTTCCGCAGATAATTTCCTACAAAAAAATAAGCAAGGATTCCCTTGTTGCTGAAATCTCAGGAACGATGAATGGAAAAAAGATGAAGCAAACCTTTGCGATGAGGAAAGTGAAATAAAAATTCACTACATTCTTCTTCCAAAATAAATTCTAAAGCAAAGGGTTTCGGCTGCCTCCGGCAGCCGAAACCTATCCATTTCCTTCATCAGGCAAGTTCACTTGCCCATTCTTAGCTCCCTAAATAAAGCAGCCCACATTTTAGAAACTTTGCGTTTATAAGAAAGAATATCTCGCAGATCCAACAGATTACGCAGATTTTTTCCTTTCCTCAATCTGAATTCAAATATTTTGTCTCCGGGTTTAAAACCAAAATTTTGTTCTCAACTTTTCTACTGAAGGATATAAACTTCATTAACTCAATGCAATTTTGTTATTAAAATTGAAAATTTTATAAAAAACACTTGCGTAGTCAAATAACTTCATTTAAATTTGTAGTCAAATAACTACATAATGAATTTAAGAAGAGATGTATTTCAGGCCATAGCAGATCCTACCAGAAGATCTATTTTAATGCTGGTAGCAGCTCAATCTATGACTGCTGGCTCCATTGCATCCAATTTCGATACGGCCAGACCCACTGTTTCAAAGCATCTCCAGATCCTTACCGAGTGCGAACTTTTAAGATCTGAACAAAACGGCCGCGAAATTATCTATCACCTCAATCCCAATAAAATGAAAGAAATAGCCGATTTTATAGAACCTTTCCGCAAAATGTGGGACGAAAAGTTCAACAAGCTGGAAAGCGTGATGAAAGCCTACCAGAATATGAATAATAAGTAATGAGTAATAAAACCATACAACTCACACTAAAACTCTAAAACACTAATACTCTCCCACTCTAAAACTCAAAATATGGAACTTAAAACAAAAATTCACGCCGAAGACGGCAAGCAGGAAATATTTATCATCCGGGAATTCGATCTTCCTGTAGAACTGCTTTTCAAAGCCTATACAGAAGCTGAACTTTTCGAACAATGGATGGGAACCAAAGTGACCAAAATGGAAAACAGGCAGCACGGCAGCTACCGTTTTGAAACCTCCAATTCTCAGGGAGATGTCGTTTTCAGCGCCAATGGAACCATCCATGAGATCATTCCCGATCAGAGAATAATCAGAACCTTCCAGATGGAAAACACCCCATTTCCGGTTCAGATTGAGTTTTTAGAATTTGAAAAACTAACGGATACTACCAGCAAAATAACGATTCAGACCATTTACAAGTCCATAGACTTCAGAGATCAGCACCTGAAAATGCCATTTGCTCAGGGAATTAATATGGCACATAACCGTTTACAGGAAGTTTTAGGTGGCAGGTAGCAGATAATAGGTTGCAGGCCACACCACGAATCCTAAAACTCTCCCGCTCTAATAATCTAATACTCTCAAACCCTCAAACCCAAAAACATGAATCCAAAAGTTGATTTTTTCTTTGATAAAAGCCAGCAGTGGCACAAAGAATTTGAAAAATTAAGAGCAATTGCCCTAAGCACCGAACTCATAGAAGATTTAAAATGGGGATGCCCCTGCTATACGTTTGAAGGGAAAAATATTTTCCTGATTCACGGTTTTAAAGAATATTGTGCCCTACTCTTCTTTAAAGGAGCTTTGATGAAAGATCCGGATCAGATTTTAATCCAGCAATCTGAAAATGTGCAGGCTGCAAGGCAGATCCGTTTTACTGATGTGCAGCAAATTAATGATCTGGAAGAAATTATCCGGGCTTATATGTTTGAAGCCGTTGAGATTGAAGAATCAGGAGCGAAAGTGGAAATGAAGAAAACCAAAGAATTTGAAATCGTGGAAGAATTTAAAAGTAAACTGGATGAAAGTCCGGAACTGAAAGAGGCTTTTGAATCCCTTACACCTGGTAGACAGAGAGCGTATCTCCTCTACTTTTCATCAGCCAAACAATCTAAAACCAGGGAAGCCAGGATTGAAAAATGCATTCCTCAAATTCTCAACGGACAAGGACTAAACGACTAATAGTAAAAATAAACCTCATGGAAACAAACAACAAATCACAAAAGAGAAACAATATCATTTATTGGATCTTCACGATCTGGATGGCACTGGGAATGGTTTCTACAGCCATTGTACAGCTCATGAAAAACAAAGACGAACTGGCCAATTTCACCAATCTTGGTTATCCCGCTTACCTGATGACCCTTATCGGGGTATGGAAAATCCTGGGTGTGATTGCCGTATTAATCCCGGGAAGGCCACTTCTTAAAGAATGGGCGTATGCAGGGTTCTTTTTCGTAATGTCTGGCGCATTGATCTCGCACATCATTATTGGAGATACAATGGCAAGAACGCTTCCGGCTTTATTATTGCTGGTTTTGGTTCTTATTTCGTGGTATTTCAGACCTGCAAGCAAAAAGATACCTGTTATCCCTAATTAAAAAATGATTAAACAAAATTTGATATGAGCAAAAAGAAACTGACAGCCGAACAACGCGAAGCACTTTTAAAAGTTTTAAAAACCCGTTTTGAGAAAAATATGAACCGCCACAAAGGCCTGAGCTGGGAAAAGATCCAGTCAAAACTGGAAGCTGCTCCTGAAAAACTCTGGTCACTGAACGAAATGGAAAGTTCCGAAGGAGAACCCGATGTAGTGGGCTACGACAAAAAATCAGATGAGTATATATTCTTCGACTGTTCTCCCGAAAGCCCGAAACGCAGAAGTCTCTGCTACGATTACCAGGCCTGGGAATCCAGAAAAGCCAATAAACCGGAAAATAATGTCATCGATAAAGCTGCCGAAATGGGAATAGAACTTCTCACCGAAGAACAGTACCGTAACCTTCAGGAGCTCGGAAAGTTTGACCTTAAAACATCCAGCTGGGTGAAAACACCAGCCGACATCAGAGAACTGGGAGGTGCCATTTTCTGTGACCGCAGGTACAACACCGTTTTTATGTATCACAACGGAGCAGATTCTTATTACGCAGCAAGAGGCTTTAGAGGAATGCTTAAGGTTTAGCTATATTGACCGCTTCAATTTTTACAGTTTAAATATAAATAAACCCACAAATCTTAGTTTGCGGGTTTTATTTTTTAATGGTTTTCTTTGGAAAGTATGAGTATTAAACTTTGTCTGTTAATCGTAATCATATCTCCGTTTTTAATTTTATGTTTCTTTTGCAATGGCCTCCCATTGACAGAAACCGCGCTGTTAATAATTAGCTGATCCAGCTGTCTCAATGACAGATTCAGGCATCTCCTGATAACCGCTGACATTCTGAGGTGAAAATCAAAAGGGTATTTTAGTTTAAATGTGACTGTTTCAGATTCGAGAAGCAGCATTTCTTTTACCGGAATCTCCTCATGCGCTATGTCATACTCTACGCTGTCCAGATCGGCTTCTACATTATTTTTCCGTCTTAGTTCGTGAGAAAAAGCATACTGCCAGGCGATCTCACAATTATTTTCAGACATTTTAAGAAACAGATCTTTAGGTATAGACTCTGTTCTGATGCGGGAAAATACAGTCAGATTGTACCGGTTGTTACATTCTACGCATCTGTAAATTAACCATATATCAATATTCTTTTTTTGGGCATTCAGTCTGAATTTATCACTGCATTGAAACCTGTTGCTGTCACAGTGATTGCATTTCTTTTTTAGAAGTGGGGAATTTTTGGCTTTGATTTCCCATATATATTCTGTACTCATTACGTATTCGTGCTTAATATTCTTTGTTGGATTTTTTACATATTATTCAGCAGTACAGTTTAAATACGGCAGTAACGATTACATCTTAGAAATGAATGGCTACAAATGATACCGGTTATCGCCCGATTTATGATCAATAGGATCTCAAACAGGAATACCGATGATAGTACGCTAAATAATAGGATTGAAATAAAAACCTGTTCAGATAGAATTATCCGAACGAAAGAATGATCAGCCTGTGGTTATAAGACTGATCTAAGCAATAATAAGTTTAAGAGCTGTTCTCAAAACAGAATATTTACTTGGTTACAGTAAAAGTAAACATTTTTCTGAAGTTGAAACGAATATCCAGTATATTTTCAAGATTTAAATAATCATATTTATAATCAATTATCTTTCATATTTAAATACAATTATTAATTTAGCACACAGAAATTTGAATTTAATATAACAATATTGGGTATGAAAAAAATAATCTTACTGGGGTCCGTATCAGTTTTCCTTATAAACTGCAATAAAAAAACGGAAACCCCTGCACCAAAGACCACTGCTGATACAACAGCTGTAAACGAGCCGGTCATAGATACATTAGGTCCAAAATCATTCTGCTACATAGGCGTTACCGGGAAAGACAGTGTTTTTGCATCCATAGATGATAACCTGGGTACCATCACCGGGAAAATAGCCTATAAAAATCATGAAAAAGACAGTTCAAAAGGCGATGTCACAGGTTTTAAAGCAGGAGATACGCTAAAACTGACCTATGAATTTCAATCTGAGGGAACAAAAAGCAAAAGAGACATTTTCTTCATTCAGAAGGATAATGTTTTAACGGAAGGAATCGGAGATCACAAAGAAGAAGATGGACAGTCCAGATACGCCGATGAAAAAAAGATCAGCTACAAAGATGGCCAGAAACTGGAGCCGGCAGACTGTAAACTGGTTGCAAAGGCTTTAAAGTAAGTAAAAGATGGAAGTCTGAAGAGGGAAGAAGGAAGTCATTGTAGTCGGGAATGAGATTACACAAGGCTTATTTAATTTTTAACCAATGAAAATGTAATTTCAAAAAACTGTAAGTAGTTATCCGTCAAACAATAACTCCCTTCTTCCCTCTTTCAGCTTCCATCCTGCCTACTCCAAAACACAATATTTCTCCTCCATTTGAAATACTCTGCATGATTTTTGCTGGTACAATGTCTCAATTTGATACAACAACAAAATACTTATTATGCAACATTTTCAATTTCAGCCGTTTTCAAAAAATGAACTGATAGAAGGTTTAAAGAAAACCTTTCCGCAATATAAAATTCAGACAAGCTTTGGAGCACTTCAGGTGAGAACAAGTGGTTTCACCCTAACCGGAAACGTAAAGCTCAATACCAATCCTGAAATAGGAAAGCTAAGCACTGAAACCTGCCTCGATTCAGCGGTTCTTTATCTTATTTTTTGCTTCCCGATCGGAATTTATATGATGATGAAAAAGCAGAAAGTAAAACAATTTGAAAGCGAGGTTATTGCCGGAATTAAAAAAATACTGACAGAAGAAAAATAATCTTAAAGGTGGCTAAGGAATTCGAAGCCACCTTTTTTGTATTAAAGCGCTCTTTCAATCAATTCTATAAAAGTCTCCACTGCTTCATCTCCCGTATTCCAGGAAGTAATCAGGCGAATGGCAGATGTTTTTTCATCTATTTTTTTCCAGACATAAAATTCAAATTTCTCCGACAGAATTTCAATAAGCTCATTACTGATGATCGGGAAAATCTGATTGGTATAGGTATCAGACAGAAACTGTACTTCTTTTTCCTTCATCGCTTTTTTAATCTTCATCGCCTGCACATTCGCATGTCTTGCCAGATCAAAATACAGATCATCTTTCATCAGCTCCATAAACTGGATCCCCAGAAGACGGCCTTTGGCCAATAATGCACCTTTCTGCTTGATATTAAAAGCAAAATCCTGCTGCAAATTCTGATTATTAATAACAATAGCTTCCCCGATCAGCGCTCCGTTTTTCGTTCCACCCAGATAAAAAATATCCGTTAGTTCCGCTACCCTTTCCAGGGTCAGATCACTGATTTCAGACGTCAATCCATGGCCCAGCCTGGCCCCGTCCATGAACAGGTACAATCCTTTTGAGCGGCAGAAATCTGAAAGTTCTTTCAGTTCTTCAGTCCCATAAACCGTCCCAAGTTCTGTAGAATTTGAGATATACACCAGTTTCGGCATTACCTGGTGCGGAATATTGGTATGGCTTTCAAGAACCGGAATAATATCTGACGGTCTTAATTTTCCATCTTCCGTGTTAATGCTTAAAATTTTATGTCCGGTAGCTTCAATAGCTCCGGTCTCGTTGTTCAGAATGTGTCCCGGCGCTGCTGATATAACGCATTGATAAGGTTTCAGAACTGATGAAATTACAATAAGATTAGCCTGTGTTCCTCCGGAAACAAGATACACCTCAGAATGTGGATTTTTAATTTTTTCTTTGATCAGTTTTTTGGCTTCCAAAGAATATTCATCCTCTCCATATCCGGCTTGCTGGTCAAGATTATATTGTAAAAGTGCGTTGAGAATATTCGGGTGACATCCCTCTGAATAGTCGTTTTTAAATGAAAATTTCATACAGTAAAATTAAAAAAAGTTAAAATAACAAGAGCCGGTTTTACATAATATTTTGTTAGATTTGTATTGAAAATCATCTAACATTTTGAGAACAACATTAACAGAAGAGAATTATCTGAAGGCTTTGTTTCATTTAGTTGACCATGAAGGGAAAGTGACCATCAATGAACTCAGCAAATTTCTGAACGTGAAAATGCCCAGCGTGAATAACATGATGAAGAAATTTGCAGATAAAAAATGGGTTATTTATGAAACATACAAGCCACTGGTCGTTACAGATAGTGGAAGACGTGAAGCCGCACTGGTGGTCCGCAAACACAGGCTTACCGAAATGTTTCTTGTGAAAAAAATGAATTTCGGATGGGAAAATGTCCACGAAATTGCAGAACAGCTGGAGCATGTGCATTCGCAGGTATTTTTTGATAAAATGGATGAAATCCTTGATTATCCTAAATTTGATCCGCACGGCGAACCCATCCCCGACAAAGACGGAAATATTATCTCACAGGATCTGCAGAAACTGAGTGCCTGTAAACCCGGAGAAACTGTGGTTTTCGCCTCCGTTACGCTTTCGGACGACGGTTTCCTGAGCTATCTGAACGAAAGAAAGCTGCTTCTGAACACCCGAATCAAAATTATAAAAATTGAAGATTTTGATAAATCCATGACCATAGAAATTGATAATCATAAAGAAATCCTCAGTAAAAAAGCGACGGAAATTATATTGGTCAATAGGTAGAAAACTATTCATGGAGCTGTACCATTAATCTTATCATTATTTCTCATGGTTTCATCCAGGAAACCAGTTTCTGCAAGGAAATCCATCGTATAAAACATAGGTCGTAACAGTAATTTTGCATGGTCAAACAGAGCAGAATACAATGTTCTGCCATAAAACCAGAAACAATGAATAAGATGATGTTCAAATCAATGAGAACGGCCAGCTTTGCCTTTAAAGGGATTTTCCTCCTACTTTTAACCTCCTTTGTTTTATTTTCCTGTGATAATAATGACTCTGAAACTCCGCAGATCAATACCGATCAGGCCAATATTCAGGTGGTCAACACCATGTTTGCCGCTTTTGGAAAAGGAGATGTCAAAGGAATGCAGCAAACCGTATCCGAAAATACCGTGTGGAATTATAATGGCACCTCCCCGATTCCCTACAATGGCACGTACACAGGAAAAGAAGGCATTGCAGATTTTGTCAGCAATATTTTTTCAAGCGTGGATGTTCTGAGCTTTAAGGTCAACAAAATGGTTGCCGGAGATCATAATACTGTTGTGGCACTTGGTGAAGAAACCCAGAAAATAAAAAGCAACGGAAAAATGCTTACTCAAAGCTGGGTCCAGGTCTACACAGTAGAAAACGGACTGATTACACGGATGGAAGAATACGCCAATACAGCGGTTGCCGCCGAACTGTTTAAAAACTGATTTCTCAAGCCGAAAAAAATAAGGGATTCCTGCCTGGCAAGAATCCCTTTTTATTTGCAAATGTTTTTAAACAAAAATTAATCTAAAACACTCCAGCCTCTTTTCGGATTGGTGTTTGAAGAAACTTCCTGCTCGTTAACGATGATGTTTTCTTTTCTCTGACCGATATAATCAAGCTCGCTTAATTTGGAGAAAATAATTTCCAGGCTGCGAAGCATCTGCTGAATGTATAATAAAGGTTCTCCGCAATTGTGGTGGTCATAATTGGTCTCTGCTACAATGGAAAGCTGATTTAGTAATGTATGAGGTGCAATTTCACTCCATTCCAAACTATAGTTCAGCATTTCTTCCAGTTCCGCAGGTACCAGAAGCTGGGTAGAATTATACAGGTGAAGAGCCAGTCTCGCAAAAGACTCGATCAGAAATACAGGCGGCTGCCATGGGATAATATTCCTGAACTGGAAATACATATCCCCAAAGGTATTCACCATAGTAGTACACAAAAATTTAACGTTCTGTGCCAATGCCGTATTCTGGTTCTTATGAGATGCTTTCTGAATAATTTTAAATGCGTATTGTTGTAGGTTTCCTATAGATTTCGCATAGCTGTTGTAATAATCAATCAGTACCGGATGGCTCTGAATGGAAGTACAAGGCGGAATAAAATTAGAATCTACCTGGGCAATATTGGCTTTCAGATCTACCTTCCCGATAATCAGATAATTTCCTCCGGAATAGCTGCTGTTCAATGAAGTCACAGGAAGCAGTTCGATATGGTGATTAGGCTGTGCATTTGGGTGACGCGGTGGAATTTCCTCAGGGTCAATATCTCCAAAAGGCACCTTATCAAAAGGGTTTACGGAGATCAGAATGTAATAATCGCCGTCTGCCTGTTCTTCATTCATAGATTTCGCAAGAGATTTCACGCTGACCCTTCTGTCACTCAAATCGATACGGTAACCCGCCATAGTGATGGCGCTGCATCTTTTGATCACAAGCTGCACATCATTCGTAGCCGTGTTGTGTACATCAAAAATAGTTTTATCCGTAAATTCGTTGGAAATAGGCAGAAGTCCATAATTATATGTGTTGATCCCAAGTGAGCTGGAATCTCTGATGGTGTCAATTAAAAAATTATCCTGATCATTAAGGTGTCTCTGGGATACTTTCATCCCGTCTACCCAATTGATCGCAAAATGTTTTATAGGCTGTATCATAGTTAATACTTTTTAAATTTTCTGTGATTATGATTTGTTCAATACTCCTTCTTCCGCATGCTGGATCACTCTTTTGCAGATCACCACTTCATTTTCTGAAATGCCGTTCGCAGAGATATCCTGATCGAAATCAATATATTTTCTAAAACTGAAGAACGATTTTTTAGTATAGAAAATCCAGTAATAAGGCTCCTTATCTATGTCCGAAAGGTTAATAATAGAACTCGGATTTTTATGGTTATAATCGTCCACTACCCTGTAGAACCAGTCTCCGAAGGTTACTCCGGTAGGCAGTGTTTTGGCTTTAATTCTGAACCTGTTTGAATCTTCAAGATTTTTACTCAGCTCTACATTCAGTACCATCAGTCTGTCGAAATCTGCCCCTTCAAAATCCGGAAGCTTCTGATCCGGAGAATATCTCCATGTTTTATAGATATCAAAAGGTATGCTGATAAACTGAACATAGCAGTAATAAAATACCATGGGAACCACAAAAATCGAGATACTTGTAGCGGCCATTACCGGATATCCCAGCCCTTTGCTTATCCAGCCGAAGATCAGAGTAAATAAAAATCCTCCGAAAGCCATACAGGTTAATGAAAGTATTGATTCAAACAAAATGCTCATTCCTAAAGAGTCAATATGCTTCCTGAAATACCTGTGCAGTAAATTGACATGTATGATCCCAAAAATAAGATAAAACACCTGGGCGATAAGATACCAGTATGGATTAAAAAGATTTTCGGCAAAACCAAAAATCCCCGGCAAAGCCAGACATAAGCTGCACAGAAGAAAGTAAATAATCACCACTTTCATCTTGATCGCAGGTTTGTTTTTTCTGATCAACCCCAGAATAAACATCATGATTACCGCGATTAAAGGCATTAAAATATACCTTAAAAAAATACCTTTTACTGAAGAAATTTCCATTCGATTTTTTTACAATTTTAGACTATGTTGATCGTTGTAAATATAACAAATTATTTTAGAGGAAGGTAGAATATCCGAGACGGCTGGCATTTCTTTCATCATCTTCAAGACTGAATGAATACTCCTGTTTCTCCGTAACAAAATTCTCTTCCACATCTACCGTTACCGGAAGAAAATAATCATACAGGGCCTTCAGAACTTTCCTGAACGGGCTTCCCGGGATATACTTTTTCATTTCCGTATAAGGAATGGGGCCGATATTGACTACCCAGTTCCGTTGTCCGTCCATATGTTTTCCACTAGGAATATACGTCACTCCCAGCCTGGAATTCCCCAGCAGCATAGAATCGTCGTTTCTTTCAATTCTGTCTATAATATTCGGGGCAAAAGTAATTTCTACCGGTACCTGCAGAAAAGCAGTAATGCATCTTTCAAACCATCTTTTATCCCCCCTGATCTGGTGAAAAAATGGCAGAATATAGATAAAAATATAGGCGCTCTGCTCGTCAAGCATTTTTACCAGAGGCCAGAGTTCACTTACGGTATCCAGAAGGGTGTCCGTGTTACTTGAAATATCGAATTCAGATTCTTTAAGCAGTGAACTGATTTCGGTAAAAAATACTTCCAGCTCAAAAGGCCGGAAAAACTTTCGCGCATCATCTTCCACCTTTTTCTGCTTGCGGATCTCTCGGACTACCGTATCTACATTCTTTCTGGAAGCTCCTAAAGACGGGGGATGAAACAACCCTTCAGGGAGATAGTCATAGATACCTTCCCTGTATGTTTCTATCGTAAAAACTTCCTCATCAAATCCCAGGTAGCTGCTTGAAATGCTTTTGATATCCTTCAGATAAGCACGGTCATTGATCCCGATTCTTTCTATAAATATATTGCTTACAGCACGGTGATACTTCAAAAGATTAACGGCCACAGCCTCTGCCTTGAAGTCCGTCTGCAGCTTATTGTAATACATGTCTACAATATTATTCTCATACATAGTGTTTCCTGTGATTATGACTTGTAAAGATAATATATCTCGTAAGTTTGAAAAAATAATTTGGCTATAATTTTCGTTTAAAAATACTAATTTATTGACATTAAAAGGAATAATCTGCGACAAATTCCGTAAAAATACGGTAATACTGCTTTTCAGATGATTTCGGACGCCGGATTAAGCGATTAAAGCTTATCTCTGTTATTCAGTTACTTATCTTTATTAAGTGCTTATTTTTAAGTTCTATAGTATTTTATACGCTTTCTGCGCTATTGAGATTAAATTTTATTAACAGTCTTTCGGCAAGAAAATGATCATTATTGATACAGGTTCCGAAACAGGGCCGTATCTTTGCAGCTTATAAAATGTTATTTATAATGAAAAGTATTTATTCTAAAATTCTGATTTTAGCATTCATTTCATCTTCACTCTATTCTTATGCATGGGGATTGACGGGTCACAGGGTAATTGCGGAGATCGCAGAAAACCATTTATCCGGAAAAGCAAGAAGAGAGATCAGAAAAATAATGGGTAAGGAACGTCTTGCCTATTGGGCTAACTGGCCGGATTTCATCAAATCTGATACTACAGGAGTCTGGAAACAGGCTTCAACATGGCATTATGTAAATATTGATCCGCAGGTGGATTTTAAAAATTTTGACCAGAATCTGAAAATGCAGTCAGGACCAAGCCTTTATACACAGGTAAACATATTGTCCAGCCAGATCAAAAATGAAAAAACATCTGAAAAAGACAGAAAAATTGCCCTGATCTTCCTTATTCATATGATGGGAGACCTTGCCCAGCCGCTTCACGTAGGAAGAGCTGAGGACCTTGGAGGGAACAAAATCAATGTTACGTATTTCGGGGACAAAACCAATCTTCATTCCGTATGGGACGGGAAACTGGTAGATTCACAGAAATACAGTTACACGGAATATGCCAGCCTGCTGGACATCAAATCCAAAGATGAAGTAGCAAAGATTCAGTCCGGAACTCTGGAAGACTGGTTGTACGATTCTCATCAGATCGCCAATAAAATCTATGCACAGACTCCTGACGGATCGAAATTATCATACGACTACCAGTACAAATTCAATGAAACCCTTGAAAGACAGCTTCTTTACGGAGGTCTGAGACTGGCAAAGGTACTTAATGATTTGTTTTAAAAGTTGACAGTTGCTGGTTGACAGTTGATCACCAGGCTGATGTAATATAAAAGCGGGACTTCGGTTTCGCTTTTTTTGTTCAAAGTTCGGAGTTCAAAGTTCAAAGTTTAAGGTTTAAGGTTTAAAATTACACGATCCTGTTTAAAGTCTCAAATCTGACATCTGATATCTTGGCTCTTTACTCCTGCCTCTCCCACCCTAAATTTAAAAAATAATTAAAACTGGTGTAACCTTTCTGCTTTGTCATACGTATAATATATAGTAACTCTTTTTTGAGGATAAAAATAGATGAGACAATTAAAAATCACTAAGCAGGTTACCAACAGGGAAACTGCTTCATTAGACAAGTATTTGCAGGAAATTGGTAAAGTGGAACTGATCACTGCGGACGAAGAGGTAGAACTGGCACAAAGAATCCGCGCAGGCGACAGAGCTGCACTGGAAAAACTAATCAAAGCCAACCTTCGTTTCGTAGTTTCCGTATCCAAACAGTACCAGAATCAAGGTCTTTCTTTACCCGATTTGATTAATGAAGGTAATTTAGGACTGATGAAAGCGGCAAAAAGGTACGATGAAACTAGAGGTTTCAAATTTATCTCTTATGCGGTATGGTGGATTCGTCAGTCAATTTTACAGGCGTTAGCTGAGCAGTCAAGAATTGTAAGGCTTCCGTTAAATAAAATTGGTTCCATCAACAAAATTAATAAAGCTTACGCACACCTCGAGCAGGAAAACGAAAGACCACCTTCCCCGGAAGAATTGGCTGAAGTGCTTGACATGAGTGAGGAAGATATTAAGGAATCTATGAAAAACTCCGGAAGACACCTGTCTATGGATGCGCCTTTAGTAGAAGGTGAAGATTCTAATCTTTATGACGTATTGCGTTCCGGAGAATCTCCAAGCCCGGACAAAGACCTGATGCTTGAATCTTTACAAATTGAGATCGAAAGAGCATTGAATACTTTGACGCCAAGAGAGGCTGATCTGGTAAGATTATACTTCGGACTGAACGGAAAACACCCGATGACTTTAGAGGAAATCGGTGAAACTTTCGATCTTACAAGAGAGAGAGTTCGTCAGATTAAAGAAAAAGCAATTAAGAGACTAAAGCATAACACCAGAAGCAAGATTCTTAAGTCTTACTTAGGTAAATAATTTAGCGCAAAAAACAATGTAGCGGAGTCTGTTTTCAGGCTCCGTTTTTTTATGCAAACCAGTCTGGCATTTTCCTTTTATAAGTGAAAAGCCTTTGTTTATCTTAAAAATTAACGTATTTACAATTTCTTTACCTATCCTTGCGGTAAAGCAGCCGGGCAGAAAGAAATATGAACTTTAAAATCAAGCTGTAACAATTTTTGAAGTATCTTCAACTAATACAAAATAAAACCAAATCTAAAAATTATGAACAAAATATTTTTCGCTTCTGCCCTGGCATTATCACTGCTTTCCTGTAAAGAAAACCAGTCCAGAAATACTCCGGTTGTAGAAAATGCCGTGGATAATGCAGAATCCTCTGTTTCGGGTTCATTGAAGAGCTACCGCAAAGGAAATATGGTGGATGAAATTTACTATGAGCTGATCAAAAATGATAAAAACCTGAAAGCCCTGGACGACAAAATCATAGCAATAGACGAAGAAAGCAGAAAAGTTCTGGCAATCTATGGCGAAACCCTTCGGAAATCTGAATCATTCTATCTTGATGCCCATAACCAGGCAGCTTCCGTTAAAGATTCACTTCTGAAACAGCAGCTGGACAAAGAGATCAAAATGAGTTCTGATCAGTATGATCTTAAAATAAGCAAAGTAAAGGAACTGATCGCTAAAGTCAACGCAAACAGCGATACCATCAACAACCTGTACACTGCTTTTAAAATCAGGAAAACAATTCCTGAAATCGAAAAATACCAGAAAGCACATCCTCTGAAAACAGAAAACCTGGAAAACCTGATCAATAAGCAGAATCAATTGCTGAATGAACTCAAAAATACAAAATAATGAATTATACCACGAAATGGCTTACGGATACTGCGCGGACGGAAGAACTGGTTGATTTTTTTATTGCCCATAAAACAGATTCCTACATTTCCCATGGAGAAATTATTTCCGGAAGGGCTTTAGATTCCAACCACTGGAGTCCGGATCTTAAGAATATACTCACCCATCAGCTAAACTCCGGCTTCGATGCAGATCATAACTCAAAATTAAATATACTGATTGCTGAAAACGAGGCAGGAAAAATCATTGGAATGCTGATTTTCAATGTGATTGCCGGATTCAAAAATTATGCAGTCCTGGAAGATATGCTGCTGGATTATTCTCTTCGCGGACAATCGCTTGGAAGCACTTTGCTGAAGGTAGCCCTGGAAGAATCTAAAAAATGGAATATCAGTTTTATCATGCTTGAAAGCGGAACCGACAATGAAGGTGCCCACCACTTTTTTAATAAATACGGATTTAAAAAGATTTCTGAAAATTATATTTTATCCCTGTAGAAGCAGCTTAAATCAATTAATATGAATCAAATTTCAATAATTGGCGCCGGAATTGGCGGATTGACACTGGGAAATGTCCTAAAACAGCAACAGATCGATTTTACCATCTACGAATCTGCACAGGAAATCAAGCCCGTTGGTGCCGGAATTATGATGGCTGTTAATGCCATGCAGATCTTTGACCGGTTAGGCTTAAAAGAAAAAATTGAAAACGCAGGAAATAAAATCCATGGAATCTCCATCACCGACGAATCCCTGAAACCGATCACCAAAACCAATATCCTTGCCCTCGAAAAAAAATATAATTCCTGTAATGTAGCCATTCACAGGGCTGAGCTGCAAAAAATTCTGGCTGAAAATGTAGGATATGAACACATCAGTCTCAACCACTCTTTAAAAAAGATTGAAAAGCATGAAAACTATACTTTAGAGTTTGACAACGGAACCCGGGCAGAAACTCAGATTGTATTTGGTGCTGATGGCATAAAATCCAAAATCCGGAATCAGATTTTAAAAACAGAAACCATCAGAAATGCAGGACAAAAGTGCTGGCGCGGACTTGTAGAGCTTGATCTTCCGGAACATCTGAGCCATGAAGCCTTTGAAATGTGGGGGAAAGGAAAACGTTTTGGCTTTGTGAAAATTTCTGAGCAAAAAATTTACTGGTATGCCGTAGTGAATGAAGAAAAACATCAGCTTAATCTGGAATTACCTGAATATTTTAAAGATTTCCACCCTCTTGCTGTAGGCATTCTTGAAGCTACTTTAAAAGAAAATATTATACTCAACGATATTATAGATTTATCTCCTATTCCTTCATGGCATTCGGAAAACCTTTGCCTGATCGGTGATGCGGCTCATGCTACAACTCCAAATATGGGCCAGGGTGCATGCCAGGCTATTGAAGACGCCTATGTCATCGGGAAACTTCTGGAAAACACCCGGGATTTTAATTATGTTTTTGAAGAATTTCAAAAGATCAGAAGAAAAAAAGTGGATTATGTGGTCAATACCAGCTGGAAGATCGGAAAAATGTCTCAGTGGGAAAAGGGAAATGCCATGCGGAATTTCTTTATGCGGTTGATTCCGGAAAGCTCCAGCTACAAACTGGCAGAGAAAATTGTAAAACTGGAAATCTAAGGTTTGATTTTTTACAGAAATGCCCTTAATCAGCTATGAAAATATGTGCCTTCTGTGGTTTGAAAAATATTAACCACAAAAGGCACAAAAGTTTTTGAACACTTTAATTTCTTAAGAAGAATAAAATGATGGTTAAAGTACCCTTAAGCTTTAAAAAATCAAAGGTTTTTATCCCTGGTCCTAAAAATCTGCATGATCTGCTTGATTAGCAAGAGATTGAATTAAACCATTAAGGTTCTATTAAGATTTTAAGAATATTAAGTTTGAGCTTCGCTTTAAGAGCATCATTTAAAAAGGCATTAGATTTCACCCTTAACTACTTTTACCTCCTTCACTCTTCTTAATGTTTCAAAAAATATCCGCAATCATCTATGAAAATATGTGCCTTCTGTGGTTTGAAAAAATAGTAACCACAAAAGGCACAAAAGTTTTTGAGCACTTTAGTTTTTTAAGTAGAATAAAGCAATGCTTAAACGTGCACTAGGTTTAAAAAAATCATAGATTTTTATTCATGCTAAAAATCTGCTCTATCTGGCTGATCTGTCTTTAGTTTTGAACTGTAATACTTCAGAGGTTTGGTGCTAATAAACCAGTTCTGTACATCAAAATATGTTCTTTGATTCTTTGCTCCTGTGCTGGAGTTAGTTCTTTCATCCAATCGTCATCAACATAATTCATGTAATTATGAATCGGAGCCTGTTCCCCTACCATACAGGCATTATGGGATTGCCCAACCGGCGGCTTTCCATAATTGGGACTGCTGTGTGAAGGAGTATCATGCACATGATCACCTATCCCATCACAACCCCCTTGAAAAGTATGATAAAGTCCCAACCAATGACCAACCTCATGTACGCCCGTCATTCCCAAATTATAGGGTCCTGCTTTTCCACCAGGTAAAGATTCATCTAAAACTACTACGCCATCAAGCGTAGGATCTCCGGCTAAATCAAAAGGGAAAGTAGCCCACCCTAATAAACCCGCTCTAAGCCCACCGGTATAAAAATTCAAATATTTTCTGGCATCTGCTCCCAAAGAACTTTTAGCTTCCCGTTCAGATATTGAACCATGCCCCATATAATACCAATTCTGATTATCAATGTACTGAACACTTTCTTCATTATATGAAAATACTATTCCCGCTCCTTTAAATGCATCATTTAACAGGGTAATTTGTTTTTCTCTTTGTTGTTTATTTACCAGCCCACTGGCACCATAAGTTATATGATGAAATTTAACTTCAATGTCTAATTTATCAAATAATACACGTCTGCTTTTATTTGCAGAAATTTCGTTGTCTACGAGCATAATATCTACCGGAGTAGGGATTTTTGTTGCACATCCTCTCCCATAATTTACAAATTCTTCCTGACTTGAAAAATCCATATTGTTTACTGTGAAAGCCATAATTATTAGTTTTTATTGTATTAAAAAATTATCAATTAAGTTTTGTTTTTTACTTACTTCCAGTAATATAAATTTTTAATTTATACTTTAAAGGGTAATTCGTTTTTCTATTATAATTCAAATGTAGTTAGTCAGAAAATAATTGAAAATACCACTTTTGTGTAATTTTTATCATTAATGCTGCAAGTTGAATATTCTGATTAGGGTAAAATCCTTGTACAAAAACAAAAGGATTATTAATCCGGAAAAGATAGAAAATAATAGGCTTCCTAATTTTTGGGGAGCAAACAGAAGCATGCAATGATATCTTTGGCAAAATACTTCACGCGTTCAATCATTCGTCTATCCATCTCATCGATAAGATTTTTATTCATAATGCTAAAAATCGGCTCTATCTGCTTTATCTGCGAGATGAAAAAACAATATCATCAAACGCTGTAACAATCATAAAATAATAGCTACCAATAAGATATGCGATTATATAAATCAGCTATAAGTGATTACTCCATATCATAAACTTAAAAAATGAAAAAAATCTTTTATGTATTAGCCTTAATAGTAGGTCTGGTGACCACAAAGGCACAGGAAGTCCCGTTGCTGGACAGAGAACTCTTTTATGGAAACCCCGAAATTTCCGGTGGACAGCTAAGTCCTGACGGAAAATGGATCTCGTTTATGAAACAATACGAGGGAATAATGAATATCTGGGTAAAAAAGGTAGATGAACCTTTTGATAAAGCCCGTCCGCTAACCAACAGCAAACGTCCACTGGCCGGTTATTTCTGGTCCGAAAACGGAAAATACATCCTGTACGTAAAGGACAATAACGGAAACGAAAATATGAATATTTTTGCGGTAGATCCTATGGCAAAAGCCGATAAAGGCGTTCCGGAATCCAGGAATTTAACCCCGTTGAATGATGTGACCGCCCAGATTCAGATGGTCAGCAGAAAAGATCCTGACTTATTGATGATCGGCCTGAATAACCGTGATAAAGCATGGCACGACCTGTATTCTTTAAAGATTTCAACCGGAGAACTGAAAAAGATTTACGAAAATAAAGACAGGGTTACAGGCTATGATTTCGATTGGGATGAAAAACTAAGAGTTCTCTCTAAAACGGATGAAAAAGGAACCACTCAGTTCATGTATAAAAACGGTGACCAACTGACTCCCATCTATGAAACATTGGTTACGGAAAGTGCTTATATTGCAAACTGGAATGAAGACAATTCTAAATTTTATCTGGTAACGGACAAAGGCGATCTGGATAAATCTGCTCTATATTTGATGGATCCGAAAACCAAACAAATGACAAAAATAGAAAGTGATCCTAAAGGAAAAGTAGATTTCGGCGGGCTGTCTATGGACAGAAATACCAGAAAGATCATTTCAACTTCCTACACCGGAGATAAAACTGAAAACTACTGGAAAGATAAAACATGGGAAGCTAATTATAAATTTTTACAAAGTAAATTTCCGGGAAGAGAAGTCGATTTTGCCAGCTCAACAAAGGATTATTCTAAGTTTTTAATCGCAGTTTGGGGGGATAAATACGCCTCCGAATCCTATTTTTTCGATGCCAAAACCAAAGAACTGATCTTCCAGTATACACCAAGACCTGCATTGAAGAAGGTAGAGCAATATTTAGCTCCTATGACGCCTGTTACCTACAAAAGCAGTGACGGCCTTGAAATTCCCGCCTATCTGACGGTGCCTGCGGGATCATCCGGAAAAAACCTTCCGGTTGTGGTTTTAGTGCACGGAGGTCCAAAAGGTCCGAGAGATTATTGGGGCTACAGTTCAACTGTACAGTTTTTAGCCAACAGAGGATATGCTGTTCTTCAGCCTAACTTCAGAGCCAGCGGAGGTTATGGAAAAAAATTCAAAAACGACGGAGACCTCCAGTGGGGGAAACTGATGCAGGACGATATCACATGGGGTGTAAAGTATCTGATAGATAAAGGAATTGCCGATAAAAACAAAGTGGTGATCATGGGCGGAAGTTACGGAGGATATGCAACACTGGCAGGTCTGGCTTTCACTCCTGATCTGTATGCAGGGGGTGTTGATATTGTAGGACCAAGCAATCTGTTTACGCTGCTGGATTCTGTGCCTGCCTACTGGGAAGCAGCCCGCGCCTCTCTTTATGGAATGGTGGGTGATCCCAATACAGAGGAGGGTAAAAAACGCATGAAGGAAGCAAGTCCATTGTTCAGCGTAGATAAAATCGTAAAGCCTTTATTGATTATCCAGGGAGCGAATGATCCAAGGGTAAAGCAGGCTGAGGCAGACCAGATTGTCATCGCTCTTCGTGAAAAAGGAAAAAAAGTGAATTATATCCTGGCAGATGATGAAGGGCACGGATTCAGAAAACCTATAAATAATATGGCCATGTATGCGGAAACTGAGAAATTCCTTGCTGAAGTTATAGGAGGAAGATATCAGAAAGATATGCCGGAAGCGGTCGCCAAACGTTTGAAAGAAATGACGGTTGACATTACAAAAGTTACCTATACGCCAGCAGAAAAAACAACAGGCGCTGCTCAGAAAACAACCAAATAAAAACTCTCTATCACTGATCTGATTCAGTATTGTAATAAAGAAAGCCGTCTCATGAAATAATGAAACGGCTTTTTTATGATATCAGCATTAAAATCCGGATTTAAACTTTTGAATTAAAAAATAATCATCTGCAAAATCTGCCCAATAAGCTAGAGAATAATGATAATTTCAATAGAAAGAAAAAAGCTGCCAAAATATAGCAGCTTTCTTATTAATAAGTTAAAGTAAGTCCGGCTCCCCAGCCCATTTCATTGTCATAATTTCCTGAAACGGAAAGCCATTTCTGCAGGATATACCGCAAACCTGTTGAGAATTCTCCGTCTGAGTTCAGGGTGAAGTTTCCTCTTATCCTCCTGGAAATCGGGATATCTTCCCTGCTTAACTCCAGTAATACTTTTCCGTTCTGGTCTACACTGGCATCTGCAGTAACCAGCATCGGCAGAAGATACCGAACCCCAACCATAAAAGCATACTGGTCTTTTGAAGCCTTTTGCTGGCCAAACCAGGTCTTTTTCCCACGGAACTTCATACCCATGTCTTCGGCCATCTTCCTTTCCATGATCTCATGGTTTTTCTGAATTCTGAAACCGGCATACGGAAGCGCCCACTGGAATTTTCCAAGGAATCTTCCCACTTTTACATTGCCTTCAAAATGATCAAAATCCCAGTTGGAATGAAACTCGTTCAGATTGGCCCATCTTGGTCCGAACATCGTCATAGACTCTGCGTGCATTTTATTACTCGCAACATCCAGCATGGCCATAGAACTAACCATTTTATTATCCTTCAGGAAATTTTTCCAGGCCAGTTTTCTGTCCGGCAGCTGCGGATTGGGTTTTGAATTTTCATAGCTGAATATCCTTCCCATTCCCGCCATCATATGGTATAAAATATGGCAGTGGAAAAACCAGTCGCCATCCTGGTTGGCGGCAAATTCAATCGTATTGGTTTCCATAGGCATGATATCCACCACGTTTTTCAGCGGAGAATACTCTCCTTTTGAATTAATCAGCCTGAAATCATGACCATGAAGGTGCATGGGGTGGCGCATCATGGAATTGTTATACATTGTAATCCTCAGTATTTCTCCTTTTTTCACCAGAATCTTGTCGGTTTCGGTGACTGTTTTATTATCCAGTGTCCATAGATATTGGTTCATATTTCCTTCCAGCGTAAACTTCAGTTCTCTTACATTCTCATCAGGCAAGATGGTCTTTTCGGGAGATTTCAAAAGATTGTACGAAAGTCTTTTGATGGTTTTTTCCTCCTTCATATCCATTCCGGCATGCTTATCATGATTGGTGGCTGAAGCTCCCGAAACCTCCTTTGAATGGTCTTCTTCCTTATTCTTAATCCCCATCATTTCATTCATATGCTTCATTGTCATTTTTCTCTGGCTTTCAGGAAGCTCAGGATACATCACTTCATTCATATCCATCATCTGTTTACCCATCTCCATATTCATCGGCTTCATATTTCCGCTCATTTCCATCATTCCGTTCATCATTTTCATTCCTTCAAACAGCATCAGTCTCGGCAGGTTGGGAGCTTCCACTTTTTCACCGGAACCCAGCCACAGGGAGGCATGGCCTATCCTGTCCTCTGACGTGGAGCGGAATTCAAAGCTTTTATTTTCAGGAATGGTGACTTCAATATCATAGGTTTCAGAAACCCCGATAATAAGTCGGTCAACTTCTACCGGAACCACGTCATTCCCATCATTTCCGACTACTTTTATTTTTCCGCCTCCATAATTCAGCCAGAAATAGGTGGATGATCCTCCATTGGCTACTCTGAGCCTCACTTTGTCACCGGCCTTCAGTTGAGAATAATCGGAGCTTGGAAGTCCGTTGATCAGAAATTTATCATAGTACACATCGCTTACATCCATGGCTTCCATCCTCTTCCATTCATTCAGCGCTTTTGTACCGAAATTCCCGGATTTTATTGCTTCCCAGTAACTCTGTACTGCATTTTTCTTGATGGCATACCAGTCTGTATTGGCCATGTGGAGCCTTCTCGCAATCTGCATCGGGTCTTCATCGCTCCAGTCTCCAAGCAGTACAGGAATTTCCTTGGTATAGGTTGGTGCAGGCTCTCCTTCTCTTTTATTAAAGACCAGAATCCCGTTCATCCCGATCTGTTCCTGTAAGGCTTCGTGGGAATGGTACCAATAGGTTCCGTTCTGAGAAACCCTGAATTTATACAGATGTGTTTCTCCAGGTGTTACAGGCTTTGTCGTAAGATACGGAACTCCATCCTGTTCATTGGGAAGAATTACCCCATGCCAATGCAGCCCTGTATTTTCTTTAAGCATATTGTGAAGATAAATCTCCGCCGTATCCCCTTCCGTAAAATATAAGGTTGGCGCCTGCAGCTTTCCGTTGATGGCAATTGCCCTACGGTTTTTACCCGTGAAATTCACAATCGTATCTTTCACGTAAAGGTCGTAGCGTACCGTTTTCCCTCCAAAGGTCACTTTTCCGTTTTCAGAATTTCTTTTGAATACGGACCGGTCCTTTTTAGGTTCTTCTGCAGGAACATGCTGATGATTTTCTTTTTCTACCAGTTCCATTCCGCATTTTGGACATTTCCCGGGTGTATCGGAAGTAACATCCGGATGCATAGGGCAGGTGTATTTAGGTTGAGTTTGAGGCTTAGACTGAGGTCCAGCAGCGTTATACTCATGTAATGACCTTGTTTCTGTCGTTTTTGGTTTTTGTTTTGGCTTAATCTTAACCTTAGCCTCAATCTTATTAATCTTAGGCTTTACTTCTGTGGCTTTCTGTACTGTTTTAGACTCCGCTTTAGGTCGTGGCTTTGCCGTGACTTTTGGTTTTGTTACAACGGTTTTCTTCACCAGTGTCATTTTGCATTTCGGACAGTCTCCCGGTTTTGAAGAGACGACCTCAGGGTGCATCGGACAGGTATAATAGATTTTTGTTGTTTGTGCGAAAGTAAAAACAGAGAACAAAAGCACCAGAAATATCATTAATTTTCTCATAATATTTCAAGCTTTTTACAAGCTGCACAACTTAAAGTCAATTAGAATTTAAGCTATACAACTTATTGTTTTAAAATTAAATATGATAATTATTTTATTTCTGACTTTACACTTCCGCAAGAAAGCATGGATTTTCCGTAGTATGGGTTTTGGATTTGTTTTTCATTGCTCAGCCAGCTTGAATCTGCCATCGGGCAATACTGGACATAAACCGGCTGCCCGGAAAGTTTAAATTCTTTGGTTAAAGCGATCATATTCTCAGAAAGATTGGAAAAAGTTTCCCTTTGTGCTGTAATATTTCTGGCATCGGAGATCACTGTGGCATCTTTTCTCAGAATATTAAGGTTACCTTCTGAAACCACTTTATAATCGACTGTTGAAGCTGTTTTGATAAATTCAGCAGCGGCTTTTGAGGTTTTATCAGCATCATCTGAAGCCAACGCAGATTTAATAGCGATATAGTTCTGGTACAGTTTTGAAACCTGAGCATCTTTTTTAGACTGTGCAGAAAGTGAAATAATGGAGAATAGAGATAATGTTGCTGTAATGATATACTTTTTCATTGTTTTAAATTTTAGAATTAATTTTTAATAAAGAATACATAATGGAAACGCATGTTGCGTTGATCCGTGTTGTCTATGAAAGCATGACCATCTGATTCACACCAGACAACAGACGGATCTTAAATTCTAAAATTACAATGATTGAGATAGATAGGAACCGGCTGGTATTCGGGGGGACCGTTGATTCTTATCCGGGTAAATTTTGAAGCTGAAAAAGACTTGTCGGTAAAGAAAAATTCGTGCTGAGTAAACGTTGGCACAATCTGACTTGAAAAGTCGATTTTAAGCAGGTCTGATTTTTGCGAATCATCCACTTTTACGACTTTAACCTCGGTCTTGCAACATCCTTTCTTTTCTTTAACACCACATTTCCCACAGATATCGGTGGTTTTCTGACTTACGGAAACAAATTCCTCCATACAGAAATGAACGCTGAATGCTGCTCCGGAAGAGAATCCGAAGTAGAAAACAGAGAAAAATATGGCAAGAATCTTTTTCATTGGTGAGACAAAGTTAAAAATATCCCTGAAAACCATGTTATAAAATTCGGTATACTTGTTATAAAATTCAGGATCATGAAAAAAGCTCCTGAAATTATTCAGAAGCTTTTGTATTATTTTTATTCACGCTGATTTTGCAGATTGAGCCGATATTCTCTAACTTCTAAAATCTAGTTTCTAACCTACAGTTTAAATTCCAGTTTCACATTGAAGAAACGTCCTGTAAGACGTACCGGAACCGGATACATTACATTTGAATTGTAGTCCGTGATCCACTGATTGGCCACGGTATTGTTGATGTTGAAGGCATTGAAAACCTGAACCCCTAGGGTAAGTTCTTCAAAATTGCCCCAGAATCCGTAACGTTTTTTCTTGTCTTTGGAATCGATGAATACTTTTGAAAGTCCTAAATCCACTCTTTTATAAGCCGGCAATGTTCTCTGATACTGATAAGGATCTGTAAAAACAGGGGCTCCGTTCGGAAGTCCCATAGCATATACCAACGTAAGGTTTACACGCATGGATGGGAATTTAGGCATATAATCCTGGTAGAACATCGCAAACCTGAATCTCTGATCCGTTGGCCTTGGAATATCTCCTCTACCATCAATATTTTCATATACCCTTGCATAACTTGCAGACAACCATGAATCTACTCCGGGCACAAATTCCCCGAATAATCTCGTATCAATTCCGTACGCATATCCTGAAGCATTATTTTTACCGGAATAACGGATTCTTACATTGTCCATATAATACGGAATCAAATCATCCATTTTCTTGTAATAAGCCTCTGTAGTCAGCTTGAACGGTCTGTCATACATATAAAATTCGTAGTCGTTACTAAGAATCAGCTGCATGGAGCGCTGGGATTTTATATTGGTATTAAAGTTTCCGTCCAGGTCTTTGATCTCTTTATAGAAAGGAGCCTGATAATAGATCCCTCCCGAAAGTTTAAAGAGCATATCCGTATCCCAGTCAGGCTTTATCGCAAACTGGAATCTTGGTGAAAATATCGTTTCTTTGTTAAAGCTCCAGTTGGAAACCCTGGCTCCTACATTGAAAAGTACTTTGCTTGCTCCCCAGTATAATTTCTGTGAATACTGTCCGTAAGCCGACAGTCTCGAAGGCTCTATTTTATTTTTTCCTGCAATCTGATAGAACAGCTCCAGGTCTCCTGACATTCCCGTTCTCGGGTCATCAATAGGACGTGGAATACTGTAGCCTGCATTATCTACCAGCTTCCATTCATTGGTATTGTCATTCAGATTTTCTTTTTCATATTTTACCCCTACTTCAATATCCGTATTTACGTTAGGAGAAAACTTAGCCCTGAACTGTGTTCCGTAGGTTCTTACAAACAGGTCGTTTCTGGCATGCTCTATCTGGCCGCCTCCGTCAAAGGAAGGGTTTGGAGCTTGTGTTACCGGATCAAAAGTCTGGATTTCGTAGCCGGACGCGATGGAATAGTATTCTTTTTCCCTGTTCTGATAGGCAAAACTGTCCAAGGTAAATTTCCACTGATCAGAGGGCTTAAAGTTCAGGGAAACGGTTCCCATCATATTTTTGTACATATCCTGTTCCCGGCCACCATAATTAATATTTACGGTAATAGGCTGATTAAGGCTTCCAAACGTTACGCTTTTCGCTTTAGGAATCATTTCGTAATCATTCTTGGAGTAATATCCAATGAACGACATTGAGAATTTCTCGCTGAAATGGTAGTTGATATACGACTGGAAATCCCAGTAGGTAGGGTTAAAATCGGTGTCCTCGTTCAGGGTATTCAGTACCAGATTGGTATTCCTGTATCGCCCTGAAAATAAAGCGGTCAGTTTTTTATTTTTTGACGCCAGACCGGCCGTTAATCTTCCGCCAATTAAACTGGCCTCCCCTGAAAGTTCAAATTTTTCAGGTTCACGGTAGTAAATATTAAGAGCTGACGACATTTTATCGCCATATTTCGGCTCAAAACCACCTGCAGAGAAGTTTACCGCAGCCACCATATCCGGATTGATGATACTCATCCCCTCCTGCTGTGAATTTCTGATCAGGAAAGGTCTGTAAATCTCAATATCATTGATGTAGATCAGGTTTTCGTCATAGTTTCCGCCACGTACCATATATTGGGAAGATAGCTCCGTATTGGAGTTTACGGAAGGAAGGGTTTTAAGTAGTCCTTCAATTCCTCCGCCTACAGTTGCAATTCCTTTAGCATCTTTTGCTGAAATTTTTACGTTGGTAAGGTCGCTGGTTCTCCCGGTTACTTTTTTCTGGAAAACTACTTCCTCAATGTCGGTTACTCTTGCCGTTGTATCTTTTTTTCTGTTTTGAGAGAAAATCAGCACGGGAACCATAAGGCTTAGTGGTAAAACTAGTTTTTTCAAACGAAATATTTTAAGAATTTCTAAAAATAGGGATTTTTTGACAATTACAAAATGGATTCTCTGATTCTTGTTAATTTCTGTAACAAATCTTCCAGTAAATCTAGTCTTAGCATGTTCGCACCATCTGATAAAGCCGTTTCCGGTGTAGGATGGGTTTCAATAAAAATTCCATCCGCCCCTACTGCAATTCCTGCTTTAGCCACCGTTTCAATAAGGTCTGGCCTTCCGCCTGTAACCCCTGAACTCTGGTTAGGCTGCTGTAAAGAATGGGTAACATCCAGAATAACCGGTGCATACTCCCTCATGGTAGGAATACCCCTGTAATCCACAATAAGATCCGTATATCCGAATGAATTTCCTCTTTCAATAATAGCCACTTTCTGGTTGTGGGAATCTGTAATCTTCTGCACTGCAAATTTCATGGATTCCGGAGAAAGGAACTGTCCTTTTTTCAGGGTTACACATTTCCCGGTTTCTGCCGCAGCCACCAAAAGATCGGTCTGACGTACCAGAAAAGCTGGGATCTGCAGTACATCCACATATTGCGCAGCCAAGGCAGCATGCTCATTTTCATGAATATCCGTAGTGGTAGGAATATTAAAGGTTTCCCCTACTTTTTTAAGGATTTCAAGGGATTTTTCTTCACCGATGGTGGTAAAAGAATCTACCCGGCTTCTGTTCGCTTTTTTAAAGCTTCCTTTGAAAATATAGGGAATATTGTATTTGTCGGTCAGGCTGATTACCTTTTCTGCAATTCTCAATGCCATGTCTTCGCCTTCAATGATGCATGGGCCGGCAATAAGGAAAAAGTTTTTTGAATCTTTGTGATGAATATTATCTAAATACTGGATCATTTTTATTTGAATTAAAAAAGTTCAGTAAAAATACTTATAAAGTTTCAGAATCGGAAATTATTTGAGGGTAGAGTTTAGGGATTAGGGATTAGGGATTAGGGATTAGGGATTAGGGATTAGGGATTAGGGATTAGGGATTAGGGATTAGGGATTAGGGATTAGGGATTAGGGATTAGGGATTAGGGATTAGGGATTAGGGAAAATAAAAGCGTTTTTAGAAATATCAAAAGAAAAATTAAAAATTTCTGTGAAAAATATTATATGGAATCATCTGTGCTTATCTGTGAAAATCAGTGGTTAAAAAATAATTCACGCAGATTTCGCGGATTACGCAGATTTTATTTTTTTATTTAAATCATATAACAAACTGTAAAAAATGATATCGCAATTAATTACATGCGTCATCTGCAAAATCTGCTCAATCAGCGAGAGATTATTTATATTTATCCGTTCATTTTTTTCAGGATCTTCTCAAAAGTATTGATATTACGGCTGGTGAACTGATCTTTAAGGCTCTTTTTTCCAAGGACCTTTCCAAAAGAAGAATCCAGGGTATTTCCTTTCGGGACCTGCCAGTAAAACAAATCTTCCACAATTTGTGCTTTTTCGCTTTCAGCTTTGGAAGCAGCCTCAAATTCTGCCATTAAAACTTTCTCCACTCCGGGATTTCCAACAAAGCCATAAATATGCAGCTCTTCATTTTTTTCAAAAGGAATGCTGTTCCAGAAGACTTTTATTTCCTCTTCGGGTTTTACGAACAGAAATGCATCATAAGAAAAATGTTCAGACATCGCCTTTTCTAAAATATTTTTCAAGTCTTCCGCCTTTTTATCAGAAGAGAAAACAATATTTCCTGAAGCGAGTACAGAACTCACCTCCTGCATTCCGGCGTCTTTAAAAACCTGGCATACCTCGGCCATTTTCATATTGGTTCCTTTTACGTTGACGCCGCGGAGAAAAGCACAGTATTTCATTTTTTAGGGATTAGGTTATAGGGATTAGGTTGCAGGGAATAGAGTTAGAGAGTTAGAGAGCTTTAGAGTAAGAGTGCTTTAAAGCACGGGCATCTTAATCTCGTAATTTCTAAATCTTTTAATTTTTTAATCTTTTAATCTTTCAATCAATTCTAATATACAAGTTGTAATCCGTTCCGGATGGCTTGAAGCGATAGATCTTTTCCAGAACAGGATTGTCGCTTTTCAGGTTGTCTTTGATCCTGAATTCCTTCATCAGTTTATAATGGGTCTGATAATACAGAGCATCTTTACCCTGAAATAAATTTTTGTAGGAAAGAAGATACTTGGGTTTTCTGTTTTTTACGGTATTGATCCAGTAATTCGCTTTATCTTTTTTTATTTCTGTCTGAATCTGTTTGTCTACCAGCCCTACTTCATCAATGGTTTTTAATCCTGAAAAATAAGGGATGTAGCCAGCCGGTTCCAGAAGGATCCACTGCTTTTTATCTTTTTCGAAAGCATCAAGAAACACACCGATTCCTCTTCGGTAATTCCATTCTCCGTTTCCTGTTGCGATGGAATGTACAGTCTGGAAAGCCAGCATCGGAACAATATAAAATACGACCAATAAAGACAGCCACAGCTTTCTTTTTTCTTTCTGCTCCAATACGAAAATAAGGACGGGAACGAATAGCAGCAGCTGCGGCACCCAGTAATACCAGTCGAATAAGCTTTTCTGGGAAATAAAAATAATCTGTTTTACCCAACCGAAAATAAAGATCATCCACAGGAAATAATTCCTCTTTTCTCTCTGACGTACCAGATAAATGAAGCATAAAAGTTCAAAAATCAGGATAATAAGGGTCACCGGATTGAAGTTTCCGGGAAGTTTAAGCATTCCCCAGTAATTCCCGAAGCTGACCAGAAAATAATTGAGGTTCTGTGCAAAAGTGAAATCATGTTCATAGAGAAGTTTCTTGGCAACAATTGTGTTATTCACCAGTTCCCCGAAGTACAGCCAGTTGAAAGAAAGGACGGATACAATTCCCAAAATTCCTCCAAAAATATAGTTCCATCTGATCTTCTTGTTCCAGAAAATATCGACAAGAAATACAATTCCCAGGAAAATAACGGTATCAATTCTTGTAAACATGATCAGGGCAGGCAGAAAAATCAAAGCCCACTTTTTATTTTTGTTGAAGCCATAGTAGAGCAAAGCCATTTCCAGGAAGAAAAGAATTCCATACTCCATTCCGAGGATAGATATCTTGATGGAAGGCGGCAATATTCCGATCAGAAATATAAAAATAGCCTTATGCCATGGGTTTTTAAGCGTTAAATGGGCCAGAAGCAGTGTTCCTATTGTAAAAAGAACAGAATTAAAGACCAGCAGGGGTTCGATAAAATATTCTTTCCCGAAAATCAGATTGAAAAGATAGGATACAAAAACATATAAATGGGTTGTGGAAGCAGAAACTTTGGTAGCTCCGTTAAATCCTATGACTCCGTAGTCCAGCAGATTCTGGGCTACCCTCCAGGTGATGAACGCATCTTCCTGGATGTAATGAGTCAGTAAAAAAAGAAGTTTAAAAACAACCGTAAAAACCACGGCATAGATCGGAAGCCTGTTATTTTTATTCTTAGCCATCACGCATTTTTAGTTTCACAAATATAATCTTAAAATCAGGAATCCCAATAACAAAAAAAACGGAACCGAAGTTCCGTTTTTTATAAGCTGTATTATTGTGTTACTTTAATAATGGCTGTGGTGATCTGATTTTCTTTTTCTTTCGAATAAGTAGAATCATAAGGTTCCATCACATCAAATAAATACTGGTAGAATGGCGTGATCTTCTGTACGTTTTCAGATTCATCCCTTGCTTTTTCTTTACCCATCTGCTGAAGATCCTTAATAAAAGTATTGAATTTTTTATCAATCGGCTCAATGGATTTCACCAGGTAGCTGTAGGCTTTTTCATTCTGACCCAATTTATTATAAGCATCGGTCACGGCTGCTACCACAAGAGAATATTCCATAGGTTTCGCTCTCATCTGTCTTTTTGCAAAATTCTGGTCTGCCGGAGCAAGGCTTAAATAATAATCATATTCTTCAAAAATTCCTTTTTTCAGGATTTCTGCAAGCTGAAGACCTTTTTTCTCCTGTCCGGCTATAATGTATCCCGTAACCATAGCACTTAATGAACGTGGATCATTAAATTTCTGCGCAGGAATTTCTTTGGATGCAAGATCAAGCAGTTCTACCGCTTTAGCTTTCTGTCCGCTTAATGCCAGTGCCGAAGCCGCTCTGCTGGCTGACATTCTGTAACTCATGATATTGGAAGTAGCGGTTTCATCAAAGTGGGTGTTTAAATCTTTAAAATTACCCCATCTGAAGTTTTTCACTACATTGTATAAAGAATTGGTATCTACTCTACCCATATCTCCGTCTGCATTCTCAGCAGTGTGAATAGGAACCAGTCTGTAGCTGAATCCGTCGAACTGAAGGTATTCATTCAGGTAGAAAATATTTTCGCTGTCGTAGATCCCTCCTGATGAGAAGTTGATAGGACGCTTCCAGTCGAAATTGGCAAGCATATCCAGCATGATCAGGTTGTTTTTATATAAAGTGTTCCCTTTGTAAGTGATCATAATCTGGTTCACTACGTTTGGAAGGTCTGCCTGGGTAATGATTCCTGCTTTTAAAGCATTTTCCTTATTTACCGGAAGGATAAATTTGTTCACCGGAAGAATATTATATTTTTCATATTTCTCTTCCCCGAAATACATCTTTAAAAGTTCATCTTTTTCAGGAGATTTAAATTTAATGAAATCTACCGCCTCTTTCAATGTTAAAGAATCCTGTGTAAGGTATTTTCTGAAAGCCCCGAACTGTGTATCCGGAACGCCCTGCTCTTTCAGCATTGAGAAAACACCTTCCCAATCTTCTTTTTTCATCATATAGATCTGGTCATTCACACCGTCTCTGTAGTCTTCATGCGTTAATTCACTTGGAATTCCTGCTGCGTTGTAAGTTTTTCTTTTGATCTGGTCTAAGTTCCATGGAGTGGAAGCAAGCGTGAAGTTCACCACTTTCACATCATCTCTGAATCTTTCCGTCTCCTGGATAGCCCACACCGGATAGGTATCATTATCTCCGTAAACGAACAGGATATCGTTCTTCGGAAGTGATTTTAATACGGAATATGCATAGTCATAAGCGGTATACCTGTTGCTTCTGTCATGTACATTATAGTTCTGGAGGCCCATCATAAACGGTACTCCTAATAAAACAACTCCCAGAGCAATATTGGCTCCGTTCGATTTAACTTTAGACTGAATAAACCATAAAATAGCTCCGGCTCCAAGACCGATCCAGATGGCAAAAGCATAGAATGAGCCTACCATCGCATAATCCCTTTCTCTTGGTTCAAAAGGTTTTACTCCGGTATAGAAAATAATCCCCACACTGGTTAAAACAAATAGAGAAAGTAAAGCATAGAATCTTCCAAAATCCCTGTTTAACTGGAAAAAGAATCCGATTAATCCTAAGATCAATGGTAAGAAAAAGAATTTTACGGTGCTTTCATTCTGGAATTTCGCAGGCATCTTTTCCTGGTTTCCAAGTAATGCGTTGTCAATAAAAGAAATCCCGGAGATCCAGTTTCCTTTAGTGTTTTCCATGTTTCCTTCGAGGTCATTTTGTCTTCCCACGAAATTCCACATCAGGTATCTTACAAAATAATACCCGTTCTGGAATGTGATGAAATAATCCATATTCTGAGCCAGTGAAGGCTTCTGAACATTGATCAGGTTGTAAGGTTTAACCTTTAAATAATCTGCTGCTGTAATGGATTTATCTTCATATTTTGTTCTCAGTTCATCAAAGATCTGTTTCGCCTGTGGATTATCTGCCACATCTTCATTCCCATAATTAAAGGTAAAATCAGGAGCACCATACATGGAAATATAGTTTGCCATTACGTCTTTGTCTTCATTGAACATCCTCGGCATTAGGCTCACCTGAGATTTGCTGAAGATATAATTGAAACGGTCACCGGTTTTTCTGTAAGTTCCGGTTTTCTCATCTTTTTCATAGATTTCACCTGTTTTCTGGGTTTTGAAGCTTCCGTCTTCATTCTTTTCAATTCCGTTTGCATCCAGGAAAGCGGTATAGTTTTGTCCATAGATTGTAGGCCAGTCACCATACTGCTCTCTGTTATAGTAATCCAGCATTCCGATGGCGGTATCCGGATCGTTAAGGTTCATCGGAGGGTTTGCGTTGGCTCTGATAGGAATTACCATCCAGCATGAGAACCCGATAATCATATAAACTACTGATAATGCAGCAGTCTGATAAATATTTTTCTTCGCTTTTCTTGCGTATTTGATCATGAAGAAACAAGCCGCCGTCATTAAAATAAAGGCTGCAATGGTTCCTGAGTGAAAAGGAAGTCCAAGACCATTCACAAAGAATATTTCCAGTCTTCCGAACATCGTCATAATCAATGGGAAAATAATTTTAAATACAATGATCAGAATTCCCAGGGTAATGGCATTCGCCCAGATAAAGTTTTTCCAGGTGAATTTATAATTTCTTGCGTAATAAACCAGACATACCGCCGGAACGGCAAGCATCCCCATCATGTGTACCCCTACAGAAAGTCCCAATACAAAGAAAATAAGGATAATCCATCTTTCACTGTCCTTCGCCAGATATTCGTTTTCCCATTTGGTGATCAGCCAGACTAATAAGGCAATGAACATAGACGCCATGGAATACACCTCTCCTTCTACTGCTGAAAACCAGAACGTATCCGAGAAGGTAAAACATAATGCGCCCACCGCTCCTGCAAAAAGAATTGAGATTTCCTGGTGTTTCGTGATTTCATCAAAATCCTTGTTTAAAAGTCTTCTTACAAAATGAGTGATCGTCCAGAACAGGAATAAAATCGTCAGCGCACTGAATAATGCAGACATCGCGTTGATCACAATCGAATAGTTTTCGCCTTTTCCTAAAGCAAAAATGGCTGCCACAGCACCCACGATCTGAAATAAGGCCGCCCCGGGAGCATGCGTTACCTCCAGTTTGACAGCAGAGGAAATGTACTCGCCACAATCCCAGAAACTGAAATTTGGTTCTATGGTCGACAAGTACGTGAAAAATGCAATGACAAAAATCACCCATCCTAAAACGGTGTTCCATTGCTTAAAAGTCCAATTTTTCATAGTATTAAATCAATTATGCGAAAATAAGGCTTTTATAGCATTCCATGGTGTTTTTAACAAAATTTAAAAAATTTGGCGCAGTATTTGTGATCGTACTTCATCAAAGATTGCAAATCAAAAAATAAATTTTGCTGAATCGCAGGCTTGATATCAAACAAAAGTTTAGTAATTATTTATTTTTTTGTATTTTTGCGGTCAGATTTTTATTGAAAATAACAAATAATGAGTAATGTTTACGATAATATTCTTGGCCTAATAGGAAATACTCCTATGGTGAAGCTTAATACTGTTACAAAAGATATTCCTGCAACCGTTTATGCCAAGTTAGAATCATATAATCCTGGACATTCCACAAAAGATAGAATAGCACTTCATATTATAGAAAACGCTGAAAAAAAAGGTTTATTAAAGGAAGATTCCGTAGTTGTAGAAACTACGTCAGGAAATACCGGGTTTTCTATTGCGATGGTCTGTATTATTAAAGGATATAAATGTATTCTGGCAGTAAGCGACAAGACAAAGCCTGAGAAAATTTCTTACCTAAAGGCATTGGGCGCTACGGTATATATTTGTCCGGCCAATGTTGCAGCAGATGATCCAAGATCGTATTATGAGGTAGCTAAAAGAATAGCTTCAGAGACGCCAAATTCAGTTTACATCAATCAGTATTTCAATGAATTGAATATTGATGCACACTACCAGACTACGGGTCCTGAAATTTGGGAGCAGACAGAAGGAAAGGTAACCCATCTTTTTGCCTGCACTGGAACAGGTGGAACATTATCAGGTTCGGGTAAATTTTTAAAGGAAAAAAATCCGGATATCAAGATCATCGGCGTAGATGCGGATGGATCTATTCTGAAAACGTATCATGAAACCGGAGAAATCCATAAAGAAGATGTACATCCTTATCAGATCGAAGGAATGGGAAAAAATCTGATTCCTGCAGCCCTTCTTTTTGACAAAATAGATGAATTTGTAAGGGTAAATGATGAGATGTCTGCTTACAGAACCCGTGAAATAGCGCTTAAAGAAGCTATTATGGGAGGATATACCACAGGAGCGGTAACACAGGCGCTTATCCAGTATTCCCAATCTCACGAGCTGACCAAAGATGATATGATAGTCCTTATATTCCCGGACCACGGGTCAAGGTATATCACCAAAGTTTATAGTGATAAATGGATGGCTGAGCAAGGTTTCGTAAATAACTGTGTACATAATTACGATGAAGTTTTCAAAACTGAATTCATTAAATAAAAATCAATAACCTACGATACAAATCAGGCCTTTTGTGTTCTACAGGAAAGGCTTTTTAAATTTACTTATACAAAATGTTGGATATTTTTGAAAGAATAAAAGAAAATCCGGGACCTCTTGGACAGTTTGCAGATTACGGCGAAGGCTATTTTATTTTCCCGAGACTGGAAGGACCTATTGGTCCGAGAATGCAGTTTCAGGGAAGAGAAGTGATTTTCTGGAGTGCCAATGACTATCTGGGACTATGCAACCACCCTGAGGTGATAGAAGCTGATGCCAAAGCGGCTGCAGAATATGGAATGTTCTACCCTATGGGTGCCAGAGCGATGTCCGGAGAAACAGATCAGCACCTTCAGCTGGAAAAAGAACTGGCAGAATTTGTACAAAAAGAATCAGCATATTTATTGAATTTCGGTTATCAGGGAATGGTTTCTACCATTGATGCTCTCGTCAGCAGAAATGATGTGATCGTTTATGATGTGGATTCTCACGCCTGTATCGTAGACGGTGTAAGACTTCACTCAGGAAAAAGATTTACCTACAGACATAACGATATTGAAAGCCTTGAAAAGAACCTTCAGAGAGCCACTAAGGTAGCTGAAGAAAACGGAGGCGGTATCCTTGTGATTACAGAAGGAGTTTTCGGGATGAGAGGCCAACAGGGAAAAATCAAAGAAATCTGCGATCTTAAATCCAAATATAATTTCAGACTTTTAGTAGATGATGCCCATGGATTCGGTACTCTTGGGAAAACAGGAGCCGGAGCTGGTGAAGAGCAGGGATGTCAGGATCAGATTGATGTCTATTTCTCTACTTTCGCTAAATCTATGGCCGGTTTCGGAGCATTCATTGCAGGAGATAAAGAAATCATCAGATATTTAAAATTCAATCTAAGATCTCAGATCTTTGCAAAATCTCTTACCATGCCTATGGTTATCGGAGGATTGAAAAGACTGGAACTTTTAAGAACAAGACCTGAAATTAAAGCTAAACTTTGGGAAAATACCTATAAGCTTCAGAATGGTCTTAAGGAAAGAGGATTCAATATCGGGGACAGTAATACCTGTGTAACTCCTGTTATGATGCAGGGAACTCCGGTAGAAGCTACCCTTCTTGTAAAAGATTTAAGGGAAATTTACGGAATTTTCACTTCTGTAGTTGTATATCCGGTTATTCCGAAGGGAATGATCCTGTTAAGATTAATTCCTACAGCTTCCCATACGGATGCGGAAATTAATGAAACACTGGCGGCTTTTGAAGCCATTCACGATAAATTAGTAAGTGGTCATTACAAAGAGCAGGAACAGAAACTGCTGCAGGAGCAGGGTTTAAGTTTTAAGCCGATCTAATGAGAAAAGATAAAACCACTGAACAGTTTCAGTGGTTTTTTTATGGAATATTTTACCTTTTCAATATATAAGAATGAAGTTCAAAGGTTATATGCTGGGGATCCTGTCGTCTGTTTCATTCGGGCTGATTCCCATTTTCATCCTGCCCCTTAAAAAGGCTCATTTTTCTATGGATATTACGCTGTTCTATAGATTTTTATTTTCTGCCTTAATGGTTGGCACATATTTGCTTTACAGCAAACAAGGTTTGAGGATCAATAAAAAAGAAGCTCTGATCCTTGCCGTTCTGGGAGTCTGCTATGCCCTTTCTTCTGAGTTTTTATTTATAGGCTACGATTATCTTACGCCGGGAATTGCTTCTACCGTTCTGTTTATTTATCCGGTGATGGTGGCTTTGATCATGTTCTTTTTTTATAAGGAAAAACTTTCGCAGCTGTCGGTACTATCATTACTCTTGGCTTTTGCCGGTGTCATTGTTTTATGTCTGAAAGGACAGGGTTTTGAGATCAATTTTGCGGGACTCGGCGTAGTGATGTTGAGTTCCATATTCTACGCGCTTTACATGGTGATTGTGAATAAATCCAGACTTAAAGTATCCGGATTCAAGCTGTCCTTCTACTCTATGCTTTTTACCTCAGTATTTTTTATGAGTAAAGCATCCCTGGCAGGTGAATCTTTTGCGATTCCTTCAGTATTTGTCTTTATCAATTTTATTATTTTCGCCTTTCTTACGACTGTAATTTCCAGTCTGTGTTTAGTGTACGCTATCAAATATATCGGATCAACACCCACAGCCATTTTAGGAGCATTGGAACCCGTAGTTGCCGTGATGGTAAGCGTTTTCATGTTTCATGAACATTTTACCCAGAATCTTCTCATCGGCATTGTCCTTATCCTGTCCGGTGTAACTCTGAATGTTATTGCCGACCACAGACAATCAAAGCGTGAAAAAAAGATCATAAAAAATGCCTGACAAGTTCAGATATTTTTATTATTTCGTTTCATTAAACAAACCTCCAGCGATCCTCCCAATTTAATAAAGCCTAAACTTTCCTGCTTAGTTTTTTCATTTTAGGTGAATTTAAAATACCTTTGCAAAAATTTTCTGTTGAAAGATCTTCTTCTCATCACTCCGCCTTTTACCCAGCTTAATACACCTTATCCGGCTACGGCTTATATCAAAGGCTTTTTGAATACTAAAAATATTTCCAGCTATCAGATCGATCTGGGACTGGATGTGATTTTGGAATTGTTTTCAAAGAGTGGATTAGAGAAAATTTTCAATAAAGAGATCAATCCCGGAGAAATATCTGAAAACTCACAGAGAATCTACACACTCCGGGAAGAGTATTTAAAAACAATAGATCAGGTTATTCCCTTTCTTCAGGGCAAAACTCCTACCCTTGCCAGACAGATCTGCAGCATGAATTTCCTTCCTGAAGCCTCCCGGTTCAATCAGCTGGATGATATGGAATTTGCATTTGGAAATATGGGACTTCAGGACAAGGCCAAACATCTGGCGACCCTGTATCTGGAAGATATTTCCGATTATATTATCGAAAATATTGATCCGGATTTCGGATTCAGCAGATACGCGGAACGTTTGGGAAAAAGTGCCAATTCTTTTGATGAGTTATATTCGAAATTATCTGGTAAACAATCATTTATTGATGATTTTACACTGAAAATCCTTCAGGAAGAATTAGAAAGGATCCAGCCAAAGCTGGTCTGCTTTTCCATCCCTTTTCCCGGAAATTTATATGCAGGTTTCAGATGTGCCAGGTTTATTAAAGAGCATTATCCTCATATCAAAACGGCGATGGGCGGCGGTTTTCCCAATACGGAATTAAGGGAGTTAAAAGACAAAAGGGTATTTGAGTTTTTTGATTTTATCACTCTTGATGATGGTGAGCTTCCACTTGAACTTCTTCATGAAAATTTAGTTGCTGAAGAAGGAACCGCAGAATACAAAAGAACATTTTTAATTGAAAACCAGGAAGTTACTTATAAAAATAATTCCAAAAGACACGATTATAAGCAGGCAGATATTGGTACACCTGATTATACTGATCTGCATCTGGACCAGTATATTTCAGTAATCGAAATTGCCAATCCGATGCACAGTTTATGGAGCGACGGGAGGTGGAATAAACTAACCATGGCCCACGGCTGCTATTGGGGGAAATGCACATTCTGCGATATTTCACTGGACTATATTAAAATTTACGAGCCCATTTCTGCAAAAATCCTGGTGGACAGAATGGAAGAACTCATCAGAACAACCGGAGAAACAGGATTCCATTTTGTGGATGAAGCAGCACCTCCAGCCCTGATGCGGGAAGTAGCGCTGGAAATCCTGCGGAGAAATCTGGTGGTCACATGGTGGACCAATATCCGTTTTGAGAAAAGTTTTACCCGTGATTTATGTTACCTGTTAAAACTTTCAGGTTGTGTGGCAGTATCAGGAGGGCTTGAAGTGGCCAGCGACCGGTTGTTAAAATTAATAGATAAAGGAGTTTCCGTAGAACAGGTGGCCCAGGTGACAAGAAATTTTACGGAAGCCGGAATTATGGTCCATGCCTATCTGATGTATGGTTACCCTACCCAAACCGTTCAGGAAACGGTAGACTCCCTGGAGATGATCCGGCAGATGTTTGAAATGGGAATTCTTCAGAGTGGCTTCTGGCACCAGTTTGCCATGACCGCCCATTCGCCGGTAGGAATAGAGCCTGAAAAATTTGGGGTCGTTCCTATGAAACAGGAAATTGTTTTTGCCAATAACGATATTGACTTTAAGGACACAACAGGAATCGATCACAGTAAGTTCAGTTTTGGACTCAAGAAATCTCTTTTCAATTATATGCACGGAATCAATTTTGAATTTCCGCTGCAGGAATGGTTTGATTTTAAAATTCCAAGAACTACCATACATCCTGATTATATTCACGACTGTCTGCTGGATGACACACAGTTCAGTTTTAAAGGAAATGCTAAAGTTATATTTTTAGCTAAAAACGTAATCGCTGAGAATCGCATAAAAAATAAAAAGAAATACTCAGGCACGTATACGCTTCTTACATTCCACTTAAAAACCAACATCGTAAAGATTGCTCTGGAACAGGATAAAGCAGAATGGTTGATGAAGGTGCTGGAAGAAAATTCTATAAACAATTCAAAAAGAATAACTGCTCAGCAGCTTAAAAATCTGTTTGAAGAAAAATTTGATGATTTTGAATTGTTCTGGTTTTCGAAACCAATGCAGCAATTAAAAGAAAACGGCGTGATTTTAAGTCTGTAGACTTAAAAAATTTAACTAATAAAAAAGTCCCGGAAGTAGTATTATTTCCGGGATTATTTATAATATTTGAATTATACCATTAAGATCATTTACAGGAATAAGAATCATTAAAGTAAAATCTGAAGATTTTAAAGCAAACTCTGCTCAATATTCTTGAAAGCTTCATTCCCCCACACTTAGGATATTATTTCAATTTTGAAGAATAAAAAACCGGGTTCAATTTCTATTTTGCCGTCGTATCTTTCTCAACAGGTCCTACCGTTACTTTCTCCTGAATTTTGATAAAATTAGGATCCATCATAGCCATTCTTTCTGCAATAGCCTTATAAGTGGGATATTTTAGAATAGATGCTCTCCCGGACATTTCCCTGTACAGCGTAAAGCTTTTTCCTCCTGCTGTTTTCAGCTGTTTGGTAGTGGTAATATATCTCCCGATCAGTTTGCTTTTGGCGTCGTAGATCTCTATATCTACAAATGTTTTATCTGAAATGGTATCTTCTGATCCAAAACTTACAGGAAGATTAGTAAAATATCCCACAGGAACACCATTGGAAAGGATCTCTCCCACTTTATTGACCTCTATATTAAGTTTATCAATTTTGCTTCTGGTGGTATATGCGTCTTTTGTTTTGGAATCTAGTTTTCTTTTGGGTAAATTTTTAAAAATTTCATCCAGATTTTTAATATTGATCCCTTTATTGTCAATAATTTTCAAGCTTTTTATGGAAGTGTAGACGGCAGATTTTTCTTCACCCGAAAAGGCAGACGGTGAAATATAGTCCAGCTCTATGGTCTTATCCCGGTTATAGACCCGGTTCAGTTTAATATAGCTGTCCCGTACTGAATCCACAATGCTTTTATCTACAAATTCTATAGTATAAATCGGGGTTTCATTCAGATCCATAAAAGTATAGGTATTGGATTTGTTTGAAATTTTAGCGACGTGAACATCATCGAGACTTATAATCCCTCTTTTGGTTCTGAAATTCTGGGCATTAAAGAGGATTCCCAGAAGGGTAAAGAATATGATTGTACTTTTCTTCATAAAATCAGACTTTTACACAACATAAAAAAAAGTGTAACCAAAGTTACACTTTCTTGAAAATATATTTAGCTTTTCATTTAATTATTCACAAAGGATGATTCCTTTATTATGATTAAATTCTACAACACCGCTTTTGATAGGATAAGAAAAAACAGAGTCTTTCTCATTTTCTTTCGTCAGGTTTTTAGCATAAGCTTCTTCTACAGCATTTGTAAAAAGCTTCACCTTACCTCCGATTAAAGAAGAAACAATTCCTGCGTGGTTTTTCATGATGTGGAATTCACCATTTTTTCCAGGCAACAATACAGATTCTACTTCTCCTTCAAAAACTACGTATTCTGGTGTTAAAATTTTTATATTCATTTTAATTTAGATTTGAAGATTTCAGACTTCAGATTTCAGACATTAAAGTCTCATGTCTATAATCTGATATCTTAATGTCTAATTTAATTACGCGTTTTCAGCTAACATTTTTTGTCCTGCCTCAATAGCTTCTTCGATAGTTCCTTTCAGGTTGAAAGCAGCTTCCGGCAAGTGGTCTAATTCACCATCCATAATCATGTTGAATCCTTTGATGGTATCTTTGATATCTACCAATGATCCCGGAATACCTGTAAACTGTTCAGCTACGTGGAAAGGCTGAGATAAGAATCTCTGAACTTTTCTCGCACGGTAAACAACGGATTTATCTTCTTCAGAAAGTTCTTCCATACCAAGAATCGCAATGATATCCTGAAGCGCTTTATATCTCTGAAGAATTTCTTTTACTCTCTGAGCACAGTCATAATGTTCGTTACCGATAATTTCCGGAGCAAGGATTCTTGATGTAGAAGCCAATGGATCTACCGCAGGGTAAATACCCAATGAAGCAATTTTTCTGTCTAGTACCGTAGTAGCATCCAAGTGAGCAAACGTAGTTGCAGGAGCCGGGTCAGTTAAGTCATCCGCAGGTACATAAACTGCCTGTACTGAAGTAATGGAACCGTTTTTAGTAGAGGTAATTCTTTCCTGCATCGCACCCATTTCAGAAGCAAGCGTTGGTTGGTACCCTACCGCAGAAGGCATACGACCAAGAAGTGCAGATACCTCAGAACCAGCCTGTGTAAAACGGAAGATGTTGTCTACGAAGAAAAGTACGTCTCTACCTTGTCCGCTTTCACCACCGTCTCTGTAGTACTCAGCTAATGTAAGACCGGAAAGGGCTACTCTCGCTCTTGCACCTGGCGGCTCGTTCATCTGTCCGAAAACGAATGCTGCTTTAGAATCTTTCATTGCTTCCAAATCTACTTTGGAAAGATCCCATCCGCCTTCTTCCATAGAATGCATGAAGGCATCACCATACTTGATAATCCCTGATTCAAGCATCTCTCTCAAAAGGTCATTTCCTTCTCTCGTTCTTTCACCTACTCCGGCGAATACAGAAAGACCTCCGTGTCCTTTTGCAATATTGTTAATCAACTCCTGGATCAATACTGTTTTACCTACACCGGCACCACCGAACAATCCAATTTTACCCCCTTTTGCGTAAGGTTCAACCAAGTCGATTACTTTAATACCTGTAAATAAAACTTCTGCAGAAGTTGAAAGTTGATCAAATTTTGGAGCCGGTCTGTGAATTGGAAGACCACCCTCCTTAGAAATATTTTGAAGTCCGTCGATAGCATCACCAACTACGTTGAAAAGTCTTCCGTTTACAGCCTCTCCGATAGGCATTGTAATAGGATCTCCATACCCGATTACATCCTGACCTCTCTTAAGACCGTCTGTAGCGTCCATTGCGATACATCTTACTGTATCTTCTCCAATATGCTGTTCTACTTCTAAGATTACTTTTTCACCGTTTTCTTTTGTAATTTCCAACGCGTCATAGATTGCCGGAACTGCTTCCACATCTGTGAAGACAACGTCGATTACCGGACCAATAATTTGAGAAATTTTACCTTTAATTTGGTTTGCCATTGCTAAATTTTTTCTTGGTGCAAATATAATGATTCTTCATAAACCCACAATTGGTAAAAAAAAGATTTTTATCATACTTTTTACTAATTTACTAATCTACCAATGTACCAATATAACAATGATACCGGTTGAGAATATTGGTAAACCGTTAAATTGGTACATTGCTACATTATCTTTATATTTGCAGTCAAAATTTTTCCGTTTTGAAAGTTTTCAAGAATTTTAAAGATTATTCCTCTCAAAAGCCTTTAGCGTTATCTTTAGGGATGTTTGACGGAGTTCACCTGGGGCACAAAAGTATCATCGATGAACTGATAAAAGTAGGTACAGAGAATAATCTGGAAACTGCAATCCTTACTTTCTGGCCGCATCCTCGCTTTGTTTTTAATCCGAATGAGGATCTTAAACTTCTGAATACAGTGGATGAGAAAAAGGATCTGATGGAAAAATACAGCATCGATCATCTTTTCCTGAAAGAATTTGATGAAGAATTCAGAAATCTTACCGGAGAGGAATTTGTACGCCAGATTCTGATCGACAAATTAAATGTGAAATACCTTATTATAGGCTATGATCATTCATTCGGGAAAAATAAAAGCGGAAATTTCGAACTTCTTCAAAAGCTCTCCAAAGAGCTGGATTTTGATGTGGAACAGATGGAGGCCATCAATATCCACGAAAACAATATCAGTTCAACGAAAGTCCGCAACGCCCTGTTAGCGGGAAATATCAAAGAAGCCAATGAAATGCTGGGTTACTCCTACTCTGTTTCGGGAACTGTGGTTCACGGGAAAAAGATAGGCCGCACCATCGGCTATCCTACTGCCAATATTGAAACCGAATCTATAAAACTCCTTCCTAAAAAAGGGGCTTATATTGTAGAAACTGAAGTAAAAGGCCAACAGTATAAAGGCATGCTGAGCATCGGTACCAACCCTACCGTGAACGGAGAAAAATTAACCGTTGAAGTTTATATTCTGGATTTTGACGGAGATATTTATGATGAAAAGATCACCGTGAGGTTCAGGGATTTTCTCCATGACGAAATTAAATTTGAGGGCCTTGAAAAGTTGATTGAAAGACTGGATGAGGATAAAAGACTTACCCGGGAATTTCAGTTCTAAAAATTTTTGTTAATCCCCAAAATAATGTGAATAGGTAAAAGTCTTTGGGTATACAAACTTTCACTAATATTATTTATTGAATATTTTTGAATGCTATCAGAATTTAATAAATTATTTCCCTGTAGAAATATATTAGTGTTATATTTTTTATAGTTGTAATTTAATTTCATATCCCAGAACTGAGTTGTTTTCTGATGAGTATTACCAAACTTGTAATATTCTAATAAAGATTCAATTCTAAATTGAGGATTCACAGCAAAATACAGATTAAAAAATCCTTTCTGATCTTTATAATCATTCGAATTTATATCTGATACAATTTTATTGAAAGACCATTCATATCCAAGCTCATAATTTACAAAGCCTGTAAATCCGGACTTCATTTCAAAACCTACTTTTTTATTGGAGAATTCTGATTGTATCAATGGCTTATTGTTAATACTGTTTTCGTAATCAGAAAGCATATAGGAGCTGATCAAACTTATTCTGGATTTCAGAAATTTAATATATTTTCTCACTTCCAGGTTTGATGATAACGTATTATTGTTTTTCACAAGAATACTCTGATTGAAAGTGAAATTTGGATTTACAATCATATTATTTGAAAGATAATCTTCACTTCTGAAATAATTGATATTAAAATTAAGATATTCGGATGTCATTTCACCGATATTATAACTAAACCCAATATTGAAATCAGGCAACACAGCAAAACCGGTATCACTTTGTTTAAAATTTCTATTGCCCTGATAAATATAATTAACGTACATATCATTTATGGAAATTGTTGAAAATTTTCTTCCTGCATTAAGATTAAAATTACCTGCCTTGTTACTTTTATATCCTAAATTAACCTGAGGAGAAATATAAAAGCCTGATTTATTTTCATTATTAAAATCTGAAGAAATTAGCTGGTTTAAAAACATTACGCCATAACTCCATTTCTTATTTTTTATTTGATATTTCCCTTGTAAGAATAAATTGTTTTGTGAAAATTCTAAATTATTTACAAATTGACTATTATCGAAAATAATCTTTTGATTATTCAAATCAAACACAGTCAAATCGGAATTTAACTGATCTTTTCTGAACTCATTTCCAAGCTGGATTTCAAACGATTGATTTTTGGAATATTTTTTCAGATATGAAATTTTAGCGCCACCAAAATGCATTTTAGAATTGATAACCTGATTTATTCTCTGAGCACTTACGTTATTAATAATATATTGAAAAACATCATTATTATCGGTAAAGTCATATGGGCGATCCTGGAAAATATATCTTGCAACCACAACAAAAGCTTTTGATGAATCCATTTTCTTTGTGTAGACCAACTTATTCTCATTAGCAAAAAGTCGATTCGTTCCTATTTGATTATTAAGCTGCCCGTTGAAAAGGAAAACATTGTTATTATTTTCATTCAAGGATGAAATTTTATTATAAAATTGAATATTTGAGTTGTTTTTAAATTCTTTTGAAATCTCAAGCTTTCCTATGATATTTCTATTATTCTGTTTCCAGGTTTTATCTTCAATATTGGTAAAATTTAAGTCTCCATAATTGAATCTGTAAAAACTGTTGATATAATTTCTATTTTCAATATCATTAAATATTGTAACAAATTTCAGTTTCCAGTCAGTTTTAAAATTATAGATATAATTGAATGAAGCTAGTTTGTCATTATTAAAATTGGTTCTTTTTTCTTCAAATTGAAAATTTTTCTGATGAAGATTAATAATGGATAATGTATTAATATTTGTTCCGATATTTTCGGCACCATTTTCAGAATTTGGACTGACAAGATATTCAATTCCTTTCATCTCATTTAATCCAAGATTATTGGCATTTGTCAAAAGATATATTTTTTGTCTTTTTCGAAAAATTCATAATATTAAGTTTTCCCTGCCGCATATCTTCTTTATAGCTTGTAGAAGCCAGTAAAACATTTCCAAACCATTTTCCTTTAGCATTTTCTTTTAAAGTAAGGTTAAGGGCAATACGTTCTGTGTCTTCAATGTTTTTGAGAAGCTTATTTCTGGAATAATTTTTAAGAACCTGAATTTTATCCAAAGGCTGTGAAGGCATATTTTGAGTTAATGTTTGATAACCCCTCTCAAATAAATCATCATTTTCTATCATTACTCTTTCAACTTCCTTGTTGCCAAATTTTATTTTACCATCACTTTGCACAGTAATTCCAGGAAGCTTTTTCAAAAGCTCTTCTACGTTCTGTTCTGTACCGTTAGAAAAGCTTTGAGCATTATATTCTATTGTATCTTTTTTTAATCTTATAGGGGTTGTTCTTTTAATAATGACTTCTTTTATTTCTTTTACTTTCTCAATTTCTAGTTTTATGGTTTTCAGATCAATGCTGGTTCCTTTTTTAATAAAAGAAATGGGAATTTTTTTAGCTGAATATCCCATTGCTGAAATTTGTAAAATAAAATCACCAAACTTATCCGTTTTTAACAAAAAACTTCCGTCTTTATTACTAAAGGCGAAAGTTATAATATTGTCTTGCGAATCTGTAAGAATTATATTCGCCCTCGAAACTGGCTGTACCTCTTCTGATACTATAAATCCTTTAATCTCAGTTTGTGCAGAGATTTTTAGAAATAGTAAAAAAAGTAGTAAACATAAGTTTTTCATTAAGGCTTTTTAGATTCTTCCCATTCAAAAGAAGTTTCTCTGATATATTCACGAAGTGGCGGAACAATCATATTACCGCTGGTTCCCTTTGGTAAATTAGCAATTGATTTTTCCTGTATTGTTTTAAAAGAAATATTTTCCTGTTCTATAAAATCTCTGTAAGTTTTTATTTTATTTTTATCAACTTTTTCCATGAATTCAAATACAGAAGCCGGAATTTCAAGGTTTGAATTTTTAATAATTTGAACAGCTTCATAAGCAAATGTACCACCTTTATCTTCTGCCTTTAATATTAATCCCGGTAAACCGTCTAATTTCCAAGGTCCCAAAGACACCGGGATTTGTGTAGTGAACCATACTGTATATTCCCGACCTCTAAAGCTCCCGGTAGCGCTTGTACAAGTATAACCTAAAATGTCTTTTTTATCTTTTCCAATTTTCCAATCGATAGATGGCTTATCATCAATGATCAGATAATGCTTGTGCCCGGAAGTTGGATATGCGTTGATGCGGAAAACTTTATTAATATCGTCTAGTTTTCGATATGCTTTTTGTCCTCCCCGGATAATTTTATAATTATTTATAATTTCATTAACCGGAGTTTTTTTACCATCAACAAAATCAAAATAATATGATTCTTTATCATTATACATCAAAAATTCCCGACTGCTATCACCAAAAGGAACCAATCTGAAATTATATTCTACTATTGTATTTTGTGCAGATATATAAATTGTAAATAATAGAAAAATATATAGGACAATTTTTTTCTTCATATTATGCTTTATGTTCATTAAAGATGTAATAAAAATAGGAACTTTCGTTCCTATGATTATTAATAGATACTATCATCCGGATCAATTGGGCCTCCTTGCGGACAACCATCAACCCTGGTTATTACAAAAACTATACTTCCTTCTTCATTATCACCACAAGGCTCATTTGTAAGTGTTGGGCCAGCAATAGTATTGAAAGTTCCATCACAATTATAAGATCTTGTTATGTATTTATAGGCACAACTAAAAAAAGATTCAAATTCTGAAACATCTTGATTAGTTTCGCTATTATCTGATATTGAATCCGGTATTTCAATTAGTCTTTCGGCCATATTACTAGCAGATGAAAACCCCGAAATTGCAGCTGTTAAAAACAGTCCTAAAATAATTTTTCTCATTTCTCAATAATTTTAATTTATCATTTTGTTTTTTAAAAAGCACGCAGCTATTAAACACAAATAAATATAAAATCAAAACAGAAAACAAAAGCAAACTTCACTTTTCTTTGAAAAATTCATTATGTTAAATCGTTGTTTTTTTTATTCTTTAGAAAATATAAAGTAACATGATAATATTTGACAGTATTTTAAACATAGAATAATTCTTTGTATTGAAATTTTAATATAAAATAGTGAAATATGCTTCCTAAAAAAAAAAACTTTTTTTGAAACAATATTCATTTATTGAAATCCAAACATAGAATTTTTTTAACAAACGTAATAAGATTGAATTTAAAAAAGTTGGATTACGGAAAAAGACTTACCCGGGAATTTCAGTTCTAGCTATTTACAATCTCCTCCCTCGCCTTTTTCGTTAATGAATTAAACACCAATTCATACGACTGATCTATTAATTTAAAAATAAGATCTCTTTTTAAACCATCCGTGAATACTGAATTCCAGTGGGTTTTATTCATATGAAATGCACCGGTGATCTGTGGATGCTGTTCGCGGAGTTCCGCACTCCATTCCGGATCTGTTTTTACGTTGATGCTTAATGTCTGCTTTTCCAAAGGCATCAGCAGAAACATTTTTGTTCCTACTTTCATCACAAGCGTTTCATTATCAAAGGGAAAAGTTTCAGTAACTCCTTTTTTCGCGAGGCAGTAATCTAGAATTTCGTTAGCATCCATGAATTTATAAATGATAAGTAATTAATGATCATTGATATTAATTTCAAATGTAGTAAATTTAAGAAAGAAATTATCACCCCAATATATCACAATTATTATGAAAGCTTTAGTCATTGGTGCTACAGGTGCCACAGGAAAAGATCTGGTCAAACAGCTACTTAACGATAAAGAGTTTGATGAAGTGAATATTTTTGTCCGGAAACCGGTTGATATTCAGAATGATAAACTGAAAGTTCATGTTGTCAATTTTGACCGCCCGGAAGATTGGAAAGATATGGTAAAGGGTGATGTTGCATTTTCATGTCTTGGGACAACATTAAAAGCCGCCGGGGGAAAAGAAGCACAGAAAAAGGTAGATTACAATTATCAGTATGAATTTGCCAAAGCTGCCAAAGAAAACGAAGTAGAAGATTATATCCTGGTGTCGGCCTATGGAGCCAATCCTACTTCTAAAATATTCTATTCCAGAATGAAAGGCGAGCTGGAAGAAGCTGTAAAACAGCTGCATTTCACCAAAATCACTATTTTCAAACCGGGAATGCTTGAAAGAAAAGACTCTGAAAGAACAGGAGAAGTTCTGGGTAGCAGGATTATAAAATTTGCCAACAAACTCGGATTGCTGGAAAGTCAGAAGCCTTTGCCCACGGAGGTTTTGGCCAAAGCAATGATCAATTCGTCCAAAATAAAAAGTAATGGTTATTCCAGTATTAAACTTGGAAACATTTTCTGTTTTGCTGAGAAGAAAGTGGAAAACTAGTGGTTTCGCGTTTTTAATAGCAATAATTATTCATTAAATAACGTTATTTTTTATTCAAAACAATCAATTTGATTAATAAATAACAAAAAAATTCATTATTTATATCATTTTATTACGAAATAAATATATTTTATTTTTATACTGTATATTTGTCTGAACTTAAAATCAAAATGATGAAAAATGTATTTTTTACAGCCAGCGTACTGGCAGTATTTAGCCTGGGATCATGTAAAAATGATAACGCAAGTCTGGAAAAAGAATTATCTGCAGCACACAGCAAGCTGGAGTCAGACCACAATCTTTTGGAAGAATCCCACACCAAAATGGAAAAAGAGCATGAGGAATTCAACAAGGTACACAGCGCATTAAAAGAGCCTGAAACAAGCGAACACAACAAAACAGAAGCTAACCATCAGGTTATTTTGAAAAGCCACGCAGCACTTATTGACTCGCATTCAGAAATTATAGCACAACATAATACGCTTGAGCAACAGCACAAAGAAGGTAAGCTGGATCTGGCCGAATTAAAGGCGGATCACGAAAGGATGATGAAAGAAGATCAGAAGATACTGGCTGAACATAAAAAGCTGGAAGACGAGCATAAGCTGATTGTGCAACAGGATGAGAAGATCAAAAAGGAGGATCAGCTGAAATAGTATATATATAAACGCTTCGGCTCCGCTCCGCGTGACAGTTTCAAAAATACCTTAGTATTAGATTGTCATGCTAAGAGGAGCCGAAGCGTTTATTTATAAGTTTATTTTATTTCAGATATTTTGTAATCGCCTCGTCCGTAGGCTTTGTGGTACTCACGAAAGTATCGATCAGCTTTCCGTTTTCATCAAGTAAGAACTTTGTAAAATTCCAGAGAATACTGGTATTCTTTACTCCATTTAATTCTTTTTCCGTTAAATATTTAAAAATAGGGGCTGTATCCTCTCCTTTTACAGAAACTTTTGCCGCCAGTGGAAATGTTACCCCATAATTTTTCTGACAGAAAGCACCGATCTCTGCGTTGGTTCCGGGCTCCTGAGCACCGAAATTATTGGCAGGAAAACCTACAATCACCAGTTTGTCCTTATACTCTTCGTACACTTTTTCAAGATCTGCATACTGTGGCGTAAATCCGCACTCTGAGGCGGTATTCACGATAAGGATCTTTTTTCCTTTGAAATCTGCAAAGTTGATCTCGTTACCATCAAGGCTTTCAACTTTGAAATCATATATTGTTTTTCCCATAAGTTCTTTGGTTTTAGCTTGAGAGGCTTCACTTTTCTGATTGATACAGCTCTGTAAAAATGCGACAAAAGAAAGCATTAATAAGAAAATCTTTTTCATTTTTTCTAATTTTTTAAGTAGCAGGATTAAAATTTAAAAATATTGCCCGGAAATACTTTATTGATATCAATTTTGTTCAAAACCATCACATAATCACCATCTTTCTTAGTGCTTGATGATTCTATTCTGAAAGGCATTGCCAGATTTCCTACTTTCTTATAATCCGAGTATAAAAGGGTTTCATCCTTTTTAACTTCTTTCAAAAGCATATAGGATTTCACGTCAAAATAATACAAATTCTTGTTTACATTTTTCGTCAGTTCCACTTTGTGGCAGTAGATATCCCCTACTTTTTCTTTTCCAAGATATTTAGCCTCGAAACCTTTATTTTCCCAATCGATAAAATCATTGTCAAAGCTTTCAGAAACGTACTCAGGATATACCTGCAGTTTATTGGCAGCATAGTTCATAGCATACCCTTTAGTCCCGTCAAAACCTTCGATGGCGGTTTCTTTTCCTCCAATAGAAATCACCGTTTTAGTCAGATTAGGACGCTGCTGGTAAATTTTAATAGGATATTCATCCTTAATTCCTAAAATCACTTTTCCCTGTAGCAGTACTGAATTCAGAAGCTTCCAATTGGTTAATCCTCCGGACAGTTCAATGTTTTTATCTATAATTTCCTTTGCTGTCTGCGCATACAAAGACGTGGTAAGTGTCAAAAGGACTAAGTATATTATTTTTTTCATTTATTTCTTTTAAAATAATCATCTAAAGAAGGTCTAAAAATAAATTTTGATTTATTTTGTTTGTTTTTGGGCACCAGATTTCCATTTTTATACATAAAAACCTGTCCCAGATTTTCTTTAGAATCTAACGGTTTTGCAAGATGTACTGCTTTATTTTCAAATGTATAAGCAATAGGGTCTTCTATGCTGTTTTGTTGTTGGGAAGGCATTTCCAGGTATGACGGATACATTTTATTATCTTTAAATTCCAGCACGAGAAATGTATAAATATCAAACGCCCCGCTTGTTGTGGCTCTGCAGCTGTGATTGAGCTGGGCATAGAATTTTTTATCATTCAGATCCTGACATTTCAAATGGCAACCGAAAAACAATACAATCAGAAATAAAGCCTTAACCAGTAACTTATTTATTCAAATATAAGGGGAATTTGGGGAAAAGCAATGGAAAAGGCAAAAAAGCTAAATGGCGAAAAGGCTGATTTGCAAATTTGCCTATTTGCGATTTTGCGGTTTAGCCATTTAGCTTTTAAATCAGTTTTCTTGCTTTTTCCAGATCTTCCGGTGTATCAATCCCCACTCCGATGAAATTGGTTTCAATTAGCTTGATCTTCATCCCATATTCGAGATAACGGATACATTCTATCTTTTCTGATATTTCAAGAGGTTTCATTTCCAGTTTTGAGAATTGAAGCAGGGCATGTTTTCGGAAGGCATATACTCCAATGTGTTTGTAATACGCTACCTCGTAAGAAATTTCCCGGTGAAAAGGAATCACAGAACGGCTGAAATAAAGGGCAAATCCGCTATTATCGGTGATCACTTTTACGTTATTCGGGTTTTCAATTTCTTCTTTTTCCGTCAGTTTTATTTTTAGGGAAGCCAGTGAAATTTCCTGATTATCATCTTCTTTAAATACCTGAATAAGCTGTTTCAGAGGCTCCAGCTTAAGGAAAGGTTCGTCACCCTGAACGTTGATCACAATATCACAGTCGATGTTCTGTACCGCTTCCGCAATACGGTCGCTTCCGGTTTCATGTTGCCCGGTCATCACTGCTTTTCCTCCATTCTTCACAATTTCATCAAAAATAATTTTTGAATCCGTTGCTACAAAAACTTCATCAAACAGTTCTGTCTCCACAACATTCTTATACGTTGTGGTAATGACGGTTTTTTCTCCCAGCATCTGCATCAGCTTGGCCGGAAAACGGCTGGCTTCGTAACGTGCGGGAATAACAGCGATGATTTTCATTGTATATTAAAGTTATAAGTTATAAGTTATTAATTATGAGTTTTTATTCTTGGTAGTTATAATTATACTTCTTATAATTTTTAAGAGTTCAGACGCCTGATTTCTTAAATTTTCAAATTCTTCTTCAGAAATATAATCTGTAGCATATAGGAGCTCCAGCCAATACAGTGTTTCATCACATTCTTTTTGCGAAATGGACAGTTTATGAATGAAATCCATTCTGCTTTGTGCATTGAGGGCCTCCCTAATATTTGCACCAATAGAAGTTCCTGAACGAAGCATCTGTTTGGAAAGTGTGAATTCTTTTTTATCAGTAATTATTCTTTTATAAAAACGAACAATGTTAACTGCAAATTCAAAACTCTTCTTTCCAACAATACTTTCACTCATAACTCATCATTAATAACTTATAACGTTTTAGTATTTATTTTAATGCATTTAAAGCATTTTCCAGTTTTGGAAGCATGACCTTGATCTCATCCACAGCCAAACCTCCTACAGAAGCACGGAACCAAGGTTCAGATTTTGCTTCTCCGAAAGCTGAGAACGGAACCAATGCTACGCCTGCATCATTAATTAAATAGAAAACCAGATCAGAAGAATCATTAATGACTGATCCATCCGGCTTTGTTTTTCCGATATAGTCTAATCTGATGGTAAGATAAAGCGCTCCCATCGGTTCAATGCTGTCTACAGCTAATCCTTTTCCTTTTAAATCCTGGATTCCTCCGTGAAGTACCTTTAAACTTTCCTCTAATTTTCCTTTGAAATCTTCTACGAAAACATTTACATTTTCAGGGTTTTCAAAGAATTTCGCTGTTGCTTCCTGTTCCGGTTTCGGAGCCCATGCTCCAACGTGCGTCAGAAGCGCCTTCATTTTATCCAGAATATGAGAAGGACCAAATCCCCAACCTACACGTACACCTGTAGCAGCAAGACATTTGGAGATCCCGTCGATGTAAATGGTATATTCTTTCAGTTCAGGGAAAAGAGAAACCGGATCTACGTGATCTGCCCCAAAAGTAAGATTGGAATAGATCTGATCATACATCAGATATAAAGGCTTTTCGTTTTCCCCTCTTTTTTTATTTTCTTCAAGAACCAGCTCGCAGATTTCGGAAAGCTGCTCTTTTGTAAACATAGTTCCTGTAGGATTCAGCGGAGAACATAATGCTAAAAGAACTGCACCTCCCAAGTGCGGTCTCAGATCATCTGCTGTTGGAAGGAAATTGGTTTCAGCTGTTGTTTTCACTTCTACAGCTTCTGCAGAAGTCAGGTACGCGTAGTGATTGTTGTTCCATGAAGGTGTAGGATATACTACTTTGTCTCCTTCGTCAACAATGGTTTTGTAAACCGCATAGATCAAAGGTCTTGATCCGGCTGTAATTAAGATATCGTTTGGTGAATAATCAAGGTTCCATCTGCTTTTCAGGTCTTTGGAAACTTCTTTTCTTAAAGATAAAAGTCCGTTGGCAGGCGGATAATTCGTCAGGTTATTCTGATAGGCCTTCTGAATCTCTTCCTTCAGCAGTGCCGGAATGGGATAGAGATTAGAATTCAGGTCACCAATAGTAAGATTGGCTATTTCCGCTCCTTTTGCTTTTAAATCATTTACTTCATTACCAATTTTTACAATTTCGGAACCGATCAGGTTCGCCGCTAATTTTGAAACTTTCACTTTATTTTTATTTAATTATTTTAATATGATAGTCTAACAATGTATCAATCTAGCAGTGTAACCATAATTGGTAAACCGGTAGACTGATACATTATTACATTAATTTAATTGAGTTGTAAATCTCTTCTTACATCTTCTATTTTCGCTTCCAGAGATTTCAATTTATCCCTGAAATCTGCTTCAGAGGTAATGGAATCTTTCACAGATATGTAAAATTTAATCTTTGGCTCTGTTCCGGATGGTCTTACACATACTTTGGTTCCATCCTGGGTGTAATAAATCAGCACATTCGATTTTGGAATGTCGTTCATCACTTTGGTTTCATTTTTTGAAACGCTGAAGCTGGTCTGCTCTTTAAAGTCTTTTACTTCCTCCACTAATGATCCTGCCAGTTCTTTCGGTGGATTTTCGCGGAAGTTTTTCATCATATTCTGAATTTCTTCAGCACCTTCTTTTCCTTTTCTGACGATATTCACCAGCCCTTCGTAATACATGCCAAGGTCCTGATAGATCTCAATCATGTACTGATACATGGTTCTTCCATTGGCTTTGCACCATGCCGCAATTTCACACGCCACAAGGATACTTCCGCAGGAATCTTTGTCACGGACAAAATCTCCTGTCATAAAGCCGAAACTTTCCTCACCGCCGCAGATAAATTTTTCTTTTCCTTCTGCTTCACGGATCATTTTCCCGATCCATTTGAATCCGGTTAATCCAACTTTACAGTCCACTCCGAATTTCTGCGCAATATCAAAGAAAATATCTGAAGTTACGATGGTCGATCCAATAAACTCTTTTCCGGTAATTCTTTCCTGTTTTCTCCATTCATTCAGAATGTAATAGGTAAGAATGGTATTGGTCTGGTTTCCGTTCAAAAGCTGCATTTCACCATCAAGATTTCTTACAGCAATTCCCAGCCTGTCGCCGTCCGGATCTGTTCCGATCACGATATCCGCGTTGGTGATTCTTGCCAGGTCCATTGCCATTTCAAGAGCTGCAGGTTCTTCCGGGTTCGGAGATTCTACTGTGGTGAAATTACCGCTTGGGATCATCTGCTCTTTTACCAGATCCACTTTTTTGAATCCTGCTTTTTCCAAAGCTTTTGGAATCGTGGTATAGGTTGTCCCGTGTATAGAGGTAAAAACAATATTCAGATTCTCCTTCCCTACATTCTGGTAAGTTGAATTTTCAATACATGCATCGATATATACATCGTCCTGCTCTTCACCGATCCACTCGATCAGATCGTCATTTCCATTAAATTTAATTTCATCAAATTTCACAGAATACACTTCATTGATGATCGCTTCATCATGTGGTGGAACAATCTGTGCTCCATCATTCCAGTATACTTTATACCCGTTGTATTCAGGCGGGTTGTGAGAGGCTGTAAGGACAATTCCTCCGTTGCATTTTTTATCTCTAACGGTAAAGGACAGTTCAGGAGTAGGTCTGTGATCTTTGAAAAGCAGTACTTTAATTCCGTTAGCTGTTAAAACATCAGCCACCAGTTTCCCGAATTCTTTTGAATTATGACGCACATCATAAGCGATGGCCACTTTAATTTCCTCTCCTTTAAACTGCTGAAGCATATAATTGGCCAGTCCCTGTGTAGCCTGTCCCAAAGTATATTTATTGAGACGGTTGGTTCCAACTCCCATGATACCGCGCATTCCTCCTGTCCCGAATTCAAGCTCCCGGTAAAAAGAGTCTTCCAGATCCGGAGAATTGCTGTCGATCAGAGCCTGAACGGCATTTCTTGTTTCTATATCGAATGTATCACTTAACCAAAGTTGTGCTTTTTCTAATGTTGTCATATATATTTCAGTTTGGAAGCAGGAAGTATGAAGATGGGAGAAATTTATCAACCCTGAATTCAACTTTTCCGCTTTTTATTTTATTATTCTGTTATTTAAGCTCGAAGATGGAAGAATGGAGATGGGAGAACTTATCAACTCATAATTCACATTTTCTGCTTTTATTTTACTATTTTGTTTTTTGGCCAGAAAATGGAAGAACGGAGATGGGAGAACTCATCAACATCAAATTCACATTTTCTGTTTTTACTTCAACTCATTATTTTTGGTTTCTTATTATAATTTTCAGCTGTTATTTTACCAGACGTTAATTTTCATTCTTTTAGTTGGTTTCTAAATGCAATAATCTGATTCATTAAATTATAACACTCATTGTATATTTTTAAAAATTCAACCTCTGAAATATAATTCCTGTTTTTTGCTTTATACAAGCAGGTTACAGTTTCGGCTAAGGACCTTATTGCATATCCTAAAAATTTTTTAAATTCCGGTTTAGACTGCAAAATACTTCCTTCCGAAATATTAAGTGCCACAGAATCAGATGCTCTTCTTATTTGTGAAGTTAAATTAAAAGCTTCGTCTTTTGGAAAATTTCGAGACAATTTAAAAATTTCTTCTCCAAATTCCATGGACTTCTGCCAGATAATCAACTTTTCAAATTTGAAACTCATGTTTTGTTTTTTCTCTGCTATAACTTCCCTCTTCCATCTCCCAGCTCTCTTATCACTCCAGTTTTTTATTCTCCACCCGGGTTGTCTTTTCAATTTTAAAAGCCCGGATAGGATCATTATAATATACAAATTTTGCTGTATTCTGAATATTCCCTTTTAAAGAATCTTTTACATTCACTTCTGCATAGTTTCCGTTCTTTGAATCAATCTTCAGGTTTTCTATTTTCCAGTAAGGCGCAATGAGACTGGCTGTATCAGAAATCTTTATCACCGCATCTTTGGTACGTCCCAAAAAGTTGGCCCGGCTTCTGTTCTGCATCTCCACTTCTGCTCTTCTTGTGTTTACCGAACCCATAAAAGTAGCATAATTTTTTAAATTAAGCCTAAAATTATCGGTCTTAATTTCGCTCGAAATATTCATTTCTGCAGAATCCGAGATACTTATCTTTTCAGGATTATATTTCGAATAAATGGTGATATTGTAAAAATCCACTCCCTTCGTCTCGTTTGATTCGGTAATGAATAACCCGTCATCTTTTACTTCAATATCTAAATTATCATACACATTGGGATACGTTTCCACATTCACCATATTTTTCTCTCCTCTGGCGTAGAAAACCCTGAATTTCCCTTTGAGAAAAATATTTTTAAAATTTTCAACAGGAACTTCTTTATTTTCAATATTACCTTTGGGGGATACTTTTCCGCAGGAAACCATCGCTGCAAGCAGACCTACACCTATTATCTTTCTCATAATCAATTTAAAATATTTTATATATAACAATAAAAATCAGGGCTATTTCAATCAGCATCAGCAGGAAAAACACAAGCGTCCGCCAGATCAGCCCAAAGACAGGATAAAAACTCCTGAAAGCATTAAAATAAGTAAAACCCGGAAACAAGATAAGGCCAAAAACCAAAATCTTGTCCAGGACATTCATGATTTTTCTCAAGGGACTGTACAGCTGAAGAATACTGATAAAATCATCAGCCAGCAAGATCACCAAAATTCCACAAAGGGCAACTACAGCGATTATAACATGCTCCGCAAGATTAAGATTTGCCCGTCTGAAGAGCATCCAGCCGTTAAGAGCCATCACAGGAATTAATCCAAATAAACTGGCCTTGGAATATCTGGAAAAAAAATCTATTAATTTTGAATTCTCTTCATTAATTTCTATGGAAGATAAATCCATATAAAAATGTAATGCCAATACATTAAAACCAAAAAGGATCAGCAATAAGGAAAACAGATTATAATATCTGACTCTTTTCCCTGCAATATAATCCATGGCCATTTTTCCCGGACTCCATAAAATATGTTTTAGGGTACGAAAAAAACGGGCCTCAATATGCCAGATGGAGCCTAAAATATCACCGGTAATCAAAGAATTAGGAGTTATTCTGGCTGTACCGGATTTCTGTCCGCAATGAGGGCAAAACTCATCGGAGATTCTGTGACCGCAGTTCAGACAGTTTTTTTGATTCATAGTAAGATCAGTGCATTTTGCGTTTCCTGTATTACTGTACAAATATAATAAAAAACGCTTCCGGAAACGATGTGCTACTATGCTTTCTTACCGTTTTTCTGTTGTTTTTTATCATGGAAAACCTGTTTTTTTGGTTAATGCAAAGGCGCATTTTTTATATTTATGCTTTAAGGCGCAAGGATTTTATTCTTTGATAAAATTGATTGTGTAATATTTTCTTCAGGCTTTTAGTATTTATTTCTATCTAATGTATTTTATTATAATAAGCTTAAAATCTATATGATTTGCTTAATTTATGGAAAACAGATCAATCTTAGCAGTTTGTTTTTATCTTGAAACATCTTCGGAAATTTATTATTTTTTCTAATCTTCTTTTGTCTTGAAACAAAAGAAGCAAAAGTTCAAGACGGGAAACTTACGCTAAAAATAAATCCTGTTCTCTAAAAATTCTAAAACTCGTGCGGATTTACTATTGCTGCTTCGGTTCTGTATTTGTGCCGCACTCAGACAGTAGAATTTTCTTAACGTTCACAGGATTTATTTTCTTTACGCTCCAGTTTCCTAAGTCGGAGTTATCAAAGTTGGAATAGTCAGCTTTTGAAAGANTATGATTTGCTTAATTTATGGAAAACAGATCAATCTTAGCAGTTTGTTTTTATCTTGAAACATCTTCGGAAATTTATTATTTTTTCTAATCTTCTTTTGTCTTGAAACAAAAGAAGCAAAAGTTCAAGACGGGAAACTTACGCTAAAAATAAATCCTGTTCTCTAAAAATTCTAAAACTCGTGCGGATTTACTATTGCTGCTTCGGTTCTGTATTTGTGCCGCACTCAGACAGTAGAATTTTCTTAACGTTCACAGGATTTATTTTCTTTACGCTCCAGTTTCCTAAGTCGGAGTTATCAAAGTTGGAATAGTCAGCTTTTGAAAGAGCTGTACTTATCCGTGAAAATCTGTACAATTCTGTGGTTAAAAAACATACGTGATCTGTTTAATGTGATAGCCAAAAAAAAAACTTTTATTTTAAAAGAATAAAAATCCCAAAGAGTAAGAACTCTTCGGGATGCTTATATGTTTGATGAGTGAATTAAAATTTTTAAATCACTTCGTCAATATTGTAGTTTTTATGTTCCCTGTTGGTTCTGATAATCATTTCTCCCAGGAAGCCGGCTATAAAAAGTAACGTTCCCATAATCATCATCGTCAGGGCGATATAAAACCATGGATTATTGGTGATCAGATGTCCGTAAATTCCTCTTGCCACATCAATCAGTTTTGAAGCTCCTAGCCACAATGCTGAAAGAAAACCTACGATAAACATTACGGTTCCTACTGCACCAAAGAAATGCATCGGCCTTCCGCCAAAACGGCTTACAAACCAAAGCGTTACAAGATCCAGAAACCCTCTGATAAATCTTTCGGTTCCGAATTTTGAAGTTCCGTAAGGTCTCGCCTGATGCTGTACTTCCTTTTCAGTAATTCTTCTGAATCCGGCATTGGCAGCCAGTACGGGAATATAACGGTGCATGTCTCCGTATACATCAATGGATTTTACTACCTGCTTTTTATAAGCTTTCAAACCGCAGTTGAAATCGTGAAGGTATACTCCTGAAACTTTTCTTGCTGCTGCATTGAAAAGTTTGGACGGAACATTTTTCGTCATCACGTTATCAAAACGTTTCTTCTTCCAGCCTGAAACGATGTCATAATTATCCTCGATAACCATTTTATAAAGCTCAGGAATTTCTTCCGGAAAGTCCTGCAGGTCGGCATCCATGGTAATGACCACATCTCCGTTTGCTCTTTCAAAAGCGGCATGAAGTGCCTGGGATTTTCCGTAATTCCGGGAAAATTTAATTCCGTGGATCTGAGGATGCTGAATCCGCATATTCTCGATAATGCTCCACGAAAGATCTGTACTTCCGTCATCTACAAACCAGATTTCATAGGATAAGCCGCTGGAATTGCAGACCTTATCAATTCTGGAAAAAAGCTCCTCCAGGGAAGCTTCTTCGTTTAATAACGGAATAACTATAGATAAATTCATTTAATTTTAATAAAAAATTACTCTTGATTTTCTGTTTCCTGATATACGGTTCTCGTTCTGAAAAACGCACCAAAAAACACTGACAAAACTACGTAAAATATAAGAATTGCTGCAAAATATCCTGAAAAATGACTCGCTGTGAGCATATCTTTTCCTTTGATGGCTTCAGGAGAAAAGCTTGGCAGCCTTTCTTTGTATTTTTTATCCAGCTCATCAATATCTTTCTGATGCTTCATGATTTTTCTTGCAGACTGATATTCAGTATCCAATTCCGTTTTTTGTCTCTGTACATACTGGTAATTCAGCAGTTTTTTAGCATCGGGATCCACAAAATTCAGGAACGCATAAATGCTGAAAATGGAAAGTATTCCCCCGATAAACATAGGAACGAAGGCTCTTGAGAACGCATCTTTGAAAGTAACGATTCTGTTTTTGTTCCAGAAAGATTTTACAGACCAGAAGGCTGCTCCCACATATAAAACAGGTAGAACGAATGCGTTGATTTTCAAAGAGGTATCAAAATAATTGATTCCGGAGAAAAAGTAATACGCTACAAAAAAAATAATCATTGTAGCGATAAAAAGTATAATTCCTAGTGTTGATGGACTTTTCGTCATGTTTGATTTTTTAAAAAAAGTTGAAAAATTATTGCTCTAAATTTCAGCTGATTAGCGCTATCACAGCATTTTTTCAACTAATTTTCTTTAATAATATTTTGAAGTTTATAAATTATTCCTACCTTTGCAACGGCAAGTCCTACACAACCAGCTCCTGAGAATCCTCCAGGGTGGGAACACAGCAAAGGTAATCGGTCGTAGCGGTGTGATGTAGGTAGCTTGCCATTTTTTTTGTTTTAAACTGAAGTAAGGTAATTGGAAAATTATCTTTTTTTGTTTTTATACTCTTCAGCATTTCCATTCTGATTTTCAAATTACCTTTGGTTTTTTATTAAAATTCGAACGTCTCCCCTAATTTTGGTAGAACAAGCTCTACATTTTTATCTGCAAAATGCTTCAGTGCACTTTCATGGTTGATCTCAATGGCAGGGAAAGTATCGAAGTGACAACCGATTACTTTCGGAGTTTTCAATAATTCTGCTGCTGCAAAAGCTGCTTTTCGCGGGCACATCGTATAGTGGCTACCGATAGGAAGGATCGAAAGGTCAAGGTTACCAAAAAGTCTTGGAAACAGCTCCATATCCGCCATTACTCCGGTATCTCCTGCCAGATAGATATTCTTACCTTCAGGAAGTCTGAAAATATACCCTACAGGAACTCCTCCGTAGCTGCCATCCGGGAATGAACTTGTGTGATGAGCCGGTACCATGGAAATTTTAAGATCATCGATTTTTGCCGACCCTCCTAAGTTCACATCGTCTGTATTTTTCGCCGTTTTGAAATACGCACAGATCTCCGGAACTGCAATCACTGTGGCTTCGGGATGATGCTGCAATACTTCTTCCACATCAGCAATATGATCGCCATGGGCATGCGTCAAAAGGATATAATCGATTTTCTGTGCCGTTATATCAAAGCCTGATTCCGCTTTTTTATAGTTGTAAAAAGGATCACTTAAAATTGTTTTGTCTTTGTATGTAAACAAAAAACAGTTTTGTCCTAAAAATTGTATTTTCATTTTTAATTGATTTTTAATTAACTGCATGAAATTGTTGAATTGAATAAAATCTGATACAACAAAATGCAGGCTGGTATGATGATAAATATCTGAAGAATCAATAATGGTTTTTGAGGTTAATTATTCCTGCCACCAGCAAAGAAGCAAGTACTCCATTGCCTATAATTATTAGAGCGGTAAAGAACGGGAGAAAATAGATGTCAAAAACAGACATGCCATCCCGCAGTTCTTTAACCACATCATACATAAGAATAAGAGCCAGGAGAATGGATAAACAAGAGACCATCTTATATCCGATATTCTTCATTGACTTGTTATTTCTGGGGAAACTTATCTTCAATCAGTCTCAGGTTAATTCCATGTTCAAGATAGGCTTTGCACCCGTCTAAGACAGTCGTAAAACCACCTGTATTATCATTAATTTCTTTTAAGAGGTCTTCACCTGTCTGGCTGAACCCATAGCTTTTAATTACCACAAGGGTCCCTTTTTCCATTTCTTTGAATTCATAATCCACCTGTACGGCAGGATCTCCCCATTCCGTTTTGATCAGCTGATTAGGGATGATCTTGTGAACCAGTACATCAGATTTTACTCCGTACATTTCCCATTCCCAGGTTGTCTTCTTTCCTTCTTCCAGTTTTCCGGTAGATTTTGTAAACCAGAAATTGGTGGTTACTTCAGGGTTGATGAATGCCTGAAAAACATCTTCAACCGGTTTTCTGATAAGCATTTGAGCTTCAACGTAAGTATCTGAATTCATAACAATTGTGATTTATTTAGTTAAAAAAATTAAGTCCTATTGCTGTAAGAACTGCCATAGTAAACGTAAGAATACCTACCTGCTTCAGGAAAGGATCCAGTTCTTTAGGTTCTTTTACAGACATGATTTTTCTTCTGAGCTTAGCCATCGGAATCAGCAGGATCATTACAATGAAAACATAATAATTCTGGGATTGTAAGAAACCGTTTATTCCTAAAAATATAAGAATTAAGACCAAAGGAAGCTGCAGCAGGACCATTTCGTAGATCATTGCATTTCTGAAGCCTATTCTCAATGCAAAGCTGTTTTTACCGGACAGCCTGTCGCTTTCAATATCTCTCATATTATTCAGGTTTAAAACCGCCATACTCATCATACCCACCGCAGTTCCCGGCAGCAGCATATCCCAGCTGAAGGTTTTTGTAAACAGGAAATAACTTCCGCATACTGAAACCAGCCCGAAAAATACAAATACGAAAAGGTCTCCCAATCCCATATATCCGTAAGGCTTTTTCCCCACAGTATATCCTATGGCCGCCAGAATACATGCAACACCTAACCCGATGAATATATAGAATTCCTTCATAAAATCAGGGAAAAATGCTATATACAGAAGAGCAACTGTTGCCACCAGTGACAATGCCGAGAAAAGAATCACTGCATTTTTCATCTGTTTGGCCGTAATTCTTCCTGAAGCGACGGCCCTTGCTTCCGCTTCGTTGATTCTTTTGGCATCTGTTCCTTTTACACCGTCTCCATAATCGTTGGCGTAATTTGATAAAATCTGGTACAAAAGGGTCACCAATAGTGCCAGTGCAAAAATCCTCCAGTCCCAGGTTCCTCCTTCGCCGTAAAGCCTCCATTTTGCAATAAAAGCTCCCATAATAATTCCGCTTAATGAAAGCGGTAGTGTTCTAAGCCTTGCGGCTTTTATCCAATCTGACATAATTTTGTATAATGTATGATGTACAATGTAAAAAGTATAACGGCATGTCATTAATACATTTTACATTGTACTTTTTACAATCTAAGATATCCATTGATTTTCTCCGAAGTCCGGTTTTCTTTTTTCAAGGAATGCATTTCTTCCTTCCTGAGCTTCTTCCGTCATATAAGCAAGACGCGTGGCCTCTCCTGCAAATACCTGCTGCCCTACCATACCGTCATCGGTAAGGTTCATGGCGAATTTCAGCATTCTGATGGAAGTCGGGGATTTTGCCAGTATTTCCTGAGCCCATTCGTAAGCTGTATCTTCAAGTTCTGCATGTGGAATTACAGCATTGACCATTCCCATATCCAAAGCTTCCTGAGCGGAATAGTTTCTTCCCAAAAAGAATATTTCACGGGCTTTTTTCTGGCCTACCATTTTAGCAAGGTATGCAGATCCGTACCCTCCGTCAAAGCTTGTTACATCAGCATCGGTCTGCTTGAAAATAGCATGCTCTTTACTGGCTAAAGTAAGGTCGCACACTACATGAAGGGAATGTCCACCTCCTACAGCCCATCCCGGAACCACTGCAATAACCACTTTCGGCATAAAGCGGATCAGACGCTGTACTTCAAGAATATTCAGACGGTGTCTTCCGTCTTCCCCAACATATCCCTGATGACCTCTGGCCTTCTGATCGCCTCCGCTGCAGAAAGCCCAGCCACCGTCCTTGGCGCTTGGTCCTTCTCCTGAAAGCAGGACAACGCCTATTGAAGAATCTTCATAAGCATCATAAAAAGCATCATAGAGTTCTGAAGTTGTTTTGGGTCTGAAGGCATTTCTCACTTCCGGTCTGTTGAAAGCAATTCTTGCTACCCCGTTACATTTTTTATAGGTAATATCTTCGTATTCTTTGGCGGTTTTCCACTCAATCATTTTGTAAAAATTTTTCTCAAAGATACGGAATTACAGAGAATTTTAACATTGATTTTTGATGATAATAACCCACAGATAAATGTGACATTTTTTATTATAAATCCAGGAATGGGATTAAAAGAATGTGTAAGAAATATTTTATTAATTTAGGATAAAGAATGAGTAGTTTTCCTTAAGCTAAATTTAATAAACAATTTTATGAAATCAGTAATCCTCTCACTAGCATTTAACATTTTATCATTGAGTATATCTGCTCAAAAGGTCACGGTTGTAAAATCTCCGGCAGCATTACCTGCTGAAGATAAAAGGTTAAAAATATTTCTCGGCGGCAGTATTGATATGGGCAACGCTGAAGACTGGCAAGCCAAGGTTACCGGAGCGTTATCTGAAAAAGATATTATATTATTCAATCCAAGACGGGATGACTGGAACAAGGACTGGAAGCCTGTAAGCACAGAACCTAACTTCAGAAAACAGTTAGAATGGGAGCTGGAAGCATTAGAAAAATCAGATATTATCATCATGTATTTTACTCCTAAATCACAAAGCCCCATAAGCTTACTGGAACTTGGACTTTATGCCAGGACCAATAAACTGATGGTTGTTTGCCCGGAAGGATACTGGAGGAAAGGAAATGTTGATATTGTATGTGAAAAATATCAGATCAAACGATACGAATCTATCGATATGCTGATAAATGCCCTGAAGAAAAAGGCTGAATAAATATTACGGCAGAATCAATAATCAGCTTTTCTGGTTTTTGATGGTCAGGTTTAACAAAAAACCGGAACATTTCTGCTCCGGTTTTGTATATTCTTACTAAAGAACTATTTTGTTTTTGCTTTCGCACTCAGTTCAGCTTCTTTAGCTTTCATTTCTTTAACCTTGTCCATATTCTTCGTTACCACATAGATTTCTTTCAAAGCTGTAACGGCATCCAGGTTTTCCGGTGCTGCTTTGTACCATCCTTCAGCATATGGAAGTGCTTTTGCAAATCTCTCTCTTCTTCCATCGATAAGCTTGGTAGCTTCATCCGGCTTGTCTTTTCTTAAAGCGTTGATCTGTTCTACCGTTTTAGCATCGTCACCGATCACCGTGTACACAAGGTTCTGGTAAGCATTATCAAAATCAGGCTTAATCTCAGTTGCTTTTTTGAATGACGCAATGGCATCTTCCACTGTGGCAGGGTTCTTAGACTGGATTACTCCCAGATTATACCAGTTGGTAGCATCATTAGGATTTTTAGCCAGCTGCTCTTTAAGATTTGCCATGAACTTATCGGTATTTCCTGATTCGTAATAAGCGGTACCCTGAGCATCTTTAAGCTTGGTATTATTTGGATATTTTGCCAAACCTTTTTCAATGATTACAAGCGCTTCAGCAGGCTTTTTGGCGTTAAGAAGCAATGTTGTCAGTGTTTCATACAAATCCGGCTCCACACTTGCAGACTGTTCAGTTTTAAAATCTGAATAATCAGGGTTCTTTTTCATAAGATCCCAGGTCGTTTTATCCAAAGGCACTACCTGTCCGGATTTTTTCTCTTTTGCAGTATACGTTGTCTGAACCCCAGTAAATCCGGAATTAACAAGATCCGTATATATTTTGATGGATTCGTCGCTGTTATTTGCCAAAGCATAGCTTAACCCTGCATAATACATATAAATCTTATCATCCTGACCATTGGTTTTCAGTAAGTTGTACACTTCTAAAAACTTAGGTGCTGCAGCGGAATAATTTTTTGCATTGTATGCATCCATTGCCGCTTTGTTAGCTTCCTGCAGTTTGGCATTCACATCACCCTTCTGCCCGAAAACGAATGCAGAAGCCACGATTGCTATACCTAAAATGAGTTTCTTCATAACTATATTATATTAATTGTACAATTTATTCTTCAGATTCTGAATTCTCATTTTCTCCGGCCGGATTTTCATTTTCAGCCTGAGGTTGTGTATTGTTTTCCTGGTTATCCGCTATAATTCCTGTTCCTTCTTCACTTTCTTCAGAAACATCTTCTACATCCTTATCCATTTCTACTTTTGCAATGGCTGCAATTTCGTCATTCTTCTTAAGGTTGATCATTCTTACTCCTTGAGTATTTCTTCCCATCACCCTCATTTCATCCATATTCATTCTGATGGCAACTCCGGACTTATTGATGATCATCAATCCGTCTTCGTCTGTCACATTCTGAATAGCGATCAGGTTTCCTGTTTTTTCGGTAATGTTCAGGGTAATAACTCCTTTTCCTCCTCTGTTGGTAATTCTGTAGTCTTCCACAGCAGTTCTCTTGCCATACCCTTTTTCAGATACTACAAGTACTGTTTCTTTGTCTACATCATTCACAACAATCATACCAATTGCCTCGTCATTATCTTCCATGGTAATCCCACGTACCCCGATAGATCCTCTACCCACTTCTCTCACTTTTTCTTCCGGGAAACGGATACATTTTCCGTTTTTGGTAGCAATCATGATCTGAGAATTACCATTCGTAAGGTAAGCACCCAACAACTGGTCATTATCCCTGATCTCAATAGCATTCACACCATTCACTCTAGGTCTTGAATAGGCTTCTAGAGAGGTTTTCTTAATGGTTCCGTTTTTGGTCACCATTACTACGCTCATCTGGTTTACGTATTCAGCATCCTTCAGGTTATTGGTTCTGATGTAAGCCTTGATCTTGTCATCCTGCTCAATATTGATCAGGTTCTGTACCGCTCTTCCTTTTGAAGTCTTGGACCCTTCAGGAATTTCAAATACTCTTAACCAATAACATCTTCCTTTTTCTGTGAAGAACAGCATATACTGGTGGTTGGTGGCAGAAACAATATACTCAAGGAAATCTTCATCCCTTGTTGTGGCTGCCCTGTTTCCTACACCGCCTCTGCTCTGGATCTTATATTCAGAAAGAGAAGTTCTCTTAACGTATCCTGCATGTGAAATGGTAAGAACCACAGCCTCATTCGGGATAATATCCTCAATGGACATTTCTCCACCTGAATAATCAATTGCAGTTCTTCTTTCGTCACCATATTTTTCTTTGATTTCAAGAAGCTCTTCTTTGATGATCTCGAATCTTCTTGGCTCATTGGCAAGAATATCTTCCAAATTCATAATCTCTTTCATGATTGCGTCATACTCATCACGGATCTTGTCAAGCTCCATTCCTGTAAGACGTGCCAATCTAAGATCAAGGATGGCCTGAGCCTGGATTTCAGAAAGTTCGAATGCTTCTATAAGGCCTTCTTTTGCAGCCTGCGGGTTTGCACTGTGACGGATTATGGAAATAGCTCTGTCTAAAGCATCCTGAGTTCCGATCACCTTCATGAAACCTTCTAAAATATGAGCTCTTTCTTTTGCTTTCTTAAGCTCATACTGGGTTCTTCTCACAATCACTTCGTGTCTGTGTTCTACGAAATGATGGATGATATCTTTTAAGTTCAGCTGTTCAGGTCTTCCTTTAACCAACGCGATATTATTAACGCTGAAAGAAGTCTGAAGTGCCGTATATTTATATAAAAGGTTCAGGACCACATTAGGAATGGCATCATTCTTCAGCTCATAAACGACACGGAGACCATTTCTGTCTGATTCGTCCCTGATCTCATGAATACCTACAATTTTATCATCTTTGATCAGTTCCGCTGTTCTGGCGATCATGTCCGCCTTATTAACCTGGTAAGGAACTTCAGTAACGATGATTGCATTTCTGTTTCCGATTTCCTCGAAATTCACTTTTGCCCTCAGCACTACTCTTCCTCTTCCGGTGTGGAAAGCATCCCTTACCCCATCATAGCCATAGATAATACCTCCTGTAGGGAAATCCGGAGCTGTGATGTGGTGCATCAGTTCATCGATCGTGATTTCTCTGTTGTCAATATAAGCACAAATTGCATCAATAGACTCCGAAAGGTTGTGCGGCGCCATATTGGTGGCCATACCAACTGCAATACCGGATGTTCCGTTTACCAAAAGATTCGGGATTTTTGTAGGAAGTACGGTAGGTTCCTGCAAGCTGTCATCAAAGTTATTCTGAAAATCAACCGTTTCTTTATCAAGATCAGAAAGAACCTCATCGGAGATTTTTTTCAGTCTTGCTTCGGTATAACGCATTGCTGCAGGCGGGTCACCGTCCATTGAACCGAAGTTACCCTGGCCATCTACCTGGGGATAACGTAGGCTCCATTCCTGAGCCATTCTCACCATTGCATCATATACAGAGGAATCTCCGTGCGGGTGGTATTTACCCAGAACGTCCCCAACAATCCTTGCAGATTTTAAATATTTTCTATTAGAAAAAACCCCTAGTCCATACATACCGTAAAGTACTCTTCTATGAACGGGTTTCAGGCCGTCTCTTACATCCGGTAGCGCCCTTGAAACGATAACCGACATCGAATAATCGATATAAGACGATTTCATTTCATCAACAATGTTGATAGGAATCAGTCTTTCTCCTTCTTTTTGCATAAACAAATTTTATTATAATGACAGTCAGACCTTTAGCTGTGCGTCTGAAAATTATTTATTTCCAATTTTTATTAACGGGCTAATTTACGAAATTTTTACCGATTTTTGCTCTAGAATTTATCCACAAAATCTTAAAAATTCATAAAATATGAGCTTATTGAGTATAACTTTCCACTGCACGAAAAACAATATTGAAGAATGGGAAAATTATATCGACGAAACACTGGTTCTGATGGCAGAAAACCTCATGGATGTGAACAAATATATCCTATCTGAAGTACACAGTGATTTCATAGAAGAAGGGAAGAATTATAATCTTCTCCTGATGTTTGATAATGATGATGTAAGGGAAGACTTTATCCAAAGTGAAATGCTGAATATTTCCGAACGGATTGAGAAGAAATTCGGGCAGGAAGTGATGATTTTCAATACTTTCCTGAATCCTAAAAAATCCAGATTCTGAATAGTATATGTGAGTGGATAGAGATATGAAGCCTGAAGCTGGAGGAAAGAAGTAATTGAAGTCTAAATATAACCGGCCGTTTATATTTATTAAGACTATTGCTTTAGATTCTACGAGAATAGTAAAATAATTGTCAAATGTTACCTTCCAGCCTCCCTCTTCCAGCTCCCAGCCCTGGTCTTAATTTTTATACCAATCAAAAGCCCCGAAAAATCCGGGGCTTTTTTATTTTTTTTCAATCTCTGTAATGTTTTCTGCCTTTGTGTCTGTGGCCATGACGTCTGTCGTCATAATCATAATAATACACTTTTTTTTTCACATGACCCGGCGCATAGTATCTTGCGCTTCCTCCATACATTCTCTTGGCGTGTCCCGGAGGAACTCTTCTTACGTGATGATCATGCACCACACATGAAGTCATCATGAAAAAGACCGTTACTACTCCAACTACTTTAATTAAACTTTTCATTTTCTACTTTTTCAAATTTCAAGAGGGAGATAACAAGGTTAGTGCCAATTTTTTGATTAAAAGATTAAAAAATTAAAAGATTGAAAGATTCATTGTATTAATGATTACCTATTGCTCATTACTCATTCTACGGTGTCGCTTCGCTTTTCCATCAGGATAAGATCTTTCCACTGTCCGTTGAGTTTTCCTATTTTTTTACGGACTCCTACTGTTCTGAATCCGTTTTTCTGGTGAAATCTTATGGATATTTCATTTTCAGGGAAGATGTTGGCCTGGAGCGTCCAGAAGCCATGGCTCTCGCTGTCAAGAATCATCTTTTTAAGCAGAACTGACCCCAAACCCTTACCTTGATACATATTATCGAAATAAATGTTCACTTCAGCTACTCCTTTGAAGCATTCTCTTTTACTTACCGGTCTCAAAGCGCACCACCCTACTACTTCATTGCTTTCATTTTCAAGCACCCACCGGCAGTCGTTGAAATATTCCATATTCCATGCCTCAGGTGTTGGAAGCTCAGTTTCAAAGGTGGCAATTCCTCCGTTGATACCCTGTTTAAAAATTTCCAGCACCCTCTTCTCATCGTTAGGAAGCATTTCTCTTAATTCGTAGTTCATTGTATTTAATGGTATTTTCTTTTATTCTTTCTTTTTATCCGCGAATAATGAGTCTGCTTGTGCTGCTCATCTTCCGAAATGACGCTGATATTCCCATCCACTTCAAGAATGGAAAGCTTCACATCTTTTATTTTTTCCACCCCATGTTCTCTTATGGCTTCTTCTAATTCGTCTTTTGTAATTTTCACCCTGTTCAGAGCCGGCTGGTCTATTACGCCGTCCCTAATCAGGATCACCGGATCTTCTTCCATAAAGGTTTCAAATTTCCGGTTGGAAAACATCAGTCTTTTTAAAATAAAATTAGCCGCAAAAAGTACAAGTGCTGCTATAAGACCGCCCTGCAGTGAAGTATCCTGTCCTACCATGGCATTCTGAACTGCATTGGAAATAAGCAGCAGCAATACCACATCACCCGCATTGAGTTGGGAAAGCTGATTCTTACCAAACAGACGGATAGCAATTACCATGAAAAGATAAACGCACAGGGAACGGATCACCACATCAAGAATAGGATTCACAGATTGTATTTTATAATCAAATGTATACATTTTTATGATTGGCTGTTCAATTTTTTTACAGCTAAAAACAGAATAAGATTTTTAGGATATGGCATGTGATTTGACGGCTCCTTGCATATCTCCACATGATGAAACACTTCCTTGTATGCCTCGGTCTTTTTACACTTTTAATCAGCTGTAAAAAAAACGAAACCAATATTTCTGCATCTGCACAGACATTGGTGAATCAAAAAATCAACGAACTGTACTCCCAGTACGGAAGTTCTAATGATGCTCTTTATAAGAAGCCGTTCTCTGACGACCTGTTCTCACCGGAGCTGAAAAAAGTATTAGAACAAGCGATTACTGCTTCCAAAGAAGATATAGAAAAAGTAAAAAACAGTGATCATCCTGATGAAAAGCCGCTGCTGTTTGAAGGTGCTGTTTTTTCAAGTTTATACGAGGGATATAGCAGCTACACCATAAAATCTGTGACAATAGATGCTTCCGGAACCTCAGCAGATGCAGATGTGCATTTTGAATATACCCTATCTCCGCCAAAAGTAACGTGGACAGACAAGATTCATTTGATTAATAATAGTAAAGGTTGGAAAATTGACAACATCCGCTTTGACAGCATAGGAAACTCTAAAGATCTGAAAGCAAGCCTCAGGGAGTTTGCTGAAAGTACAAAATAATTATGAGACCTTACCCATAAAAAAAAGCTGCTTTGAAAGGCAGCTTTCGTTTTTTAAGGACATTGCGCGATGGGAACCTCGCTGCAAACTACTTTGTTCATCCATTCGCAGTATACGCAATATTTCTTAGGTTGACCTCCATACACGGATTTCAAATCAGTTTTTGTCAGTTTCTTTAGATTTTTCATATCGTTTTAATTTTATGTTTGACAAATTTATAACGAAGTTTCCCACTATTTATTACAGTTTTATATTTAAAACTTTCATTATTCATAGGTTGTAATGAAGCCATTACCCGCATCATTACAGGAAAAACTGTTTAAAATTTATTTTATATCTTTAGATAACCAAAATCATCACACTTAATCACTAAAAATATTAAAATGATCACACCAAAAGGAGCCCATGTCGGGCAATTCGAGCCAGCAAAAAAATCACAGATTTCCAACGGTCTGCTTTCCGGACAGGATGAGATGGGCAATTACAACAAAGGCATATGCCATGATGTAGTAGCCTATGCCCTTTATATGAGGGGTGCTGCTATTTCTCCGGACGAACTTGTACAGTACCGTGCCCAGGGATGGCTTAATAAATTCAATTATTCTGCGGGCGACAAATGGGATGGTTATGCTATCATTCCCAAAGGAAAAGCCATTGGTTTTTACAGACTAAGGGATAAAACGTGGTTCCATTCTGCTGTTACTACCGGAAACGGGGCAGAAATCAGATCGGTGAACGGATTTTCACTGGGTACGGCATGGTCCATTCCCGTGGATATGAAATGGGTACTGGGCAAAAAGAATGAAGACGGAACATTCAACTATGATGGTACCAAAATAGAAGTCTACATCTCTCCGTTATAAAAGAGACGATTAGTTTTAATCTATTACAATGTTACCACCAATAGATATTAAAGAGCGAACCCCTATTTGGATCGCTCTTTCTGATTTTTATCTGGATACGGAACTTCAGGATTCCGATTTCCGGTATATCGCTAAAACCATTCTGGAAAGTCCTTATACCTTTGAGGAGATAAAAAGTATCAACAGGTATGAGGTTTTCCCTGTTCTGCAATCCAATCTGATGCAGCCGGCCGGTGAATGGGCCGGATTTAATGAAAAAATACTGATTAAGGCCATTACCGATCATCTTGTTGCCAGAAACAGGATAAATACCATGATGATCAGTATCAGTTATGCGAGGTATGGATGGATGCAGGAGGAGTATTGGGTGAGACTCGAAAAGATGTATCATGAAATGCGAAAAAACTAAATAAAAACCAGTTTTCACAAATTTTTTTCTTATTCTATTCTCTTATGTATTACTGACCTCTGATTATTCTTTGGGTTTCAAGTTCTTCAATAATAAACTCGGCATCACTTTCCGTAATGTATTTATTTTCATACAGCCAATGAATCCTTGCTATTTGGGTCTGAGTAGGAATCAACTTATCCACCTTATAGTATTCTCTGAGATAATATTCCTTTTTGCCTTTTTTTATTTCAGCAATAAATGCATCCACCTCTTCCATTTCTTTCTTTCGGTAAGAAAATAAAAGTGGTTTTGAAGCCGCAATATTCTTAGCATTTTCTATTTTAAATTCATTATTACAGAGAGCTGTTATCACAAAAGCAGGCATCATCGCAATAACAAAAACAATCATTCCGGCAGATTGGGAAAGCTGATAACTTTCATTAATAATAATCGTAAGCATTATTGAGTTAAGTACTACGGATACAGCTATCCCTATCAGGACAAAATCTTTTGTTTTTCTGAAAACACTTTCATCATCATAAATATCCGTGAAATGAATTTTATATTCGTTAAATGCTTTTGCTATATTGGTTCTTACAAGAACTCCATCTTCCTGAATTTCAAAATATCTTGTATTTCTTCCCTCTTTTTGGGACAAACTTTTCATAACAGTTTTAAATCTTTATTCCAGTTCCCTTTTCAAGAACTTTCCGGTCAAACTCTTCTTAGACTTTACTATCTCCTCAGGAGTTCCCTGCGCTACGATCTGTCCGCCGTGTTTTCCGCCTTCAGGACCTACATCAATGATATGGTCCGCCAGTTTAATGACATCCATATTGTGTTCAATGATGATAAATGAGTTTCCCAGCTCTACCAGCTGATTAATGGCTTCCATCAGGATCTTTACATCCTCAAAGTGCAGTCCGGTAGTAGGTTCATCCAGGATATATAATGTATTTCCTGTCTGCCTTTTCGCTAGCTCTGTCGCCAGCTTGATACGCTGTGCTTCTCCTCCGGAAAGGGTTGTTGACTGCTGTCCAAGCGTAATATAACCCAGCCCTACATCCTGAAGTGTTTTTACTTTAGCAAAGATCTTAGGAATCGGCTGGAAAAAATCTACCGCTTCATCAATCGTCATGTCCAGCACATCGGAAATAGATTTTCCTTTGTAGCGAACTTCCAGGGTTTCCCTATTGAAACGCTTTCCGTTGCAGGTTTCACAGTGAACATAGACATCCGGAAGGAAATTCATCTCAATGACTTTCAATCCACCGCCCTGACAGGTTTCGCATCTTCCGCCTTTTACGTTGAATGAGAACCTTCCCGGCTTATAGCCACGGATCTTACTTTCCGGAAGTTCTGCAAACAGGTTTCTGATATCTGTAAACATTCCGGTATATGTAGCAGGGTTCGAACGCGGGGTTCTACCAATCGGAGTCTGGTCTACATCTACAATTTTATCAATATTGTCAAGGCCTTCGATTTTTTTGTAAGGCAGAGGTTCCTGAACCGCCCTGTAAAAATGTTTGTTAAGAATCGGGTACAAAGTTCCGTTGATCAGGGAAGATTTTCCGCTTCCTGAAATTCCGGTTACCACTACCAGTTTTCCTAATGGAATATCGAGGGTAACATTCTTAAGATTGTTTCCGGTAGCCCCTTTCAAAAGAATATTTTTACCGCTTCCTGCTCTTCTTTCTGCAGGAACTTCTATCTTTCTCTTTCCGTTGATGTACTGTGCGGTAATGGTATCGGCTTTGACCAGTTCTTTCGGTTTTCCCTGCCAGAGAATTTCTCCCCCGAACTTTCCGGCCCTAGGGCCGATGTCCAGCACCTCATCGGCTTCCAGGATCATATCTTTATCGTGCTCTACCACCAATACGGAGTTTCCGATGTCTCTGAGGTTCTTCAGCGAATTGATCAGTCTTTCATTATCTCTCTGGTGCAGCCCGATGCTCGGTTCATCCAGAATATACAACACATTCACTAGCTGGGAACCTATCTGCGTAGCCAGACGAATTCTCTGAGATTCTCCACCCGAAAGAGTTTTTGAGCTTCTGCTCAGGCTCAGATAATCCAAACCTACATCCAGAAGAAACTGTAGCCTGGTTTCAATCTCTTTTAAGATCTCGTGAGCGATAATTTTATTTTTTTCTGAGAATTTATCTTTAACATCAGATAACCATTCTTTTAAATCCGATAAGCTTAAAGCATTAACCTCAGCAATATTCTTTCCGTCAATTTTAAAACTTAAGCTGGAAGGCTGCAGACGCGTTCCCCCACATACCGGGCACGTTTCTTCCGTTGTAAAATGTCTTTCCAGCAATACCGCTTCATAGGATTCCCTTTCCTCAATAATTTCCTCCATAAAAGGAATAAGGCCGTCAAAGCTTATTTTAATCTTTTTAGTGATTCCAGCGTATTTCAGGTCTTTATTAAATTCCTTGTGGCATCCGTTATAGATATAATCCAGTGCTTCTTCCGGAATGTCCTGCACAGGCGTTGCCATTCCCAATCCGAAGATTTCAAGGATGTTTTTAATCTGGGACAGAATCCATTTGTTGGATTTAATATCTTCCAGCGGTAAAAGCCCCCCCTGATTGATAGAAAGTTTAGGATTATCAACAAAATAGTCTGTATTGATCTTTTTGATGGTCCCGAGTCCTTTACAGTCCGGGCAGCTTCCTTTCGGAGAGTTGAACGAGAATGTATTCGGTTCCGGAAGTGCCAATGAATGGCCGGTTTCAGCATCCATCAGGTTTTTGGAAAAATATTCGATGTCGGTACTTCCAAGCTTTTGGATTCCGATAATACCCTCGCCCATTTCCATGGCGGTACGCAGGGATTTTTCCATTCTGGATTCCGATGCGTTTTCGCCGATGATCCAGCGGTCAATCACAATATCTATATCGTGGGTTTTGTAACGGTCAAGCTTAAGATCATATTCAATGTCCTGAAGCTCTCCGTCAATTCTTGCCTGTCCGTAACCTTTTTTGGCCATCTGTACAAAAAGTTCGTGATAATGACCTTTCCTGGAACGTACCACAGGAGCCATCAGCATAATCTTTTCTCCCTTGTAGTTTTCTTTAATCGTTTCAAGGATCTGATCTTCCGTGTAGCTTACCAGCCTTTTACCGGTAGACAGGGAATAGGCGTCAGAAACCCTTGCATAGAGAAGACGAAGGTAATCATAAAGCTCAGTAACTGTTCCTACCGTAGATCTCGGGTTTTTATTAGTGGTTTTCTGCTCAATGGCAATCACGGGTGAAAGTCCTTCGATCTTATCTACATCGGGACGCTCCAAACCGCCTAGAAACTGGCGGGCATAAGCTGAAAACGTTTCAATATACCGGCGCTGCCCTTCCGCAAAGATGGTGTCAAAAGCCAGGGAGGATTTTCCACTTCCGGAAAGTCCTGTAATCACCACCAGTTCGTTGCGTGGGATCTTTACGTTAATATTTTTCAGATTGTGTTCACGTGCACCGTAAACTTCTATATATTCTGTTGATTTACTCATAATCTGGAGTGATCCTGCATGAAAATCACGATGTGCAAAATTACGGAATTTTATGGAATTGAATAAACAGGAAAGTCTTTATTAAAGTTTAATTTTAGTTAAATTTTAAAGTATGAATCCCAGTGGAATAATTAAACCCACTAATGGGGTTAAATAATTTTTTCAAATTACGGAAAGCCATAATGTATGCATAAAAAAGCAGCGTATTTTTGATGTTACTAAAATAAATATTATGGAAAATTTTGATGAAACAGATCTTTTAAAAAAAGATTATGTGTTTACCACTACAAAAAAGGATGATCCTGATTATGTTGCCATACGTGATCGTGAAAGGGTAAACAAAAAAGAAGGTTATGAAGTTGTCGACTTTTGTAATGCTTATATTGAGAATAATAAAGTGCCAAAAACAAAGGAAAGCTTTCAGAGGGTTGAAAAGCTCATCAGGCTTCCGGAAGCCAGCCACATCGTGATGAGAGAGAAGCTTAATGATTTTGTTTCAGAAAACTGGAATAAAAAGCTGGATTAAAATTTCCTAACCAATCAAAAAAAGCCATTTCACAAATTGTAAAATGGCTTATCTATTTAAAAGAGGCTGAAAGAACATATCAGCCTTGTTCATTGTCTGATTTTATTTCACAAAAGAATTATAGGAATTCAATACAGATTCATAAGCAGAATCGATCTGCTGGATATCTGAGTCTGAGATTTTTCCTGTTCCTTTGGAATCACGGATCACCTTTCTGTAGGTATCCAGGAATCCGGAAGCTGTTTTATTAAAGCTTTCAAACTGTGATTTCTTGTAAGCATACTGAGGATCTTTCACATTAAATTCCAGTTTTGAATTTGATTCCACTGCTTTCGCCAGTTCATCATATTTTTTCTGAACTTCTGCTTCATTGAACGTTCCGGCGTATTGTTTATCCAGTACATCCAGATTGGAATCGAGCGAGTTCATCACCCCTTTGGAAGAAATAATATATTCTTTCATAGGATGATCTTTCAGAATCACTTCTTCGGCTGCATCAGTGGCGGGTTTGATCTTTGCTACCACATTTTCTCCTGCGATGAATAAGGCTTTGGCTTCCGTTTCGATCTCTTTTGACAGGGTTTCTGCTTTGGCTCCTTTATCGTCTTTATAATCTTCAGACGTCATATAAGACTTCAGTTCTTCAAACTTTTTCTCTATGCTTTCCTTTTTAGCCTTATAGATATTAAAATCAGATTCTATTGCTGCTTTGTCTTTGTCAAAACCAGACGGCACTTCTTTGATCTTGCTGAATGAATAATCCATAGAGCTGATCACAATAGGCATGATCAGTACATCCTGCCCTTTTGCCTTCGTTAAGGCTGCATCAGCATATTTCATAATACTTTCTATATGTCTGGATGTGCTTTTGTAAGAATCTAAAAAATTGTTATTGAATTCAATGATTGCATTGGCATCGTTTGCTCCGCCGATATTCATCATGGATTTCCCTAGTTTGCTGACATCTTTTTTACAGCTGATTACACTGACTGACGTAAAAGTCAGGGCCATTGCAAGTACAATAATCTTTCTCATATTTTATAGTTTGTGGGTTTAGTTCGGTTTATATTTCATCAATATCAATGTCTTCATTGCTTATTTTTACTACATACTCGATCCCGTCGATCGCTTTTGAAATAATCTGGTTTCTCAGGATATTCGCCATATTTTCCCAGTAAGCTCTTCCATAAAAAGAATAATTCTGCGGAATCAGCTCTACTTCCACCGTCCTTACAAAACCCTCTTTAGGGCGGTTGCTGATCATGGTTCCTCTTCTTACCCTTACTTCTTTCAGCTCATCTTTCAGGATCATTCTGCAGAAATTTTTAACATCTTCCAGGGATATGATCTTGTCCCTTGTTGTCAGGGCATATTTATAAGCCTGAATACTGTCTGTTCCCTTTTGTTCCTCAGACCCTCCGATTGTTTCCGTAAGAAGTACCACCGTCTGCGATTTCAGCTGATTGGAAAGCTCTGTTCCCGGACGCATATGATTGGCAAGTGTGCAATGCGTTACCCAGAAAGAGGCGTAGGTATGATCCGTTTTTTCTACAGGTTCCATGATCACATAGTTTAGTTCCTGCCTGATATTTCTCTTGGCATTGTTTACTTTCTGAACCATCGTCTTCATTTTATCAGACATTTCGCTCAGGACGCCCTTCACATTATCCCTGTTTAAGAGTGAAAATGCAGCGATCTCATCTCTTGTCAGCTCCAGTACATTGGCGATCATATCGACCGCATTTCTATTGGTGAAACGCTCCATCCCTCCTTTTCTTACGGTGTAAAGACCTTTTTTAAGGTCATCCGCAGGCGTAAAAGGAATTTCAGTATATCTTCTTCCGTCACCGTCCTGAACCTCATCTACATACAGGAAATGTTCACCTTCATCCGTAACCAGAGGAATATTATTCCCCATAATATCAAGGCTGTATTCTGTTTTTTTCCAGCCTCTGTTGTAGATCGGGAAAGCATTTAACACAAAGGAGAAATTATCTAATATTTCAGCAGAAAATTGCGGTGGAAACTCAAAAGTAAGCCACAGATACCGCTTGTCACCAATCTGTTTTCTGATCTCTTCTTTTCCGTTAAGAAAATCAAGATTCTGAGGCAATTGTCCCGGCTCCGAAAACAGGCTGTTTGAAATTCCGGTGATCTCAATAAATTTATGACGGTAAATACTTTTGATATCTTCAATAACTTTATTCCTTATAGATTGCTCCCTGAACATCTGCTCGTAACCATCCTGCTGGTTATTGGTAAGATAGCTCAGTCCTTCCCTTACAAATAATGGGTTTCCATTGCTGGTTACCGTAATATATGGAAGAAGTTTATAAACGAAATCTATATGTTCAAAAGCAGGATTTGAACAGAATATACTTACATATTTAGGAAAATTCTCACTGGCGTATCTGCTGACATCCACTCCGATGGTCACTTTTCTGTAATCCTCAGGCTTTCCCTGGAATCTTGCCACAGGAATTTTATTCAGCCGGTCATCTACACTGTAACATGTATTCCCTACAAACATTACGGCCGTCTGTACTTTATTGATCCTTACATTCCCTACCGGAGTAAACGGGATATTAAGCTGTTTATCTGATTCTGACTTCACGGTAGAAGTCATCTGCTTGCGGAAGAAAAATTCCGTGTGTTCCAGCAGCACTTCCGAAGATTCATACGGTAACGTAAAAGCCACCGCATGGGCCGGAATCGGATGGGTATAAATAGACGGCGTCAGAAGTTTAGCCAGCTTTTCAAGAATACGGGCGTTCACTGTCTGAATCTCGTTATTGGCTTTAAAGACTTCCGTACTGAACGCATCTATCAGTAATTTTACAAAAGGGTCCAGAGACTGCGGGCTTTTCAGACCCCACACTTTGGTGGCATTCTGAAGCATTCTCGCTTTTACAGACTCTTTGGAATATATATTTTGATCTAAGTTCATAAATTTTTCTTGCGGTTAATTAGTCAATAGACATCGGACTTAAAAATAATTCTGTGGAAAAGCTGAAACGCTCCCCCGTTGCCTCCATTTTTGCATTGATGGCAATTCTTACTTTCTTTTTGATTTCTGTGTGTTCTTTGGTGTCGTAGCTGTGTTCTACAAACTGAATGTGAGCATCTACCTGTGCCTGTACGATCCGTGGTTCATATTCCTGAATCTGCCTTCTGAGGCTTTTGATGAAAACGCTTTCCCAAACGGCACTGGTCACTCCATTATCAAATTCCAGGTTCCAAACGTCGTTTCCGTAATTGTCATCATATCTGTTTTCGCCTTTTTTGGTAGTGATGAGCAGCATGATATTGTGGGCTATGCTTTCGCCCATATCGCATATATCAATGCTTCCCCCCTCTGTCATTAGTGTGGAAGGGGAAAAAGGCATTCTGTAATTTGGTGTATCCATAGTCAGCTTCTAATTTTTACTTCATGGTCTAGTTTACTTAAAACGGACTACCAAAATACACATTTTAATGAAATAAAAAGGAAAAATAGATTAAAAATATCGTACAAAATAAAGGCTCCCGGACAAATCCGGAAGCCTTAAAGTATGAAGCATACAGTTCAAATCTGCTATTGATCTGCAGTCTTTTTTCTGTTAATGAAATAATAAACAGGAAGTCCCAGCAACACCATTAAAAATCCGGGCCAGGTATATTGCTGCTTATAGATTAAAAGCAATACGCAAAATCCTGTTCCAATCAGGAGATAAATAATAGGCGTCACCGGATAAAGCCAGGTTTTGTATGGTCTTTCAAGCTCCGGTTTTTTAAACCTTAAATAAATAACCCCGAATACGGTAATCATATAAAACAGAACAATTACAAAAGAGATCATATCCAGTAAATTTCCGTACTGTCCGCTGAGACATAAAACCGAGGCCCAGATTCCCTGCATCCACAGCGCATTTTCGGGAACTTCATTTTTATTGTTTTTCTCAGCAGATTTAAAAAACATTCCATCTTTTGCCATCGTCTGAAACACCCTTGCCCCTGCCAGGATCAGTCCATTGTCACATCCGAAGGTAGAAACCATTACAAGTATGGCAATAATAATCGTCCCTGCACTTCCAAAAATATTCTGGGATGCCGCAACGGCTACCCTGTCATTAGCTGCAAAAGCAATACTGTCCCTGTCGAGGGCATTTAAATAAACAAAATTAACGGCTAAATACAGGATCATTACCGCAGAAGTTCCGTAGATCATCGATTTAACGATGTTTTTCTTTGGATTTTCCACTTCTCCTGATACAAAAGTTACACTCTCCCAAGCTACTGAACTGAAAACAGAACCGACCATGGCTGCTGCTATTCCACCCAGAAGCGTCATTCCCCCGATAGACTGCCAGCCTTCTTTAAGGAAATTTCCGCTAAGGTCTTTTTTAAGATTGTTAAAAGAGTCCATGCCAAGGCTAAAGTTTTCCGCCATATGTGAAACATCCACCAATATAAATCCTACCGCGATAAGACCTAATAAAGCTATAATTTTTGAACCTGTAAATACATTCTGAAGCAGCTTTCCACTCTGAACTCCTCTTGTATTGATATAGGTAAGCAAAAGAATCACTGCTATCGCAAGAATCTGTATCCATGTGATCTTAAATTCCCCGCTCTGGAAAAGAGGGGCTGCGTCATTTAACGACGGGATCAGATAAGCCGTAAACTTTCCGAAAGCCATGGCAACGGCCGCAATAGTTCCGGTCTGGATCACTGTAAACAGACCCCACCCATACAGAAACCCCATCCTTTTACCGAAAATCTCCTTCAGATAGGTATATTGTCCGCCAGCTTTCGGAAACAGTGCTGAAAGCTCTCCATAGCTGATTGCTGCAGCCACCGTCATTATTCCGGTAATAACCCATACGATGATGAGCCAGAATCCGGAACCTAAATTCCGCATCATATCGGCACTTACAATAAATATTCCACTTCCGATCATGGACCCCATTACCAGCATCACGGCGTCCCAAAGTTTCAGTTTTTTCTGCATAGTCAAGTATAGGCGTCAAATATAAACAAATCTCTCATTGATTTTTATATTTGTTTAAAATTTCCTGTATCACCTGTTTTTTATCAACCTTTTATCTAATTATTATTCAATTTTAATTAGTACTTTTGAAAAAAATATTAAAAATGAAATTCAAAACCATAGTAGTGGCAGCAGCCGTGAGTTTTTCAGCCCTGGCTTTTGCACAGGAGACCTCCCAGAAAAAATCAGGACCGCCGGCAGGAAATGCTATTGTAGGGGATACTTACGGAGCAGGTACCGCTTCTGAATCTAAAGCGATCAGTGTAGATAAACTTAGCAAGAAGCTTAAAAAAGAGAACAAAAAGATGGAAGGTGTGGCCGTTAAAGGAAAAGTAACCGATGTATGTGAGAAAAAAGGATGCTGGCTTACGATCCAGACCGAAGATAACTCCCAGTTTTTCGTAAAAATGAAGGATTATGCGTTTTTCGTTCCTACCGCTCTAAAAGGCAAAAATGTAGTATTAGAGGGTACTGCGGAAAGAAAGGTAACTTCTGTTGACGAGCAAAAGCACTATGCGGAGGATGCTAAAAAACCTCAGGCTGAAATTGATGCCATTACTACACCTAAAGAAGAAATAAGATTTGTAGCTAACGGAATCAAGGTGGTGAACTAATAATTCCTTATGATAAAAAATAACGTCCTCAATTATTTTTGAGGACGTTTTTTATTGTCATATTATATCAGATCATTCCGATCCTGCAGATTTATTCCTTAATCTTCAATCGTAAATTCCACCGGAGCATCCAGTTTAGGATATTTGGTTGGAGCTACAAATTTCTTCCCGGTACAGTCTATCTCTATCCATCCTTTTCTCTTCTTCACATCTCCCACCTCCATTACAAAAGGGATAAAAGATATTTCATCCTTTCCTTCTTCCTTCATTTCGCGATATTGTACTGCTACATCCAGAATACATTCGTGATCGGTATTTAGTTTTACATTTCTGTAAATAATATCATAATGAGTTTCCTGGTTCTCGGGAATTTCAAGATACTTTTCCCAGCCTTCAATGTCTGAATTAAGTTCACTTATTGCTTTCAACGCATAATATAAAGCAACCGTATAATATTTCCGAGTTTCTTTTCTGGTATAATCATCAGCGAAATGTCCGCCTTCAAATAAAATAGTGGGCATTCCGGCCTTGATAAAGTTATCTCCTGTGGAAGTCGGGTAAAACTCATCGGAGTATCTTCCGATCTGATCAGGAATTAATTCTTTCAATTCATCATATATTCTTCCAATCACCGCCATACATTTTTTCCTGTTATCCGTTACTGTACGTTCCACATTTTCAGAAGGCGCCAGGAAAGATAAAGTAGCAGGATGTATACCGTCTGTAGTAAAAATGGTCCGTTGCTCATGGAGGTTCAGTGCATAATCATATTTTTTTGAAGCCGCTGCTTTTTTAAGAAATTTGATTTCTGTGCTGGCCTCATTATGAAAATCCCTGTTCAGGTCAATATCTGCAGCATTCAATCGGGTCCATCTTTCAGAGCCGTCAGGATTGAGCATAAAAATAAAATCCAGTGTGATTTTGCCGAAAAGATGCTCTTTCATTTCCGGAGCTTTATCTAAGGTCTGAAGCAAATCCAGCATCGCATGCGTAGCGTTGGATTCATTCCCGTGCATCTGTGACCATGCCAAAACATTAATGGTTCCAGTTCCGATGCTTAACTGATAAATAGGTTTATCCAGATATGATCTTCCTATCTCCCTAATGTAACCGCTGAGATTGCTCTGTAGGTAAGTAAATAATTTTTCAGGGGAAATATAGCGGTTTGAGAAATCAGGGTTGGGAGAATAGATCTGTTCAAATTTCATTACAAATAATTTACAAGAGTCAAATTTAATGATTTTTGAACAGAAAAAATAAATTAACATTTGTAATTTACATAAACAACACGATCTGTCATTTTGACTGTGGATAAAATTGTTAATTGAGAATAATGTAATTATAAATAATCAAATAATTGAAATTCAATTAATTATAAAATTCATCTTAACTACATTTGCAATATTACTTTAAGTGAAAAATAGCCTATCTATAAGCAAATACGTATAAAATAACTAAACAGGAATATTGTGGAAAACTCTATTCCATTATTCTGTTTACAGATGTTAATGGGCTATTTTGGCCTTATTCCCTTAAAATTTATCTATTTTCCGGCTAAAAACTTTGGCATATTTAACATATTAAAAATGTATAGTTGGAAAGACGACTAAGGACTCATTAAATAGATAATACCCTTACTATTAAGGTGTTATTCTGTTATTTACATATGTATATAGCCTATTTATGATAAATTACTCAGTTTTTCCTGATGATTGCTCAAAACATTAAACATTATTCAAATGATTGAAATTTACGTATTTAAAGGTATTCTTTTATGAATTTATGCATAATTTAAACAAGTATACTAGTGAATTGATCCAGAGCAAGAAATTAATAGAATATGTTATTTACAAAGTTAAATAACTATGCTGAATACAAAGTAAAGCTCATAAATACCTGTATATTAATGTACTTAAAACTATTTACATTTGTTTATTTACAAACATCGCATTTAATTACATTTGTAATTTGTTAATGTAAATCATTTTATTTACATTTGTAAAACAATCAATAACTTATTTTTATGAGTTTAAATGAGAGAATTTCCAAAGTTATAGAGCACTACCATCTCAGTCCTTCTGAATTTGCAGATGAGATCGATGTACAGCGTTCTTCTATTTCACACATCACTTCAGGAAGAAACAAACCTTCACTGGAATTTATTATCAAGATCAAATCCCGTTTTCCTGAAATCCTTTGGGACTGGCTGGTTACCGGGGAAGGTGAAATGCTGAAGTCAGAATTACCAAGTGCTGATTCTATCCCACAAGAAAAACCAGAGGATGAGAAAGTAAAACCTACTCCGCTTCCCGATCTTTTTACGATGATGAAAGATGATGAAGATTTTGGGACAGAAGATGAAATAGAGTTAGTTCAGGAGAGCCCGCGAGAATCATTTATACCGCCCCCATATAAGACTCAGGAAAATTTAGCAGATTCTCAGCGATTAGAAAATACCAGAAATCAGATTATAAGCCAAGCTATTGAAAATCAATCCAATAAAATAAAACGGATTGTTCTGTTTTATGAAAACGGAAAATTCGAGAGTTTTGAACCATAAAAAACCTGGCCAAGAAAATGGCCAGGATAAAAATATTTGAAGAAGAAAACTAAAGCTATTGCTTTATTAGTTTTGTAATTTTTGTATGTCCGCCTTCATTCTTAATTTTCAGTATATAATTTCCTTTCGGCAGATCTGAAACCTGATATTCATCCGAACCTTTCAATGTTCTTACCAGCTTACCGGAAGCATCCATGATTTCCACGGTGCTTATTTTTAATTTTTCAGGATTATTAATTCTGAAACTGTCTTTTGCCGGGTTAGGATATACCTGTACCCTGTTGTCATACTGCATTGTTTCCTGTGTTCCCAGTGTGGTGGATGTAAATGTAATCACAAACGGCATATCCACCGGAACATCCGGAGCTGCTGCAGGATTTCCGCCATCTATTATCGGCGCCCATGTTCCGGCAATGGCATCAAACTGTTTTGCATTAAAAGCAGGAAGTCCCCTGCTTCCGACGATCGTAATCGGTGGTAAAAAGCCAGCATTAGCCATCACTACATTTTGCAGCTGATACTTGATCCAATAGGTTCCGGGTCCCAGAGTTTTTGGCGTATTGGCTGTTACCTTCCATATTTTCCTGGTGGTCCCAGGAGCTACTGTAACAGGCACAGTAGTATTTCCGGTCCTGTACATCAGAGCATCGGCTCCTGCTGAAAATCTGTTGGTAGTATCATCACCAAATACACTTACAGCACCTGCTACCGAAGGATCAGAGCTGAATATATTGACTCTTACGGTATTAAAGGGAGCTGTAGTTCCTGCATAACCTGTCTGGTAGGCAAAAAAATCTATGGTTGTAATCTGCCAGGAACTTCCAGCCGGAATCGTAAAGTCATCAGCCAGAAAAAAGTTTGCTGTGGCGGAGCTTGACGTTCCTCCCAATCCCAAGCTGGTATTGGATTCTGTAGTATTTCCTGTATTATTCTGAAGTTCAGACCATGTGTATCCGGCAGGTGCAGCAGTACCGCCTTTAGAAGTAGCCCCAGTACTTAAACCTCCGTTAGCGTAGGTTTGTCCCATGGAAAAGTTAGCCGCTATCAAGCCGGCAACAAGTAGAATTTTTTTCATGTATTAGTTTTTTATGATTCAATCAAATGTAATAAATCATATTCAAATAAACAACAAAAAGTGAATAATTTTAATACATAATTAATTTATACGGAATTTTAACTAATTATTAAAAACACCGAGTTGATAGAATATGCTCCTATTTTCAACCTATATCAAACAAAAAAACCTGCAGGATTTCTGCAGGTTGATATTGGTATTTTACAATAAATTATTATTTCTTTCTTCGGTCCAGTTCTTTCTTAATCAGGCCCAATTCTCTGCCGGTTTGTCCGGCTACAGAAGTGTTTTCTCTGGCTCTTCTGGTAAGATACGGAACCACATCCTTTACAGGCCCGTACGGAAGATATTTAGCCACATTATAACCCTTATCTGACAAGTAGAAGGTAATATTATCACTCATCCCGTAAAGCTGTCCGAAATAGACATGTGGATTCCCATTTTCAAGAGATCTGGATTTCATTTTATCCATCACCAGCTCAGAAGAGATCTCGTTGTGGGTTCCAAAGAATGCAGAAACTTTATCCAGATGATTCATAACAAAATCAATCCCGGCATTATAGTTTTTATCAGATGCTTCTTTAGTCGGCTGAATTGGATCTGCATAGCCTTTTTCTGCTGCTCTTGCTCTTTCCTTCTCCATATAAGCTCCACGAACGATCTTGTAGCCTATAAAGTAATTTTTCTCTCTTGCTCTCTGAAGATGGGCTTCCATATATTCCAGTCTTCCGGTTCTGTACATCTGGATGGTATTCCAGACAATCGGTTTTTCCCGGTTGTATTTCTCCATCATTTCCTCACAAAGCTGGTCCGCTGCATCCTGCATCCATGTTTCTTCAGCATCTACCATCACTTTCTTATCATTTTCATGACAAAGGCTGCATACTTCGTCAAATCTTCTGACCACCCTTTCCCATTCTTCCTTTTGGCTTGATGTAAGTTCAGCTCCTTTTCCTACTGCTTCATAAAGATCGATTCTTCCAAAAGCAGTCGGCTTGAATACGATAAAAGGTATAGCAGGATTTCCAACAGAAAATCTGATAATATCTTTAATCTCCTTGCACACCGCATCAAAGGTTTCTTCATCTTCCTTGCCTTCAATGGAGTAATCGAAAATACTTCCCACGCCTCTTTTGAAAAGCTGTTTCACCACCTTCATACTTTCTTCACGGGTTTCGCCTCCGCAGAACTGCTCAAATAAAGTACTTTTTACAATTCCCGTAACGAACGGAAAATTATTGTGTACCGTAAAATTAAGGACAGAAGTTCCAAGGCTGGTAAGAGCAGGCTGTTCAATCATTTTAAACATCCAGTACGCCTTTCTCAATTGTGCATCAGACTTGTCTGCAAATGCTACTTTGGTATCGTTAAAAATGGGCATTCCTTTTATTAAATTTAGTTTTGCAAAGGTAAGAATAACCACAGTTTATTTAAAGAAATTTTTCTATAATTTACTTTCAATTCCATTCAAAAGCATGGCAATAATTCCCACAAACACCCAAAATCTTAATATATTGAGTGTGAAGAATTTACTTCTCCGGGAAGCATTCAGCAAAAGATAGATACATACAATAAACACAAAAAGCCCTCCCGTAAAATAATAGGCCATAAAACCTGATATTCCTGTTCTTGTAATCAGTTTCATGGAAACAGCCATTGTAATCACCAGCAGGGAAATGATGATGACCAAGGTATTTTTATGCTTAAAATAATTGGGAATGGTAGTATATCCAAATGCTTTATCTACGCTTTTCGTAAGCATGTCTTTCACAATATCGATGCATAAAAGAATCAGGAACAGAAAAATGGCCATGAGCATTACTTTTCTGGAAAAAGTTTCGTAATACACCATCATTCCGAAGAAAGGATATAAAGTAAGACTTACGAAAGTAAGATTATTGATGATCAGTATCCGGCTTAATTTATGGCTGTAAAACCACATAAAAAACTGGTAAACCAGGAAAAAAACAAAAACTTTGTGTGAAATCATCCACGCCACACCAAGAGAAATCACAGTGAGTGCCAGATAGGCATATAAAAAATACTTCTGCTTGATAAAGCTTTGGATCCTGGTCCGGAAAGGTTTTACCACATGATCCTTTTCAAGGTCATAAAACTGATTGATAATTCCTCCTGCCAAAATAGTGATTACCGTACAGAAAATAATGCCGTGTACTTTAAAGTCAAAAACAAATTTCCTGAACGTTTCATCCTGGTTAAACAGGAAGAACGTAGATACATACAGAGCAAAAGTGAGTAAAACTGCAACAAAGAACCTTGCACCAATCAGAAAGCCCACGAATTGTGAGAATCTGTAAAATAGAGATTTAGAGACATCATTTTTAGATTGGAAAGTTTCTTTTTCAGAATTCATTCCAGTCTGTTTAAAATCTGTAGATCACTTCTTTCTGGAAGCCTTCAAGCATTTTTTCCGCTTTCGCGTAATCTTTAGTGAAGCCCAGAATATATCCGCCACCGCCACTTCCGCAGAGTTTCAGATAATAGGCATTGGAATCGAGACCTTTTTTCCAGATGTTGAAAATACTTTCAGGAATCATCGGGCGAAAATGTTCATATGCCCAGTGTGAAAGCTTTTTCAGGTTTCTGAAGAAAGGATTCATGTCTTTTTTAAGGAAAGATTCTATGCATGCGTTGTTGTAACGGATGAACTCTTCTTTTAATGTTTTGCGGAAACCTTCCGTTTTCATTTTTTCGAAGAAAATCTGAATCATAGGTCCGGTTTCTCCGGTAATTCCACTGTCAATAAGAAAAATAGCTCCTTTTCCTTCCTCTCCTTCAGGGATAGAAACCCGGTCCAGGTTTTCTTTATTTTCGATAAGAATCGGCAGGTTCATATAGCAGATCAACGGATCCATCCCTGAACTTTTGCCATGGAAATAGCTTTCCATTTCACCGAAAACAGATTTTAATTTTTTCAGATTATCTTTTGAAATCTGTTCAGGATCCAGTTTGCGGATGGCATATCTTTCAAAAATAGCCGCTACCAGAGCTCCTGAACTTCCCACTCCATATCCCTGAGGAATATTGGAATCAAAGAAAAGTCCGGATTCAATATCGTTTTTAAAGCGGTTGATATCCAATTTAAAATCATCAGAAAGATCAAGCGCAGCAAGAAAATCAGAATATTTCTGCAGATGTCTGTTGGACTTAAGCTCAAATTCAGAGCTTAAATCTGAGAATTTAAGGGTTCCTTTATAGAAACTGTAAGGTACTACAAGCCCCTGGGAGTCTTCAATCATCCCATATTCTCCAAACAGAATTATTTTTGCATAAAACAGAGGGTTCGTCATTTTGACAATAAATCTTTTTACAAAGTTAAAATTATTCCGCTGAATATAAGCAAAACCCGAGCCGAATTCTTATTTTTTTACAGGAATAACCCTTTCACTTTTTTACTATATTATAAAGAACATAACTCATTTGACTTGGTACCAACAGAAAAGCCTGAAATAATCAGGCTTTTACTATTAAACAGACAAAAATATACTATTGTTTGATCAGTTTTTTATTGACTGTCTGTTTCTCTGTTTCTATTGTTACTACATAATTTCCTGCAAGCATGGATGAAATATTGATTTCCTGCTTGTTTTCTTTTAATGAAGAGGCAGACATGATAAGCCTTCCTGCTTCGTCATAAATTTTATAGGATTTTAACGCATCCTTAGACGAAATAACAATTATATTTTTAGCTGGATTAGGATACATACTCACCTGTCCTTCATTTTTAGTGACCTCATCAACTCCTAAAACATTACATGAGAACCCGGCTTTCCAGCCATTTCCTGTAACCCCCGGATCAGATACAAATCTTACAGTAATTGCTCCGGATGGATGGGTAGAAGTAAATGGTCCCGGAACTGTATTTCCGGTCAGGTTATTTCCGTTGGCAAATAATGGAGATGTTGTGGAAGGACCGTTGTACACATACATAAAGTCATAATCCTGCTCCAGGGCAAAATCCGTAAAAGTCATTGTAAGTGCTCCCGAAGACGGGTAGAATGTTTTGATCACCGTCTCATTATTTCCATATCCTGCAGTCTGGCCTCCGGTGTCTGTAAACAGCGCCCCGTCGCACCATGCCGCGTCTGTGAGGAATACCTGGGTTCTCTGATAGGCATTGGATCCTGAGCAGGTAGTTCCTACAGACAATTTATAATATGTTGCAGGCTGAAGGCTGCTAAAATTAATGGTGGTAGAGTTGGTATTTCCGGATTGCACCAAGGTTTCATCCATTTTGGTCAGTTTGTATTTCCAGGATGTAGAAACGGCATCTGTAAAGGCTGCATTGGCTGAAATCTGGGTAATATCCAAAATATTCATCTGGGTAATGGTCGTACTGCAGGCGGTAGTACAGTTGGTTCCCAAACAGGGTTTTGAATCTACCGTATTTCTGATCAATGCGGCAGGCTGCGGACCAAAACCATTATTAAAGCTGATCCCCACTCCTGCAACCAGATGACAGTAACTCATAATTGACCCTTTAACTGTAGAAGAAGGAATCGGGCCTGTACAGCCTTCGCTGTACCCTGCCTGTGCACCGCATCCGTCAATGGCCGTATTGTTCCCGTTCCACGCACATGCATGGGTGTGAGGAGATCCAAGGCTGTGCCCCATTTCATGCGTCATGGCCTGAATAGTCCAGGAGTATACCGGCACATTGGAATACGTCTGAGAAATACCTGAGTACGCATGTTTATAGGTTCCGCATAAAGAATTAATATAAGCAACACTTGTAGTAGACGGAGCATTGATCAGGTGTGCCAGGTCTCCGTTAAAGGTCTGCCTGTTATTTCTAAAATTGGAAAGATTGGCGTTAGGTGCTCCTGTATAAGGGTCCTGTGTGGTCCATATATAGATTTCATTCAGTGCCACCCTGATTTCATCATTGGTGTACAGTGCAGCAATATTGTTGTGAACCGCTGTCAGCCAGTTGGTGGTTGTAGTCGCGTCGGAATTGTTATTCTGGTAAGGCTTAAAGCATACTTCATAGTAGATTCGTACACAGTTTTCCGTCATGGCTTTTTTACCGGCTGCCGGATCGAATGAGATGTGTTTCTCCTGATTTTCTTTCAGCTCATCTACTCCGCATACAAAAGGATTGGCTCCGGTAAGCTTAGATTCTGAATAGCTTACAAAATCCTCTGCATTTTTTGCTTTTCCCAGCACCACATTCCCCAGTTCAGAAGTGGAAGCTATCCCTACAATATCATCATTAAAGAAACTGAAAGCAGCCACAGAAGTATTATCTCCTTTTACTATTCCGATATAATAAGCTCCCGGAGTGTAATTGACAATGTTACCCTTATTGGTTACCACTCTAAAATCATTTGTGAAAATCCGGTTTTTATAGAGCTCCACTGTAATTTGCTGATCCCCGTTGAAAGGGAAGCTTATTTCAAGGTATTCCGGTTTTTCTTTCACCAGCCTTTCCAGCTCGGCAGATTTTAAATTGATCACCGTAATATCGGTTGCAGCACGTTTGTATTGGGCAAGTTTGCCTGAAGATTTATTAACCTGAAACAGATCATACTTTTGAAAATCACTTTTCGCGGAATGAGATTCATAAATTTTTTGGGCAATGGGTCTCAGGTGTTGTGACATACCAAGGACAAAGCATTGCGCCAGACACAATAGTAGAATTTTCCTTATCATTTTTACAGTTAATTAGATCTGCAAATAAACAAAAAAAATCAATATTTAGTGACAAATAAATAGGATTTATATTTAATTAATGAGTAAATCACAATAAAAAATCAGCATACTAAAAATATCTGAATCCGGGATAATAAAAACAAAAAGAGAGCTGAATATGACAATCCAACTCCCTGTGTATTTTATTCCGTACTGTCCTGTTATTTTTTCACTGCACTATTCCCCACTCCCGTTGAAGAAATTTCAGCCTTTCCTGATTTTGTTGTAGATGCCTTATAGAAGACTTTATTATTAGTTCCTTCCAGCACAATACGCGAAACCTTATCGATAAAAACCGTATTTCCCGAACCGGATACTTCCAGCTTAGCAGCATAGCCGTTAATGGTAATTGTATTATTTACGCCGGCCACTTCTGCATTTCCGCCATCTGACGAATAGGTCTGCTTATGTCCCACGCCGTCCACCTCGATTTTCTTATCACTTTTGGTGCTTTTGCCATGAGTGCTGGTGGTTTTCACCGTTGTTTGTGCGTAGGTAACACTGATTCCCACGAAAAGAATACAAAGTGCCAGTGCTTTTTTCATAATTTTCATATTAATTTATTTTTTTGAATGTGATACAATTAAAATGCCAGCTACGTGGCTGACAGCTCCCACAAATATAAAACTTTGTTCATTGATCTGAACCTTAATTTGAAACACAATAATTTTCTTTCATCTCATTGTTCTTCAATAAAAAAGATGCCTTAAGTTTAAGACATCTCTTGTTATTTTACTAAAATCAAAGTGTTGTCTGATTTTACAGGGTATCTCTGCTTTTCAGCATATTTACTTTCAGAAAACGGATCAGGATAAGTCCCGCTGCAAAGAATATGGTCATAGAAAGTGCAGCGATACGCATATTATTGAAATGTTCAATCAATGTTGCAAAGATAAACGTCCCGATAATGATGGCTATTTTTTCCAATACGTCATAGAAACTGAAGTACGTGGTATTTTCCATGGAATCTTCCGGAAGAAGCTTGGAATATGTAGATCTTGACATCGCCTGAAGTCCGCCCATTACCAATCCAACTACCGCTGCTACTCCATAGAACTGGTATTCTACCGTAGGGTTTTCCTTATTAAGGAAATAGGCCCAAAGACATGCGACAATCCATAATACAATAGCTATGGAAATTACATTCTTGTTTCCTATCTTTCTGGATAACCTGGAGAAGATCACCGCCCCGATGATAGCCTCAATCTGAATCACCAGAAGCGTTCCTATCAGTTTATCCTGAGCCAGGTTGATCTCACTCTTTCCGAATAATGTGGCCATCAGGAAAATAGTCTGCATTCCGACGCTGTAAAAGAAGAAACTTGAAAGGAAGAATTTTAAGTTTTTATCCTTAAACAATACGCCTCCAACTTTAAACAGTTCATGAAAACTTTCTTTTGCAATATCTTTATAAAAGCTCATATTGTCTTTCAAAACCTCAAAGAAACCACCCTGCTCTTCATGTTTTTTAAAAATATTCTTATAATTCAACAGAACAAGGTCTTTCGGAAGCTTTTCCTTCACATCCCCGAACTGCGGCAGATGCTTGAACGTGTACTGGGAAAAACCGAACCACCATGCTCCTGTTAAAAGGAAGCTGATTCTTGTAAACAAAAGCTGCTGTGCCGCTCCTTTTGCAAAAACCTGGATCAGTACCAGACAAATGACAACCAATACCACAGAACCGATATATCCATATACGTACCCTTTGGCAGAAAGCGCATCCTGCTTGTCACGCGTGGCAATATCCGGCAGGAAGGAGTTATAAAACACCAGGCTTCCCCAGAAGCCTACACTCGCCGTAATACTGAATAAAAGGCCTAAAAATACGTTATGCATGCCTGTAAACATGGCCAGCCCCATACAGGAAGTGGCACCCAGGTAACAGAAAAACTGCAGGAATGATTTTTTATTTCCAATGGTATCCGCCAGCGAAGACAGGAACGGAGAAAGCAGCACTACAATAAAAAATGATATTGTAAGTGAATATCCGTACACCGCATCCGGCTGGTATTCTTTCCCGAAAATCTTTATCATATGCCTTACCGGAACGTCAATCCATGATTTTGTTTCCTCCACGTACTCCTTTTTCTCGTAAGCCGTGGTCAGTATGGAATAATAAATAGGGAAAATAGTAGAAGTAATCACCAGCGAATATACTGAGTTTGCCCAGTCGTATACGGCCCAGGCCTTCATAATCCGCGGATTATTCTTTATGTTTTGAGGTTGTTGATTCTCAATTTCAGACATTTCAAATAAATATTAGTAGCACAAAAATAAAAAAACCATTAAGAAATCGATAAGAATTTATAAAAATTATCGATTCCTTAATGGCAATATATTCTAAAGGTGAATATTACATATTTTCAATCACAATGGCAGAAGCCCCGCCACCGCCGTTACAGATCGCTGCAGCACCATATTTGGCGTTATTCTGCTTCAATACGTTGATTAGCGTAACGATGATTCTTGATCCTGAGCTTCCAAGCGGGTGCCCGATGGCTACGGCTCCTCCGTTTACATTTACTTTAGCCGCATCCAATCCTAATATCTTGTTGTTCGCAAGTCCTACTACAGAGAATGCTTCATTGAATTCGAAGAAATCGATATCAGAAACCTCCAGACCTGCTTTTTTAAGGGCAATCGGAAGGGCTTTAGCCGGTGCTGTTGTGAAGTTTTCAGGCTCCTGAGCTGCATCAGCATAAGAAACGATTCTCGCCAAAGGCTTAAGACCCAGCTCCTCCATTTTTTCTTTGGAAACAAGGATCAGAGCAGAAGCTCCGTCATTTAATGTAGAAGCATTGGCAGCGGTTACTGTGCCTTCTTCTTTTTTAAATACCGTAGGAAGTGTTGCAATTCTATCGAAATTTACTGCTTTGTATTCTTCATCTTCAGCAAAGATGACAGGATCTCCTTTTCTCTGAGGAATTTCCACAGGAACCACTTCTTCTGTAAATTTCCCTTCACTCCATGCCTTTGCAGACCTTTTGTAGGATTCTATTGCAAAATTATCCTGATCTTCTCTTGAAATGCTGTAGTCTACGGCACATTTCTCTGCACATACTCCCATATGTACTTTATTGTATACGTCGGTAAGACCATCCAGAACCATACCGTCCTGCATTTTAATATCGCCTAATTTCGTGGCTACTCTTGCATTATAGTAATGAGGAACCATAGACATATTTTCCATACCTCCGGCAACAATCACATCCGCATCACCTGCTTTAATAGCCTGTGCAGCCATCGTTACGGCTTTCATTCCGGAAGCGCATACTTTGTTTACCGTAGTAGAAGGTGTTTCAATAGACAGCCCTGCTCCCAAAGCCACCTGACGGGCCGGTGCCTGACCTTCTCCTGCCTGCAGAACATTTCCCATATAGATCTCCTGAACGTTTTTCGGATCAAGATTGATTTTATTTAATGCTCCTTTTACAGCAGCAGATCCCAGCTTCGTAGCCGGAACCGTTGAAAGGCTTCCCATAAAACTCCCGATAGGTGTTCTTACTGCGGAAACGATGAATACTTCTTTCATGTGTATTATATTTTACTTTTTAAACAAAATTTTCAGCCTTGCGGCCCTGATATACTTTTCTATTTTTTTACTTTAATGTTAATAAGCTCAAACTTGCTGTCTCCAATCTTGGAGTGCACTTTGATCATACTATTCTGGGTTTCCACAATTTTATATCAACATCAATAAAGCTGCTGATGCTATTTTTAAATGTTTCATATCTGCGTGCGTTTATTAACTTTTTTATTACCAGCCGCCACAATCATCAGGAAAGCCCCTAAAAATTCTACAATCCATCCCCATTTCAACTTTACAACGCCTGCAAAAGCTTCTCTCCAGGATTTAAACGGAAGAAAACTGAAATAGTCCAGAGACTGCATTTTAACGGCTACCAGCGTGAATGCAAATAACAGGACCAGCAGGATTCCGAAAAATCTCACTATTTTAGTATTGCTATTCACAATTCCAAAAACGGCACATGCCGAAAAAATCCAGCATGCAATGGCCAGATAGTGGTCCAGCTTCCAGTAGTTCCAGTTGCCGATAATGGGCACATGAACAAGAGGCAGAAAACTGCCTGCCACTACTAAAATCAATCCTAATAACTGAATATTTTTCATATTTACTAAAGTGCCAAAATACAAAAAAAAACACACTTTTAACCAGTGTGTTTCAAAAACGGTTGATCTCTACCCAAACGCTTGTTAGTTATAAAGAAAAACCACAAAAATTGCATTTAATTCAATGAAAACGAACTTTTAATATTTAATTAGAAATCTAGGTTAGCGAGTTCGATGCCGAACTGAAGTCCATATTTTTTCTTCAGCAGGGCGCTGTTATTAAATATCGGATTAAAATCTTTCTGAACAAAAAGCTTAATGCCTGCATAACTGATTCCAAATTTCCCTCCAACAACAAAATCGTTGATCCCGTTCATAATTCTTTCCCTTTCCACCATCCTTTTGGTATTCTCATTGGAATACTTAATATAGTTCACGCTTCCTACCTTTACGCCGCCATAAATTCCCATGATCAGGCTCAGCTGTCTTTTTCTGTTGTCCAGATATTTCACACCCTCATACTCTGTGTAGCTAGGATTTAAAACAAACCTCAGGTCCACAGGGATGTAGATATAAGTAATATTGAGTCTTGTGCTCTTTAAATTTCCCCTGTTGAAATCATCTATAAAAAGATTCGTGTTTTCCTGTTTGAAAACATTTCCGTACTTAGGCACATACTGGTCTGTCCTCATTCCTAAACCAAAACGGTAGAAAACCGGGCTTTTGAAGCCTCCGATCTGGGCTTCGTAGCGGAGCGCAAACTGGGACGAATTGAAAACCGTATTCCTCGTCTCCGAATCCTTGTTATAAAAGCTGAAAGGCTGGTCTTTTGAAGTAAGTCCGCTTCCCATGAGACTTACCGAGATGTCAAGGGTTTTCAGGAAATATCTTGGATCATTGGTGTTCTTTCTGTCTCCAAACTTCATATTAATCCCATCAATACCCAGCCATGCTTCATTTTTAGAACCGGCAGAATCATGGCTCATCAATACGGAGTTTTTTACAATCTCCCGGGTTGCCTGCTGAAGCTCTCCCTGCTGTGCATCTACCTTATCATTAATGATCTGCTGGTATTTAAAAGCTGTTTCTTCACGCTGTTTCTGTTTTTCCTCTGAGGTGATCTTCTTTTCACTAAATTGACGATCTATCACATCCAGCTCTATGTTCATTTTTGATTTTTCGGCTACCACGATGCTGTCGATCTTTTTAGAATACTGTGATATCTTTTGGTTAACATCCGGGGTTTCCTGGGCAAAGCTGCACGTAAAAGCAAGGGCAGCCGCCATTAAAGCAAACTTGGTTTTCATGTTTTTTTATTTTTTTTGACAATATGCTCTCCCTGTTCCATTCAGAACAGTATTTTATTTTTATAAAGTGTTGATGATTTATTTGGGATCCAGATAAACGGTCACTCCCAAAACGGTTACATTACCTACATCCGGAACTATTTTATGGAGTTTAATGACCCCATATTTCCGATCTTCCCTGTTTGATCTTTCACGGGTTTTATCTAATTCCCTGCCCAAAAGAAGCTCATCCGGGTTGATGTAATTTGATTTTGGCCTGTTCGCTTCTGCCATTACAGCAAGATCAGAATGATTAATTCCTTTATTTTCCTGAACGGTTCTGATCTCTTCAGTGTGATGCCCTGCAATCTGTTGTTCCTTCTGTTCAGGAATTACAGTTTCATTTACTTGTATTTCTTTTCCGGGAGTTAATACCTTTTCCGGGATTACTATTTTTTTAGAATATTCTGCAGCTATCTTTATTTCATTTTTATGAGGAGCTTTTTCATCAGAAATCACAGGCTGAACGAAAAGATCTGAGTTGACAGGATTCACTTTTTTACGAGACTTCTCTTTCACGATGTAATCTGTCTTTTTATGATCAGTTTCAGTTCTGAGATTATAATAAAGTACGGTTCCTACCGAAAGCAATACCAATAATACGGCAGCAGCGTATCCCCACCACTGAAACGGCTTTTTAAGGCTCACAGCCGGCTCATCTCCCATCTCCCGCTCCATCCTGTCCCAAAGGTCTGCAGAAGGCTTTATTTCGAGCTTTTCATAGTCAGATTTTAATTGTTTCAGTATCTCTTTTCTCATTTTGTTTAGCTTTTAAAAATTCCGTCAGCCATTTTTTCGCTTTACTCAGCTGGCTTTTACTGGTACCTTCTGAAATATTCAGAATTTCTGCAATCTCCTGATGCTTTTTCTCTTCAAAGACATATAAGTTGAAAATCAATCTATATCCTGTTGGCATTTGTGAAAGGATTTCCTCAACATTGAGCTCTTCCAGCCGCTCATCTCCATCGTCATCAGAATAATCATCTGCAATTTCAATATCGGCATAGAGGATGTTCCTGTTTTTCCTGACAAAGCTTATAGAGTCATTCACTATAATTTTCCTAAGCCAGAACGGAAAACTTTTCCATTCCCTGCATTCATCCAGCTTGGTAAAGCATTTCATAAATGCATTGATCAGGATATCTTCCGCATCATGGATATTATTGACATAAGAATTGGCTATGGCCAGCATTTTAGCTGAAAACATCTCGTACAGAGCTTTCTGGGCTCGCCGGTCCTGTTTTTTTGCCAGTAAAAAATTCTTTTCAAGATTCTCCATGTTTCAGTTTCTATCTATAAGACGGGGTTTATAATAAAAGGTTGCCCGAAAATAAAAAAAAATTGCACTTTTTTTGAAAGTGCAATTTAATATTTTAATAATCAATTGATTATAATTAATGTTTTACTGAAGAAACTTCTTCCGGATTGTGCTTATGCCTGAATAATATGGCAAAAAATATAGCAAGCACCAACGCATACATTGCAAAAGAAAGCCAGATGTTCTGCCAGTCTTTCACCATCACTACATTAGAAAGTGTTCCGTCTGCATTCACCGCTGAATTAAAGCTGTTTTTAAGGATCTCAAGAAAAGTGGGATTATCCGCTGTGGTATCCAGATAAGCGGACAGATCTGAAGCATTTGTGAATTTGTGGGTAAAAAATTTATCAATGGCCCAACCGGCAATATAGCTTCCGAAAAGAGCTCCGAAACCGTTGGTCATCATCATAAATAATCCCTGTGCAGATGATCTTATCTTTTTATCAGTTGTAGTTTCTACAAAAAGAGAGCCTGAAATATTAAAGAAGTCAAACGCCATTCCATAGACGATACAGGAAAGGATAATCAGTGAAAGCCCGAAGCCATCCGGCACACCATAGGCAAAGAACCCGAATCTCAACACCCAGGCCAGCATAGATATCAGCATTACCTTTTTAATTCCAAATTTCTTCAAAAAGAAAGGAATTGCAAGGATAAACAGGGTCTCTGATACCTGAGATATAGACATAATAATTGTGGATCTCTGTACAACAAATGAATCTGCATATTTCGGGAAATGTGAAAATTCGCTTAAGAATACATCCCCGTACGCATTGGTCAGCTGAAGTGCAGCTCCCAAAAGCATTGAAAATAGAAAGAACAGAGCCATTTTATAGCTTCCGAAAAGCTTGAATGCATTCAGTCCCAATTGTTCGGAAAGCGGTGCATTTTTATCGATAAGTTTCTGCGGCGGACATTTCGGTAACGTCAGCGCATAGATTCCCAGGCATATGGCAATGGCTCCCCCTATGTAAAACTGTCCTTCAGTGGCTTTATTCCCGGTAAGGTTGGTAATCCACATGGCTACAATAAACCCGATGGTTCCCCAGACACGGATGGGCGGAAAGTCTTTCACCACATCCAGATTACTGTTTTTCAGAACGGTGTAGGAAATAGAATTCGCCAGGGCGATGGTTGGCATGTAAAAACACATGGCCAGAAGCATCAGATAAAAGAAAGAGTTGGGATCTGCGGAATGAGGCAGTATAAAAAGTATAATACCATACAGAATATGCAGTACCGAAAAAATCCGTTCGGCATTTACCCAGCGGTCAGCAATAATCCCGGTAATGGTCGGCATAAAAATGGAAGCTATTCCCATGGTTCCGAAAACAGCTCCGAACTGTGTTCCGTCCCAGTGTTTTGTACCGAACCAAAAATTAGCCATCGTAATCAGCCATGCTCCCCAAACGAAGAACTGGAGAAAGCTGAGGATGGTCAGTCGTAATTTTAAATTCATAGTTTAGTATAAAGTATCTCTTAATCAATTTTCTTTTTCCGCCTCTTGATTTCTTCCTGAATTTCCAGAGCGGTATCAAAATCCTCTTCTTTTACAGCATCCTCCAATAATTTCTGAAGTTCCTCCATAGATACAGCTTTTAAATTATCTTCAGACTGTACGGTTTCTGAGAACGGCTGATCTTCTTTTGAAACATCTTCCAGTTCAAGAAGGATTCCTGCTTCATTCAGAACCTGCTGCGTGGTAAAAATGGGAGCATCAAACCTTACGGCCATGGCCACTGCATCAGAAGTTCTTGCATCCAGGATCAGCTCCTCATCATTGGCTTTATTTTTAAAATTGATATTAGAAAAAAATACGCCATCTACGATCTGGTAGATAATAACAGAAACCAATTCATAATTGGCAGAAACGATAAATTTGGTGAACAGATCATGGGTAAGCGGACGTGGCGGATGGATATCTTTTTCCAGTCCCAGCGAAATAGACTGAGCCTCGAAATTTCCTATGACAACAGGTAATTTTATATGTGTCTCTTCATGTTCCAATAACAAAGCGTACGCCCCTGATTGGGTCTGGCTGTACGATATTCCGCGAATAATTAGCTGTTTATAATCCATAGGTACAAATATAGATTAATTTTTTGTTGTGTTTTCAGTTTTTTACGCAAAAATAAAAGCCCGGAAAAGCCCGAGCTTTTATGTTATAAGTGAATTGTAAATTGTGAATTATCAATAGTGAATTTTGCTTCGCAAATGAATGATTATTAATTGACAAGCAAGGCGAATTGACTCTTCACTATTGACTTTTTATCCTTTAATGGCTTTAATTTTCTCCGTTAAAGCAGGAATGATCTGGAATGCATCTCCTACTACCCCATAATCAGCAGACTTGAAGAATGGTGCTTCAGCGTCGTTATTGATTACTACGATTGTTTTAGAAGAGTTTACCCCAGCTAAGTGCTGGATGGCTCCGGAAATACCCACTGCAATATAAAGGTTAGGTGAAATAGCTTTACCTGTTTGTCCTACGTGCTCTGTGTGCGGTCTCCATCCGATATCAGAAACCGGCTTGGAACATGCTGTAGCAGCTCCCAGAACATTAGCAAGCTCTTCAACCATTCCCCAGTTTTCAGGACCTTTCATTCCTCTTCCTGCAGAAACAACGATTTCAGCTTCTTTAAGGTCTAATTTCCCTGAGCTCTGCTCATGAGAGATTACTTTAGTATCTTCATTGGCTACTGACAGGTTTTTCACTTCTTCTGAACCTGACACTGCACTTTCCTTTACTCCGAAAGCATTTTGAGATACGGTAACAATTACTCCGCTTCCTTCAGCTTTTGCATGCATGAACCCTTTTCCTGAGAATGCTCTTCTTTTCACCTGGAACGGAGAAAGACTTTCAGGCGCTTCCAGAACATTGGTAATTAAAGAATAATTCTTCATTACTGCAAGCATTGGAGCGATAGATGAAGCGTCTGTAGTGTGAGGGAAAACAATAACATTTCCATCAGCCACTTCACTTACAGCCTGGGCAAATGCTTTTGCTGAGAAGTTTTTAAGACCTTCGTCTTTGATATTAATTACATTGGATGCTCCATATTTGTATAATAAATCTGAAGAATCTGTTGGGTTTACAGAGATTGCCGTTACGGTATCTCCTGCCTGATCTGCCACTGCTTTAGCATAAGAAACTGCTTCAAAAGCTGCTTTTTTGTAAACTCCGTTTATATTTTCTGCGTATACGAATACTGCCATTATTTTAAATTTAAAAATTAAAAGATTGAAAATTAATAGATTAAGAAATTGGATTCAGTCCAAGGTTTTTTAATTTCCTTCTTCTGGCTTCCAGCTTCTAACCTTTAGATTACTTTAGCTTCTTCGTGAAGTAATCTTACCAATTCATCCAGATTGTCAGGAGAAACCATTTTCACAGCAGCTCTTGGCGGTACGCTGTCATAAGATACTCCCTGAACTTTCACTTCAGAAGAAGACGGCTCCGCCACCTGCAAAGGCTTTGTTCTTGCAGACATGATTCCTCTCATATTCGGGATGATCAGATCTTTTTCATCTACCAATCCTTTTTGTCCTGCAATTACGGCAGGTAATTTTACTGATATCGTTTCTTTTCCACCTTCAATTTCTCTTACTGCAGTGGCTTCACTTCCATTTACATCCAATCCTACCGATGCATTCACGAAAGGCTGATTCAATAGCTGAGCTACCATTCCAGGTACGGAACCTCCGTTATAGTCAATGGATTCTTTACCGCAAAGGATCAGGTCATACCCTCCGTTTTGCGCTACGGCAGCAATTTCTTTTGCTGTAGAATAGCTGTCTTTAGGATCAAGGTTTACTCTTACTGCATCATTGGCACCGATCGCTAATGCTTTTCTAACCACCGGTTCTGTAGCAGCATCTCCTACGTTGATCACTGTTACAGTTGCACCCTGAGATTCCTGAAGTTTAACTGCTTTTGTTAATGCAAATTCATCTAAAGGATTGATTACCCACTGAATTCCATTTTTGTCGAAGGCAGATTTATCTGCTGTAAAGTTAATCTTGGAAGTAGTATCCGGAACACTACTGATACAAACTAATATTTTCATGTGTACTATTTTATTTTTCTCCCTTTATCGCATGAAAACCCATTGGTTCAATGCCGGGATTTTATATTTTTAATTCCTGTAAATATAAACAAAAAATATATTATGCATGCATAATATATATCGATTTATTATTCAGCGCATTAAAAATAATAAAAACGCTCTGATGTAGAGCGTTTTTATTTTATTATGGATGATGCCTGTATTATTTTTTGATGAATTTCTTAGAAAACACAGCTCCGTGACTCTCCATATGGATGACGTAAACTCCCGGATTAAGACCTCTGACATCAATTTTATTATGTTCAAGTTTCGTATTCATCTTTCTTCCTGCTGTATCATAAATTTCCGCTTTGGTAATTTGTGATTTAGACTGTAGTGTAATAATATCAGTGGCCGGACTAGGATAAACCAAAATATTGTCATCTTCTGCAATCACTTCTTTTGTGTTTAATACAGTTGCATTGGTAGCGATGAGTGTATAGTCATCAAAAGAAGTAGGATGAGCTACCGTATTTCCTGTCTCAACTGCTGAAACAAAATCCATTTCAAAAGGATCTACCCCTACAGCAGCCGATGTATATGTTCCCGACGGGCTGTAAACGGTACCTCCGGGGCTAGTCCAGGTAGCTACTCCTGTAGTTTTATTAAATGTACACCTTAATTTAATCCATGTATTGGCAGGATATGTATAGGTATTGGGCTCAAGATAAAAAAGATAATTCCCTGTTACTCCAGTCGCAGTATTCGTATAGTAGGCTATCCCAATCGCTCTTTTCGAGGCATAATCATATCCGGCCCCAAGCAGTGTTTTATGGGTTGTTCCATCATAAACTAAAACAGTTCCCCTGCCAGAGCCTCCTGTAGCGCTTCCCGTGTACAAATTAAATTCCAGTTTAAGGATATCATTTCCCGCTGTTCTTGAGGCCCATGCTATATCTAATCCTTTTTTCCACATATACTTTGTTCCACTTCCCGTTGCACTTCCTGTAAGCTGCAAAGATTTACCATGCGCCGCATCTATGTTTACAATCTGGGCATCTGAATTGGAGCCTCCCACAAAGTCCGTATAAAATCCACCTTGCCCTGGTACTGTCGGGGTAATGGAAGTACCCACATTCCCTATCGTGTAGGCATTAAAATCATCACTTTGTAAGGACTGGGCATTGAATGTCTGAACCAGACCGAATACAAATGCGCCCATTGATAAAACTTTTTTCATAAAATATTTTTTTTAAATTCGATATCAATATAACAATTATGAGTAAGCCTACTTAATAATTATCTTAAATTCCAAGCAATCTATTTACATTTTTCGCTTTATGCCTGCAAACCTAGTTCAATTTAAAAATGAAATCAATACCTAAAATTAGGGAGTTTTAAATCCCGGAAGCAAGATATACAAATCCCCTGTTTAAGCTGATTTCAGGCCACTTCTGAAGGTTATAAAGCTTCTCAACCATCTTATGAACTTATCCGGAAAATCCTTAATAAGTTTCTGCAAATCACTTTCTATTGATAAGACCACCTAATTTTAAAAAGGTTGCCCTGAACTAAAAATATTTTATGTATTTCCAATATGTTAAAGAGAGGGAAGCCAGAAGAAGGAAGCTGGAAGTCAGTATCGGACTGAAAATTTCTTACCGTTATCATAACCAATAACTAGTTTAAAACTATTAAACTAATATAGATGTCCTTTAAACTTCAATTGCTTCACTCTTCCGGCTTCCGGTCCTTTTTATGCCGGTTTAGTAGCCCTAAACTCGATCTTACTTGGCAAAACCCTTGGATTCATTTTCAGAATGTCCAGAACCAGATTTCCCATATCCTCAGGCTGGATCTTCCAGCTGTCTTTTTCTGAAGGGATATTTCCGTTGAAATTCGTAGCCACAGAACCTGGCATAATGACCGTAGATTTGATGTTATATTTTCTGAGATCAATCATTGCAGCCTGAGTAAATCCTACCACTCCGAATTTTGAAGCATTATAACCGGTTCCGTTTTCAAAGAAATTGGCCCCTGCCAGGCTTGAAACCGTGATATAATATCCCTCTGTCTTTTTTAATTCTTCCACAGTGGCTTTTAAAGTATAAAAAGCACCTGTGAGATTTGTTTCTATCATAGAGTTCCATTCTTCGGCACTCAACTCATCGACAGGCTTGAATATTCCAAGGCCTGCATTCGCAATCACAAAATCCAGCCTGCCAAATTTTTCCGTTATTTGCTGTACTGCTTCCTGTTCGTTTTCGAGGCTTCTTACATCAGAAACGATCCCCAGAACGTTTTCTGAATACTGTTTAAGCTCTTGTTCTGCTTTTTCCACATCCTCTTGCTTTCGTCCTGAAAAAGCTATTGAAATACCATTTTCAAGCAATATCCGGGCTATCCCGAAACCGATTCCTTTTGTTCCCCCTGTAATATAGGCTACTTTCTGATCTGACATATTTTTAATTTTTTTTAGTCCTCTAAAAATAAAAAAAACGCCCCAATTGAGGCGTTTTGCTGGTCCTGAATTTTACAGGTATTATTTTTTAATGAATTTTTCGACTGTTTTCCCGTCTTTTGTTTCAAAGCTTACGATATAGCTTCCTGAATTAAGATTTTTTACATCCACTTTATTTCCTTCAAGCTGAGCCGGAACTTTTTTCCCGGACATATCATAAATTTCAAGATTACTGATTTTCATCTCGGTAAGGATATTCAGATAATCAACCGTAGGATTTGGTCCGATTGCAATAATTGAAGATTTTCTGGCATCATTTTCAACAGTTGCCAAGGTAGTATTGTTACCGGCATGTACGGAATAATTATCGATACCAAAAGTAGTTGGTCCTGCATTTACAGGAGCTGTTGCAGAAGCTCTGTAAGGAGAACTGTACACATCAAATTCCGTAGGATCAATATCTGCTACGGTAGTGGCTCCACTTACTGTCAGCGTAATAGGTGCTGCGTTTCCGATTGTATAAGTGATTTCTCCGGTTGTCTTATTATAACTGTATCCCACGGTTACCCATGTATTAGCTGGGTAAACAGTTGCGGAGATCCCTGTAATCGTATAAAAGGCAGCGTTTAATCCTGTATCAAGATAAGCCAGTCCTGTCATCAGTTTTGTCTGAGAATTATATCTTACTCCTACAATTCCGTCATCAGCACCAAAAAGGGCTATTCCAGATGCATGCTGATTGGTAGAGGTTCCGGTATAAATTTCGGCTCTTCCTTTAACAATGTTGTTTCCAGGCGTTCTTGCAGCCCAGGCTGTCTCCAATCCGCTTTTAAAAACGTAACGTGCAGATGTAGCCGCACCATCATTTCCACCTGTTACCTGAAGGTATTTTCCATGAGCTGCATCACCATTTACAATCTGAAAATCAGTAACCGCTCCATTATAGACAGTCATACCTCCTTGTCCGGCCACGGTGCCTGCTGTAGAAGTAGCTACATTTCCTATAGTATAGGAATTATAGTTGTCGGATTCTAAAAGCTGTGCAGAAGTTGAAATTGCTGAAGCTAATGCTAAGCAAACTAGTAGATTTCTTTTCATGTTATTTTTTTTATTTACCTGGTAAATATAGAACTTTTATTCTAAATAGGTAAAATATTAATCATAAATATGAAATAAAATAATTTTTTAAACAATAAATCCAACAATATGTTATTTTAATCCATTTTAAACATTATATAATATTTAAATTATTTTTCTAAAAAATTCCTACAATAAAAATATTTTAACTAAAAAATCATTAAATCACAAAAACATTCACCAAATGATTATTATTATCTCGTAAATAATGGAAAGTCAATATCATATCGCGTTATGATTATTTTTTTATAAATTTCCCGGAAAAACTTCCATTCTCTGTTTTAATATTGATTAAATACAGACCCGCCGGCAGCTTTGCCACCTCTATTTTATCATTTTCCAATCCTGAGTGCACTTTTCTTCCTGCAACATCAAATATTTCAGAGCTTTTTATTTTTCCGGCAACAGAGACTGAAATAAAATCCGCAGCCGGATTCGGATAGATATTGACGGTATTTTTGTTCAAAGTTTTATCTAATGATGAAAGCTGGGCTTCATTATACACTTTGACGTTATCAATAAAAGCTGTTCCCTCAGTATTATCATGTACAAAACGCAGCTGATTCATATCTATTGATTCTGCGGCCGTGCCTGAACAAATCAGCATTCCATTCAGATAATATTTAATACCTGTAGCAGTTCCCATCACTGTAAGACTGTACCAAAGATTGGGTTCCCAGATAGCAGATACAGATTCCATGACCGGTACACCTGAAATCATTTTAAGTACTTTAACTGTTCCAGTATGATCAAAATCCAATCTGACGACGAATTTTTCATCCGCACTGCTCAGTCCCTGAAAACTAAAGATGGATCCGTTAAGCTGAGACATCTTCATATCAAAAGAAACCGTAAAATTATTATAGGGCAGCATGACAGGAAGATTATTAAATGCTCCTATAATAGGGATAGACTGGGTTCCATACGTATTTTCCTTTATAATTCTGAGGGAATGAAAACCATCAGAGGCATCATCTGAACAAACTGTCTGGTTGAGGACATTAGCAGGGAAATCGCCTGTGGGCGTACTGATCCAAGTTCCCTGTCCATTGATGTCTCCTGTGTAAAATCCATCCAGTGTTTCAAAGGAAACCACCTGCTGCTGCGCCAAATAAAATGCTGAAAACAAGCAGAATGCAAATAAATAGTTCTTTTTCATGGTATTATTTTTAGGTAGAACTAAAAATAAACACATACCACATCTAAAAAAATATCATTTGATAGGGATATTCTCATAAAAAAGCGTAAAGCGTTCCGATTCCGGAACGCTTTATCAATATGCTTATAAGCTATTTATTATTTCGAATAATTTTCAAAGAATAATGGAATACTCTCAATTCCCTTGTAGAAATTAAAAAGTCCGTAATGTTCATTGGGTGAGTGAATGGCATCCGAATCCAGTCCAAAGCCCATCAATACGGATTTAGCGCCCAATACTTTTTCAAACATTGCGGTGATTGGAATACTTCCTCCACTTCTGTAGGGCAGAACTTCTTTACCAAATGCCGTTTCCATGGCCTGTTTGGCTGCTAAAAACTCTTTGGTATCACTTGGCAGAACATAAGGCATTCCTCCATGATGCGGTGTTACTTTAACCTTAACGTTCTCAGGAGCAATTTTCTCAAAATACTTAGTGAATTTTTCTGTGATTTCTTCAGGAGTCTGATAAGGAACCAGACGCATTGAAATTTTAGCGGAAGCTTTGGAAGGAATTACTGTTTTAGCCCCTTCTCCGGTATATCCACCCCAGATTCCGTTACAGTCTAAAGTTGGACGGATGGAGGTTCTTTCCAGCGTAGTATAGCTTTTTTCACCTTCCACTCCATTCAGCCCGATAGACTTTTTGAACTCTTCAGGATTATCCTTCAGTTTGTTCATATCTGCTCTTTCGGCATCAGATACAGTTTCTACGTTGTCGTAAAATCCATCAATGGTAATATGCCCGTCTTCATCAATCAGTTTGGCGATCATTCTGGAAAGTACGTGGATAGGGTTTGGAACCGCTCCCCCGTACAGCCCTGAGTGAAGGTCTCTGTTTGGTCCTTCAATTTCCACTTCCACATAGCTCAATCCTCTTAAACCAGTTGTTACCGTTGGCTGTTCGTTGCTGTAGATATGCGTGTCAGAGATCAGGATACAGTCGCAGGAAAGTTTTTCTTTATTTTCATTAACGAAATCTCCCAGGCTCACAGATCCCACTTCTTCTTCACCTTCCAGAATAAATTTTACGTTGCAAGGAAGTGTATTGGTCTTCATCATCGCTTCAAAAGCTTTTACATGCATGAAGAACTGTCCTTTGTCATCTGCGGAACCTCTGGCGAAAATCGCTCCGTCCGGGTGAAGTTCAGTTTTTTCAATGTACGGCTCAAAAGGTGGTTTTCTCCATAATTCAAGCGGATCAGCAGGCTGTACATCATAGTGCCCGTATACCAATACCGTAGGAAGGTTTTTATCTAATATTTTCTCTCCGAAAACAATCGGATAGCCTTTTGTCTGACATACTTCAACATGATCTGCTCCTGCATTTCTCAAATGTTCTGCACACAAGTCCGCACATTTCAATACATCGTTCTTATAGGCCGGATCTGCAGAAATAGAAGGAATTCTCAATAACTCAAATAATTCATCCACGAAACGCTGTTTGTTTTCGTTGATGTAATTTAATGTCTCTTGCATTTTAAAATTTGTTTTGTTAAAAATAAAAAAATTGGCCTGCAGCAGCAAGCAAAAACAGATAATTTTCCGAATAAGAGTAAAATTTAGTAAGCAAAGGGAATACTTTTTTTCATTCATTTTTATTTATCAATAAAGCAAGACGGGAAATGCAAGAAGTAATGGCTGGAATCTACAGCATATTCCGTCTTATAATGATTCCTGGTGAAAGCCATTTTATATACGCTTAAAACCGTATAAAACAATCACTCATATACTTTCTACAGATTACCCATGTAACTTCTGGTAAATTGTACGGGTAATTTTTCAAGTTTATATGGATAAGTTGATCAAAAACTCATTACAGACGGCGAAATAAATAAATGAAAAGTGAAGAAATACCATTATTTTTTTATAGTATCATAACCAAAATTACACAAACCCGGCAATTTTTCTTATTCATCAGCATTTTATTTTGATTTTATGCGGGTTTTATTTTGTTTTACCACCTCACAAATGTTCAACTTAAAATCGAAAAAAAATGTCAATCACATCCAATGCTATTTCCAACCCCTCATAAGTTGAAAGGCTGCTAAGTTATTGTCTATAACGGCATAATTATCATGGCTAAACCAGCTAAATATACATCCAAACATCTATAGCATCCAAAAATGATGAACTTAAAGTATTAGACTTCATCTTCGCCAAATAGCAGGAGCAACACCAACTGGAAAAGCGACAACAGTAATAAAATCCAGCTATATCACTAACCTGGCAGATCAAGTTGTGGCTATTTATAATCAAAAATCATATTTCCAAATAAAATTGTTTATGTAATAATGATTTATCCATGAGCAATTTTTTCCATGCACAAAAACACAAAATGAAAAATTCTAAAGGATTAAATTATATGATGGAACTGGGTCTAGTTCTGCTATTTTCTATTTACACTTATTTTTTCTTCTCATTATCCAGAGATACTTATGATTACATAAGCCTGGCTAATTATATTAAAGAAGGAAGGTTCTACTATTCCAATAATGAATACAGCACGGTTTGGCCACTAGGATATCCTCTGCTTATAGCAGCTGTTTCTTATCTTGGTCTACCTTTGAAAATAAGTTTATTTAGTCTGAGCTTGTCGTTATTTATTGCCAGTTATAAGCTGCTTGGAAAGATCCTGGAAGGAGAAAATGGTTATGTTGTTGCAATCCTGATCTTATCATTTTTCCATGGTATTTATAAATCAAATGCGGCAGAACCTTTATTTGTTTTTTGCATTATTTCCATTCTTTATGTTATCAAAAATTTTGATTATTCTTTAAGAAGTCATTTAATTCTGGCCGGATTATTCTTTTTGCTGGTTGAAACAAAGCATACCGGCATTTTTCTGATTCCGTTTAGTATCATCTACCTGAATGGATTTAGCATCAATAGAAAATCACTTCTCTTAGTATTAACTACTTTGCCATTACTGATTGTTTTTATCCTCAGACTCTACTTTATAGGGAGTATCACCGGAGAAAACAGAATACCTAATTCTGACAGCTTACTAAAAATTATAAAAGGATCATTCAATATAAGCCACTATCATGAGTTTAAGAGGCAATATCATGTTTATTTTTTCTCCATTTTATTTTTAATGATTGCAGCTTTTGGAACTTATTTAAAACACTACAAGAAATATTCCCGATACATTCTTTATATTTTTGTACTGGCTATTTTTTATTATTGCTATATTGTATTATTAAGATACAGAACTTTTTTTTCGGGGCTGGAACCAAGATTTATGGTGCCGTATGTTCTCTTTAGCCTGATCTGTATATTACTGGTTTTTCAGAAAGCCCGGAAATATTTCATTCTCTTTTCTGTGATCATCTTAGGAATCTCTTTCTATTTTAATTTTAAATACAAGTACAAGACTTATTATACAAATGACATATTTGATTTAGCATCTTTTAAGGGGCAGACAAAGGTTACAAATGTCATTGTTGACAGACAAACGTCAATCGTTGTAGCTAATAGTCTGTTTAAGTATGAAAAGACGATCATTGATGCTGATTTGTTGACCGCCCGTTTAACGAATAACAATAAAGATTCTTTACATTATGGAAATGGCAGTGTATTTGTGATAAAGAAAAGTAGAGATACCATTAAAATAGTAGATTTAACGGTAAACAAAAATTTCAAAAAATAGTGCTCTTCAATAAATCATATTTTCGGTAGTGTATTTATTTATAAAAGAAGATTCTCGGAGAAAACAAATCAGAAATCTTGTATATGAACAGCCTAGAGTAAGTATGTTTCCAAAAAAGTTGGTCTTTTTTTTGGAAAAGAATTTCAAGAATTGGATCTGTTAAACAAAAATGTCCTGCACCATGGCAGGACATTCTTTATATTGTGTACTCTTAATTAGTGTTCAGTCTTCGGAGCTTTCTCAGCTTCAGCAGGTTTTACTGCTGCTGTACTGTCTGTTTTAGGAGCTGCAGTTTCGTGCTTTTCAGCTGGGGCTGCCTCATGGTGACCCGCTGCAGCCTCGTGACCGTGTGCTTCGCCTCCACCCTGAGCATCATCAGAATATCTCTCTACTCCTTCTTCCAGTTTCAGCGTATTCTTGTTTCCTCCTGCCTGGATTTTTTTACAGCTTACGGCTACCGTTGCAACAGCTAAACATATAATTAGTTTTTTCATATGTAAAATTTATTTTTTAAGGTCTGTGGAATCGCAATTTTTAGCCGGTTATCTTTATTTTAACAGCAAGCGATTTCCAGCTTGAATTTTTAATTGCCCAAAATTAAGAAATCCTGCTTTTTGGGGCAACATTTTTATACTGATTTTAAAATAATTTTACCTTTTTTGGATTGTGTAAAAATAAGGTAGTCTTTTCCGCCGTCTTTTATCCCATATTTCTTTTTGATTTCTTCCGGTTTCAGAGGATAATTTTTTGAAATGATATTGAAAGAGTCTTTCTTTTTAATCTGCTTAGATTCAATAATTTCCATCTCAAAAACTCTCCCGGGAAAATCATCAACCTTTTGATCTGAAGTATAGATATGGGTATTGGGATGCAGCTTTTTAAGTCCGAATCTTTCAGAGATCAGATTAAAAACACCTGCTTTTAAAATACTGTTGTTCGGGATGTATATGAATTTTTCCGGCTCGGAATAAGCTGCCTGGCTTTTTTCTTCTTCTCCAAACCTGAATAAAAATGCAGATTCTTCACTTTCGAGATTCACACAGTTCACCATAATTTCATCCTTTTCCTCACTGGACAGGAAAATAACAGCCTCCTTTACATCATTTCTTACTGCGATAATTTCTATCCTGAAAATTTCCGGCAGCACAGAGACCAGATATTTTATATCGATCAAGGGAGAAAGCTTGACCACCACCTGATCTCCTCTTGACAGAAGCTTTTCTTTGATCTGAAGAATGTCGGGTGAAAGATCTTCCAGAAGAAAAACTTTATTTTTGTTCTGGTCTCTTCTTGCCGGATCCAGATAAATAATGTCAAAATGCTCCTGACTGTCATTCAGAAAATCTTCCAGGTTTTGATTTATAAAAGTTGCATCCCGCTCTAATACAGCCCAGTTATGCTTTACAATATCCAACAATTGCGGATTCTGTTCCACCAAAGTAACTTCATTAAAATTTTGGGAAAGGTAATAGGCATCAATTCCGAAACCACTGGTAAGATCAATGAATTTCTCACCTTTGAACATCTGCGATTTATAAAGAGCTGTTTTCTCTGAGGATGCCTGTTCCAGATTCAGCTGGGGCGGAAAAATAATTCCTTCCTTTAAAAGAAAGGGAAATTTTTTCTGCGCGGTCTGCTTTCCTTTGATCTGCTGGACGATTTCCTGCATGGAAACTTCGGGAAATGTTGATTTTTTCAGGAGAAGGGTATGCAGATCTGTGTTTAGATTGGCATGGATGTAGTCCTGGATTTCTTTGCTGATTAAGTTATTTCCCACAGATTTTTTGAATTTTCATAATATTGTAAAACGCCCGCATATCAATAGAAATACTTTGACTCCGTTCAGTATGGCATTTGGAATTTTAAAAACTTAACCTGGCTTACTGAAGAATCAAAGTGCCTTCTTATCTTTTATAAAAAATATAGTCCGTCAATATCGGCTTGATACCGTTCTGTTTAAGAAGCGTATTGATCTGACCACGGTGATAGGTGGAATGGTTAACGGCATGGAACAGCATTTCAAAAATACTGTTTTCAAACCTGTCTCCCCTTGAATTACGGTATCCAATTCTTGTATCCAGATCCTGGCTTTGAACTATTTCAGTGCTTTTCAGAAAGTTCTGGTGGTTGATGTTTTCAAGCGCTTCGAAAGGATTGATCTGCCATACTTCAAAGGTCTCTTCTCCTGATATTCTTGCATTCCAGATTTGCTGGGCATTGAGTGTATGATTGATCAGACTGATTGTTTTTTCATCAACTTTTGATATATTTTCTGAAATCTTTTTGATCATTTCTCTGTTGAAATGATAGGTGTATTCAAATAGGTCGATCAGTTTTTCTATCATTTCAGATTATTTTTTGAGTTAACCACAGATGGCACAGATTTATACGGATGCTTGTGCATATTTTTTGTTATAAAAAAATGAAATTATTCAAACATTTCAGCCCATCGTACGGGTTTTATTTCTTTTTCGTTGTAGAGATCCTCAATTGATCTTTTAACCTCTAATTTGGGGTATAAATTTACTCCTATCAGCTTTATTTTTCCTTCTTCCACCCATTTTTGCTCCTGAACAGCCTGATCATAGATTTTTTTCTGGATCGTTCCCTGCTTTAAAAGCTCAAGATATCCACCGCCCTCTTCAATCTCAACAAAGAGCGTCCAGGATTTTTCTGCGATCTGACGGGTAATGTCTTCAATATAATAACTTCCGTTGGACGCATCCTCAAATACATTAATGATACTTTCGTATGCCATCACGATTTGTTGTTTAAAGGAAATTTCTTCGGAATTGTCCGTGCTTCTGTCAACCAGGTAATTGTTGCTGAAAACGGCATCTGCTCCGGCAATCATCGCAGAAGCGAGCTCTAATGTAGAACGGATCAGGTTATTTTCGGTGTCTGCAATAGCTTTGTTCCTTAATGATGTTTCCGCAAAAATGTATGGGGTTTCATTGCAGCCATATTCTTTGGATAACTGGTTAAAAACTATTTTAAATGCTCTCAGCTTTGCCATCTCAAAGAAATAATTCCCTCCGACTGCAATCCTGAAAATCAGTTTATTTAAAATATCAGGTCCGTAAACTTCTGCAAGTTCTTTGGTTTTTGCCAGTGCAATGGCCAGCTGCTGATAAATGGCGGCCCCGGCATTCTGGTGAAGTGAAATATCTATACAAATATTTCTTTTGAAGTCCTTGGATAAAAGTTCCTTTGCAAGCTGATCATCAATAATGCCTTCATTTTCGTTAAAAACATCAATCAGCGAGAAATATTGGTCCTCTTCCTTAGGACTGATATGCCCGGCAAGGTCTTTATTATTAACAAAAAGAGTCTTCTGCTCCAGCGTTTCTACATTCTGATCCAAAATAAATGCAAATACATCTTCTTCCAGACTTTCATGGTATCTTGCTACCAGATGAGTATTTTCTTCCACTTTTGGCAGGTTGGCCACGGGCTTCTGAATTTCACTGTAAAAAGGTTTTACTTCTATCCCTTCAAGGTTTTCTTTCTTCAGGACAGCGTAAATATCTTCTGTTTTAAGTTGTTTTTTTACTAAGTTTTCCCAGTTTGGAAGTATATCTGTATTGGACATGGACTATTGGTTAATTTGTGAAAGATCAATTGTGAATTTTGCTTCGCAAGTCAATTGGAAATTAATAAAAAATGACCATTGACCATTCACTATTGACATTTTATTTTTTAGCAGCATCAGCGCTGTCTACTACCAGAATGAAGATTTCTTCATTTGGTTTTTTCATAAAATAATTTTCCCTTGCGTATTTTTCTTTTTCCGACTTATTGTTCATCAGCTTCTTATAAAAAGCATCGTTCTTTTCATATTCTTTTTTATAATATTCCAGCTGGTCTTCATATCGGCTGATCTCACCGTTCAGTTCATGAATAACAAGGAAAGAGGTTTTATCAAAGAAAATCATCCATACCAGAAACATACAGATGGTAATGGTATATTTGTTCAGCACATATTTCTGGATCAGTTTGAATGTTTCAGACTTCGGCTGGATGTCTTTAATAAGTTTGTTTTCTTTCATTTTAATGTTTTCTCAACGAATTTTTGATAACAGTAGTTAAAAAATCAATCGCTACGGAATTCTGTCTCATATTCGGAATGATAAGATCTGCTTCATTCTTCGATGGTTCTATAAATTCCTGATGCATTGGTTTCAGTGTGGTCTGGTACCTGTGAAGCACTTCACCAAGGTCTCTTCCTCTTTCCTGTGTATCTCTCCTGATCCTCCTGATCAGCCTTTCATCAGAATCAGCATGAACAAATACTTTCAAATCGAATTCCTTCAGCAGTTCTTTGTTCGTAAGGACCAGAATACCTTCTACTACCAATACATTTTTAGGTTCTACAGTGACATGGTCGCCGGTTCGGGAATGAGTAACAAAGCTGTAAACGGGCTGTTCAATGGGCTCGTTATTTTTTAAAGCTTTCACATGTTTGATCATCAAATCGAAATCTATGGACTTTGGATGGTCATAGTTCAGAGCTTCTCTCTCGGTAAGAGTCAGATTCTGATTATCATGATAATAATTATCCTGAGAAAGGATATTCATTCCTTCAATATCAAGCTGCTGCAGTATCTTGTCAACAACTGTAGTTTTGCCGGATCCTGTTCCTCCGGCAATTCCTATTACAAGCATTCCTTTTTTGTTTCTTTATAGTTGGTACAAATATACTATTTTAGATGAATGCAAGTAAAACAATCCCTGCAGATTTTGGTTTTAACAAAAAATCCGGTGACTAAGCACCGGATTTAAAAGGTTTTCAAAACTTTTATTTCTTGATGAATTTTGAAGATAAATCAATTCCTTTTACGGTCAGGATATAATTTCCGGACGGAAGGTTCGAAATATCTATTTTATTTTTACCGTTTCCGATCGTCGTTTCCATTATTTTTCTACCTTCCATGTTATGGATTTCGGCTTTTTCTTCCTTATCTCCTTTTAATACAACAAAGATTGCGTCAGTAGCAGGGTTCGGATATACGGAAGCCTGGTTTTCTTTCTTCACTTCTTTTGTGCTCAGGGCGCAGTTGTATTCCGGAAGTACATATCCGGCAGCGGTAAACTCCTCTGTCATCGCCGTAATATCATTACAATTGAATCCAAACTGTCCTAACATATCAATTCCAGCCTGTCTTACGGCAATAGCGGCATTCTGCTGGTTTGTGCTGGAGGTTGTTAAATCCAGTCCTTCCAAAAAGGCTCTGTCTGTTTTCTCTTTTCCTATTCTGTTCCAGATTCTCATCAGTGCAGAAGCCCAGATTTGTCCTTTTGTATGGATTGCTCCCGTTCCTGGATACGTAACAGTATAGTTGGTGATTCTGCCTGCCCAATATTGGTTGTGCCCGTCCCAGTTAAACATCCAGTTATACTCAGGAGCTGAAGAAGCCCATTGATTTAAGCTTCTGCTGTAGGACTGCGCCCAATAATCACCACATCCTTCACTTAATCCATCTGAATTGGAAACTCCTCCGGAAAGCCAGTGATGAATTCCGTGTCCCAGTTCATGTATAATAACATCTGCATCTTCAGCGTCATCTACGCCTCCCTGGCCAAACTGCAGCACTCCGGAAGTACTATAACTGGAATTATCGGCTCCATTTAAAGCGTGAGGATCGTAAAGAACAGCCCCTCCATTCGTTGTCGGCCTGCAGGTTATTCCCAATGTTTCATTGATGTATCTCAAACTTTTATCTACATGCCAGAATACATTTACCGCCTCAAAGCCCAATTCACTTCTATTGAATAAAAACTGGTTGGTAGCCTGAGTGAATAATCCTGAATTAGGATTACTTACATTGGCAATTTCTACGTAAGCATTTTTTAATTTATAAACATTATTGGCAAACTCTATATCAGATAAAGTCACTAAAGTTCTGGCATTATCAAGGCTGGCATTGGTTGCGTCATTATTATCTACAAAATTACCTGTATAGGCAGATCCTGTTTTCGACAACGGATCCGGATCAAAAACATAGCCGGAGCCGGAAGCTTTAAAACTGTTTTTTTTCTGTGTTTTAGGTGCTTTATTTTTTTTGTGGTCATCAGAGTCGCCTTCATGTCCGCGGTGGTATACGGCAATATCCTTTACGCTTACTACAGTACCTGTCTTTGCATCAATAATCGTTTCCCAGCTGCCAGGATTGTCATAAGGATTAATTACAGCTCTATACACCAGCTTGGTATCACCTTCATCCGTTATATAAACAAACAGTTTATTTTCCTGATAAGTAATCGCTCCTTCTCCCTTACTGGCCACGATAGCCTTTTTGAACGCATCAGCAGCAGATATAGAAGGAACAGTATCCACTTCCTTCAGGTTTTTTTTCAGACTTTCCGTCGCCGTATAGCTTAATTTGCCTTCCTTATTGAAGTGAACTAAAATTTCAGACTGAAAAACAGGAACATCTTTGATCATCTGCTGAAAACGCAGTGTTTCGCCTGTATTTCCTTTACGTACTGAGCTAAGTTTAAGTGTACTGAATCCCGGAATTCCTAAAGTTCTTGTGTTTTCTTTTATCCAGCTTCTGGCCGGGGTTTCAAAAGATGATGTCTGGGCATTTAATGCGGAAAAGCATAATATACCGCAAAGAAGCATCGAAGTAATTTTTTGTTTCATTGATTTATATTTTATAGTGCGTTGTATTTGCTAATATAAATAAATTTAAACATATTTATCACCAAAAAGCGAGTAATTTGCAACAAAAGTTACATTTTCAACAAAAACTCCACCCAAAGGTGGAGTTTCACTTATACGATTTCGCTTGTTAATTCTCTTGAAAGCAGTTTTTCATGCATAGGCTTCAGCAAATCCAGAGCGCCTGTTTTTACCGTGCATTTGCCTTTATAATGGACCAGCATGGTGCATTGTTCTGCCTGTTCCAGTGTATGTTTGCAGATTTCGATCAGACAATCGATCACATAATCAAACGTGTGAACATCATCGTTATGAAGAACAAGCTTATAGACTTCATCTGTGTCATCCAAAACCAATACTTCCTCTTCATACTGCCGTTTCGGATCTTCGTAATCTTTTATGCTGTTATAAAAAAACATCTTTTTATCCATTAAACTTCCCCAATTTTATCAGCCAGATCATTCAGAACATTCGGGCCTTCATAAACCAATTCTACAAGCTCTACGCTTTTATTGTTCATTTTCAGAATCTTGAAATGGTAATTTTCCAGATCAAATTCATCATTTTCTTCCGGAATATCTTCCAGGGCATGCAGAATAAATCCAGCCAGTGAATTGTATTCACTTTCTTCTGAAAGCGGCAGTCTTTTAGGCAGATATTCATTGATCTCATCCAATGGCTGCGTAGCCTGAACCCAATAAATATTATCGCCTATCTTATCTACCAGCTTGTCTTCGTCATCTTCTTCATCCTGTATTTCCCCTACCAATTCCTCAAGGATATCTTCAAGGGTAATAATACCTTCAGTTCCTCCAAATTCATCAATAACGATGGCAAGGTGCTGTTTTTTCTGCTGGAATATCTTCAGAAGGTCTGAGATTTTTTTACTCCCCACCACGAAAAAAGCATCACGCATCAGATCTTTCAGATCTTCATGGGTAAGGTCACCTTTTCTTTTAACGAATTCCCTTATAATTTCCTTGGTATAGAACACCCCGATTACGTTATCTATGGAATCAAGATATACCGGGATACGGGAGTAACCGCTGTCCATGATCTTGTTGATAATTTCATTGATCTCTTCCTCAAAATCAATTGAGGTGATATTCTGTCTCGGAACCATGATCTGTTTGGCAGAATGATCTGTAAAATCAAATGCATTCTTGATAATCTCATAATTCTCTTCTTCAATCTCTCCGCTATCGGCACTCTGTTTTACCAGGAGCTGAAGTTCTTCAGTAGAGTGAATTTCCTGCTCTGAAGCCGGATGTATTTTTACCAATCTTAAGAATGTATTCGACATCAGGTTCATCAACCAGATGAACGGCTTGAAAACCGTGTAAAAAACTCTTAATGGAACTGCCGTAGCCATTGTAGTCGCTTCTGATTTTCTGATCGCTATAGATTTTGGGATAAGCTCTCCAAATACAATGTGCATTACGGTAATCAGTACAAAGCTTGTCGCCACTGAAATAGTAGTAATGGTTGCCTGGGTGAAATCTACATTCAAAGAATGGAAAATACCTTCAACAACGTGGTGCAAAGCACTTTCACCTACCCAACCCAATGCAAGGGATGCCAATGTAATACCAAGCTGTGTTGCAGATAGATACTCATCAAGATGTTTGATAATGTGTTCCGCCTGCTTGGCCATGGAGTTACCCTCTGCAGCTTTCAGCTGGATTTGTGAGTAACGAACTTTAACAATTGAAAATTCTGCGGCTACGAAAAAGCCATTTAATAAAACAAGAAATAAGGCTAGCAAAAGCCTGACTATGTCCGAGTCCATTTAGAAATTATATAATTTTAGCTACAAAGATAGATAAAATAAAAATAACCTGAGTTGGGGTTAAGACATTTTGGGAATGCAATTTTTCAGCAGGAAGATGGGATGGTTGAAGATAGAAGTTTTTAGAGGGCGAAAAATAGGCTCAAAATATTTTTTGAGTCGGAATACGGATTTAATAAGATATTCGTTTCTACGGGGCAAAGAAGAATTGAAATTTTCATTGATTGACTTCTGAAACCTTAACTGCTTAATAATTTTAAACCTTATCCTGTCTCCAATCTAAACAAAAAAGCACCGACCATGTCGATGCTTAGTATGATATTAAAATAATTCCTTATGAATTTTTCAAAGCTTCTGCTCCGGAAACGATCTCCAGGATCTCGTTTGTAATAGCAGCCTGTCTTGCTTTGTTGTAGAAGATCACCAGGTCATTTTTAAGAGCCTGTGCGTTGTCTGTTGCTTTGTGCATTGCAGTCATTCTCGCTCCGTGCTCAGATGCCACTGAATCCAGGATGGCTTTGAAAACCTGAGTTTTGATCGATTTAGGAATCAGATTATCTAAGATTTCAGCTCTGTTCGGTTCGAAAATATAATCTGTTTCAACCTGAGGCTCCGTAGTTTCCGGCATTGAAATCGGAAGAAGCTGCTCTGTGGTTACTTCCTGTGTAGCTGCATTAACGAATTTATTATAAATCAAATATACTTCGTCAAATTTACCTTCTCTGAAACTTGTCATCACCCCTTCACTCACGTGAGCTACAGTATCGAAGTTCAGATTATCAAAAACAGAACTTTCATTAGCGTAAACCGCACGTGTTTTTCTTACTGCGTCATAAGCTTTCTTACCAATTGAAAGAACTTCTACCTCATATTGAGAATTGTTCTGAAACTGGGCATTAAGCTCTTTTACAATAGACGAGTTGAAAGCTCCCGCAAGACCTCTGTTTGAAGTAACAGCAATGAAAAGCACTCTTTTTACCTCTCTTTTTTGAGCATAAACAGAAATCTGATCAGGATCAGAGCTGGAATTTACATTCTGGATAAGCTCCTGTAGTTTTTCAGAATAAGGTCTTAGCATTACGATTGCATCCTGTGCTTTTTTAAGTTTCGCAGCGGAAACCATTTTCATAGCACGTGTAATCTGCATCGTAGATGAAATTGAACTAATTCTGCCTCGTATTTCTTTTAAGTTTGCCATTATTGTGGTTCAAGGTTTAAGGTCTAAAGTTTAAGGTTTAAAACATTGAATTCTAAACCTTAAACATTGAATTTTTTAGTTATATTTTGAAGCTAAATCGTTAGCTGCCTGCTTAAGAACGTTGGTAATATCGTTATCGATTTTACCAGCTTTAATAGCCGCCATTGTATCAGGGTGCTTAGATCTTAGGAACTCGATGTATTCTATCTGGAATTCTTTTACTTTTCTGATCGGAACGTTTCTTAAAAGGTTCTCTGTTCCTGCGTAGATCATCGCTACCTGGCTGTCTACCGGAAGTGGAGAGTTTACCGGCTGCTTAAGGATCTCAACGTTTCTTTCCCCTTTAGAGATAACTGCTAAAGTAGAAGCATCAAGGTCAGAACCGAATTTAGCAAACGCTTCCAATTCTTTATATTGTGCCTGGTCTAATTTAAGAGTACCAGATACTTTTTTCATTGATTTGATCTGAGCGTTACCTCCTACCCTTGATACAGAGATCCCTACGTTGATCGCAGGACGAACCCCTGAGTTGAACAGGTCAGACTCCAGGAAGATCTGTCCGTCTGTGATGGAGATTACGTTGGTTGGAATATACGCAGAAACGTCACCAGCCTGAGTTTCGATAATCGGAAGGGCAGTTAATGAACCTCCTCCTTTTACGATTGGCTTTAGAGAGTCTGGTAAGTCGTTCATCTGGCTCGCAATCTGGTCGTCAGCAATTACTTTTGCTGCTCTTTCCAATAATCTTGAGTGAAGGTAGAAAACGTCTCCAGGGTAAGCTTCACGGCCCGGTGGTCTTCTCAATAGAAGAGAAAGCTCACGGTAAGCCACCGCCTGTTTTGATAAATCATCATAAACGATCAATGCAGGTCTGCCGGTGTCTCTGAAGAACTCCCCGATAGATGCTCCAGCCATTGCAGAATATACCTGCATAGGAACCGGATCTGATGCGTTAGCCGCAACGATTACAGTGTACGCTAAAGCTCCTTTATCAGAAAGGGTTTTAACGATTTGTGCTACGGTAGAAGCTTTCTGACCGATCGCAACATATATACAATATACAGGCTTACCTGCATCAAAGAATTCTTTCTGGTTGATGATCGTATCAATTGCAACAGTAGTTTTACCTGTCTGTCTGTCACCAATGATAAGCTCTCTTTGCCCTCTTCCTACCGGGATCATAGAGTCAATCGCTACGATACCTGTTTGTAAAGGCTCAGTTACCGGCTGTCTGAAGATAACTCCAGGAGCCTTTCTTTCCAATGGCATTTCGTATAAATCCCCAGTAATAGGACCTTTACCATCGATAGGGTTACCAAGAGTATCTACTACTCTTCCCAACATCCCTTCTCCTACTTTGATAGAAGAGATTCTGTTTGTTCTTCTTACTGTGTCTCCTTCTTTTACTAATTTACTTTCCCCAAGTAGCGCAACACCTACGTTGTCTTCTTCAAGGTTTAGTACAATACCTTCTACATCACTAGAAAATTTCACCAACTCTCCGTATTGTACGTTTTCTAACCCGTATACACGAGCAATACCATCACCGATGGTTAAAACTGTACCTACTTCCTCAACGTTGGATTGAGTGTCGAAGTTGGCCAATTGCTGTTTTAAGATCGCAGATACTTCTGCCGGATTTATTTCTGCCATTGTATGGTTGTTTTTTCTTTAATTTAACTGAAAATCTTTTTTAACTTGGTTCAATTTGGTCTTTACAGACGCATCTACCTGCTGATCACCTACTCTTAAAATGTAACCTCCTAAAATTTCAGGCTTCACATTTAAGTTCAGGTCAAAGTTTGAACCTTCTTTTACAAGATTGGTAGATCTTAAGATCTGATCAAGGTTCTCTTTGGAAAGCTGAGTCGCTGTGGTAAGAGTAATTCTCTGTACCCCGTTGATGTCCTCTACTTTATTGATAAACTCCTGAGCGATATTTTTCAACTGGCTTTCACGGCCGTGTTTGATCACTAATCTGATCAGGTTCTGTGAAGAAACCGAAAAACCTTTAAAAATTTCGTTTGCTGCCTCTATTTTCTTTTTGGAATCAATGTAAGGCGTAAGGAAAAATTTGTTCAAATCCTTAGATTCAGACATGATCTTCACTACATCTTTCATTTCAGAAAATACAGCAGCGGTCTGACCTGATTCATTGGTGAAATCAATCAGTCCCTGTGCGTATCTTTTAGCTACTTTAGATGTAAGCATTCTTAGTTAAGGTTTGATTTGTTTAAATAATTTTGAACTAATTCGTTTTGAGCTTCGCTGTTGTCCAGCTTTTGCTTAAGGATAGATTCAGCGATGTTTACAGATAAAGCACCGATTTGAGTTTTGATATCTGCCATAGCAGCATTTTTCTCAGTCTGGATAGTCTGCTTAGCTGCTTCGATCAGTTTATCTCCTTCAGTTTTTGCAGCATCTTTAGCCTCACCTACGATTCTATCTTTAATTTCTCTGGCTTCTTTAAGGATCGCATCTCTTTCGATCTTAGCTTCACGAATAATTCTTTCGTTATCCTCTTTTAAAGTCTCCATCTCTTTTCTTGCCAATTTAGCTTGATTAAGAGCATCAACAATAGAAGTTTCTCTGTCATTGATAGATTTTAAAATAGGTTTCCAAGCAAATTTGCCTAACAAAAATAATAATGCTAGAAAAATAACAGACTGGATAATAAATAATCCTGATGAAAACTGGTGAATTAATTCCATTATATAAATGTATAAATAATTATTACTTTTTTTCTTAAATAACCATTACCTGTAACCAACCGTTACGGGTAATGGTTTGATTTTAATTAGTTTACTGCGAATAGAGCAGCAAACGCAACACCTTCAACAAGTGCAGCAGCGATAAGCATAGCTGTTTGGATTTTTCCAGATTGCTCAGGTTGTCTAGCGATAGCTTCAAGAGCAGCAGCTCCGATTTTACCAAGACCGATACCTACACCTAGTACTACGATACCAGCACCTACAATTTTAGGGATTTCCATAATATATAATTTTAAAAAATTTGTTTTACTTTAATTTATAATTCCAATTAGTGAGCTGCATGATGTTCGTGCTCGTGCTCCTGTACAGCCATTCCGATAAACAGAGCGGATAACATCGTAAAGATATAAGCCTGTAAGAATGCAACCAATACTTCCAATAAATAGATCACTAACGTTAAGAACGGGAATGCAACACCGGCTGCGAAGTTCTTAAACACATAGATCAATCCGATCAAACTCATTACTACGATGTGTCCTGCCGTCATGTTGGCAAAAAGACGGATCATCAATGCGAAAGGCTTGGTGATGGTTCCTAACAATTCGATTGGCAACATGATCAGTTTCATTGGTACAGGTACTCCCGGCATCCAGAAGATGTGCTTCCAGTAATCTTTATTGGCAGAGAATGTAGTAATTAGATATGTAAGGATCGCCAGGAAGAATGTCATGGTAATATTACCGGTAACATTGATACCGAAAGGCATTAGTCCTAATACGTTAAGGAATAAGATAAAGAAGAATACAGTCAGTAAGTATCCCATAAATCTTTTATACTTGTGACCGATGTTCGGGATTGCTACTTCATCTCTTACGAAAATGATCAGCGGCTCCAGGAATCTTGCAGCTCCCGCAGGAACAACAGATTTCTTGTAAGACTTAGCCATTCCTCCGAATAATACCAACATAAAGATGGATACTAATAAAAGAATAAGTACACTCTTTGTAATAGAAAGATCCAAAGGCTTCTCATTAGTAGGATGACCGTGATCATCAAGAGTTAAAGTTCCTGCTGCATCTGTCTTATAAATTTTTTCGTGGTGAAGTACATAATGAGATCCGTCTACTTCAGTAGGCTCTCCGTGCATAAACCCTTCCTTGTTACTCATAAAGCTGTGGAAACCGTTATCATAAAAAATAACAGGAAGAGGGAAACCGATGTGATGACCTTCTTTATCCACCATCAATGTAAAGTCATGAGCATCCAGTAAGTGATGATCTATGAACTCCTTGTTTTCTTTACTTACTTTGTCTTTTTCCGAAAGCTCCTGAGCCGGAGCTGTTCCAGCAGGAGTCTCACCGTGCTGTGCAGACACTAAGTTTAATACAAAAATACTGTAGAATAAAACTGCGAATTTCTTAAACATTGATAGGTTTTTTTCGTTGTGCAAAAATATAATATTTTTTCTAGTTTCAATAAATAATTTTACTGTTTTTTGTCATGATTAATCAGCTTGATCGCATAGTACGTAAGCAGCGTGGTCAGGACAAAATACGGGATAATAAAATGAAATTTATAGCCCGGAATCACTTCAAAGTTCAATTTTTTCCTGATTAGGTACATTAAACCGAATTTTAAAAGGATCAGTCCAATTACAGACAATCCTAAAAATTCAGGGACTATCCTGTTAATTAAAACAATCAGCGTGATCATCATCATGAACATCACACTTAAAAAAAGATAAAATTTAACAATAATAATCTCATCTAAGTGAAAAACAAATTTCCAGAGGGAAAAATGAATCAGAAACGTTAAAAAAAATAATACTGTAACCAGTATGTTAGGATTTAACTTCATTATAGAACTTATTTTCAACCTTTCAATACAAGGTTTGTTTTAACTGATCGCAAAAATAGACTTTTTCTATCGTATTTTGTTATGATTTGATTTTTATCATGAAGGAAAGCTTTTGCTTGTTTCCAATATTGGAGTTCGGTTGAAGCAGCAGCCTAATACAAGTGGAAGACGGAAGATGAGGATTATTGCCGGTAACCCGTGTCAAGGTTTTAAACCTTGACACGGGTTAGAGGGGCCAGTTACTATCTGCCGTTTTACATCCAAAAACATTATATATATAATATTACGTGCCTGAACACTTTGTATATGCCAAAAATTCCTTATTTTTGCAGACCTATAATTTACAATAAATATGTTCAATAGTTTACAGGATAAATTAGACAAGGCTCTACATAATATTTCCGGACGCGGAAAAATCACGGAAATCAACGTAGCGGAAACCGTAAAGGAAATCCGTCGCGCATTGGTAGATGCCGACGTTAACTATAAAGTTGCAAAAGATCTTACCAAAAGAGTTCAGGATAAAGCTTTAGGACAGAATGTTCTTACTTCCCTTACTCCGGGACAGCTGATGACCAAAATTGTTCATGACGAACTGGTAGATCTGATGGGAGGTTCCCAGGAAGGTATCAATCTTTCAGGAAAACCAACTGTGATTCTTATTGCCGGGCTTCAGGGTTCGGGTAAGACTACTTTCTCCGGAAAACTGGCCAATTATTTAAAGACAAAAAGAACTAAAAAACCATTATTGGTTGCCTGCGACGTTTACCGTCCTGCAGCGATTGATCAGCTTAAGGTGCTGGGTGGACAGATCGGGGTTCCTGTATTTACGGAAGAAGGCTCTACCAACCCTTCCACTATTGCTGAAAATGCAATTAATTTTGCAAAAGCCAACGGTCATGATGTAGTGATTGTGGATACCGCAGGACGTCTTGCCATTGATGAGCAGATGATGAACGAGATCAAATCCGTGCATTATTTCATCAAACCTCAGGAAACTCTGTTTGTAGTAGATTCCATGACGGGTCAGGATGCCGTGAATACTGCAAAAGCATTCAATGATGCATTGAACTTTGACGGTGTTGTTCTTACCAAATTAGATGGTGATACCAGAGGGGGTGCTGCATTAACGATCCGTTCTGTAGTGGAAAAACCAATCAAATTCATCTCTACCGGAGAGAAAATGGAAGCGCTGGATCTTTTCTACCCTGAAAGGATGGCTGACAGAATCCTGGGAATGGGAGACGTGGTTTCCCTTGTAGAAAGAGCTCAGGAGCAGTTTGATGAGGAAGAAGCTAAAAAATTACACAAAAAAATCGCTAAAAATGAATTCGGTTTTGATGATTTCCTGAAGCAGATTAACCAGATCAAGAAGATGGGTAATATGAAAGATCTTATGGGAATGATCCCGGGGGTTGGTAAAGCCATCAAGGATGTGGAAATCAGCGATGATGCTTTCAAACATATTGAAGCGATCATCTACTCTATGACTCCGGATGAAAGAAGAAGACCATCCATTATCAATACTCAGAGAAAGCAGAGAATTGCCAAAGGGGCAGGAAGAAAAATTGAAGACGTGAACCAGCTGATGAAACAGTTTGAGCAGATGGGTAAAATGATGAAGATGATGCAGGGACCTCAGGGGAAACAGATGATGCAGATGATGAGCAAAATGCCGAATATGCCGGGTATGGGCGGTATGATGGGCAAATAAACCTTACCGACAACAAACAAGATATAAAAAAACTCTCAGAATTTCTGAGAGTTTTTTGTTTTATTTGAACTTGTAACCGAGTCCGATCTGGAAGAAATTCATCTTCAGCTTTTCATCATTTACAGGATCTTTGATCATATTGGTCAATCCAAAGCTGTAACGTGCGTCTACGAAAAGACCTTTGTACACGTTATAGTCAGCACCAAAGAATAACCCGAAATCTGTAGACTTTAAGTTATCATCAAAGGCTTTTTCAAGGTATTCTTCCCCTGCATTAATCCCCTGTGGATTTGATGGTGCCCCATTCACCTCCATTTTTACTTTTGTGCCTGTTTTAAAGCTCACATAAGGTCCTGCATAAAGACCCAGCTCCGGAGTTGCATAATATCTCGCCGATACAGGAATGACAATTCTGTTGAAGTTTAGTTTTTCAGTTACGGAAATCCCTCCCGGCAACGATACTTTTGCAGTTCCTCCTAAATTGGCATATTCCACTTCTCCCTGAAGCGCAAATTTATTATTCAGTTTATGCTCAACCAAAGCGCCTGCATAGAACCCGGATTTTGATTTTAAATCTCCTGAGATTCCACCAAATTCAATGCTGTTTTCGTTGGAATTAAGTTTAGATAAAGTATACCCTGCCTTTACACCGAATGTTGTCTGTGCATTCATTCCTGCAAATAAAGCAAGAGCTGATGCCAATAAGATTTTTTTCATGATTATTATTTTAAAAAAATGTTCCAGATAAAAAAGCCCTAAGAATCTTAGGGCTTTATATTGAATTGAATGCTTTGTTAATTACTTAGCAAAAACATATTTAACTCCGATAGTTACAGTAGATAAATTCAACCCGAAGTTGTAGTTATCAACACTCTTAGCACCGTCGATGTCATATTTTTTGTTGTTGTAACCGAACTCCCCGATAGTAGCTTCGATCGTCCAGTTTTTGTTCAAGAAATAATCTAAACCTGGCTTGATGCTAACTCCGATTGAAGTTGACTTTGGCTTATCAGTACTTGTAGAAACACTTGTAGTTGTAGTGGCAGGAGTACCGGTAGAAGAAGATGTAGTTACCGTACCTTCTACTTCATTTTTACCGCTTCCAAATTCCATAGGAACTGATAACTGACCGAAGATATATAACTTATCGCTTAAAGTCCAGTATTTTCTAGCGAAAGGCTCAACAACGATTGCATTGTTGATGTCTTTTGTTTTTCCAACTGAAGTAGTAGTGATGTTACCTACTGTCTGAGACTGGTTAGTTTCAACTGTTGTTTTTCCGTTTTTGTAACCAACTCCTAAACCGATAGCAAGGTTAGTGTTTACAAAATACCCTACTGTTGGGATAATATTGATTTCAGATACTTTTTTATCTGTATTGTTGTCGCTTTCCTGAGAAAATCCTACCTGACCAGATACATAAACAGTTCCTTTTGCAATTTGTGCATTAGATAAACCGAAAAGTGCAACAGCACCAGCTAATACTAATTTTTTCATTGTATAAAATTTTAATACTTTCTGAGGGCAAATTTACAGTGGCCCTTTCTAATATTAAAATTTGTTAACGTGATTAATATCATTGATGAGGAGTGATACTTTTCCGAAAATAAAATGCAGTAACCATGGGCTTTTAAATTTTTCACAATATTTAGAATAAAAAAATTACAATTTTTCAACAAGACTGAAATATACTTATTTTTTTAGATTTATCATTTTCCATCAAGTTTCTGATTATTGGCAATTATTGCGGATAAATCAAAGTTAAAACGTTAATATTTAAGCCTTTATATCTTAAAATTAAACAAATGTTTATGAATATCAGCTGATTATTCCTTAATATTAATATAATTGGGGTGTATTAAAGCTTTAAACAGACAAAAAAACTCCGGCCTGACGGCCGGAGTTCTGATATTATCTTTAACATCCCCTTATTTCAGGAAGAAGTTATATCCGATGTTGATCGCTCCTACGTTCCAGCTTGCGGTATACCATCCGTAATCGCGTTTGTTGCTGATGGTCTGGTAGCCTAAATAAAGCTCACCCTTAGCCATCTGGTATCCGAATTTAGGCTGTGCGTAGAATCCGCCGTCTACTCCATCTTTTACAGAAATTCCGTAACCAAGGTCTAAACCTACAAAGATAGGTGCCCCCGAGAATTTATATTTTCCGGAAACCGCTACAGGAATAAATCCGAAGTCATCAAAATTATCCTTTCCGAAGAAGTGTGAATATCCTGAAGTAACCCCAAGGTCCAGACCTTTTGTAATATTCCACATATAGGCAGCGTCTACCCCTAATGTAAATGAAGAAGCATCAGCGGCATCCCCTACCGGTACTCCAATGTGGCCACCCAGTTTAAAACCCTCCTGTGCGTGTGCTGCACCGCCTAACAGCGCAAAAGCACCTAGTAAAAATAGTTTTTTCATTATTTTAAATAGTTTGATTGATACCACAAAATTACTAAATATTTTCTTTGTTAACATAAAGTTAACAATACCTATTCATCATAAAAATAAAAAAGCGGAACAATATTCTGTCCCGCCCTTATGTCTTGTATTCAGTTTTAAGAATTAATTCCCTCCGAATTTGAAACCAACACCTACCTGAAAGAAGCTGTTCGTCAATTTTCCATCTCCGGAATCTTTTGCTAAATTAGAAACTCCCATATTGTATCTTGCATCAAAGAACAATCCGTTTTCCAATGCATATTCTGCGCCTAAGAAAGGAGCGATATTCAAAGTATTGGTCTGGTCTTTAATATCCGTTTCATCATCTGCAGAAATTTCAAATCCAGGAATCATTCCCAATCCAAGGTCTGCTACCGTCTTTGTTTTTGCAGAAATGATCAGTCCGAAATTAGCTCCGGCAGAAACTGACAAACCTTCTGTAATGAAATATTTGGCAGAAACCGGGATCAGAATCGTTCCAAAAGTGGTTTTGTTCTTAATATTAAAGAATGTACCTGCATCATCTTCATCCTCTACTCTTTCCGTGATCTTCCCTCCTAATTGTGAATATAAAACTTCCCCCTGAAGGGCAAATTTATCACTTAATTTGTGCTCTACCAGAACACCTCCATAGAAAGTATGTGCAGGATCTGTACTTTCAGAATTTCCGTTGTCTTTGAATTTTAAAGTTGAAAGTGAATAACCAGCCTTTACACCAAATCTGGTTTCCTGAGCGCTTAGATTAACGCCAATTACAGCCGCTGCTGCAACGAGTAATAATTTTTTCATGATTTATTTTTAGTATTCGGCAACAAAACTAATATTTTTTTTTAGAACACCAAATAGTGCTTAAAAATAATCTCACAAACAAAAATTATTAAGTGTAAAATTCTTTAAAAATCAAATCCAACAAATTAAAATTCAGACAATTACTGCCTAATCTTTCAGCCTTTTATCTTCCTCGTTGTACGCCAGAATGATCTTTTTCACTACCGGATGTCTTACTACATCCTCTTCAGTAAGGTGCACAAAACCTATTTCTTTAACATCTCTAAGGATTCTCATCGCTTCCTTCAGTCCGGATTGCTGTTTCGGAGGCAAGTCGATCTGTGTAGGATCTCCTGTAATAATGAATTTGGCATTCATCCCCATTCTTGTCAGGAACATTTTCATCTGGGCATGGGTGGTATTCTGGGCTTCATCCAGGATCACAAAAGCGTCATCAAGCGTACGTCCTCTCATAAAAGCCAATGGAGCTACTTCAATGACTTTTTTCTCCATAAACCCTTCCAGCTTTTCGTGGGGGATCATATCTCTTAATGCGTCATAAAGAGGCTGTAAATAAGGATCCAGCTTTTCTTTAAGGTCTCCCGGCAGAAATCCGAGACTCTCCCCGGCTTCTACCGCAGGTCTAGTCAGGATAATTCTTTTTACTTCCTTATCCCGTAAAGCTCTCGCTGCCAATGCAACACTGGTATAGGTCTTTCCGGTTCCGGCAGGGCCAATGGCAAACACCATATCCTTTTTCTCTGTTTCTTTTACCAGTTTCTTAAGGTTGGTGGTTTTGGCTTTGATCACCTTACCGTTTACTCCTTTTACAATAATATCCTGATCAAAAACCAATTGTTTTTCATTTTCGTCCTTGATATTTAGAATATTTTCAACGTCTTTTAGGGCAATAGAGTTATTTTTAGAGATAAATTTGACAATATCATCAAGTTTTTGCTTTAATATATCCAGAGCTTCCTGATTTCCCATCGCAAAGATAAAATGATCTCTTCCGGTGATTTTAATAGTGGGAAAGCTTGATTTTAATAAATTGAAATATTGGTTATTAACGCCATAGAAGGTCTTTACATCGACATCTTCCAAATCATATGTTAATTCAAACATGCAGTTTTTTTATTTTTTTAGATTTTAAAATTAAAGCTTTTTTTCAAATTTCTGTCAATTCTTTTCTACAATCTTTCGGGCTTTCTTTTTATTTTAAATAACTTTGCATTATACACTATTTATTCTACCACCAATCCATGTCAATTATTACCCTTACTTCGGATTTCGGAAATTTAGATTACAGAGTCGCTGCTGTGAAAGGCAAAATTCTGACGCTAAACCCTGAGGTTAATATTATTGATATAACCCACGATATCCAGGCATTCAACCTTATACAGACCTCATATATTGTAAGAAATGCCTATAAATATTTTCCTAAAGGAACCATTCATATCCTTTCTGTGGACAGTTTTTACAACAGATCACGGAAAAATATCCTGTACAAAGCCGACGGCTCCTATTTTCTGGCCGCAGACAACGGACTTTTGAGCCTTATCTTCTTCGACATCAAACCGGAAGCCATCTATGAGATTACTCTAAACAGCCGTTTTGATGATATTGTGAACTTCACATCCACAGATGTTTTCGTACCTGTAGCTGTTCATTTAGCCAATGGCGGGCTTCCTGAAGTGATCGGACGGAAAATCCATTCGGCGAAGCAGCTTCTGTTCCCCAAACCGGTTTTCAACGAGTCTGAAAAGATGATCATCGGAGAAGTTACTTATATTGATAATTTCGGAAATATAATCTCAAATATCAGTAAAGACTTTTTCGAAAGCAGCGGCAAAGGGAATGAAGGTTTTACCATCAAATTCAGGAATTTAACGCTTTCAAAGGTGTTTTCAAGTCATACGGAAGTGGTTTCCGACTGGGCCAGGGAAACGGAATTCCATGGGCAGTCTGCAGCAATCTTCAATGACAGTCAGCTTTTGGAGCTTACCATCTATAAAGGAAGTAAAAAAAACGGGGCCAAAAGCCTCTTTGGACTCAATGTAGGCGAGAATATCTACGTTGAATTTATGTAAGATTATATATTTCATAAAAAAACCGATTTTTTTTATATATTTGTCAAAATCTAAAAATTAAAAATGGCAGAATACAAATTATTGCTTCCTTCCATGGGAGAAGGTGTTATGGAAGCGACGATTATCACTTGGTTATTCAATGAAGGTGATAATGTAAAAGAGGATGATTCCGTAGTTGAAATTGCAACAGATAAAGTAGATTCAGACGTTCCGACACCGGTTTCGGGGAAAATTGTAAAAATTCTGAAACAGAAGGACGAAGTTGCAAAAGTGGGTGAAGCCATTGCCATTTTAGAAATTGAAGGAGAAGGCAGTGCTACCGCTTCAGAAGAAGTACAGACAGAAGTTCCTGCAGCCGCTCCGGACGCTGAAACTTTAAAAACCATTGAACAGCCTTTACAAGCTGCATCTCCGGCAGAATTTTCAGGAGATCTTTACCTTTCACCACTTGTAAAATCTATCGCACAACAGGAAAATATTTCCGAATCTGAGCTTAAATCCATCAAAGGAAGCGGCCTGGAAGGAAGAATTACCAAAGAAGATATACTGGCCTATGTTTCCAACAGAGGAAATCAACCTGTTCAGCAGGCTGCACCGGCACAGGCGGCAGCTCCTGCAGTTGCAAAAACGCCGGTTTCAGCACCGGTTTCTACAGTGTCTACAGCCGCGGGTGATGAAATCATCCCTATGGACAGAATGAGAAAGATCATCGCTGAAAACATGGTGAAAGCCAAACAAATTGCTCCGCACGTTACTTCTTTCATTGAAACAGACGTTACCAACGTTGTAAAATGGAGAAACAAGCATAAAGATATCTTTGAAAAGCGTGAAGGTGAAAAACTTACTTTCATGCCGATTTTCGTGAGAGCTGTAGTGAAAGCCATCCAGGATTTCCCGATGATCAATGTTTCTGTTAACGGTGAAAATATCATCAAAAAGAAAAACATCAATATTGGTATGGCAACGGCTTTACCGGACGGAAACCTTATCGTGCCTGTTATTAAAAATGCTGATCAGTTATCCCTTTCAGGATTGGCAAAAGCCATCAACGACCTGGCTTACAGAGCAAGAAACAAAAAATTAAGACCTGAAGATACGCAGGGTGCTACTTATACTATTTCAAACGTAGGAAGCTTCGGAAACCTGATGGGTACTCCTATTATTCCTCAGCCTCAGGTAGCTATTCTGGCAATTGGTGCCATCGTTAAAAAACCGGCGGTTCTTGAGACCAAAGACGGTGATGTGATTGCCATCCGCCAGCTGATGTTCATGTCTCACTCTTACGACCACAGAGTGGTAGACGGATCTTTGGGCGGAATGATGCTGAAACATGTTCATGACTACCTTCAGAACTGGGATCTGAATACAGAGATATAGTAGATAATGATTGACAGGCGGTTACAAAACACTTGTTCAAAATATCTTACCATACAGAAACCTTCGATTTTATCGGAGGTTTTTTATATTACTAAAGCCAGGCGATACTATTTTTGCCCTATCGGAACAGAAATGTCTTAACACAGGCTCATTTCATAATTAAAGTTTATTTTTACATTTCAAAACCTGCAAATGTTGAAATTCCTCTACCTTATCCGAAAGAGTGTTAAAAAATCCTTTGACAATATCCGTAACGAGCAGCTGAAGAACAATCTGCTGCAGGCCATTCCTTTCTGGATAGGTTCTGTAATTACCGGCTTTTTTGCCGTGATGTATGCCAAAATATTCGCGTGGGGAGAGAATCTCCTGAATTTCATGATGAACTGGCATGATTGGATGATCTTCATTATTGCACCTATCGGTTTCGTTCTGTCCTGGTGGCTGGTAAAAGAATTTGCACCCAACGCAAAAGGCAGCGGGATCCCTCAGGTAATGGCAGCCGTGGAGCTTGCCAACCCGAAAGAGCACACAAAAATCAGAAGCCTTTTAAGCCTTAAGATCATCGTTTTTAAAATTATTTCATCCGTTGTTCTCGTTATTGGCGGCGGAGCTGTAGGACGGGAAGGTCCCACCATTCAGATAGCCGGTTCCGTATTCAGAAAAGTGAATGAATACCTTCCCCACTGGTGGCCCAAAATATCCAAGAAAAACATGATTATGACCGGTGCGGCAGCGGGACTTGCAGCGGCTTTCAATACCCCTTTGGGAGGAATTGTATTTGCCGTGGAAGAACTTTCAAAAACGCATATTAATTATTTCAAAACGGCTTTATTTACGGCGGTGATTATTGCCGGCCTCACTGCTCAAACGTTAGCCGGTTCCTATTTATACCTCGGATATCCGAAAACGAATGACGTTTCATTAATGGTTATGTTTCCTATCATTCTTGTCGCAGGAACGGCGGGCATCCTGGCCAGCCAGCTTTCCGTAACCATGCTAAAAATGAACGACTGGAAAAAAAGAAAACTGAAAACAGATAAGGCCAATATCCTGTTTCTGATCGCTTGCGCCCTGTTTATCGCTTCTATAGCGTATTTCATTAACCGTGAAATCCTCGGTTCAGGAAAAGAAATTATGGAGCGGGTTCTTTTTACAAAGGATAAGCATGAGGACTGGTATGTCCCGATTTTAAGGATGCTCGGTCCTGCCCTGTCATTTACATCAGGCGGTGCCGGCGGAATTTTTGCTCCTGCCCTCACTGCAGGTGCCAGCATTGGTTCTGTGATCTCCGGAGCCATTCATCTGACGCCGAACGAAACCAATGTGGTTATCCTGGCCGGAATGGTAGCGTTCCTTACCGGAATTACCAGGGCACCGTTTACTTCCGCCATTATTGTGCTGGAAATGACGGACAGGCATTCGCTGATCTTTCACCTGATGCTTGCCGGAATGGTTTCTTCCATTGCTTCAATCCTGGTGAGCAGACATTCTCTGTACGATGTGATTAAGGTGAACTTTCTGACGGAAATCAGAGAGAAGGAGTAATTTCCTGTTTTGGGTTCAACGTTCAAGGTTTAAAGTTTAAGGACCATCAACTGATAACCTGCACCCGGAAATCTTAAACCTGAATCCCGCATCTTGGAACATTAAACCTTGAACCTTGAACGTTAAACCGAAAACCTCCCAACAATTTCACTCCTTGTATTGCATATTACAAATATATTTTCTAATTTTGCACCTCGAAATAATTAACAAATTCATTTAACATTATGAACAATTACGAAACTGTTTTCATTTTAACTCCCGTTCTATCTGAGTCACAGGTAGAGGAAGCAGTGAACAAGTATGTAGATCTTATCAAAGAAAAGAACTGCGAAATCGTTGCTAAAGAAAATTGGGGATTAAAAAAATTAGCTTACCCTATCCAATTGAAAAAGAATGGGTTTTACACTTTAATTGAGTTTAAAGGTGAAGGTACTGTAGTTGCTGATTTAGAATTGGCATTCAAGCGTGACGAGAGAGTAATCCGTTACCTGACTACAAAGCTTGACAAGCATGCTGTTGAGTACGCTGTAACTAGAAGAACTAAACTAAAAGCGGCTAAAGCTTAATTATTAACCCTATTTTTTAAAAAAGACAAGACATGGCAATAGATGAAATGGCTAAACAAGCCTCAGCTGGAGGAGAATCAGAAGTAAAATTCCTTACTCCGCTTGATATCAATACAAAATCTGAAAAGAAATATTGTAGATTCAAAAAATACGGAATTAAGCACGTTGATTACAAAGACGCTGATTTCTTATTACAGTTTGTAAACGAGCAAGGTAAAATTTTACCAAGAAGATACACCGGTACTTCTTTAAAATACCAAAGAAAAGTTTCTGCTGCAATCAAAAGAGCAAGACACCTTTCTTTACTACCTTACGTAGCTGACTTATTGAAATAAGACAAAAAAATAAATAAGAGAAGAGGGCAACCTCTTCTTTTGTTGCTGAATTAATTAAATAAATTCTAACGAAGGGATGGGAAACCCGGAACATAAAACCCGGAACCCGGAACTCTAAAACGGACAACAACAATGGATATCATCCTTAAAAAAGACGTAGAAAACTTAGGACTTGAGTTCGATACAGTAAGCGTAAAGCCTGGTTATGCAAGAAACTTCCTGATTCCTCAGGGATTTGCACTTTTGGCTACTCCAAAAAACAAAGCGGCTCTTGAGGCTACTTTGGAAGCAAGAAAAGAAGAAGAAGCTAAATTAATCGCTGCTGCGAATGGTGTAGTTGATCAATTGAAGAAAACTTCTATTACTATTCCTGCAAAAGTAGGTTCTGGTGATAAATTATTCGGATCTATCAACAATGCTGATCTTGCTGAAGCTTTAGGAAAAGCTGGTGTTTCTGTAGAGAAAAAATACATCAAAATTCCTGGTAACACAATCAAGAGAACTGGTAAATTCTCAGCTCTTATCAGACTTCACAGAAATGTTGAGTACAACTATGAATTCGACATCGTATCTGACGCTCCTGTAGTAGCTGCTCCAGCTGCTAAAAAAGAGGAAGTACAATCTGAAGAAGAAGCTTAATAAGCCGAGGATTTTCTCAACATACAAAACCACTTCGTTTGAAGTGGTTTTTTTCTGTATTCATGTTGAAAGTAAAATGTAGTAATGATGGTAGCGCTTTAGATAACTGACATTAGATCTCAAATATTAAGCGCTAGATATTAGTGTTGGTTGCTTTGAGGGCCTAAGCCACCGGATGTTTGTCTTAATTCAATACTTTCGCTCAAAACTCTAATACTTTCAAACTCTCAAACTCTACAGTCCTCCAACTTCTAATGACTCCCTTTCAGCTTCTGCTGATACTCCGTAGGCGGTATTCCAATGACTTTTTTGAAGATATTACTGAACGAAGAAAGGCTGTTATACCCTACCATCATCGCAATTTCATACATATTGTACTTTCCTTCCAACATAAGTTCCAGAGAACGTGTAATTCTTAACGCACGCAGAAAACGAACGTAATTCATTCCTAAAATCTCTTTAAATTTGCGGGAAAGGGTTCTTGTGCTCATTCCGAATTCTTTCGCCGTAGATTCAATGGTAAGCGGCTTTTCGAGGTTGGCATGAATGTATTTCGCAATCTTTAGCAGCGTTTCATCTTTAGGGAACGGATGCTGTACCGGAAAAGCCAGTTTTTTATCTCTCTTTTCTGGAAGAATTCCTTTCAGGGCTTTAAGGAAATAATATTTTGAAGTATCATTCTTTGTGATTTTCCCATCCCACTCTTTTGTGTATAAAATCATTTCTCTAAGCAGATGACTGACTGAATAAATATTAATTTCATCAAAAAAGCCATTTTCATTTTCTTCTTTTTTAAAGTAAAAATTGTAAAGATCCACCTTCGGGCTGGTTGAAAAAATATAATGAGGGGTTCCGGCAGGAATCCACATAAAGCATCTTGCCGGAAGATACCAGTGTCTGAGGTCTGTAAAAACATGAACGATTCCTCCTTCTGCATAGACCAGCTGCGCAGAACTGTGGTAATGCACATCCGTTGTTACATTGCCCGTAAGCACATGATAGACATAAAACTCTGCGTCTTCCTCTTCTACTGCTTTAAAATGGCTGTCATTCATCATGTAAAATTAAAAAGAAAAAATCAATTTGGCGTAAATGAACAAATCTTTTTCTGTTTTCACAAATAGGGTCAGATCACCCGGATCGTAACTTTGCCGAATCAAAATCATTTTAGCAAAAATCTTTTAATTACATTATGAATATGATATTTAACGCATGCAGATATCAGTGCATTGCGTTGTGCTTTCTGCTGACCGGCAGCTTTTTACACTCACAAATGACCGATTACAGCCATCTCAGCCTCCGGCAGGCAATAGAAACAGGCTTACAACACAACAAAAAAATTCAGATCAGCCATCTAAAACAGGAAATGGCAGTCACACGGGAAAAGGATCTGTCCATGGAAAAGCTTCCGGATGTTGAATTTCATACCAGCTATAACCAGGTGACCAATCTTTTCCAGCATCAGAACGGGTTTTTCAATAAGGCCACAAAATATGACGTGATCAACGGAATGTATGATTTTACCCTGTCTGCATCAATTCCGGTGTATATGGGTGGAAAAATTAAAAATAACGAAAAGAAAGCGTCCATAGACACTGAAATTTCAGCCTTAAAAGCCCATTTGGATGAAAGACAGCTTAAAATGGAGATCATCACAGCCTTTCTACAGATCCATCATCTGAAAGAGCAACAGAACCTTATCAACGATAAAATGAAGGAAGATTCTGTGAATATCAGACAGGTAAAAGCTTTAAAAGCTAACGGACTGGTAACGGCAAATGAAGTCCTTAGAACCTCTTTACAGCTTTCGAACCATACCATGAGCTGGACAGAACTGAATAATGATGTTCAAATAGCAGAGCATAAGCTTAAAACCCTTCTTTCCCTTCCGGAACGACAGGAAATGCATGTGGATACGGAAGATCTCATTTCTGAAAATGTAACGATTCCTTACATCGATGAATTGACTGAAACTGCTTTAGATAGAGATGAGTCCGCAGCAATGGCCCATAAAAACCTTTCCCTTAAAGAATTGGATCAGAAATTGATAAAGGCAAATTATTTACCGAAAATCACAGCCGGAGGCGAATATTTTACCAAATATCCGAATATGCTTTTTTTCCCTCCAGAACCTTATGCCTACCGCTTGGGAATGATTGGGGTAAATCTCACCTATCCCATCGAAAATCTGTATAAAAATAAATATAAAATGCAGGAAGCCCGGGAAAATATTCATCTGGCCCGGCTTCAGATTGAGGAAAATGAGGAGAGCATAAGACATACCGTTTATGAAGCTTTTAAAAAATTTGAAGAAACCGATCAGAAAATAAAAATTGCAGAAGAAGCCATCATCCAGGCTAAAGAAAACTACCGCATTGTAAAAACAAAATATGCGAATAAATTAAGCCTGATCACAGAACTCATTGATGCTGACAACGCTTATCTGGAAGCAGAATCCAATCTGATTTCCGTAAAAATCAACCGACAATTAAAATATTACCAGCTCCAGTACACTATTGGAAATCTATAAAAACTATGGCAAAGAAACAACTGACACAAAAGGAAAAAAGAATCAACAAAACCATCACCCTGCTGGCCTGGATCCTGATCATCAGCGGGATTACGGGAATGGTCAGCTTTTATCTTTTCTCAAGAAAAAATGTCACTACGAATGATGCACAGATCGAGCAGTATATCACCCCGGTTTCCAGTAAGGTTTCAGGATTTATCAAGACCATCCGGTTTGAAGAAAACCAGTTTGTGCATAAAGGGGATACTCTAATTGTGATCGATAACAGGGAGTTCGTCAATCAGGTGAAAATAGCTGAAGCCGGCCTTCATGCCAACACACAAAGCATTACCACCATTGAAAGTGGGGTCAATACTAAAGAAAGTGATTCAAAGATCATTGATGCCCGAATAGCTTCCGCCCAAATTGATATCTGGAAAACGGAACAGGATTTCAAGAGATACAAGAATCTAGTAGCAGAAGATGCCGCCACAGAACAGGAATTTGAAACCGTAAAAGCTTCCTACGAACAGTCCAAAGCCAATCTTTTAGCTCTGGAACAGCAGAAAAATGCCATAAGAGCGGGTGCCAGTGAGCAACAATCCAAAGTCGCTCCCGTAAAAAGCCAGATCCGGCAGAGTTCTGCAAGCCTCAGCAACGCCAGACTTTTCCTTTCCTATACCGTGATCACTGCTCCCTACGATGGCTGGGTTGGAAAAAAGACCATCCAGGAAGGACAGCTGATTAAAGAAGGTCAGGCGCTCGTACAAATTGTGAGTAAAGAAAAATGGATCATCGCGAATTACAAAGAAACCCAGCTCGGACAAATAGATTCACAGCAGGAGGTAACCATCACCGCAGATGCTTATCCCGATCTTGAATTTAAAGGAAAAGTGTTTTCCGTATCCCCCGCTTCAGGTTCCCAGTTTTCCCTGGTAAAACCCGACAATGCTACCGGAAACTTTGTCAAGATTGAACAGAGGTTCCCGGTGAAAATCATCCTCGATAATAATAAAAATAATGAAAAGCTTCTTTCCGGGATGAATGTTCTGGTGAGCGCGAAGAAAATTTAGCGAAAGGGCGAAAGGGTAAAAAGGCAAAACAGCGAATTCGCAAATTTGCGTTTACACACATCATCGTATCAACAAATTATCACATCATCACATCGACATGCAACACAACACCGTATATCGCAAATGGGTCCCGCAGTGGCTGAAGCTTCCGCTTCTGGTGCTGGCTTTGTTTCCTCACCTGATGCTTTTGTCGCTATTACACTCCAATAGTGCTTTCACGTCTTCTTTTATGGATGTGGATCCGGATGACATCCAGTATTTAATGATTTTAATGTATGGGACGTTTGTGGTTACGCTTCTGGTTTTACAGAGATTTATGGCCTATTTCAGCGTGAAGTATTATATCCTGCTTATGGCGTCTGTTTCTGTCATTATTTTGTATGCCTTATCTGTCACTAATAACTACCAGGTCATTCTGGTCATCCGTTTTCTGGAAGGCATCTTCGGGCTGCTGGAAGGTGCCATCTTCCTGCCTCTGATTATTGCAGAATTAAAAACCAGGCATGCCAAAGTAATTGCCTATCTTTTTATGTATACCATTATGCTGACGGGCGGTACCATCACCACATCCCTGCTGAAATCGAGCATTGAGGATTATGATTTCCAGCATATGATCCTGATGATAGTATATTTTCATGTATTTGTGCTCATCATCGGGATTGCGTTATTTAATACCAACCGGTTTTTTCCTAAGATGCCCTTGTATCAGCTGGATATTACAAGCTGGTTCCTGCTTTGGGCATGTCTTCAGTCCGGAGGTTATGCTATTATTTACGGTAAAAGACTCATGTGGCTGGAGTCCGACACCATTATTATGTGCGTTTTTATTTTCCTGCTTTCAGGAGGGTTATTTATGCTGAAACAGAGGAATTCCAAAAGGCCCATTTTTCATTTTGAAGTTTTTGGTTCAAAAAATGTTATTGCAGGGATGATCCTGTTTTTTATTTTCTACCTGATCCGTTCAGGATTGAATAATGTCTACAGCATTATGGCAATCGTCTGGAAATGGCCGTGGGATTATATCGTCAACATCCAGTACTGGAATGTAGCCGGAACTATTGTGGGGGTAATGATATCCGGAATTTGCCTGATACGCGGCGTTTCCTCAAGGATCGTTTTCTTTTCAGGTTTCCTGCTTCTGGCAATAGACTGTGCCTGGTTTACCTATACTTTTTATCCCGACACTACGCTTTCCACCATTTGCCCACCTCTGTTTTTGCAGGGAATTTCCCAGGGATTGCTGTTTACACCACTTGTTTTCTTTTTAATTTCCGGAATGCCGGAGCAATATGTGGCCAATGCAACCGCACTGGGAACTACCACCCGTTTCTGGACCACTGCCATTGGTTATGCTTTAATGCAAAATTTAATGTTGTTTCTAACGTTAAAACATTCCGACACGTTAAGCTCCGACCTAACCGATACTAATCCCGTTTTCTACAGCCAGTGGAGTCAGCTTTTCGGAGCCAATATCTCGAAACTTCCCGTCAATGAGTCTTTATCGGTGACCGCAGGAGCATTTAAAGCCAAAATAATGGCTCAATCCATCCTGCTTTCCAATATGGAAATTTTCACCGGCCTGTTCTGGCTGGCTTTGATTACTGCGTTCGCTCTACTGCTATACCATCCTGTAAAAATCGCAGTGAGGAATATTATGTAATTTTAGGCCGAAAATTTGCTGTACTTCCTGAAATTTGATCATATGGACATTCAGGAAACCGTATCCCGCCAGAAAGCATTCTTCAAAACACAGCAGACCAAGAATATCAAGTTCAGGAAAATGTATCTTGAAAAGCTCCGGGATATAATCATGAATAACGAAAATCTTTTGTACGAAGCTATTGACAAGGATTTCGGAAAATCGAAATTCGATACTTTTACAACTGAAATTTCTTTTGTTCTCAACGATATTAATTATTATCTGAAGAATTTGAATTCACTTTCAAAGCCTAAAAAAGTCAGAACAAACCTAGTGAATCAGATCGGGACAAGTAAAATCCATCAGGAACCTCTGGGCTGCATTCTGGTAATAGGTGCCTGGAATTATCCTTATCAACTATCTCTTTCTCCTATGATTGCGGCACTGGCTGCTGGAAACTGCTGTATTCTAAAGCCCAGCGAGATAGCGGAAAATACAATGAAAGCAATGTCCCAACTTATCAATGACAATTTTCCTCCAGAGTACCTCTATGTGTACGAAGGCGGTATTGATGAAACCACGGAACTTTTAAAAATCTCATTTGACAAGATATTTTTTACAGGAAGTACAAAAGTCGGGAAGATTGTATACCAAGCAGCTGCAGAAAATTTAACGCCTGTCGTTTTGGAATTAGGTGGAAAATCTCCCGCCATTGTCACCAAAGATGCCGATCTTGAGGTTGCAGCCAAAAGAATCGTGTGGGGAAAATTCCTCAATGCCGGACAGACCTGTGTAGCCCCCGATTATCTGCTTGTGGAAGAGTCCGTTCAGGAACAGTTTCTGGAAATGCTTAGAAAATACATCACAGAATTTAAATATACTGCAGATTCTGAACAATACACCAGAATTATTAACCGTAAAAATTTTGACCGGCTGATCCAACTGATCCAGAAGGATAAAATTTATTTCGGCGGAAATTATGATACTGAAAAACTCCATATAGAACCAACCATCCTTAATCCTGTTGAGTGGGAAGATGATGTGATGCAGGAAGAGATCTTCGGACCGATACTTCCGGTGATGGGTTTCACCAATTTTAACCTGGTTCTCAATACTATCCTTGAGCTGGAAAAACCTCTGGCGGCCTATCTTTTCACCCGGAATTCAGAGGAAAAAGAGGCGTTTACAACGAAATTATCTTTTGGCGGCGGGTGCATCAATGATGTGGTTATGCATCTGGGCAACGAGCGGCTGCCGTTTGGAGGTGTCGGTGCTTCGGGCATGGGAAGTTATCATGGACCGTATGGTTTTGAAGCCTTTTCGCATCAGAAAGCCATCCTTGAGAAAGCAACCTGGGGCGAACCTGATATAAAATACCCACCTTATTCTGAAAAGAAATTAAGCTGGATCAGGAAACTGCTGTAAATAAAAAACCGGGAAATTTCCCGGTTTTTGTTTATGATTTCGGAGCCCACTGATTAAAGAACTCTTTCACTTTTTCCTTACTATATCCTTTTCCTTCTTCCAGAACCGAACTGTCTTTCAACACATGAACCACTTTTCCGTTCTTATCGAGAACAATAAAAAACGGATAGCCCAGCTGTTCTTTAACATCAACATATTTGGAAAAAACTTTTTCATTTTTATTCTCAGGAGAATAATTCAAATGGTAATATACATAGTTCTTATCTACCGTTTCCTTCAACTCAGGCGTGGTCTGAACAAAATTATTAAAACGGAGACACCAGATGCACCAGTTTCCACCGGCCTGGATCATGACGTTCTTCCCTTCTTTTTTTGCTTTGGCAATTAATGTATTGATATCTGCTTCAGCATTGGATTTCGGGTCATACGGCTTGGGAAGTTTTGCCTTTTCCTCTCCTGCTTTTTTCTTCGCGTCCAGTTCTGCATGGTCAGCTTTTACCAGAAGGGCGTTATCCTTCTTTCTACCTTCCGGAACAATTGTAGTATTCTGGGCAAAACCAATGGCGCTTAATCCCAGAAAAGCTATGATTGACAATTTTTTCATAACATAAAAATAAAAAAAAATAACACTTATTGCAAGCAAAAATAGAACCATAATTTTATTATCACTAGATTTGCATGTTTTATGAATTTCCTTATCAAAATATTATATTTCATTTCAAAACTTCCGCTTAAAGTATTGTATATTTTTTCGGACGTTATATTTTTCCTGAATTATTATCTTGTAGGCTACCGGAAAAAGGTAATTACTCAAAATCTTCGTAATTCTTTTCCCGAAAAATCTGAAGAAGAAATCACGGGCATCAGAAAGAAATTCTATCTTAATTTCTCAGACTATCTGGTAGAGACCATAAAATCTTTCAGTATTTCTGAAACGGAAGCACGCGTAAGAATGCAGCATATCAACCAGGAACTGTTTCATGAAGCAAAAGCAGAAGGCAAAAACATTATCCTGCTGGCCGGGCATGTCTTTAACTGGGAATGGATCAATGCGCTTGCTACCATTATCCCGCAGAAACACTGCCATCCTGTTTACAGAAAAGTCAACAGCGATTTCTGGGAAAACCAGATGAAAAAAGTAAGAAACAAATTCGGAAATGAAGCACTGGAGGCCAATGAGGTGATTATGAACATCTTCCGATCTAAAAATGACGGTGAATCTGCCTATATGTTTGTAGCTGATCAGACGCCCCATGTAGCGCACGTTAATTACGGGCTGGAATTCCTGAACCAGAGAACTCCTGCATTCATCGGGTATGATAAGCTGGCTACCAGAATGGACCTTGCCTTTATTTACTGCGAAATGAAGAAGGTAAAACGGGGCTATTACCAGGTAAATTACCACAGAATTTATCCGGACGGAGAAAAATTCACAGAACATGAAGTGGTCAACAAATTCCATAAGCTTCTTGAAAACACCCTTCATAAAAGTCCCGACAACTATCTTTGGTCACACAGAAAATGGAAATATCAAAGCTCCATTAAAACTTTTGATGGCGATAAAAAATAAATCCCGATGTCTAAAAAATTAGCCGTTGTTATCCTGAACTGGAATGGTAAAAACTGGCTTGAGAAATTTCTTCCCAGTGTTATCCGCTTTTCTGAAAATTCAGATATTTATGTAATCGACAATCTTTCCACGGATGATTCTGTAGCGTTTGTGCAGAAGCAATTCCCTGTTGTAAAAATAGTTAAAAACACTAAGAATTATGGTTTTGCAGGCGGTTACAATGAAGGTTTAAAAGAAATTAAAAACGAATATTACTGCCTCCTCAATTCGGATGTGGAGGTTACTGAAAACTGGATCAATCCTGTATTGGACCTGTTTGAGAAAGATTCTTCCATTGCCGCTATACAGCCTAAAATTTTATCTTTTGATCATAAAAACAAATTTGAATTTGCCGGTGCAGGAGGTGGCCTTATCGATAATCTGGGTTATCCTTACTGCCGTGGGCGTGTATTTGATGATTTGGAAGAAGACTACGGACAGTATGATGATGAAACGGAGATTTTCTGGGCATCAGGCTGCAGTTTTTTTGTCCGGTCAAAGGATTTCTGGGAACAAAAGGGATTTGATGAGCGGTTTTTTGCCCATCAGGAAGAAATTGATCTTTGCTGGCGGTTCATTAATTCCGGGAAGAAAATTTTCTATACCGGAAAATCCAGGGTCTATCATGTAGGTGGCGGAACCCTGAACAAGCAGAGCGCGCAGAAAACCTATCTGAACATCAGAAATAACCTTTCCATGATGCTGAAAAACCTTCCCTTTCCAAGATTGGTTTGGTTAATTTTTTTCAGATTGTGTTTAGACGGAATTGCAGGAATCTATTTTGGCCTGAAAAACGGATTTCCACACCTTTGGGCGGTTGTAAGGGCCCATTTTGGATTTTATGCCCAGCTTCCCGGAACATGGAAACTGCGTCAGCAGCATCAGAAAACTGAATTCTACCAATCGGAATGGCTGATTTTTAAGTATTTTTTAGGTGGCAGGAAATAGGATTAGGGATTAGGGATTAGGGATTAGGGATTAGGGATTAGGGATTAGGGATTAGGGATTAGGGAAAATACAAATCTCTGAAATATCAAAGAACTTTTTTATGCTTACGGGAAAAATCCTTAACTTCAAAAACTTTAAACCCTGAACTTCTGAACATTAAACAAAACCCGCAACCAGCAACTTATCATTCACAACTCATAACTTATCACTCAAAAAAATGGACTTCTGCGCAATAGATTTTGAAACGGCAACACATGAAAAAAGCTCGGCATGCGAGATGGGAATTTGCGTGGTTCAGGATTCCAAAATCGTGGAAACGAGGACCTGGCTGATCAAACCACCCAGTTTCCCTTATTTCAGCAGATTCAATATTGACGTTCATGGAATTACTCCTGAAGATGTAAAGGATGCGCCTACCTTTGATGAAATATGGTATGAAGCGGAGGAAATGATGTACGGAAGCCTCATGATTGCCCACAATGCAAGCTTCGATGCAGGTGTTTTAAGGGGCTGCTTTCAACATTACGGGATGTTTACCCCAAAACTGAATTATCTGTGCAGCATACAGCTGGCTAAAAAATCTTGGAATTACCTTCCCAGATACGGACTGAAACACCTGGCAGAGCATCACCAGATCAGCCTGAATCACCACCGGGCGGGTGACGATGCGGAAGCTTGTGCAAAAATTTCACTCCTGGCTTTTGAAAAATTAATTATCACCGAAAATGAAGAAATACATGATTCTTTTTTAAACAGATATATTAAAAAACTATAACACCAACTTCATGAAAAAAATTTTACTTCCGGCTGTCTTCACTGTCAGCAGCTTATTTCAGGCACAAAGCTCAGAGCTAGTCAATACCACATGGTATCTGAGAAAAGTGGTAAAAACAATACCTCCTATATGCTTCCCCAGAACAGTGAGATGGGTTCTCCTACGATGACCTTCACTCCCACTCCGGGATCACCGGCAACCACCAACATGAGCAGCCCTGTATGTGGGGCCAGTATCTGGGGGATGATCTATCTGACGGAAATTACACCAAACAGCTTTGCTTTCTGGACCTATGGTGCAGGAGCCAATCAAACATGTACAATCCCTGAAAACATTAGTTTTTTCAATCAATACACGAATTATTTTGCATTCAATTCCACACAGCATAATTACCAGATTACCTATTCGGGAAATACAAAAAATTTAGTCGCTACCAATCATCTTGGAGACCAGGCTTTTTATGACAGCGGAGTTCTGGGAACGAAAGAAACTACAGTAAAAAATACCGCCGTAAAAATTTATCCAAATCCTGTAAAAAATGGTTTTATCGGAATAGAAGCCACTGATAGCATTGAATGGATTAAAGTTTATAGTTCCGAAGGAAAACTCATCCAGCAAAATTCTACAGATGACAAAATAGATGTTTCCAGCCTGCCCAAAGGAGGGTATTTTTTGGAAATCAAATCCCCGAAAGGAATAAGCAGACATCAATTCCTCAAAGAATAATACTAGTTGCTTAACACTTCAGACAACAGGTTGAATTTTGGGATCTCTATCTCGAAAGTTTCTTGGGTATCCAGGTTTTTAACAAGGTATTTTCCGCTCATACTGCCTACTCCGGACCGGAGCATCACATTGGAAAAATAAGAGAAATTTTCACCTATGGAAACCTCCGGTGTTAATCCGATCACACCATCACCTGTAATTTCTGTGTATCCAAAACCTACATCAAAGATGAGCCATTTCCTTTTCAGTACTTTAATAGGAAAGCTTCCGTCATTTTCTATGGTAATATTGTACTTAAAAACGTAACGGTTTTCGGAAGGATAACTGTTTTTACTATCATATTCAGGTATTACTGAAACTCTGATATTGGAAGTCACTTTTGAGAACATCACTTTAGTTTTTATAATAAATACAAAAATCTCGCCTTTTTAAGGCGAGATTATAAGTTATCTTAAAATTTTATTAAATTTTATAGTCCAAGGCCTTTTCTTTCGTCACCTCCCATTAGTATTTCAACAGGATTGTCGATACCTTCTTTTACCGCTACAAGGAATCCTACAGACTCTTTTCCGTCGATAATTCTGTGGTCATAAGACATAGCCACATACATCATTGGTCTGATCACCACCTGCCCGTCAACCGCTACCGGTCTCTGGATAATGTTGTGCATACCGAGGATTGCAGACTGAGGAGGGTTGATAATTGGAGTAGACATCATAGATCCGAAAGTACCTCCGTTTGTAATGGTAAATGTACCTCCCGTCATTTCATCTACTGTAATCTTCCCGTCTCTTACTTTAGTCGCAAGGTCCTTAATGTTGGCTTCAATAGATCCGAAAGACATGTTTTCTGCATTTCTCAACACAGGAACCATTAATCCTTTAGGACCTGAAACTGCTATTGAAATATCACAGAAATCATAGTTTACTTTGAAATCTCCGTCGATAGATGCGTTTACATCCGGATACATCTGTAAGGCTCTTGTTACCGCTTTTGTAAAGAAAGACATGAAACCAAGTCCTACTCCATGTTTCTGAGCGAATTCTTCCTTATACAGCTTTCTTAATCTGAAGATTTCAGACATGTCCACTTCATTGAAAGTAGTCAGCATCGCTGTTTCATTCTTTACAGATACTAATCTCTGAGCAATTTTTCTTCTTAGAACTGAAAGCTTGGTAGTAGTTGTAGATCTTGAACCTGTTGCTGTAAGAGGGCTTCCTCCCAATGCAGGAACTGCAGCCAGTTCTGCATCCGTTTTAGTGATTCTTCCGTCTCTTCCGCTTCCTGAAACCTGTCCGGCTTCGATACCTTTTTCATCAAGGATCTTTTTAGCAGCAGGAGATGGAGCTCCCGTAGCATAAGTTTGTGCAGCAGCAGCCGGAGCAGCAGGTTTTGGAGCCTCCTGTTTAGCCGGTTCAGCAGCTTTCGGCGCTTCTTCCTGTTTTGGAGCTTCAGCAGCAGGTGCACTTGCTCCTGCAGGTTTTGCAGCATCCATATCAATTAAACAAACTACCTGGCCAACCTGTACTACATCACCCTCTTCTGCTTTTAGCGTAATCACACCGCTTTGTTCAGCAGGTAATTCAAGAGTTGCTTTATCTGAGTCTACTTCTGCGATAGGCTGATCTTTTTCTACATAATCACCATCTTTCACAAGCCAAGTTGCAATTTCAACTTCTGTAATGGATTCTCCCGGTGAAGGAACTTTCATTTCTAAAACTGACATATTGAGTATTTTTTATTTTTTTAATTGAATATTATTCTTAATTATACGGTAACGGGTCTTTTTACAGGTGCATCATCTCTGTCGAAAACTCTGTTGATCACAGCATTCTGGCTCTTCTCAAACATTTTGTGGCTACCCGGAGCCGGAGCACCGCTTGGTACCGGAGCTACTACCTGGATTCCTGTATCTCTGAAGTTTCTCAGGATATAAGACCATGCTCCCATATTTTCAGGTTCTTCCTGGGCCCAGATCAACTGTGTTCTGCTGTCATATTTACTTAAGATAGCGTCTATAGCATCAGCCTGAAGCGGATACAGCTGCTCCAGTCTTACCAGTGCAATATTTTCACAGTTAAGCTCTTCTTTCTTCGCTAATAACTCGAAGTATAATTTACCGGAACAAAGCACCAGTTTTTCTACTTTTTTAGCATCTGCTGCAGGATCATCCAATACCGGCTGGAATGCACCATTCGCAAAATCTTCAAGCGGAGAAACCACTTTCGGGTGTCTCAATAAAGATTTAGGGCTCATTACGATCAACGGTTTTCTGAATGACCATTTAAGCTGTCTTCTTAATAAGTGGAAATAGTTGGCTGGTGAAGTCACATTAGCAACCACCATATTTTCGTTCGCACAAAGCGTTAAGAATCTTTCTAATCTTGCTGAAGAGTGTTCTGCCCCCTGACCTTCTGAACCGTGAGGCAATAACATCACCAATCCGTCCTGGATTTTCCATTTTTCTTCTGCAGCAGCCAGATACTGGTCTACGATGATCTGAGCACCGTTCACAAAGTCTCCGAACTGCGCTTCCCAGATGGTCAGTGTATTAGGGGAAACCATGGCATATCCATAGTCAAAACCTAATACCCCATATTCTGAAAGGTGCGAGTTGTATACATCAAATCGGCTTTCTGAAATATGTCTTAACGGGATATATTCTTCTTCGGTATCTTCTGTTTTCACTACCGCATGTCTGTGGGAGAATGTTCCTCTTTCCACATCTTCTCCGGATATTCTTACATTGTGCCCTTCTACAAGAAGCGTAGCATAAGCCAGCCATTCTCCAAGTGCCCAGTCCAGTGAATTTCCATCGATAGCCTTCAGACGGTTTTCGAATAATCTCGTGATCTTATTGATGAACTTTTTGTCAGCAGGAAGAGTTGACATTTTAACTGCCAGCTCTTTCAGCTTCGCCAGGTCATATTTTGTATCTACAGGAAGCTGAACAGCCCCCCTTTTCCCGATTGGGTAGTTGGTCCAGTCGTCCGCCATGAATACATCCATAACATTCTTCTCGATCTCTTTGGAAGCATCAAAGTCTTTATCTAAAAGCGCTTTGAATTCAGTTTCCATTTTTGCGATAAGATCATTGGACGTAATGCTGTCCTTCAATAATTTATCTTTGTAGATTTCTCTCGGGTTCGGGTGTTTTGAGATTAATTTATACAGGTTAGGCTGCGTAAATCTTGGCTCATCACCTTCGTTATGCCCGTATTTTCTATATCCTAAAAGGTCAATATAAACATCTTTTCCAAATTTCGCTCTGAAATCTGCTGCGAAATGCATGGCGTGAACCACTGCTTCGGCATCGTCTGCATTAACGTGCATTACCGGAGATTCCGTTACTTTTGCGATATCTGTACAATAAGTGGAAGATCTGGCATCAGCATAGTTCGTGGTAAAGGAAACCTGGTTGTTCACTACAATATGAACCGTTCCGCCCGTTCTGTATCCTTCAAGGGTCATCATCTGAGCCACTTCATAAGCAATACCCTGACCAGCTAACGCACCGTCACCGTGAATAACAATCGGTAAGATTTTAGAACCGTCACCTTTGTATTTATCATCAATTTTCGCACGACAGATCCCTTCTACAAGGGCAGCTACCGTTTCAAGGTGAGACGGGTTCGGGGTAAGGTTGATCGCCACTTCTTCACCGGAAGCTGTTTTTACAATTTTAGATGATCCTAAGTGATATTTAACATCCCCTGAGAACACATCCTCTTCAAACTCTTTTCCTTCAAATTCCGAGAAGATCTGCTTGTACGATTTTCCGAAAATATTGGTCAATACATTCAGTCTTCCTCTGTGGGCCATTCCCAATACCACTTCATCCACTCCCAGCTGTGAAGATCTTGAAATCAGCTGATCCAAAGCAGGAATCAACGTTTCACCTCCTTCCAGTGAGAATCTTTTCTGGCCTACAAATTTTGTGTGAAGATAATTTTCAAAAGCAACCGCCTGATTTAATTTTAATAAAATCTCAGTTTTTTCATTCGCGGAAAGACTCGGGTGATTTTCGTTCACCTGAAGCCACTTCTTAATGAAATCTTTTTCTTCAACGTTGTTGATGTATGTATATTCCACCCCGATAGAATCGCAGTAGATGTTTTCAAGGTGAGTAATCAGTTCCTGTAGTGTGGCAGGCTCTTTCATTCCTGTTTCAACAGCACAGTTGAATTTTGTATTTAAATCCTCCTTGCTCAGACCGAAGTTTTCAATGTCTAAGGTCGGTGTATAGTGTCTTCTTTCTCTAACCGGGTTTGTTTTGGTAAACAGGTGCCCTCTCGTTCTGTAAGCTTCGATAAGGTTAACTACCTTAAACTCTTTCTTGATGTGCTCAGGAACTTCTCCTCCGGCTACTGCCTGAGAGATTTGCTGTACTGCAGGAGCAGCATTGGCCGGAGCCTGGATGTATTGAATGTTATCATCATCTCCATAGTTCTCCAAAGCAAAATCGAAACCTTGAAAAAAGGCTTTCCATGAAGGCTCTAAAGAATCCGGGAATTTTAAGTACTGTTGGTATAAATCCTCAATTAACTGAGAATGAGCTGCGTTTAGGAATGAAAATCTGTCCATTATTACAGTTTATCTATTATTAAAATTTATTTGTAGAATTAATCTTCAAATTTAATAAAAAAAACCGAGTTAAGACAGCCTGAGACCGTTAAAAAATATTAAGAAAAAAATAATCAAAAAAAAATTACTTAAACACTGATAATGAGAGCTTCATATTTACTTCCTGCCCTTCAACGGGACGTTCAATAAAGGTCTGACGGATATCTCCGAAGCGCATTTCGTCTTTTTTCGCCTTCTGAATCAGCTGCTGAACTGCCCGAATTCTGCCCTCGTAATTTCCTTTGTAATAGATCACGTAATTTTGGGATGGATTTACCGTCCGGAAACTGAAATTATTGTCCGTAACCCCGAACTTTTTTGAAAGCGGAATTCCCAGGAAATAGGAAACCTCTTTGTCTTTATAGTTATCCGCATCGGTGATCAGTACCGGAAAGCCGAATTCATCGTCTTTTTTACCCAGATCCATCGTGATATAGTTATAAATCTTACTGTAATTCATCACGATATTTTTGTACAGTGCTTCTTTCTTGTTGGATGCACTTACATTGATCCCCAAAAGCAGTTTATCCTCTTCATTTTCCACCATCAGACTGTCGTATTTGATGGAAGCCATCTGGTTGTCTTTTTCCACTTTATTGCCCAGCACGTTCTTGAGATTCACCATGCTTTTATCGATATTTTCTGCGAACCGGTCTTCCGTCCAGAAATTCTCCACCCTTCTCAGCACAGAAAGTTTGGGAGTATGCACATGCCAGGTTATTTTTGTTCTTTCTGCAGACACCGGCTTAAACTGAACATCCACTACGGTAGGGTTCTCGTTTCTGTCTTCAAAAAGCTGGTATCTGAGGCTTTTGGCAGGATTTTCATACCGGATGAACATTTCCCCGTCTGTATCATTTTTCGGATCTACATAGCTGATGGCGCTTCCCTGCCCTTCGTACGGAGTATAGTAATCTATATCGATAGTCGGTGAGCTCGTGAAAAAATTGTTCCAGCGGGTGAAATGCTGGAGATTATTAAACTGGGAAAAGACCTTATCCAGCGGATAATCAATCTCTTTTTCAATTTTGAAATCTTTATTTTCATCCACGAAATAATACATGGAAGCAGCATAAGCTCCTACCAGCAGAACAAGAATCAGGGCTGTAATTTTAAAAAAACGCATCACACAAAAGTAATACAAATAAAAAAAGTGACCAATATGTTGATCACTCTAGTTTTATGTTTAACACTCATTAACCGGATTGAAGTTTAAAGCAGGAAGATGGATGAGGGAAGATGGAAGTTTATATCCTGACTTAATTGATTTTTAGTCTTAAATTAACTGTTTAAACAAAGTTTAAAAGTTATTAGGAACAATCTGAGTGATTCTTTTCAGCTTCAGTACGTCCCTCATCCAGCTTCCAGCTTCCTTCTTATCCTATATGTGTTCCTGAAGGAAGCACTGCTCCTTTTTTGACCACTACGATGCCATCCTGAACGGAATGGGTTCCGTAATCTCCATCCGGAAGGTGTTTTCCGCCGATGATCTTTACATTATCTCCGATATAACAGTTTTTATCAAGAATTGCTTTTTCAATATAGCAGTATTTTCCGATCCCCATATTAGGACGTCCGTTTCTGTCGTTGAGGACAATTTCTGTGGTATTCTGGTAAAAATCGGCACCCATAACGTAGGAATTTACAATGGTGCTTCCTTTATCGATTCTGGTTCTGTTTCCGATCACGGAGTTTTCAATCTTATCCGCCATGATGATGCAGCCGTCTCCAAAAACGGCTTTGCTTACATAAGAACCGTTGATTTTTGAAGGTGGAAGCATCCTTGCCCTGGTATAGATAGGTGAAGAAGAGAACAGGTTAAACTGCGGAAGATCCTGGCAAAGGTCAAGATTCGCTTCATAAAAAGACTCTATGGTTCCTATATCTGTCCAGTATCCTTCATACTGATAGCTCAATGTTTTGTACTTCCCTATGGAATTAGGAATAATATCCTTTCCGAAATCATCCCCTGCCCCTTCATCAAACATTTTTTTAAGGATTGTTCTCGTAAAAATATAGATTCCCATTGAAGCCAGGTATTCTTTTCCTTTGTGCTTATTTTCTTCGGAAACTTCGGATTTCAGGCCATCCAGTATATCGTATTCCGGTTTTTCGTAGAAAGAAGTGATATTCCCTTCATCATCAGATTTCAGGATTCCGAAGCCTGTAGCATCTTTTGCAACGACGGGAATGGTGGCAATGGTGAGATCACCTCCGTTTTCAATATGAAAATCCAGCATTTCCCTGAAATCCATCTGATACAGCTGGTCTCCGGAAAGAATCAGGATATAGTCATAATCATACTTTTCCAGGTGCTTCATAGACTGACGCACCGCATCTGCCGTTCCCTGGTACCAGCTTTCATTTTCCACATTCTGCTCGGCCGCCAGGATATCCACAAAGCCTTTGCTGAAAATATCGAAGTGATACGAATTTTTGATATGTGAGTTCAAAGAAGCTGAATTAAACTGGGTTAGTACCAGAATCTTATTCAGCCCCGAGTTCAGACAGTTGGAAATAGGAATATCTACCAACCTGTATTTTCCTGCAATAGGAACTGCCGGTTTTGATCTCGAATATGTCAACGGGAATAATCTTGTCCCTCTGCCGCCTCCCAAAACAATGGAGATTACATTTCGTTTCATAAGTATATTGCGTTTTATTGTATTAAATTTACTGTTCTATTCTTGGTATTTACTGCTAATCTAAAGCATTCTTTATTTTCATATCTGAGGTCATTATTGTAAACAATGACTTTAAACTCACCCTGGTCATTAAGTTCAAACACTTCTTTATCCAGATTATAGATCTCAATATAATGCTTTTTAAGTTCATCTCTGAATAATTTATTGGTGATCAGAACATCCATTACATCTACTTTCTTCATCATGAAATTATCAATATCATTATTGTATTTCTCTCTCCAGCCTTTTCCCAATTTTTCTTCAATGGCTGTATAGGTCTTTTTATTTTGTATATCCACGCTGTCCATCAGTTTCTGATCAATCATACATCCGGAAACAGCATGGTATTTAATTTTCCATTTTTCTGAAACTCCTTCTGCTGCCTCGAAAAAATCCATGTTTGGATATCCATACGTATAAATCCAGTAATATTCTCCATGATAACTGCCCTGATCTTCTTTTTTGCATGAAAAAAGAACGGTCATTGCCATCAGAAGAAAACCGGAAAATTTCATATGTATCAGTTATTGTATAAAGCTATATATTTTTCTGCAGATTTCTCCCATGCAAAATCAAAATTCATATTGGCCTGGATAAGGTCTTCCATCACGCCTTTCTGGTTATAAATTGCCAGCGCTCTGTTCATCGCATGGACAATATCATCTACTCCCGGATAGGTAAAATTCAGTCCTGCCCCTCCGGTAGAAATATCTTCCACAGTATCCCGGAGCCCTCCGGTGTACCTTACTACAGGAACCGTACCATACCTCATGGAATACATCTGATTCAATCCGCAAGGTTCCACTCTTGACGGCATCAGCAGGAAATCTGCAGAAGCGTATATCTTGTGGGAAAGATGCTCTTTATACCCCAGATCCAATGCAAAATTGGTGTAGGTATGCTGATATTCCTTAAGTTTATTTTCAATATAGCTGTTCCCGGAACCTAAAATCATAATATTTAAAGCACCATAGCTCTGTTTAATACTTCTCCACACCACATCCGGCAGAAAATCTGCTCCTTTTTCCGTGGCAAATCTTCCAATGAAAGCGAAAAGAGGAAGCTCGGGTTTCAAACCGTATTCTTTACAAAGTTTTTCTTTGTTTTTCTTCTTCTGCGCTACCGCATTTTTTACATTAAAATTAAAATCCAGCATCGGGTCTGTTTCAGGATTCCAGACTTCCGTGTCAATTCCGTTAATGATTCCATAAGCTTTCCCGAATTCTTCACGCACCAGGCTTTCAAGCCCCCGGAAACTGATGAAAAGCTCTTCCAGATAGCCTTCGGACACCGTCGTAAAAGCATCCGAACATTTGATCATGCTGGCAAGCGGGTTCATATAGCCGTTCCAGTCCATTAAGCCCCATTTATAGGAATCAAAGGAAGGCATATAATTAGCCATATTCCAGCTCATCATTCCCTGGTATTCTCCGTTGTGGATGGTTCCGATGGTCTTTACCCCATTCAGGAATTCAAATTCCGGACAATGTTTGGTCATAAATGGCACCAATCCCGTATGATAATCGTGGCAATGCAATACATCCGGACGGATCTTCATCGCACTCAGCCAATGCAGTACACCATGCTGGAATGCCAGAAACTGGTAGCTTTCATCCTGATAGCCATAAGGGTTATCCCGGTCCAGCAGACCCGGAATTTTCACCATATACAGCTCAAATCCCAAAGCATCTGTTTTTTCCTTCAACACCTGTACCTGCAGCATATTTTCCCCCTGATGGATAAAACCGTCAAAAACAATGTCAAATTCATGCTCGTGAACGAAAGGCTTATTGTACCAAGGCATCACTACCTTAGCTTCTATTCCTTTTATTTTATTCTGATATTTGGGCAGTGCTCCTACAACATCCGCAAGACCCCCTACTTTTGCTACCGGATAACATTCTGTACTTAAGTGATATATTACCATTGTTTTAGTTTCATTTGTATTCTTTCTTTTCATTTTCGGACGTCAGCATTAGTATTACTTTTTATGTTTTATTCGGTGTAATTTATACTTTTTATCTTTTTTCTGGCGCAAAATAATTCCTGCCAGCGGAGGAAGCTTTAAGGTCACCGCTTTGGGATGTCTCATCCAATCTTCGTACCGTTCATTCAGAATTTCAGCCTGAATCCCGCTTCCGCTGTATTGCTCATCGTCAGAATTAAAAACAACTTCCCAATGGGTCCCTGCATTCACCCCGATGGTGTAGTCCAGAACTTCCGGTTTTAAATTTAAAACCACCATCAACACATCATCCCTTCTCTTGCCCTTTCTGAGATAAACATACACAGAATTTTCCAGGTCGTCTGCTTCGACCCACTCAAAACCGTTTTTATCAAACTGATTTTCATATAAGGCAGATTCATCCCTGTACAAATGGTTCAGGTCTTTGACCAAATTCTGCATTCCTTTGTGTACCGGATACTGCAGCAAATGCCAATCGAGGCTTCTGGTGAAATTCCATTCTCCGGTCTGTGCAAATTCATCTCCCATAAAGAGCAGCTTGGCTCCCGGATGGGTATACATATAGACATACAGGGCGCGGAGATTGGCAAATTTCTGCCATTCGTCACCCGGCATTTTATAGATCAGGCTTGCTTTTCCGTGAACCACTTCATCATGAGACAAAGGCATCATATAATTCTCATTATACATATACACGGATGCAAAAGTGATTTTATGGTGATGGTATTTCCGGTTTTCCGGATATTCCTTGAAATAGTCCAAAGTATCATGCATCCAGCCCATCATCCACTTCATTCCGAAGCCTACCCCTCCGTCATGAACGGGTTTTGTAAGCAATGGAAAATCAGAACTTTCTTCCGCTATGGTGATGATGCTGTCTCCGAATTCTTTATACACCGCCGTATTGAATTCCTGAAGGAAAGCTTTAGCCTCCAGGTTTACATTTCCGCCTTCAATATTGGGTTCCCACTCCCCTTCATTCCTGGAATAATCAAGATGAAGCATGGAAGTAACCGCATCCACACGAAGCCCGTCTGCGTGATAGCGTGTGAGCCAGAACATGGCATTGGAAATCAGGAAAGATTTGACTTCGTTTCTTCCATAATTGAAAATATAGGATTTCCAGTCCGGGTGAAAGCCTTTTCTGGGATCTTCGTGTTCATAAAGATAAGAACCGTCAAAACGGTGCAGCCCGTTGGCATCCCCCGGAAAATGTGAAGGTACCCAATCCAGAATCACGCCAATGTCATTTTTATGCAGCTGATCAATCAGATACATCAGATCCTGCGGTGATCCGAATCTTGAAGTTGCAGCATAAAATCCCGTAATCTGATAGCCCCAGCTCGGATCATACGGATATTCCATTACCGGCATGAACTCTACGTGGGTAAAACCCATTTCTTTTACATAAGGAACCAGTTTTCCTGCAATATCACGGTAGTTTAAATATCTGTCCGGTGCACTGCCTTCCCTGACCCATGAACCCAAATGAAGCTCATAAACAGATAATGGGGCATCCAGACTGTTTATTTTCCAGCGTTTTTCCATCCATTCTTCATCACCCCACTCATACCAGGTGGTGGAAACCAATGATGCAGCCTGCAAATTCTGCTCCCAACTTAAAGCATAGGGATCACTTTTTTCAAGAATTTCACCTCTGGCAGTTTCTACCGCATATTTATACAAAGTACCCCAGGTGAGCCCGGCAATAAAGCCTTCCCAAATTCCTGATCCGTCCCATCTCGGGAACAGAATATGATCCTTGTGATTCCAGTTATTGAAATTTCCGATGACAGAAACTTTTTTTGCGTTGGGAGCCCATACCGAAAAATAGACGCCTTTCAGCCCATCTTTTTCTACAGAATGCGCTCCGAATTTCCCATACAGCTTATAATGCCTTCCTTCCTTAAAAAGGTAGACATCGTGGTCTGTGAACAGCGTATAGGTTTTTACAGAATTCATCAAGATAACGTTGTACTTTATTTTTCTCTGAAACTACGAAAATTCCGTGCAATAACGGTTAATAATTAATCAAATTATTATTATGTTAATTAACGTTAGTTTGGGAACGAAAATCAGAGCGAGTTGGAAGATGGAAGAAGGAGGATGGAAGCTACCGGGCGCTATCCTTGTCAAGGTTCCAAACCTTGACAAGGATAGCGATAAACTATCTGGTAGCTATTATTTCTACTTCAATAGCTTCACTCTTCCATCCTCCTGCTTCCATCCATCAATTCTTCAATTTTAGGCAGATTAATCAAATATATTATTTTTTACATTTATTTTTTTATGATTTTAAAACAATCTTTTTTATAAATTTAGCTACCCAATTATATTAAACACATACGATGAGGTTTGAACTTTATACAGAAGAAAGCGACGACAGAGCGGTGTATATCACCGGAAATTTCAACAACTGGAACCCCAGAGACCGCAATTATCAGCTTAAACAGCTGGATCCACACTCCTACTTTATAGAAATAGATGACCAGGTTCTTCCGGACACGGTAGAATACAAATTCACCAAAGGAGGCTGGGAAAATGTAGAACTGGATAAATACGGAAGTATTACCCCCAACCGCAAAGCGCAAAAAACAGCAGGAAAAACATCTGACAGTATTGAAAAGTGGAGACTCAACTGGGGTCCGTTCAAAAAAGAGTTTTTTCCGATCGCTGAAGTTATTTCGGAGGAATTTTATATTCCGCAGCTGGAACGTTACCGCAAGATATGGGCTGTACTCCCCTATGATTATTATGTATCGGACAAAAGCTACCCAGTCCTCTATCTTCAGGATGCCCAGAATCTTTTCAATGAAGGAAGCGGCTACGGCAACTGGGAAATCGACAAAAAGCTGTCTATCCTTGCCGAATACGGGCGTGGTGACGTTATTATTATCGCAATAGAACATGGGAGCGAGGAACGCATCAATGAGTATATTTTTGATAATGACAATGTAGCAAACGGCTCTGAAGGAAAAAAATACATCCGCTTCATTACGGATACCTTAAAACCTTTTGTGGATGAACACTACCGCACAAAGAAAGACCGGGAGAATACGGGGATTGGGGGTAGCTCTTTAGGTGCACTGATCAGCATTTACAGCGGATTCTTATATCCTGAAGTATATTCCAAGCTTCTGATCTTCTCACCATCACTTTGGGTGGAACCTAATAATAACTTCCCTATGATGAGCTTCAGGGTGCCTTTCAAAACAAAGATCTACCTCTACGGAGGCGGCCAGGAAGGTTCTAAAATGGTAAAAAGAATCCATGTTTTTGAAGAGTATCTGAAGCGTTGGGAAAAGAAAAATCTTTTTGATTTTGAATTCAGGACCAGCATCAACCCGGAAGGTACACACAGTGAGTTCTACTGGTCTCAGGAGTTTCCGAGAGCTATTGAATGGCTGTTTTATGACAATACGGAAAACCCGGTAGAAGTAAAGCCACAGCAACAGAGTATTAAAAATTAAACTTATGAAATTAATCAACAAAAAAAATAAAAACTATACCCAGATCTTTCAGCTTTTCACCGAAGAAGCCTGGGAAAAAGCAAGAAAAAAGCACCATAAAAATCTTGCTACCCTGTTTTCCGGAAAAAAAAATGAAGTTTTTATCCAGGCAGATGAAGACAGCATTATTTATATGATCGGGTTAGGAAAATCAACCCTGCAGAATTTTGAAATCCAGCAGGTAGCCGTTAAATTCTCCCAGACCCAGAAAGATAAACTTCAGACTACTCCGACCCTCGTACTGGCAGATTTCATGAATGAAAAACAGTTTGAAGAATTTATCAAAGGATTGCTGCTGGGAACTTACACCTATCCTTTTGATCGAAAGCATGCGTTCTGGAATCCTCAGTTTGAAATTCATTTTGAAAATTTTAGTCAGAAAAAATTAGATGCCGTCCTTTCAAAAGCGGAAGCACTGACCAATGGGCAAACCGCGTGTCAGGAATGGCTGAATAAGCCTGCCAATCTTAAAAAGCCTGATATCTTAAGTTCATATTTAAAAAATTTAGCCAAAAAATATGATTTTAAATATACGGTCTTCAACAGAAAAAAATGTGAAGAGCTGGGACTTGGAGCTTACCTGTCGGTCAATCAGGGAAGTGCTTATGATGCCGCTTTCACAATCATCGAATATAAAACTTCCGTTAAGAATGCTAAAACATTTGGACTGGTAGGAAAATGTGTTCTTTTTGACACAGGAGGTATTTCACTGAAAGACCATACCAATATGCATTATATGAAATCTGACATGGGTGGCGCCACAGCGGTTATCGGAGCCTTGATCTATGCCGCAGAAATGAATCTTCCCGTAAATATTGTGGCAGTGCTTCCTATCACAGACAATGCCATTTCTGAAAAGGCTTTCCTGCCGAGCGACGTCATTACAGCATATAACGGAAAAACCATTGAGGTTCTCAATACCGATGCGGAAGGCAGAATGATCCTTGCAGACGGCCTGTCTTATCTTGCCAAAAATTACAAGACGGATTTTCTTATCGATCTTGCTACCCTTACCGGAAGCTCCGTGAGAATGTTCGGGGATACCTGCGGTGCGATGTTTTCAAATAATGAAGAATTGAAAAACCGGTTAATAAAAACCGGAGACCAAACCAATCAGAGGGTCTGGAACCTGCCTTTATGGGACATCTGGAAAGATGACATCCAGTCTGATGTGGCCGACCTTAAGAACATCTCCATGAAGCCTATCGGGGACTGTATTATTGCCGCCAAATTTCTCGAACAGTTTACAGAAAACCACCCAAAATGGGCCCATCTGGATATTGCAGGGGTTGCCTTTGGAAGTATGGGATATGCTAAGGAAAAAGCAGCAACCGGCTATGGAGTACAATTACTGGCCGATTTAATTGAAAATTATCAGTAAAAATTAGTTTTTTACAAAATTTCTCTGTATACTTGAGTGTACATTTTCAAAAACGCATGTTATTTCTATTTTTAACATTAATTAATCAATAGAAATTTGCTTTTATTTTTGATAATTTACTAAAAATTAAAAAACATTATATGGAGGAGAAAATCATAGTGTGTATTTCATGCTATTATAAGGGCTATGACTTCATGGATGAAATGAAGAAGCTCGGTAATAAAATTATTTTGGTCACCTCGGAAAGCCTGAAAGAAAAAAACTGGCCGTGGCATGCTATTGACGAGGTATTTTATATGGCTGAATTAAGACCGTCGGTCTGGAATCTGGAACATCTCATCCAGGGATTCTCTCATCTTATGAAAACCAGAAAAGTAGATGCCGTAGTGGCACTGGATGACTATGATGTGGAAAAAGCAGCACTCATCAGGGAAACTTTCCGCATTCCGGGGATGGGGCAAACTACCCACCGGTACTTCAGAGACAAGCTGGCTATGCGCCAGAAAGCGAAAGATTCGGGGATCAGTGTCCCGGAATTTACCGCTGTTTTTAATAATGATGAAGTCAACAGCTTTGTAGATAAAGTTCCGGCTCCGTGGGTATTGAAACCACGATCGGAAGCATCCGCATCAGGAATAAAAAAGTTTTCTTCCAAAGATGAACTCTGGGACGAGCTGGAAGCCTTGGGTGACGAAAGACACCTGTTTTTACTGGAAAGCTTTAAACCGGGAGATGTTTATCATGTAGACAGCCTGACATTCAATAAAGAAATTGTGTTCACATCAGCCTCCAAATATCTTGCTCCCCCTATGCAGGTTTCTCATGAAGGCGGTGTATTCCGATCAAAAACATTAGGAAGATATTCTGAAGAATTCAAAGCCCTGGATGAAGCGAATACCAAAGTTCTGTCCAGTTTCGGACTGCTTAACGGAGCCACCCACACCGAATTTATCCGCGGAAAAGCAGACGGGAAATGGTATTTCCTGGAAACCTCCTCCAGAGTGGGAGGTGCGCATATTCCGGACCTCGTGGAAGCATCCAGCAACATTAATATCTGGCGAGAGTGGGCCAGAATTGAAGACGCTCTGCTTCGTGGAAACCATTATGAAACAGCTAAGCCTACCGGCTATTATTCCGGTCTGATCGTAGCCCTGATCAAAGACAAAGAGCCCGACTACAGCACCTTTGAAAGTGAAGAAGTAGTGAAGTTCCTTCCCATTGATCATCACGTAGGAATTGTTTACAAATCAAGCGATCCGGAAGTGATCCAGGAAAGGCTCGACAGTGCTGCCGAAAAAATACAGGCTGACATGCTGAATATCCTTCCGCCCAAAACAAACCTTACTAAATTAAAAAAACCATAACAAAAGCAATACATCAATGCCGCATATAGAACATACAGATTATTACTCAAATATATTAGGAACAAGCCTTAAAGTAGAAGTTACGGGACATTACGGACATCCCATCATTATGTTTCCTACTTCTCAGGGCCAGTACACTCAAAATCATGATTTCCACCTTAACGGAAGCATCAACTGGTTTATAGAACAGGGGAAAGTGAAGCTTTACAATGTTCAGACCATCGACGGCTGGAGTTTTTATGATGACAAGATTTCGCCTCAGAGCAGAATAAAAAATTATGAACTGTATGTGCAGTTCCTGATTCAGGAATTTGTACCGTACATCCAGAAGATCCACAAAACCCACCGTGTAGCTGTGGCCGGAGCAAGCTTTGGCGGATATCATGCAGCCAATTTTGCATTCAGGTTTCCGGATGTGGTTTCCCATCTGTTTTGCCTTTCGGGAGCATTCAGCATAAGAAATTTCATGGACGGATATTCGGATGAGCTGGTATATTTCAATTGTCCGAGGGAATTTGTAAGGAATGATGAAGCCTGGAAATACAAGCATATGCACATTGTTCTGAGCACCTCTGATCAGGATATCTGCAAAGATAAAAATATTGAAATGGCAGAAATACTGAGTGTAAAAGGGATTGACTTCTGGTATGACGAAAGAAAATGGATCAATCATGACTGGCCGTTATGGAGAATGGTATTTCCGACATTTATCGGTACATTTTTTTCTTAAAAAACTGTACATTTAATAACACAAATTAATTATACACACACCAATTTTAAAAACAAAAATTATGGCAAAAAAAGTGGGAATTCTATTCGGTATGGAAGATACGTTTCCTTGGGCATTTATCGATAAGGTGAACGAGCTGGGCGGCGGAGAAGTTGTTGCTGAAGCAGTAAATATCGACAAACTTGAGCAGGGTGCTGATTATGGGTATGCGGTGATTATCGACAGAATTTCACAGGATGTTCCTTTCTACAGAGCGTATCTTAAAAATGCAGCGCTTAACGGCACTTATGTTATCAATAACCCGTTCTGGTGGAGTGCAGATGAAAAGTTTTTCAATAATGCATTAATGACAAAACTGGGAATTCCGCTTCCTAAGACGGTATTGCTGCCTTCACACGAAAGGCCTACGGATACTTCAGAAACATCGTTCAGAAACCTGAAATTCCCTCACGATTGGGAATATATTTTTAACTATGTCGGTTTTCCCGCTTATATGAAACCTCATGACGGCGGCGGATGGAAAAGCGTATACCGTGTGGAAAATCCGGAAGACCTTTGGGATAAATTAAGCGAAACCGAACAGCTGGTAATGATGGTGCAGGAAGAAATTGTTTTTGACGATTACTACAGGGTGTATTGTCTGGGTAAAAAATATGTCCACATTATGCCTTACGAACCGCGTAACCCTCATCACCTGAGATATGCCACCACGCATCAGACCCAGGGAGAAGATCTTGAAAAACTGCTGAAAACAATTCATGACTATACCATAAAAATGAATGAAGCGCTTGGCTATGATTTCAATACCGTAGAGTTTGCGATCAGAGACGGGATTCCGTATGCAATAGATTTCTGTAATCCTGCTCCTGATGCTGATAAAAACTCTGTAGGTGAAGAAAACTTTGCATGGATTGTAGAGCATGCTGCTAAGCTTGCCATTGAAAAAGCTAAAGAATACGTTCCCGGAACGCCTAATATTTCCTGGGGTACGTTTGTAAAAGACTCCGTAAAATAACCTTTGAAAAAAATAAAAAAACACGAAAAAAAAATGCATCAATTTACTATTGGAATCGAAGAAGAATATCAGATCATTGATGTTGAAAGCAGAGACTTAATATCTCATGTTTCCAAAATCATTGAAGGCGGTAAAGCGGTTTTAAGTGAGAATTTAAAGCACGAAATGCATGAATCCATGATTGAAATGGAAACCGGCATCTGCCAGAATATTAAAGAAGCCAGAGCCGAACTGACCAACCTGAGAAGACATCTGATCAATACCGCCCATGAACAGGGACTTCGGGTATCAGGAGGCGGAACCCATCCTTTTTCGAACTGGGAACATAATACGATCACGAACGGTGAACGTTACAACAAAATTGTAGATGATATGGGAGATGTTGCCCGCGGAAATTTGATTTTCGGGCTTCACGTTCATATCGGAATTCCCAACCGTGAAGAAGGCGTAAGAATTCAGAATGTGATGCGTTATTTCCTTCCGCACGTTTATGCGCTTTCAACCAATTCCCCTTTCTGGATAGGAAGAAATACAGGTTTCAAATCGTACAGACAGGAAATTTTTGTCAAGTTTCCAAGGACAGGTATCCCAAGTTATTTCAATTCATTAGCTGAATTTGACAGCTATGTAGACCTTCTTGTAAAAACCGGAACCATTGACAATGCCAAGAAAATCTGGTGGGATCTGCGGGTCCATCCGTTCTACCCTACGATTGAGTTCAGGATTTGTGATATGCCTTTAAGGATAGACGAAACGGTTTGTATGGCGGCCATTATGCAAAGTTTAGTCGCGAAAATCTATAAACTTCACCAGCAGAACTTAAGTTTCAGAAGCTACAGAAGATTATTGCTGAACGAAAACAAATGGAGAGCATCCAAAAGCGGTATTGAAGCCCATCTGATTGATTTCGGGAAAGAGGAATCCGTTCCTTATCCGCATCTTCTTAAGGAATTACTGGAATTCATTGATGATGTGGTGGATGAACTCGACTGCAGAAAAGAAGTGGAATATGCCTGGACCATTCTGGAAAACGGAACAGGAGCCGACAGACAGCTTAAAGTTTTCCGTGAGACCGGCGATCTTACCAAAGTAGTAGACTATATGATCTCTGAAACAGAGTATGGCATAACACATGAAGGAAACGCTTCATAATATTTTTGGTAACTTTGCAAAAAATATGAAGTAGTATGAAAGATATTCGAATTGCATTGATTGACATGAACAACAACCATGTGAATCAAGGCTTTAGAAATATTAAAGAGATCTCGGAAGCATTCCAGCAAAGCTCTGAGGAAAATGTAATTATTGAAACATTTGACGTAAGGTTCAAAAATGAAATGCCTGACATCAATGATTTCGATATCTTTATTTCTTCAGGCGGACCGGGGAATCCACACCGGGAAGGTCTTGAATGGGAAGAACGCTATGCCGCTTTTCTGGATGGTGTCCTGGAGCACAACCAGTATCATGAAGATAAAAAATACCTGTTCCTGATCTGCCATTCATTCCAATTGGCAAGCATTCACTGGAAACTGGGAAATATCTGCAAAAGAAGATCCTATTCTTTCGGAGTAATGCCGGTTCACAAAACGGAAGAAGGCGAGCAGGAGTTTTTATTCAAAAATCTTCAGGACCCTTTCTACGCGGTAGATTCCAGGGCGTATCAATTTATTGAGCCGGATATGGCACGTTTTGAAGAACTGGGAATGAAAATCACGGCTATTGAGAAATTCAGACCGCATATCAACCTGGAAAGAGCGGTTATGGCCGTACGGTTTTCAGATGAAATATTCGGAACCCAGTTTCATCCGGAAGCTGATCCAAAAGGCATGATTGAAAATCTTAAGGACGAGAAAAATAAAGAAGCGATGATCGAGAACTTCGGAATGGAGAAATATCTTGAAACCGTAGACAGAATTGACGATGAAGACAAGATCATCCTTACCAGAAGCCAGATCCTGCCGAGATTCCTTCAATCCGCAAAAAAAAACATCTTGAAGGGATGTGAGGTTTTAGCTTAAAGAAAAAACGTGAAATTATAATATAAACCACAAAAGACACAAAAGATTTAAACACTTATGTAAAATAAGCAATGATTCTAATCGAAGAGAAGAACACTTAAGAATTTGAAAATCTTTGATTTTCATCTTATGTGACCTTTTTTACACAGGATTATTTTAAACCAGCTTAAGTGACCTAAAGTGTTTAAATCTTTTGTGCCTTTTGTGGTAAAAATTATTCGGTTTTTATATTAATATTTTATTCCGGAATTACGTTAAAACAATAAAAAACAATTAAATCGGGCAGAAATGCTCGATTTTTTAAAATCAAATCACAAAGAAAAAATATGATCCCGAAATACAGAAAACAGTTCAATCAGGAGTTTTCACAGGAAAAATACAGCCAGCTTAAAGAATCCCTGGCACAAAAAGGAGGCATAGAACCGGCCTTCAGAATTTCAGAAAGCCCACTTTTCCTTACGAATGAGTTTAAAAACAAACTTCTGGATGCCAGCGAAAGCATTATAGACCAGATTAAAGAACTTCCTGCTGAAGTCCTCTATAAAGCTGTTCCCGATAACTGCAGGGTTCTCAATGATACCTGTCAGCCCCACTTTTTCACCATTGATTTCGGCATCTGCCGCAGCGATAACGGAGCAATTGAGCCACAGCTTATAGAGCTTCAGGCCTTTCCGTCTCTGTATGCCTTTCAAAAGACTTTTGAGGATACGTTCTGCGAGGTGTATCCTTTTCTTTCGGAAATTAAAAACAAAATGCCCCATGATGATTTTAAAAATCATTTAAAAAAACTGATCATAGGGGAAGAAAACCCTCAACATGTTATCCTGCTTGAAATATTTCCTGAGAAACAGAAAACAGCCATTGATTTCGCCTTAACGGAGAAATTATTAGGAATTAAAACCGTATGTCTGACCAAAGTGAAAAAAGAAGGCAAAAAATTATTCTATGAAAACGATGGAAAGCCTACTGAAATCAAAAGAATCTACAACCGTGTGATTTTTGATGAGCTGGACAGGATTCCCGACTTAAAAGCAGGCTTTGATTTCCGTGACGAACTTGATGTACAATGGATCACCCACCCTAACTGGTTCTTTAAGATCTCAAAGTACCTTCTTCCGATGCTGAATCATCAGTTTGTTCCGAAAAGCTACTTTCTCCACGAGTTTCCGGACACTGAAAACCTTGAAAATTTTGTACTGAAACCTTTATTTTCATTTGCCGGAAGCGGAGTAAATCTGAACCCAACAAGAGAAATTACGGAAGCTATTGAAGATAAAGAAAATTATATTCTGCAGCGAAAAGTAAACTACGAACCGATCTTTGAAGATATCAACGGAGAATTTTCAAAAGCGGAAATCCGCCTTCTCTATATCTGGCATGAAAATGAAGACCGTCCCGTTCTCCTTGAAAACCTGGGAAGAATGACCAAAGCTGCGATGGTGAATGTGGATTTTAACAAAAAAGATGCGATCTGGATTGGAAGTTCCAATGCGTTTTTTGCGGAGGAATAATTTTTTATTTTAAATCTCTCGCGGATTAAGCAGATCCGGCAGATTTAATCTATGGTTTGTTGGAAAACGCTAAGGCGCAAGGGTTTTTACAAATAAACTGTTTTAGGGCGCTAGAAAATCAAAGATTTTCAGCAAAGACAGATGTGATGAATAAGGTTACTTGATTCCTTGGATTGACGGCGGTATACAATTTTATCGAAGATAAAATCCTTGCGCCTTAACAGCAGAAAGCAGATAAAAAATTAGCGTCTTTGCGTTTTTCCAATATGTTTATGTAAAATCTTTCGCAGATTGAGCTGATGATGCAGATTTAATGCATAAAAACATTTGACGGATCTGCTTAATCCGCGAGAGAAAAAACAAAAACGGCTGAAAAATTCAGCCGTTTTTTATGTTTATTTATTGAGTTTATGAATTTTTATCATCTTCAAGGAGTTCCCGTGCCTGGTATTCCTGTACAAGATCAATGGCATTGGAAATCACGTCACTTAATGCAGTGATGAAGGTTCCGTCTTCAGCCATGCCCATTGCGTGTTTTAAAGCTTCAATTTCTTTTGGAATGATCTCATAGCTTACATCTTTTCCTGAAGACTGCATGCCTTCAATGATCAGTCCGTTGATTTCATCTTCCGTTCTTCCCCGCAGATGCTTTTCATTTCTGATGATGATATGGTCAAACATTCTACCGGCAATTTTCCCACACTCTCTGATATCACCGTCACGCCGGTCGCCTACCCCTGAGATAATTCCTATTTTCTTGGTAGATTCCACATTTTTAAGATAATCTTCGATGGCTTCATATCCTGACGGATTGTGGGCAAAATCAATGAGTACTTTAAAGCTTTTGAATTTAAAAATATTCAGTCTTCCCGGTGTAAGCTGGGCACTTGGAATGAAAGTTCTCAAAGAGTTGGAAATATCTTCAATTCCAAAGCCATACAGATAACTCGCCAAACTTGCTGCCAGCACATTCTCGATCATAAATCTGGCTTTGCCTTCCATTGTAATAGGGAAATCTTTGGCTTTTCCGATCCTGATTTTCCAGTCACCTTTCTTGATGGTTACAAAACCCTCTTCGTACACACAGGTGATCTTTCCTTCTTTGGCAAATTTTACGATATGCGGATTGTTCTCATCCATACTGAAGATTGCAACATTACTGTCAAGATCATTAATGATCTTCATAGAATATTCGTTGTCTGCATTCAGAACGCTCCAGCCGTTTTTCTTTACACTGTCCAGAACCACTCTTTTTACCTTCGTAAGGTCTTTCAGATTATGAATATCATTCAGTCCCAAATGATCTTCTTCAATATTAGTCAAAACCCCGATATCACACTGTGAATATCCTAATCCCGAACGCAGAATCCCTCCTCTGGCAGTTTCCAGAACGGCAAATTCAACGGTAGGATCTTTTAAGACGAATTCAGCAGAAAGCGGTCCGGTAGTATCTCCTTTGGAAAGCATCGTATTCTGGATATAAATCCCGTCGGAAGTAGTGAAGCCTACTCTGTAGCCGTTGCTTTTTACAATATGTGAGATCAGTCGCGTAGTTGTTGTTTTTCCATTGGTTCCGGTTACCGCAATAATCGGGATGGTACAAGGTTTTCCCGGAGGATACAGCATATCCACTACCGGAGCCGCTACGTTTCTCGGAAGACCTTCGCTTGGGGCCAGGTGCATTCTGAATCCCGGTGCAGCATTCACTTCTATAATGGCAGCGCCACTTTCTTTCAGCGGCTGGGTAAGGTTTTCAGCCATAATATCGATACCGCAGACATCCAGACCTATAATTTTGGAAACCCTTTCTGCCATGGTGATATTCTCCGGGTGTACCATGTCCGTAACATCAATGGAGGTTCCTCCGGTAGATAGGTTGGCTGTAGATTTCAGATACACCACTTCTCCTTTCTGGGGTACTGTTTCAAGTGTATACTGCAGCTTGTCAAGAAGCTCCAGCGTATCTTTATCCACCTCTATTTCCGTAAGAACGTTTTCGTGGCCATAGCCTCTTCTCGGATCTTTATTTTCTTTGTCAATTAGCTCCTGAAGATTCAATTCACCATCTCCTACTACGTGGGCTGGTACTCTTCTTGCCGCAGCAACCATTTTATTATTAATCACCAGTACCCTGAAATCATATCCTGTGATGTATTTTTCTACAATTACTTTTTTGGAATATTTCTGGGCATGTTCCAGACCTAATTTTGCAGCTTCCCAATTATTAACATTGATGGATGAGCCTTTTCCATGGTTCCCGTCCAGTGGTTTTAAAACAATCGGATAACCTATTTTTCTGATCACTCCGTTTAAGCCTTCTTCATCCACTACAAGATCGCCTACCGGAACAGGGATTGCCGCATCGTGAAGCATTTTTTTGGTTAATTCTTTATTACAGGCAATATCTACGGCAATAGAACTTGTTTTTCCGGTTATGGTAGCCTGAAAACGCTGCTGATTTACCCCATAACCCAACTGTACCAGGGAATTTGTTCCCAGTCTTATCCATGGGATTTTTCTTGAAACAGCTTCTTCTACAATACTTCCCGTAGAAGGACCAAGACGTACGCGCTCCCTGATCTCCTTTAGCTTCTGGATACAGGCATTCAGATCATATTCTTTATCTTCAATTAAAGCCTGGGCAATTTTTACAGATTCTTCCGCAGCATAAATTCCCGCATTTTCTTCAATATAATTAAAAACTACATTATAAACACCTGGCGACTTTGTTTCACGCGTTCTTCCGAATCCGACATCCATTCCGGCCAGGGTCTGTATTTCCAGGGCGATATGTTCTATGACATGTCCCATCCAGGTTCCTGTTTCAATCCGGTGAAAAAAACCTCCTTCCACTCCCTCTGAGCATCTATGAGTAAATAAAGATGGGATCAGTTTTTCAATCCTTTCCCTAAACCCGTCGATCTTATTGGTAGGATAATTTTCCATTTCCTCAAGATCCAACCTCATCTGAATCAGCTTCTTCCTTCTGATACTCCAGATATTCGGGCCGCGCAGTGCCTGTATCTTCTCAATTTTCATAATCTATTTGTATTTTTATCTGTTAACAATAACTCCTTCAGAAATCAAAGATAATGTAAAAGCCTAAACGAAACTATACCACGCTTAAAGATTTCTCAAGAAAAAATAAGAAAAAATTAACAATCCTAAAACATTAAAAATCAATTTAAAATGTGCTATGAATTTCGCTAAATGTTAATTATTTTTTAAATTTGTGCACTATGATGAAACCCGTTGGAAAACTTATTATTATCGGAGGCGCTGTAAACAAAGGAAGCTTTGCAGAAACCGATTTCGACCAGAATATTGAAAAAAATCTTAACTTTTTTGAAAGAGGGATCTTGCGAAAGATCATAAACGAATCCAAGCACAAGGAGAACTCTGTCATCGAAATTGTTACCACAGCCTCACAAATCCCACAAATTGTAGGGACGGAATATAAAAAAGCATTTGAATTTTTAGGAGCCAAAAATGTAAATATCATTGATATCCACAACCGGGATGAAGCCAATTCTGATGCCATGGCCGCAAGAGCCAATGCCGCTGATGTAGTGATGTTCACTGGAGGGGACCAGCTAAGGCTAACGTCTATCCTTGGCGGTACAAGATTCCACGATACTATTTTACTGAAATACCAGGAACAGGACTTTATATACTCCGGAACTTCTGCCGGTGCTGCTGCGGCTTCTGAAAATATGATCTATCAGGGAAGCAGCTCGGAGTCTCTTTTAAAAGGTGAAATAAAAACCACCCAGGGTCTTGGACTTATCGACAATGTAATTATTGATACCCACTTTGTACAGAGAGGAAGAATCGGGAGACTTTTCCAGGCTGTTGTGAACAATCCGAGAACCTTAGGGATAGGACTTGGTGAAGATACCGGACTTTTCATCCACAATGATGTGATGACTGCAGTAGGATCCGGCCTTGTCATCCTGGTAGACGGAAGATTCATTAAAGATACCAATCTTACCAATATCAATCTAGGAGAACCTATTTCCATTGATAATCTTACGGTTCATGTGATGTCTATGAATGATCATTATGATCTTACCACGAAAAAACTTACGATCGAAAACTCGCAGTTTAACCCGATACCGCAGGATAAATAATGTGAATGGTGAATAGTCAATAGTCAATTATTGAACAGGCATTTCACCATCTGAAATTTTTATCCTTATCTTTAAAATTGATCATTGATTTTTCACAATTGACAGATACAAACTATGAAAATAATCATCCACGGCGGTTTCTTCTCTGAAAGTGATCAGAGCCATGAAGTAAAAACTGCCAAACAGAATTCCCTGAAACAGATTGCCCAAAAGGCTTTTGAATATCTTCAGAATCATTCTGCATTTGAGACTGCTGCTTATGCTGTTTCTTTGCTGGAAGACGATCCGCTGTACAATGCAGGAATAGGTTCGCAGATCCAAAGTGACGGCGTGATCCGGATGAGTGCGGCCATTATGGATGGTGAAACCCAGAAACTGAGTGGAGTAATCAATCTTCAGGAGGTGAAAAATCCAATTTTGGTGGCCAAAGAATTGATTGGGGAAGATGACCGCGTTTTAGGAGGAAAAGGAGCGAAAATCTATGCTTCTGAGCACGGTTTCGAAAATTTCTCCACTGAAATTCCCCAAAGAAGAAAAGAATATGAAGCCAAAATAGCTAACGGAGGAAAAGGTACCGTAGGCTGTGTGGCACTTGATAAAGACGGAAAACTGGCTGTAGCCACTTCTACCGGCGGAAAAGGATTTGAGATTCCCGGAAGAATTTCAGATTCAGCCACGGTGGCGGGAAATTATGCCAACGCCATCTGTGCCGTAAGCTGTACAGGCGTAGGAGAAGATATTGTAAGCAATGCGACAGCCGCCAAGATTGTCACCAGAACCACTGATGGGATGAGCCTTGAACAGGCCTTTAACAAGACTTTTGAGGAACTGAAAACCATCGACGGATTTGCAGGCGCTATTGCCATTGACAAAGACGGAAATATGTATCATCAGGATTCTTATCCTACGATGGTATTTGCAAGTTTTGATGGTGAAGAATTTAAGGTCTTTTCATAATTTTAACATTTTTTTATCATGGTGTCCTAATTTTTTGGCACGCATTTTACATGTTTACCAGTAACAAATTTTAATACACAATTTTAAAAAATAGAAATCATGGGAAACAAAGCAAAAGGTTTATTAGCTCTATTAGGTATTGGTGCTTTAGCATATTGGAAATACAAAAATTCCACTCCTGAAGAAAAGCAGGCAGTAAAAGATAAAATCAATACGGCTAAAGACAATCTGAATAAATGGGGAAATGATATGAAAAATAAAGCGAATGAAGTGGCTTCCCAGGTTCAGAACAAAGTAGATGAAGCTAAAACAAAAGCTGAAGATTCAGTAAGCTAAAATCAGGTTAGTTTTTTTTTAACATTCATATATAGAAAGTCATCACAGTCTCAGGATTGTGATGACTTTTTTTATTTGTGAATGCTTTTATTTTTTTCACGCAAAGGCTGATTCTTGTACTGTATATTCTAAAGAGAGCAAAGGAGCATCAATCTTCGATTGATTTGATTAAGGAAAGTTTTATTAATTTCTTTAAAATACATCATGCAATTTTAAAGCTGGGTTTTACTATTAACGCCTGGTAGTAGCTTCCAGCTCCCTTCTTCCCTCTTCCTGCCTTTTATTTTTTCTTACCTACCAAAGCATATACCATCGGGATTTTATTTCCAAATTGCGGAATTCTCCACTTTCCTTTTTCAAATTCGTCTACGTGACGGAAACAGGGATATGGTGACCAGTCGAATTCCCGGAATACTTCCAGCTCTATTCCATGGCTGATCAGATTCTGGAGAACCTCTGCTAAGGAATGGTTCCACATCACATATTCCTGGACAATATCCGCAGACTGGTCTGCATACGTGCCTTCATAGGTTTCCACAATCGGTTTTTCATTAAAATAATTATAGGCCACCTTCGTAAAATCATCATCAAACATCCAGACTACAGGGTGGAATTCTGCCATGACAAGCCTTCCGCCCGGCTTTAGAAAATGGCTGATCACTCCTGCCCATTTGTCCAGATCAGGAAGCCATCCCACGACTCCGTAACTGGTATACACTATATCAAATTTCTGATCCAGAATATCCGGCAGGCTGTACACATCTGAACAGATAAAATTTGTATCTGTTCCGCATTTCCGGGCGAGATCTTTTGCGGTTTCAATCGCCTTATCAGAGAGATCCACTCCCGTAACATCTGCTCCCATTCTTGAGAGTGAAATAGAATCCTGCCCGAAATGGCACTGCAGGTGCAAAATGGTTTTCCCTTTTATATCTCCCAGCAGGTCGAGTTCTATTGAGTTCAGTGAGCTTCGTCCCTTAAGGAATTCATCTACAAAATAGAAATCTGACTTCAGATGCGGATCTACTTTGGCGTTCCAGGAGTTTTTATTGATTTCAAGATAATTTTCCATGATGGTCTGTTTATTATTTTAATTTTCCCGGAAGTAAAGGAAATACGTCCAGAAGAGCAGTTTCTGAATCGGCTTTTATTTTACGGCAGTCAGATTTCTCCGGGTCTTCATTAATTGTTTTAATGCATGAATTCCGTTGCAGATAGTATTCCGCTGAATAGTCTGCTTCAGAATTTGTATTACTTTTTCTATTTATTTTCGCTTTAACCAGTTTTTGGTTGATGTAATAAAACTGATTGTTGTAGGTATAATCAGCGTCAATTTTTTTCTCAATTTTTATATATTCCGGCTGTCCGGGATTATAAATCAGACTTACAGTGAATACTGTTCTGTCATTCTCTCCGTCTCCAATCCCTGATATGATGGTTTCCTTTTTTAATCTGATGCCGGAATCAAGTAAATGAACCTGATGATCAGTTTCTTTTATATAAGCGTCGTTTTTCTTTTGGTTGGTACAGGAACAGGCCATTATGAGTGTTAACAACAAATGCAAGGGCTTCATTTTCGATTTACTGATCTAGCAGTTTTCTCTTCTGTTCATTAAATTCTTCTTCGCTTAACACTCCGCTTTCCTTTAATCTTCCCAGTTGTTCCAGCTGATCTAAAACGGTAGGTTCGGGTATATTCTGAATGTAATCTTTTGGGCGGGCCATAAAGTCCCTGACTCTTTCACAGAAGAGTTCTGCCTCATATTTTCCAACCCCGTCGATCTCCACAATATTATCTGATACATGAACATCTATGGAACCCAGCATCAATGAGGTTTCATACTGTATGGAACTGACTTTATCATAGGAAAAATCTTCCACTTTTAATCCGTACATAAATTCTTTATCTACAAAAATCAGGCGTCTGTCGGTTGCAACCAGAACAATATGATGGTTGGTGGTTTTATTCCTGCCTTCCACCAGATAAATAATCTTTTCAGTTCTGGAAAGGATTTCGGGAAGTTCACGGATTTCCTTTCTTGCAAAAATAGTAGGACTGATATCCAGTTTTTCGAGTTCTTCTTTTATTTCATCGAGTCTTGACATTTCACTCATAGCAATAGTTTAGGTACCTAAATTACCATTTCTTCCTGAATTTTTTTAAATCCGGTTTAAATTTAATCTACTTTGAAATTACTATTGATGTATAATGGCTGTAAAATTCCCATCCTAAGGATTCGTACAATGCTTTTCCTTCTTCTGTTGCCACCAGTAAATGATTGGAAATTCCCTGAGCCAATGCTATTTTTTCAAGTTCCAGCATTAAAAAGGAACCCAGCCCTTTTCTCTGGTGTTTTTCGTCTGTGATAATCCTGTCATATACAGCAAGATCATCCATAAGCACAATGTAACCGGAAGAAGCCGTTTCGCCGTTTTCAGCGATGATCTTTACAAGGGTTGCAGCATTGTATTTTTCATACTCCAGATGATAAACGTCAGCAAGCTTTCTGCCCGGACTTTTCATTGGGCCGGAGCATTTCATCATATATCCGGGAGGCTGTATGTCCCATTTCCGGGGAACCACGTTTTGTACCTGATCATGAGAGATGCATACTTTAAGATAAACCCAGGGCTCATCGATCTGTTGGGAGAGCTCCAGAAAATCGTCATTCAGTTCTGAAAACACATACCTGGCTTTTTGCTTTTCGTCTCCTACATCTACTTTGAAACCGGATTTATATTCCACGGGAAGCGAAACCTGTCTTGATAGTGACCAGGCCTTCAGCCATTTCCCGACAATCTCATGAGTTGTTGCTTCTTTCATGGGTTTCTGTTTATTAGGAAAGCTGATCCAGAAGTTTCTTTTTTTGCTCTGTAAATTCTTCATGGGTCAGGATTCCGTTTTCCCTCAATTTTCCCAACTTTTCCAACTGGTCCAAAATAAGATCCGATGTCGCTTCTTTTGCTTCCTGTACTTTTTTTTGAGCCTCTTCCTGATTATAGATTTTCTGGATAAATCCGTAAAACCGTTCTGCATCCAGCCTGTCAAAAAAACATTCAAAATCAACCGTTTTGCCTTCGGTATGTATTTTAATAATCGGTGACAGCTGATGATCTACATAGCTTACTGCAGTGATATTTTCATTGAGGTATTCATTCACTTTTACCGGCGAAAACATCGCTTTTGAAACAGAAATCATCCGTTTTGGGGTTACCAGAAGCATCCCTGCATCTACCGTTTTCAGAAACTGGGCATCTGTTGCAGCTAGAATCACTTCATCCACAGCCAGAATACGGGGCAATTCTTTGATCTCCCCTTTTGTAAACATGGAAAGATTGGCTCCCACCTGTGCCAGTTGGTATTTGATCTCTTTCAGTCTTTTTTTATAAAGATCATGAGGCATTTCATCAGGATTACTGAATGTGGACAAGCTTTTTACCTCGTTTTCCTCTTCCCGTGACAGCGCTGCTTCCGGTGCCGTATTTCCTACCTTAAGATTTTTAATATCACTGATGCTGAATGAATGCAGATTATAAAGCAGCTCCTGATGGGTACTGCTCAGTTTATCCAGACATGCATTACACAGGCTTCCCCCATCTGAAAGTTTATTTTCACCCAGCAGCGTATCCATGGAAGTAAGCGGGGTTCCGCACAAAGCACATTGAGTGTTCATCATGGTTATATGTTTCTATTTGATCACATAGACGGGATAAATCCTGTTTATGGAGTACACATTTAATATTTGTTTTAAAAATAAGTAATTTTTACAATTTGAAATGACTGATTTCTTAAAACATTTTTACTACAAAGAAAAACAAAAGTTATAGTCCTATTTTCTGCACCAGTCCTCTTCTATCTTCTCAAGACTTTTGCCTTTGGTTTCAGGGACTTTTTTCCACACGAAAATCAACGCTATAATTGCAGCAAACATGTATATCCAGAATGTGTTGGCAGTACCCATAGAACCCATCATGACAGGAAAAGTTTGTGAAACCGCAAAAACAGCTAGCCACAGGAAAAAAGTAGCGACAGACATTGCGGTTCCGCGTGCTTTGGTAGGAAAAATTTCTGAGATGACCACAAAAGTAAGCGGGCCCAGCGACATCGCAAAACTGGCAATATATCCGAGAATGGCAATGAGAATGATGTATCCGTTCTGGTTCAGATAAAAAGCATAGCCCACAATCCCCAGACAGATAATCATTCCTGTGATCCCGTACAGCAATAATGTTTTTCTTCCCCAGCGATCCACATATTTTATGGCCACAAAAGTAAAGATCACGTTAATAATTCCTATAATGATCGTCTGGAAAAGAGCAGATCCCGATCCTACCCCTGTTGATTTAAAGATCTCGGGAGCATAGTACATAATGGCATTGATCCCCGTGATCTGTGAAAAAACCGCCAGCAGAATACCTATGATCAACGGTTTCCTCAATTTTACATTATTCAGATTTGACCATGAAAAAGGGGTTGTATCCTCCAGTGATTGTCTGATAGAAATAAGCTCCTCATTTCCTTTCTGATTCCCATGAATGAGATTGAGAATCCTGAACGCATCAGAATATCTTTTCTGCCGAACCAGCCAGCGCGGGCTTTCCGGGACTGTAAAAAGCAGCAACAGAAAAAATACGGAAGGAATAATTCCCGAACCGAACATCCATCTCCAGCCATGGGAAACATTCCAGTTTTCGTCATAGATTCCTGCAATATAGGCATTCACAAAATAAATCACCAAAATTCCGGTGACAATACCAAGCTGAAAGATTGAAACCAGCCTCCCCCGAATCTCTGCAGGAGCCATTTCCGAAATATACATAGGCGAAAGTATGGAAGCAATCCCGATTCCCATTCCGCCAATAATCCTGAATATCACAAAAAATGAAAGATCCGGAGCCAATGCCGTTCCGAAAGAAGAAACCGTGAACAACAATGCAGAGATCATTAATACTTTTTTCCGTCCTATCCTGTCACTCAGTTTTCCGGAGAACATCGCACCGGCAAGACATCCCAATAAGGCGCAGGAAGCCGCCCAGCCTGTCATTACATCAGACAGATGATAATACGTGCGCATAAAGCCAATTGTGCCGGAAATAACAGCTGTATCGTAGCCGAACAGTAAACCACCGACTGATGCTACCAGCACGGCCTTATAGATCATATTTGATTTTCCAGTCTGTTTCATATCAGTTGTTTAAAATTTTACCGGCAATCATTTCCGGACGGACGCTTGCTTTTATAGTTGCACATTCTTTGCCTTCACTTTCGCCATAAGGAGTAATAGTATAGGCCCCGACACAAGCCGGGATGATAAACGTTTCAGCATAACTGACAATATAAGGCTCGAAACTGTTATCCGGGCTTTCTATAATGACCTCCCTTCCTTCCACAAGATTTAAAACATTCACAATACCCTGCGTATGATGAATCACTTTTTTAGTAAACCAATGTCTGCGGGTTTCCATAAATGACCAGGCATCCAGTCCCGTACGTTCTTCGCGCCAGCCGTCTCCTTCTGCTACGGAAACCGTCAATTGAAGGATATTTTCCTTTGTCCATGAAGAATCACGGTTCCATTGGATATTATTTCTGCCGTGTTCCAGTGATATAGGGCGCGGCTGTCCATCCAGTCCCATACGTCCCCAGTCCCACAATTTAAAAGTAAAAATGTAAGGGGTAGCGCTTATTTCCAGCACCACGGAATCAGCTCCAGAACAGTGAACCGTTCCTGCAGGTATGGATACATGGTCATGTTTCCGGACGGGCCATTTCTCTACATATTTTTCTGCTTCAAAAGCTATCTGACCAGCCTGTGCACGTTCCAGATCTTTCATCATCATTTCAGGTTGTACATGATCTTTAAGTCCAAGATATACAAAAGCATCTTTTCCAGCATCCAGAATATAGTAGCTCTCATCCTGAGTGTAAGACATCCCGAATTTTTCCCTGATATATTCTTTCAAAGGATGAACCTGAAGGCTCAGATTGCCGCCCTCCATGGTATCCAGAAAATCGAAACGGATGGGAAATTCATCCCCGAAACCTTCGTACACCTTTTTTCCCAGTAAGGCTTCAGACTGAAAAAAGACCAGGTTGGAGGATGGTATTTCCATTACTTCATCTCCAAAGCCCAGCAGCAAACTATTCTCTTCCGGAACGCAGTCGAAGCCCCAGGCAAAATTCTGTACGCTTCTGTCCAGGTCACAAATTTCTTTAAGCCATTGCCCTCCCCAAGGTCCCGGATCGAAGAACGGAACAACCCGGAATGGTCTAGTTACGATTTGCTCCAGTGCATCATACAGTGCATCCACCGTGATCATTTTAGGATGACCGGGTTTAGTGGTATCCAATATGAAATCGCAGGTTTTCAGTATCCTTTTTTTATAGCGGTCAGAGACGCGCCAATCCACAAAATAGGCATGCTTATATTGGTAGGAGAACGGATCTGTATTGTTTGTTTTTCCGAGATTAGATGCTGTATTATTCCGGTAACGCATCTGTATTTCCCAACGCGGCATATCCGCATAAAGGATTAAATCCGGCTGATGGTTCAGTAAAAGCGCTCCCGGCCCGATGATTGCTACACACCCGTCAACAGCCTTCATTATGTTTTTCAGCTCAGATATCTTTATTTCATCAAAATAATCTTCCAGTTCAAGAGAGCTCATATACCCGAAAACAGGATCGTCGGTGACATAAGGCTGGACCAGTGTAGTAATTTCAACTTCTGACTTCATTGCCTCTGCCGTATTGATTATCAGTTCAGGATTTAGCAGCAATTGTATCTGAGAAGTAATTTCGTCCTCATAAACTCCCGGATAGCATTCTATAGCTATGACCCGATGATTGTAGTCTTTGCATGTACTGATGATATTTTCCCAGCCTGCTGTACAGCTGTGACCATTGATTGGAATGACCGGAAATTTATTGTAATTCGATTTCATTAATTCTCTGTTGTTTAACACTTAAGTCTTTTTAGTTTAAAATTCTGCTGCTGATAAAGTGCACATTAGCTTTAAAAAAACTTTGATTTTTGTCCTTGTTAACATTTATTCGGAGCTATTTACCATATAAGCCATTCCATGCAGAGCCGCAGAGGCAGGAAATTCAGCTTCTTCAATTTTCACTTTCCCCCAAGGTGTCCATGCATGGTTTTCAACTTGCTGTCTGATGTAAGGAATGATATAAGAACTGCTTGCCATAATACCTCCGGTAAGTACCAATATTTCCGGATCATACGCATGAATGAGATTAATGGCACAAGCAGTCCAGGCTTGCAAGCTTTGCTCCCGTATTTCCATAGCTGTAAAATCTCCTTCTCCTGCCAGTTTAAAAATAAGCTCGTAGTCTATCGGGGATACATGAGCAATTTTACTATCGGAAAAACTACTGTATTCCTTTGCGATGGAAGGAAGTTTCCATGTAGAGGCTTCGGTTTCTACACAGCCTTTATTGCCACAGTTGCAGGTTTCTCCTTTATAATTGATTATGAAATGCCCACCCAGTATTCCTGCTGTAAAATGTTTTCCTCTCAGAAGATGCCCTTCCATCACAGCCGCACTTCCTACTCCGGTTCCCAACGTCATTAAAACAGCATTGTCATAATTTTTTGCTCTTCCATATTTCCATTCTCCCAAGAGGGCGGCACGGGCATCATTTTCTATGCAAAAAGGAAGGCCAAACGCTTTCCGGCACCACTCTTCCAGATCAATTTCCGGAGCATCACCAAATTTTTTGTCTATGGAAAGTATTTTCTTCTCATTGCTGTCGATGATCCCCGGGGAAGCAATTCCTAATCCGGCCATATCTTCAGGAGTAAGTTTATGCTCATTCATAAGGTCTTTCACCGTCTTTTCCATGTAGGGAAGCCTGTTTCTCAATCCATTCCCGGAATCTGCATCGATGGAGGCCGAAGCCAGTATTACACTGTCCTTTACAACTCCTATTTTAATCCGGGTTCCTCCCATGTCTATGACAATAGCTGGTTTCGACATCGCTTTGATTTAAATTTATAGCTGATTACGGGATCACTTTTATTTCCACAACATCCATCCCGGCTACACTTATACTATCATTAACTGACAAAGCCTTTCCCGTCTTTAAATTGATAAGTTTATTCGGCTTCAGTTTTTCCCATATAAAAGTATTAATCTGTTCTTTTTCGTCCGGATTATACAATCTGATCAGGAAACTCCGGTCTTCCTGCGGGGTAACGGTTGTCACCACCATCCTGTCATTGCTCATTTTAAATAAACTTCCTGCCGATACTTTTTCATTGGCTCTCACTGCAATCAAAGGCTGGGTAAATGCAGCAGCCGACTTTTCGTTATCTACAGAATTAAATCCATCATGCGGACGAAGTGCATAATGATAATGCACAGGCCCTTCCTGATCTGCTTTGTAATTGGTATGCCAGTAATTGTTCATGGCATAGCTGAACCAGTTGGTAGTCCCTGATACTCCTTTATCCTTCCATCTTTTGTGGGCACTGTCAATCACCATTCTTTCGTCTATCATGGCGGAAGCTTCCATTAACGGAGTTTCAATCATCATCCACTGTATTCCTTTTTTCGCTGAAGAAGCATCCAGCCAGCGGCGGCTGTACCAGTAATCCATATTGGAGCCGGGCAGCTGGTCTGTTAAATATTTCATATTCCCATAGCCCGCATCCACTGTTATATTCTTAAATTCGGTATTAAAGGGAAAGCCAAAATGCACAGATTCTTTGGTTCTGACCGATGTCTTATCAACAATATTTTCCAGGGATACTTCATCACTGCCGGCAAACAGGGTGATGATTCTTTCAAGTTTGCGGGCACCAGGTGCTTCAGATGTTAAAGAAACTTTAGCCATAACCGGCCCGTTCTCCAATACTCTGACCTTAACATTTGTGCTGGAAACTGCTTCTTCAGGGTTTGAACCCGGTATATACCAATAGCTGTTCAATCCCTGGTTATTGAAATTTCCTGCATGATTTATCGTAGTATTATCTGTAAATTTTGTAATGCTTCCTGTATTGACATCCCATTCTACAGTCACTTTTCCATTGGATACCCGGGTATCTGAGATCACGAACGGGCTTGCAGCTTTTGCTTCTTTTCCAATCACTTTATATACAGCGGAACCCAGCGGAGGAATATCTGATGCCATGAATACGGCCTTCCCGTCACTAAGTTTCTGTACCGGAATTTGATTACCCTTCGAATCCTGAACAGCATTTCCATCAGCCATATCGGAAATGGTTACAGCTCCGCTTCGAGCCCACGATGAGGTATTGAATACGGCAATGCTTTTTGAGGAAGAACCGGTAATCGGTTTTAAGAGATCTTCGTCCAGCGTATGAGCCAGAGTATTTCCATCCAATGAAAACTGTTTCTTTACTTTCCACTGATCGGTAACGAAGGGAAGATCAGGGGCTGTAATGCTGTTGAAAGCCCCCCAGGTATGCTCGTGAAAAAGGATCACATTTCTCCAGGCATCATAAAATTTATCGGCATTATATTTTCCCGGATCTATCATTGAGTAAAGAGTGGTCAGCTGCTGTAATTTAAGGCTGCTGTTTCTGTTAATCCCTTCCTCTTTCGCCGTAGACATCGCTCCATCCTCCCAATAAGGGCTGATATCCCCTTTTACCGTAGGAATCTGGTTGCCATACCTTTTCTCGAAGGTTTCAAACATTTTTTCATTGGTACTCAATACAATTTTTGGAGATTCATATTTTTTGTTCCATTCGTCTACAAATTTTGACACAGACGGATCAATCGGTCCGTTATCCGCTACAATATTGTAACGCCATTGCACCATTTCATAAGGATAATTGGTTCTGGTAAGGTCTTCCAGATATTCTGCAATTTTTTTCTGTCCGTTTTCAAAAACATCACCGGGATGAACTCCATGCCATGAAGAATAGCCTCTTCCTGCCGTCCAGAATAATATTTTTTCTTTACCGGAAGGTGATTCCCACCACACCGGACGATCGCCCCAGTTTTTCACAAAGTGCCCAACACGGTCTCCGAGATAAGGATTGCTTTTACCCAGATAGTTAGGGCCGCTGGAAAAATATTTTACCCCGGAGGCAGCCAATGCAGGAACTAAAGACCATGCAAAGCCGGGTACGTCAGACATCATGGCACTTTTAACAGATAAACCATATTTTTTTTCCAGTTTTTGTGCATATTCTGTATAGTGGAATAATTCCTCAGGCTGGCTCAATCCTGTTAAAATATTGGCATACATGGCCGATAGTCCGATACTTCCTTCTTTTACAGCTTTTACAAAAGACTGTATGTCTTCAGGGCTTGCTTTCTGCATAAAGTTTTCAACATCCCAAAGGGCTTCTACATTCCATTTGAAACGGGCTTCCTCTGGCAGATTACGGGTTTCTTCAATCATTTTGAGTGCATCGTAAATATTTTTGGTGTGAATTTTTTCTACTTCCGCCTGTAAATGAGAATATCCTACATCCGTATGTGAATGATGAATAAAGTACAGGGTCCGCGGCACTACTTTCTCAACCCCCAATGTTTTTATGTAAAGTTGCTGCTTTCCCGAGCTCACACTCAACTGTACGGAACTTTCTTTTGCCGGTACCGGAATTTCAAAACTTTTAACCCCATCTGGCATTGTAAAGGAATAGGTTTCCTGATTATTCACTTTAGCGGTTATTTTTTGATCTTTTCCAAAATGAAGTGTGGTAAGGGTTATAACCCGTCTTCCATCTTTCAGTATGAACGGTGTGAGTACTGCATCCATTTTTTCCTGAAATGTAAATTTGTAGGTCATAAACCAATCCCTGCTGTTTTGTGCATGCCCTGTCAGTTTCAGACGGAGAGGTTTTCCTGGGTTTACTTTATTAACCGGAATCCGTAAATAAGCAATGCCATAAGAGTCTTTTAAACCGTCTGTTTTGGTCTGATGAAATACAAAAGCCGTACTGTCAGCCGCTTTGGAAATCCAGTCCGACTGCTTATTGCCTGGTTGTGTGGTAAGGGTAAGTGCCTTTTGATCATTAATAGAAAGATCAAAATGACGTTCTCCCCCACTGGTTCCTGAAGAGTGCGATACCAGCCAGCTGAAATAAACATAAGGGCCGGAAGTTTTTACAGGTACCGGAGCCGTTTCCCATTCTATTATTTTGTTTCCATCTGTGGTGCGTGTAAGTAAGGCCTGAGTGGCATGTTCCGGAAATGCTGAAAAATAGCTGATATTTTCGCCGCTTATCTCACGGGCATATCCGCTTACAGATTCTATCTTACCAAAAAAAGGGACTTTTTTCTGCCCGTACATATGCTGAGCAGATACAATGAAAAGCAATAACAAAATGAAAAACCGGTTACTCATAAGTTTTATATTTTAAGTTTTATGTAAGAATGTTTGAACATATATAAATAAAAATGAAATCTAACTTTCAGAAGACTTGGCAATTTCAATGGTATAGGTGAATTTATCAGACCTGTAATATCCTATATTATATTCTACCGCCTTTCCATTGATGTCATACACAAAACGTTCCCGCTTTAATACAGGAAAACCGGCCGGTACTTTTAATTTCTTCCCTATCACTGTACCTGCCTGGCAGGCACTGATATTCTCCCTCGACTGATGCACCACTACCCCATGATGATCCTGCAGCATGGTATACAAAGGGATATTGAAATCATCTTTATTGCTTAGTCCTATCCTTGGATGAAAATAACTTTCGAAATACACGATAGGTTCCTCGGCATTTTCTCCTTTTAATTTGGAGAGTTTGAATATCTTTTTGGCCGGAGAACAATCAAAAAAATTAAATATTGTTTCATTTGAGCTGACTGATTCTGTTTTCAGAAGCAGATTAATCACCTCAACTCCCTTTTCCTGCATTTCTCTCGTGAAACTATACCAATGGTCCAATCCGGTTACCAAGCTTTTCTTTTCCGCAGCACGGGTTCCGATTCCTTTTTTCCGAACAATCAGTCCTTCGTGTTCCAGCTTATTGGTTGCCTGCCGGATTGTATTTCTTGAAACACCCCAAAGATTCGCGAGATCCACTTCTTTTGGAAGTAATGCACCTTTATTGTAAGGTTCTACTTTGATGAGCGAACGAAAAAGCTCTTCAACCTGTACATGTAAAGGTAACTTACTTTTATGATCAATGGTAAAATTCTTTGTTGGTATGTTCATACATATAAAATTAGGACAAATGTAATTATTTTTTCTTTTGGAATGATAAAAAATATAAAAAGTTTATTCTGAATAGTAAAAATAAAACGGAAACAACAAAGAATTGCAGTCTTATAAAATAATAATCCCATTACAAATGCCTGCTTTGAATCATCAAAAGACAGCTTCTGTAACGGGATTATTAATCTAAAATATTTTTTACAGGTCTAAAAACTCTTCCAGAGAAAGAGTCTTTTGTTCTCCTGCCTCAAGGTCTTTAAAAGTAACTGTTCCGTTTTTAACTTCTTCTTCACCTAAGAACACCAGGTTTTTAATCCCTTTCTTTTCTGCATAGGTGAACTGTTTGTTCAGTTTCGCATTTTCGGGATAGAGTTCGGCTGAAGTTCCTTTTTCTCTTAGCTGCATAATCAGTTTTAAAGCATCTGTAACACCTTCTCCTCCGAAATTAGCAAACAGGTATTCTATTTTCGATGAAGCTTCTTCAGGGAAAAGATTAAGCTCTTCCATCACCAGATATACCCTGTCTAAGCCAAATGAAATCCCGATTCCCGGAATATTTTTCACTCCGAAAACTTCCGTAAGGTTGTCATATCTTCCGCCGCCACCAATGGATCCCATAGCCACCTCATCAGCTTTCACCTCAAAGATAGCGCCTGTATAATAATCTAAACCTCTGGCTAAAGTAATATTAAACACCAGATTCTGCATATCTACTCCAAGGTTCAAAGATTGTGTAAGAACAAACTCCAGTTCTTCCACTCCTTTCAGACCAATTTCACTGGCTGCAAATTTTTCTTTCAGCTGAAGCAGATTTTCCAGTGCATCATCTGACTGGTTGAATAAAAATTCTAATTTATCAATGGATTCCTGGGATATTTCTCTTTCCAATAGCTCCTTTACAACCCCTTCTTTTCCAATTTTGTCAAGTTTGTCCAAAGCCACAGTAAAATCAATCAGCTTATCTGTAATACCGGCATATTCCGCTAAACCGGAAAGGATTTTTCTGTTGTTCATATGAATGGTCACAGGAATTCCAAGATCCGAGAATGATTTAAGATACAGCTGAACCAGATCTACTTCCTGCAGCAGGCTTTCGCTTCCCACCACATCTGCATCGCATTGGTAAAACTCTCTGAATCTTCCTTTCTGGGGACGGTCTGCTCTCCAAACCGGCTGAATTTGATAGCGTTTGAATGGAAAAGTTAGTTTACCATGATTCATTGCTACAAATCTTGCAAAAGGCACGGTAAGATCATAACGTAGAGCTTTATCAGAGATCTGGGAGATAAGTTTCTGATGGTTTTTATTGTCCCAATCTTCCTGATTTACTTTTGATGCATACTCTCCTGAATTTAAAATTTTAAAAATCAGTCGATCACCTTCTTCTCCATACTTTCCCGTTAATGTAGAAAGATTTTCAAAGCTTGGTGTTTCCAGTGGCTGAAACCCAAATAATTCGAAATTATTCTGTAAAATATTAATGATATATTTTCTTCTGGAAACTTCCTGTGCTGTAAAATCTCTCGTTCCTTTTGCTAAACTTGGCTTCATTTTATAATTGATAAATGATAATAATAATTAATTGCCCTTAAACAGATCCAAAGCTTTAAACCTCAAGAGGTACAAAAGTAAACCACTTAAGTTACATTGAAGTTTATCCTAAAAATGCTTTAAAAGAACACTTAAGTTTGGATCAATTAATAGGCCTTGCAAAAATAAGGAATTGAAAGGACTTTTCCGAAACATAAAAAGCTGAAGAAGCAATCTTCTCCAGCTTACGATGTATTGTTATTGTTTCATCGGGAAAATCAGACACTTTCAAGAATCTCAAGGATTTCTTCACCATAATTTTCAATCTTATGTTTTCCGAAACCTTTAATATCCAGCAGTTCTTCTTTCTTTACAGGCTTGTACTTGGCCACAGACATGAGTTCTTTGTTGCTCGCAATGAAATAAGTGGGGAGGTTCTGTTCTTTCGCCTTCTCAGATCTCCAATACTTCAGGGCATTTAGAATTTTTTCTTCGTCGGAGCTTAAAACATCATGTTCTGCAGAATATTTTACTGCCTTTGGTTCCTTCACTGTATTTTTAACTGTTTTCAGTTCTTCAAAATACAGGATGACGGACCAATAACATTCATCATTTACAAAAGCGGTCTCCACCTTTATAATTTCATTCACTTCCAGGAAATCATCAAGCATCTTCTGATCTTTATACAAAAATTCTTTGGGAAGTCTGATTTTAAAAACTTTTACTTTCATCATTTGTGTTTTTAGATTATTTGCCTCCTAAAAGCAAGATCTCATCTACTCTGATTTCTGTTATATACTTTTTAACACCATCCTTATCATCATACGATCGATATGTAAGCTTTCCTTCAACTGCAATTTCTTTTCCTTTAGAAACATACTTCTGAAAGATCTCAGCCGTTTTCCCGAAAGCAATCAGATTGTGCCATTGGGTCTCTTCCACTTTTTCGCCTTTTGCATTGGTGTAATGGTCGCTGGTGGCTAAAGACACACTTGCTTTTACATTTCCGTTTTCGAAGTTCATCATTTCTACTTCTTTTCCTGTGTAACCAATTAATGTTACTTTGTTTCTTAGTGACATAGCTTTAAAATTTTTAAGATTAATAATTCAGATAAGAGACGTTCACTGTCTTTCTCAAATCTCTGTTGCAAAGATGGTCACAGCGCAGCAGCTTAGTCGGTTATAAACTATTTAAATTCGTTTGTAATCGTTTGTAACCGGATAAATACCTAAAAAACAGCATCATTGGATGAAAGTCGCAAAAGATTAACTACTAATTTATTTTTCTATCAATTCATAAAAACTTAGTTTTTGTTATTATCAGATAAAATTTTAAATCATTTTTTATTATTCTTTTAATTTTCTATTTCAGTTCTTGTGGATTACGATTTTGGACAACATAATTAGGCATAATTTTATCCGTTTGCAACCGGATAATTCAGTATCTTTGAGGAAACATCCTGTATGAAAAGGGATATCATCATCTTTGAGTTTCCTCTCAATCTCGGACTGAAGAAAAAAGAACATGAATCTGAGCCTGGTGTAAAAAAACTTCCGGACTGGCTCAGGAAATTTGATTTTCACAAAAAAATCAATCCCAGTACTGTTTACAGACTCGATGCACCGGAATATAAAATGGAGCTTGATAAGGCATCAGGTGTTTTAAATGCGGATGAAATTATTAAATATGCTCAAAAACAGGCAGATCTTATCCTGAATAATCATCAGAAAGGTGCATTACACATTATGCTGGGCGGTGATTGCAGCATCCTGATCGGCTCAGCGCTGGCTTTAAAGAAGCTTGGTAATTTCGGATTGTTTTATCTGGACGGACATACAGATTTTATCCCACCAAATCTCTCCTCTACCGCAGCTGCTGCAGGAATGGACCTCGCCATTATTACAGGAACAGGGCATGAAAAATTAACCAATATTCAGGGACTTAAGCCTTACTTTTTGGAGGAAAATATTTTCTGCGCCGGAAATGCGGAAACGGACGATGAGGAATATGTACACCAGATCGTTCAATCTGATATCCATTATTTTGATCTTCCTCATCTCCGGAAAAATGGTTTTGGAAAAACGGCAGCAGATTTCCTGAAAATGGTTGAAGAGAAAAGCCTTGATGGATTCTTTATCCACCTCGACGTCGATGTTTTAAAAGACGGACTGATGCCCGCAGTAGACAGTAGAATGGAGGAAGGTATTGATTATAAAAACCTTCATGAAATCCTGATCCCATTGATTCACTCTCCGCTATGTTTTGGAATAGAAATAACCATCCTGGATCCGGATTATGATGAAGACGGAATGTACACAAAACCTTTTGTGAAAAATTTAATTCAAATTATAACAAATAAAGAAGATTAATGAAGAAGACTATTAAACGAACGTTGAGAGTATCCAAATACGTGATCTATAAAGAAACCCTGGTAGATTACAAAGAACATTTCTGGTCATTTCTGGGAGCATTCGTAGGAATAGGGATTATTGCATTTATCCAGTCGCATTCCTTATCTGCCACCGAAAATATATTCCTGATCGGATCTTTCGGGGCATCCAGTGTTCTGATCTACGGTGCCATCCAGAGTCCCCTGGCCCAGCCCAGAAATTTAGTTGGCGGACACGTTATTTCCGCACTAGTCGGAGTTACCGTTTATAAAATCGTTCCTGATATTATCTGGTTATCTGCCCCTTTGGCTGTAGCATTTTCCATTGTGCTGATGCAGTATACCAAGACCCTTCATCCTCCCGGAGGAGCCACAGCCCTGATTGCGGTAAGCTCCACAGGAAAAATTCCGGAACTGGGCTATTGGTATGTTGTTTCTCCTGTTCTGACAGGTTGTATTATTCTTTTACTGGCTGCTCTTTTCTTCAATAATATCACCCCGAACAGAAGCTACCCTTCCCACAGCAGATTCAAACGGTTATTAAAGAAAAAACACAGCCATCCACACAAACTGAAAAAATAAAAAACATGAACTGTCTTGAATGTGGCGAAAAAATTATAGGAAGGTCAGATAAAAAATTCTGCAATGACGCCTGCCGGAATGCCTACAATAATAAGCAGAATAAGGATTCTACCAACCTCATGCGCAATGTGAATAACAAGCTGCGCAAGAATTACCGAATCCTTCTGGAACTGAATACAGACGGCAAAGCAAAAATAGCCAGGTCAAGAATGGATACTTTAGGGTTTGATTTTGATTATTTTACCAACCTGAAAGTATATAAAAACGGCTCTGAATATAGATTCATCTATGATTACGGCTATAAAATACTTGAAGATGATTTTATCCTGATCGTAAAAAACCAGACACCATAATTTCTAAAAAAATAGTATGAAAGAAATCGTTCTGATAACCGGCGCCGGGGGTATGATTGCCCGTAAGCTGTCCGAAAAAATAAAGGAAGAATATACGGTAAGATTCCTCACCAGAAAGAAAAAGCATGATCATGATTTTGAATGGGACATTAAAAACGGAACAATTGATGAGGCCGCTTTAGATAATGTTTCCCACATTATTCATCTGGCCGGAGCCAATATTTCTGAAAAACGCTGGACTAAGGAACGAAAACAGGAACTTATTTCCAGCCGCGTAGATTCTGCTGCCCTTCTTTTAGAGACTGTAAGAAAGAAAAATATTAAACTTAAATCTTTTATTTCTGCTTCGGGAATTAATTATTATGGAACCGTGACCACAAATGAAATCTATACTGAGGACGATCCGCCCGGAAATGATTTTCTCAGCGAGGTAGTGGTTTTATGGGAAAGAGCGGCCGATGATTTTAAGGAACAGAATCTTGCCGAAAGAGTGGTGAAAATAAGAACAGCTGTAGTTTTGTCCAAAGAAGACGGCGCATTAAAAAAGATGCTTCCCACTATACGAGCCGGCGTAGGTTCAGCTTTAGGAAGCGGAAAACAGTATATGCCATGGATTCATATTAACGATATCTGTTCGATCTACGAAACAGCCTTAAAAAATCCAGCTATTGACGGAGCGTACAATGCCGTTTCTCCTCAGCATACCACCAATGAAAATCTGACAAAGAAAATTGCAGAAGTACTGAAAAAGCCCCTTTTTATGCCTAATGTTCCCGGATTTGTTTTAAAGCTAATCTTTGGAGAACTGGCAGATGCTTTGCTGGAAGGCTCAAGAGCTTCTTCAGAAAAAATACAGAAAGCAGGATTTAGTTTTACACATCCGGACCTGAAAGAAGCACTGGAAAATTTATTAAGAGCCTGATCCTATGGACGAAAGTTTAATTTTAAAAAATATATTCCGTCATATTACTCTCAACAAAGATGAAACCTCTTATTTCCTTTCATTGTTAAAAGAGAAAACCATTCAAAAGAAGGAACTGATTCTTAAACAGCGGGATCTTTGCAGGGAAATCAATTTTGTACAGTCAGGTATTCTCAGAGCTTTTTATCTGGATCCGTCAGGAAAGGAGTCTACCATTATGTTTGCTGTTCCGGACTGGTGGATTACGGATATGTTTTGCTTTATTAATGAAAAACCTGCCATGCTGACGATTGAAGCGCTGGAAGAAAGTACTGTGCTTCAGTTACAGAAAAAAAGTCTGGATGAGCTTTATCGTAAAGTCCCAAAATTTGAAAGATTCTTCAGGATCATGATGCAGAATGCTTATATAAGGGAGCAGCTCAGAACCATCGAAAATCTTTCGCTGACAGCCGAAGAACGCTATGATGCATTTCTCCGAAAATATCCACTGGCTGCAGAACGGGTCACACAGAAACAGATTGCTTCTTATCTTGGAATTACCCCTGAGTTTTTAAGCAGCATCAAAACGAATAAACAAAAATAGGAGTACTCTTAAACTATCTTATTTTTTTAAGAAATATAATTCCATTATTTTACTCAAAAAAATTATGCTTATACTAATTGCAGGCCCTTACAGAAGCGGCACCAATGATGATCCGGTACTGATCCGTCAGAATCTGGATAAACTGGAAGCGGCGGCTCTTCCTGTTTTCAGAAAAGGTCATATTCCTGTTATTGGAGAATGGCTGGCACTCCCTCTAATCCATCTTGCAGGTTCTACCCGGATCGGGGACGAGGCATGGCAGGAAATACAATACCCAATCGCCCACCGCATTCTGGAAAAATGTGATGCCGTCCTCAGAATTGAAGGCGCTTCAAAAGGTGCGGATGAAGACGTAAGAATAGCCCGGGAGCGTGGCTTAACCATATACTATAACATTGAAGATATTCCCAATGCATAATCCTGACATACAGATCATCGACACAGAAATCCTTTCTGATAACTGGTACACCCTGAAGAAAGTCACCTATCATCTTGAAAAGAAAGACGGAACCATAGAAACCCAAAGCAGAGAAGCTTACGACAGGGGAAATGGTGCCGTCATTATGCTTTACAACAAAGTTTCCGGTACTGTGATCCTGACCAGACAGTTCAGGCTTCCGACTTTCATCAATGGAAATTCAGCGGGAATGCTCATCGAAGCATGTGCCGGGCTTCTGGACCAAGACAACCCTGAAGACTGCATCAAAAGAGAAACAGAAGAGGAAACCGGCTACAAAATCTCAAAAGTGGAGAAAATATTTGAAGCCTATATGTCACCGGGTTCCGTAACGGAGATTCTTCATTTTTTTATTGCAGAATATGCGCCTGATATGAAGATCAATAATGGCGGTGGGCTGGAAGAAGAGGGAGAAAATATTGAGGTTCTGGAACTTTCTTTTGATAAGACTCTGGATATGGTGGATCATGGAGAAATTAAGGACGCCAAAACCATTATGCTGCTGCAGTATTTACGTCTTAAAAACATTTTATAGAAACCCATATGAAGCCGGAAATGAAGATAAGGTGATTAAAAATAATCAGGTGAAATATCTGTAGGGTAGTTTATTAAGATTATATCATTAAAAATACACTGACAAACTCTAATTCTTACATCAAAAGAAGTATTTTTGACCTTAATTATTTAGACGAAAATCCAAATCATAAAATTCATGAAGAAAATAATATTAATTCTTTCTATAGTTACCTCTGTAACAGTCTGGGGACAAAAAACGAACAATCTGGTGCAGTACAATTACCAGACTTTCAGTTGTGATAATAAAGGCTATTTTGATCCTAAGAAGTATAAAAAAGAAGAGATCGACGGTGTTTTTAAACTTCTGTATACCTACAGCGGCGTTCATTTCGACAATCATATGGTTTTTAACCTTTCCGATCTTGACAAGATCAGGAAAAATAAAAATCAATACCTGCAGCAGCTGGACAAGCAGTACCAGGAAAAGAAAAAAGAGCTTTACAGCCTTAAAGTCATCAATCTTCCGGAATGGAAAAAGCTCCAGCAGGAAACCATTCAGGTTTTTGAAAACGAATATCAGCTGAAAAAAGAGGAACTTAATGCTTTTTCAGATCCTTCAACCCTGAGGAACAGTAAGTTTTACAGTACCTGCAAGCAATATATTGATGCAGTAACTTCTCCCGACAAACAGAAAATGTATGATGCCTGGGAAAAGTTTGCACAGGAAAAGAGCAAAAAGAATTCTGATCCGCAATCAATAATGACAAAGTTTAATGATCAGCTCAATGACCTTCAAAAAGATGATTATGCACTGATTGACCTTATTGGCTTAGGCTTTTATAACTGTGCCAACGGAAGCTTCAGGCCGGATCCTAATAAGGAGCCTACGTTATATGAAAAATTTGATAAGATCTTTACGAAGCTGAAGCAGGAATGTGATGAGCCGTAAGATTGATTTAAAAATTAAGATTTAAGAATTTAAAGATTATAGAGACAGTATCCGGTTGGGTGCTGTTTTTTTTGTGAATAGTCCATCGAAATAGGGCAGAGAAATTAATATATATCGTATGAAATTTGTTGTAGTTTTGGCATTATCTTAATTATGAAACTATTTTTACCGATGAAAAAATCGATCCTATGCCTGAGCGTTTGTCTTATGATGTCTTTTGCATCTGCACAAACAGAAAAAAAGCAAGGTGAGCAGCAACAGCATTCATCAAACGAGACCTCCAAGATTGATAAAGACAAGGCTTTTGAGCAGTGGATGAAGGAAAATAAAGTTCCGATGGTTGGTCTCAGCATTATTAAAAACGGAAAAACCGAAAAAGTAAAAATATACGGAGCGCTTCATGGAACAAGTCCCGCACCTGAAAACACTTTATTCAATGTCGCTTCACTCACAAAGCCTGTGACGGCTATCGTTGCTTTAAAACTGGTCAGTTCGGAAAAATGGAATCTTGATGAACCTCTCAGTAATTACTGGACGGATCCCGATGTTGCTCAGGATCCCCGAAATAAAAAACTGACCACAAGGCTTGTCCTCAGCCACCAGACTGGATTTCCCAACTGGCGATGGATGAATCCCGATAAAAAACTGAATTTCCAGTTTGATCCCGGAACAAAGTATCAGTATTCCGGAGAGGGTTTTGAGTACCTGAGAAAGGCTATGGAAAAAAAATTCAATACCACTCTGGACAAACTTGCAAAAGAACTTATATTTAAGCCGTTAAAAATGAAAGACACGTCTTATCTCTGGGATGAGAAAAAGGATGCATTGCGATTTTCAGAAGGCTATGACAAAGAGGGAAAAATGTATTCGACCGTTAAAACATCTACAGCCAATGCAGCCGACGACCTCATAACAACCGTGTCTGATTACAGCCGGTTTTTAATCAGTATAATGAATGGTGATGGACTTTCCAAACAGGTTTTTAATGAAATGAAAACCGGACAAGTAGTGACCAAAAAAAGAAAGTCTTTCGGGCTGGGATTCGAGATCTACGATTTAGGTGATGGCTAGATTGCCCTATCTCATGGTGGTGCCGATCAGGGCGTGCAGACCATCTTTTTTCTTCTTCCCAAAACAAAAGACGGAATTGTAATTTTCACGAATGTAGATGACGGATATAAGGTCTATGAAAAACTTCTGACGGAGTATCTGGGAGACTATGGCAGGAAGGTGGTGGAGATTGAGACAATATAATTTTTCTTTTCAAAGCAGACAATATATTTTGTAACTTAGCTTTAACAAATCGTTTTTTATCCAGAATGAAAACAGTTAAAAAATATTCATCTTTCAAACAACTTAAATCCAGTGAACACGAAGCTCTGGATAAAGATTCTGCGGATAAAAAACACAAAAAATTCGAAATATTTATCAAGTCTCTTCAACAGTCTTCCGATAAGAAAAAGTAATTAGTTTTTATATGGAAAATGATTTCAAAACCAGCCTGCTATCTATTTGTGAGCTTTTCGAAAAACATTCCATACAATATATGATTATAGGCGGTACTGCAGTAGCTTATTATGGATACTACAGACAATCTACAAATATGGATGGCAGTATTTCCGAAAAGCCAGATATTGATATCTGGTACAATCCAAGCTATGAAAATTATTTCAGTATCATCAATGCCCTGGAAGATTTGGGAAAAGATGTTACAAAATACAGGTCAGAGAAAAATCCAAATCCAAAAAAATCTTACTTTAAACTGGAATTTGCTGATTTCACTCTAGATCTTCTTCCTGAAATCCGGTCCAAAACCAGCTATTCAATTGCAGACCTTAGAAAAAAAACGGTTCAGTCTGGTGGTGTAAATATGTATTTTATCAGCCTGAATGATCTGATAGATGATAAAAGATCAAATGGAAGAAAAAAGGATATTGAAGATATTAATGAACTTAAAAATTTAAGTAATAATGATTAAATCAATATTTTCTTTAATGAAAATACCTGCAATCCTATCTTTCGTACTTTTATTCTCTCTCTCATCGTGTAATTACAGCGAAAAGCAGCAGGACATCATTCAGAAGATCAGCAAAAAGGATACATCCAGATTTGACGAAAGCTTCAGAAAAAATCTATTGAATGAATTTTCTAAAACAGATATCATACGGCTTTCTTCTCATGAAAACGCAGAGGTTGCATTGTATTTTTTTCAGATCCTGCTGGAAAAATACCCTGAAGAATGTTTCGATGTCCTGATGAAAAACCTTGACAATAAGAAGACTTCCATCATCAGTACCAGCTATGATACCCTGAATGCAATGACGGTTCCTGAAGCTATGCTCTTCTGGGAAAGCAGAAAAAATATCTTTACTAAAGAACAGAAAAAAGAACTGTTTGAAGCCATTCTCACAGACATAGAACATAAAACACATCTTGACGGCTATGTTTTTATGTATATGCTTGATCATGAGAAAAACCCGGATCCAAAATATTACTCCTCTGTCAGGAAAATGATCACAACGGGAGCCGATCATTATATGGGAGACTATACCCTCCTCAATTATTTTTCCAATTACAACAAACCGGAAGACAGCCTGATCATTAAAGATTTTCTGAAGAAAAATATTTTTGACAAAGGTTCTATTCATATGAATCTTACCGTAGAATACATCGGAAAACATCCGAAACCGTCTTATTTTCCAATTTTAAGAGAGTTCTATGACGAACGGATAAAGGGGAATACTTTCCGGGCAGATGACATTTTTTTCGAATTTGAAGACCTTACCAAAGCAACAATCTGGTATAAAACGGAAGATGCCAAAAATCTGATGAAAGATATTGCCTATCGGACGAAATACACTTCCTCCGGAAATTATCTCGCGTCGAATGAGCAGATTTATTTCCTGCTCAAAAAATATGACAATGCGAATTATTTTAAAGAAGTCACTGATGATCTTGGCAGGAAAACTGATCCCGTTAAACTGGATTCCATAGAGGCATGGCATAAGCGATGGGACAGGCATATGGAATAAAACATCTTATCACAAACAATAACAAGTAATTGGGTACTTCCTCTACCCCCTTCCAACTTCCAAATAAATTAATAATGAATAACTTATGATTTTATAAATTAAATTCCTTAATTTTGCACCCCGAAATAAGGATTCTAGAGTTATGAAAAAATTAGGCGAATACAGAAAGCTTCTTGAAGTTGATAAAACGGTTACTTTAAAGGAATTGAAAACCATTTATAGGAACACGATGAAAGACACACATCCTGATAAATTTATCAATGATGAAGCCGGAAAACTTGAAGCAGAGGAAAAAAGCAAATCTGTGATTGAAGCCTATCATTTTCTGGTGAGCATCAATCCGGAGACACAGGAAAAATACAAAGAGGAATATACTGAAACCATTACAAAATCCAATATTCAGGATTTTTATCTTGAAAAAGCGGTTTTGAAAATTCAGCACCTGAACGGAAATATGTACGAATACCTTGGTGTTCCAAGAAACACGTATATTAAAATGGTTAATTCGGATTCACCAAGCCGTTTTGCAAGAAGACATATCTACGGAAGTTTTATCTACAGAAAGGCCGGCGAGGCTATGGCGGATTAATTTTTTCCATATAAAATACATGAAGGCTTTCAGATCAGTTCTGGAAGCCTTTTTTATTTTAGATTAAGAGATTTGGGAATTGAGAGATTATGAAAATCCCGTTGAAGTTCTGTTCAATATTTAATAGAGAAAGATTATTTAAGCTTCTATTTTTAGAGTTGGAATATCGCAAGGACGCAAGATTTTTATTTATTTTATGTTGTTAAGGCGCAAGGATTTTATCTGCGATAAAATTGTATAATGCCGTCAATCCAATGATTGAAGTAACCGCAATCAACTCATCTATCTTTGCTGAAAATCTTGATTTTCTCGCGCCTTAAAAACATTTTATTTTTAAACCTTGCGCCTTTGCGAATCCTAACAAAGAAACCGGATAATATTACCCTTAATCTCTCAATTTTTTAATTTTTTAATTTTTTAATTTTTAAATCTTTTAATCCCATCAATTAAAAAATCGCCCCAGAAATTCTGAGGCGATTTTAGGCTAATTAAGGTTAAAATATTTAGTCTACGTGCTTAGGAGTATATCCGTCTTCACTTAGTTCTTTGTGTACGTAATCTGCCTTCATTTCGGCGTCGTAATCTACTTTTTCATGTTTACCCATTCTGCGTAGAATAGAGTCAAACAGGGAATATACTACAGGTACGATAATCAGGGTCAGGAATAGAGACGATGTTAAACCACCGATAACTACCCATGCAAGACCTTTGTTCATCTCGGCTCCGGCTCCTGTTGCCAATGCGATCGGTAACATACCGAAGATCATCGCAATAGTGGTCATCAGGATCGGACGAAGACGTGCGTGGTTGGCCTGAATCAATGCATCATGTGTATTGGCACCGGCCTCTTTTCTGGCGTTCGTAAAGTCGACGATCAGGATCGCGTTTTTCGCTACAAGACCAATCAACATGATCATCCCCAGCATCGTAAAGATGTTCAGTGAGTTTGCCGTCAAGGCCAGGATCACCATTACCCCGATCATCGCCAGCGGAATGGAGAACAATACCACAAACGGATACACGAAACTGTCATACAGGGAAACCATTACCAGGTATACCAATACGATAGCCGCTAATAAAGCAATACCCAAAGTACCGAAACCTTCCTGCTGGTTTTCCATATCCCCGCTCCAGATGTAATCTACCCCTACAGGTTTGTTTTTACCGTCCATGAACTGGTTGGCCCATTCATTGGCAACGTCCCCTACAGGTCTACCTACTGCTTTTGCTCTTACTTTTACAGAAGGAGATTTATCTCTACGTTCAAGCAAACTCGGTCCCGAACCCATTTTTACATCTGCAAACTGGCTCAGACGAACCTGCTCACCCTGAGGATTGGTGAACATCAGGTTTTTCACATCATCAATGGATTGTCTGTTCGCATCACCGAAACGGATGTTGATATCATATTCGTACTCTCCTGCTCTGAATTTTCCGTCTGTATTTCCGTTGAATGCCGTCTGCATCGTTTGTCCTACACTTGAAAGATTCAGGCCTAGGGAAGCCATTTTATCTCTGTCGATATTCACCTGAACTTCAGGGTTACCTGTATCGGTAGATAATTCAGCATCTACTGCTCCCGGAACTTTTTTCAGTAATTCAAGGATTCTTGTTGCTTCTTTTACCGCAGTTGCGTTATCCGGAGCGGTTACCACCATTTCAATCGGGGCATTTTCTGCTCCCATAATACCGATTGGTGCTGTTTTAAACTCAACCCCTGTGAATTTCTCTTCCAAAGCTCTTTTTACTTTCGCAGCCTTGATGTTTGTACTTTCAGAACGCTCAGATTTATCTGTTAAATTTACCTGAACCTCCGACTGGTACGTAGTAGCCTGAGCTCCACCAAAACCTGTAGACTGCTGTCCTACGGTGGTGATAAGGTCCACAACATCTTTATCATTTCTTAAAAACTTCTCAACGTCTAAGGTAAGCTGGTTTGTTTTTTCAACGGTTGCATCTTTTGATAACTCCATTTGAACAAGGAACTGTCCACGGTCAATCGGAGGGAAGAATTCTCCACCAATGAAACCGAACGCCACCAGCATGAATGAGCTGATCAGAACGATGAAGGTGATCACTACTGTAGAAATTCTTCTTAACGTAGTTTTCAGACACCATTCAAGGATTCCTGTAATCCAGTGTGTAAATCTGTCAATTAAACCTTCAAACCAAAGGATGAATTTCTGGAACCAGTTTTTACCTGTTAAATGCTCAAGCTTACCAAATCTTGATGACAACCAAGGAATAATGGTAAATGAAGCCAATAACGATAACAGGGTTGCAATAACTACCGTGACGCAGAACTGTGCCAGGATATTGGCTACCAGACCGGAACTCATCGCAATCGGAAGGAATACCACCACAATTACCAGGGTAATGGCTGCTACGGTAAATCCAATCTCAGAAGCCCCGTCATAAGCTGCCCTGATCTTGCTTTTCCCCATCTCCATGTGACGGTAGATGTTTTCCAGTACCACAATCGCGTCATCCACCAGGATACCTACCACGAGCGACAGCCCCAGTAAGCTCATCAGGTTCAGGGTATATCCCATTAAATTCATTCCGATGAACGTAGCCACCAGTGAAGCCGGGATAGAAACCATTACGATGAAGGCGTTTCTGATACTGTGAAGGAATAATAACATCACAATCGCCACGAGGATAATCGCTAAGAATAAGTCGAAAATAACGTGGTTCGCTGATTCAAGGGTAAAGTCTGTTGTATCGTTTACCACTTTTACTTTTACACCCTGTACTTTATAGGCAGCCTCTACCGTTGCAATGGTTTTCTGAACACTTTCAGACACTGCTACTGCATTGGCATCCGACTGCTTTTTCACCTGCATCAAAATCGTAGGAAACTGATTGAATCTCGCTACTTTTTCAGCATCTTTCTGGGAATCGAAAACCGTGGCAATATCAGATAAGCGAACCTGAGCTCCGTTTTTATTGGAAACTACCAGGTTATTCATTTCCTGAGTCGATTTATATTTTCCTGAAAGTCTGATGGTAGATTTTGTTGATCTGGTTTTCAAACTTCCGGTAGGGAAATCAAGGTTGGAAGAAAGAATCGCCTGCTGTACGTCTGCAATTGACAGTCCGTATCCCTGCAGTTTTTTCTCGTCCAGATTCACCTGGATCTCTCTTTCCTGTCCCCCTACAAGATCTACCTGAGCTACCCCGTTTACACGGGAGAAAATAGGTTCGATCTTTTTATCCAAAAGGTCATAAAGGTCTTTGCTGTTCAGTTTATCAGATGAAATACTCATCGTGATAATCGGTAAGTCATCCAGTGAGAATTTGTTCAGGGATGGTGCGTCCACATCATCCGGAAGGTCTGCAAGGATGGCATTTACTTTTCTCTGAGCATCATTCAATGCATAATCCACATCGGCTCCGTCATTCAGCTGAACCATGATTACGGACAAACTTTCGTAAGAGGAAGATTCCACCTTCTTCACGTTTTCCAGGGAACCCACGGCATCTTCAATTTTCCGGGTTACGGAAGTTTCCACCTCGGCAGGAGAAGCTCCCGGATACACGGTGGAAATGGTTACCATGTTGGTTTCAAACTTCGGAATCAATTCGTATCCCATGAGTGAATAACTCAGGATACCTCCCAGCGTCAGAATTGTAAATAATACAATTACCAGCGAGGGTCTTTTAATCGATATTTCTGCTAACTTCATAAACCTTCTACTTTATAATGTTTATCTTAGAACCGTTGTCAAGGTTGATCTGTCCGCTCGTTACTACCTGCTCTCCTCCATTCAGTCCGCTTAATACCTGAACTTTGTCACCATATACTTTTCCAATGGTTACTTTGATCAGTTTCGCAACACCATTCTGAACCACGAATAACTGCCCGGAACTTACCCCGTTTACGAACGCTTCCGCAGGAACCGTCAGCATATTCTGGGTTTCCGCTCCGTTGTTGGTTTTAAATGTAGCCGTTGCGTACATCCCTGCTTTCAGATTTCCTTTGTTCTGTACTTCAATTTCAACCGGGAAGTTCAGGGAAGCATCACTTTTGGGAGCAATGAAGGTAATTCTGCCTACGAAAGAATCTTCCGGTAAAACATTTACATTAATAGGAACTTCCTGACCTAACTGAATTCTTCCGATCTGGCTTTCGTCCACTAAAACGGAAAGTTTCAGGCTGTTAATGTTTACAATTTCAAACATAGCGGTTCCCGGAGAAACCACGGTTCCCGGCTCCACCATCTTTTTATTGATCGTTCCGCTGATTCCCGCACGGATGCTGGTGTCATTTACTTTCACGCCCTGAGCACGTACGGCAGCCTGCATATTTTTAAGCTGTAATCTTGAATTATCAAGCTGCTGCTTGGTTACCCCTCCGGTTTTGTATGCATTTTCGTAACGCTGATTGTCCATAATGGCATTCTGAAGGTTATTCTGAGCCTGGGTTACATCCACCTCAATAGCATCTCTTTTGATGGTTGCCAGAACCTGCCCTGCTCCCACTCTAGAGCCTTCTTTTACCAGAACGCTTACGATACGTCCGGAAATCTCTGAAGACTGATTCATTTCCTGCTTGGGAAGGAATGTTCCATTGGCAGAATAATCCGTGTCAATATTTTCTCTTTTTACGGTAACAACGTTTACATTGATCTTATCTACCTGCTTGGCTACCTCTTTTACCTCCTGAGTCTGCTTTTCCTTGTTACCAGCAATCTTGTATGCTGCCAGACCTACCAGTACCGCAGCTACGATGATATATATTAAAGTTTTTTTCATTTTAGTTTATTATTAATTTTGTAGTGTGTTCAGTTCCCCTTTAGCTTTAATTAACTTGATCTCAGCCTGCTTGTAATCCAGCAATGCATTTGAATAGTTCTGTTTTGCCTGCGTTAAAGCGTTTTCAGAATCCAGTACTTCGGTAAGCGTTGCCAGACCATACTGATAGTTTGACTGTGTATTTTTCTGAACTCTTTCAGCAAGCTCTACATTGTCTTTCATGCTCTGAATATTGATAATGGCGTTTTCCATATTGGTAACAGCATTTTTATGATCAAGATCCAGGCTCAGCTGTGTTTTCTGAATGTCCTGATCGATATCCTGGATATCAATTTCAGCCTGCTGAATCTTAGCTTTCGTTGCCCCTCCGGTAAAGATCGGAACACTGATGTTCAGCCCGATTGCTGAATAATCACTCCAAAGAACGCCGTTATTCAATCCGTTGGTTAGAGGGAATTTTTTCCCCATACCGGCCCAGCCGTAATTGGCTGTAAGGCTTACTGTAGGATACAGATAAGCTTCTGTTGCTTTTTTATTAAACTGGAGAAGTTCCCTGTTTTTAGTCAGAACTTTAAGTTCGGTACGGTTGTCAAGATTCACGTTACTGGCGATCAGTTCAGGTTTTGGCTCGATGGTTTTCTCTTCAAGCTCGATGTCTGTCCCGATCGGAACTCCCATATAAAATTTTAAAGCATTTTTGGAAAGCTCAACGGAATTAATCAGCTGCTGCTTGTTGGAACCGATATTGGTAAGCTGTACGTTTGTACGGTCCAGATCAATGGATTTTGCCAGTCCGTTATCAACAAGGCTTTTGATTACGTTTCTTACTTTTTCGGTATTGGCATAGCTCGCTTCTACTGTTTTGAGATTTTCTTCCTGTACAAACACCTGATAATAAGCTGTAGCTACATTTTCAATGATCTGTTCATTGGTCAGCTGGGCATTCAATACATAGAACTCTCTTGTAGATTTTGCCGCCTTAAGACCGGTAAAAACCCTTTGATCAAATAAAGCCTGTCTTAGCTCCACTACTGCACTTGAGCTCCATGGCTGTCCCAGCTGGGCTCTGATTCTCTCGCCTCCGAACTCAAGTAAAGATTCCTGAATAACCGGATTGTAGGTTAAACCTGCCGTGGCACTGATCTGTGGTAAAGCTCCTGCTCTGGCTTCATCAATTTTATACTCCGCTTTCTTGATCTGCAAGGCCGCTTTCTTGGCTTCTGCTTTATTCTGCAGGGCCTGCTTGATGGCTTCCTGTAAAGAAACCTGCTGCTGGGCAGATACTGATGAAAAGCCGAAAATCATAAACGCCGCAGCTATCCCAATTTTTAGCTTTTTAGCAGTGATACGTTTTCTTTTCATAATTTATACTTCGTTTATTTTTTTAATTAAATTTTCTAGCCTATGTTTTGTTTCTAAAGGACGAATCATTTCGTAAAATACTTTAACATTTTTTTAATTTTTGAAAAGCATATTGATAATGATCTCTTTTCTTTCAGAGATTATCTGGTCATATTCTGAATCACTGATCATCAGATTCTCCATGAATAAAGGTCTCACAGCACTCGGAAATACAAGAAGTGAAACCATATTCAGGATAAACTGAACGGGTGCCATTTTTTCAATATTTCCCAGTTCCATCTCTTTTTCGATATCTTTATAAAGAGTTTCTAGTACATCTTCCTCTATTTCTTTCTGATGGCAGTTTCCTTTATTGATCTGTGAAACGATGTAAGTTTCCAGGTACGGATACTGAAGGCTTGTAGAAAGGCTTCCCTCTATAAATTTGCTGATCTTTACTTTAAAAGGAAGATCTGCATTCTGAATGATCTTGGATTTTTCCTGTTCTACCCGCTGAGCTTCATCAAAAATGATCTGGATCAGATTGTCTCTTGAACGGAAATAATAATTAATAAGCGTTCTGTTTACTCCGGCTTCATCCGCAATCTCCTGGGTAGTAGCATCAAATTTCCCTTTCACAAAGAATAAATTCTTCGCTATCTCTTTGATCAATTCCTGTGTTTGGTCTTTTTTCGCTTGATTTGACATTATTGTTAAACAATTTTGTGCAAATGTAAATCAAATTCTGTTTTTGACAAAATTGTTAAACAAAATAATTAAACAAAATTGTTATGATTTACATCATGTTTTTAATTCAATTTATTTAATGGGAAATTAGATTTGTGTAGAAAGTTTTGGGTTCAGCATAGGTTTCGGCGGCCCAAAGGGCCGCCGAAACCTATGCTGAACTTAACAAAAAGCCATAAAAAAGGCTGTCTTAATAACAGCCCATATTTTACATTTTACAGTAATCTTATTTTATCCTCAGAGATCTCCACGATTTTATCTTTATAAAGTCCTCCAAGTGCTTTCTTGAAATTCTTTTTGCTCATCTGAAGCTCATCTTTGATCTCTTCAGGTGAAGACTTGTCGGATAAATAAAGGAGCCCGTAGTTTTCTTCCAGCTTAGTCAGGATTTTCTGTCTGAATTCATCAATATTCTCAAAACCTTCAGGCTGCAGGGAGACATCAATTTTACCGTCTTCACGGATAGCCTTGATATAACCGCTTTCTTCGGATAATGGATAGAGCTTTTTAAATACATCTGAAGCATAAATCAGCCCTATGTATTTTTTATTGATCACTACATTCCAGCCCAGCTCACTTTCATTCATCATGAGTAAATCTACTTTATCTCCTTTTTGGAAAGGAAGATCCTGATACTGTGGGTTTCTTTTGAATTTTGTAGTCCCGGTAATCAGTTCCAGATCTTCATCTATGTAAAGATAGACCAGATATCTTTTACCTTCAATAATTTTGGATTTCTGCTGTTTATAAGGAATAAAAAGATCTTTAATGATTCCCCAATCCATAAAAGCTCCGCTCGGAAGACTTTGTACACAGCTCATTACCGCATACTCACCTACTTCAGCCAGTGGAATTTCAGTGGTAGCTTTTAATTTACCGTCATCCTGATAGACAAAAACTTCAACATCATCACCGATTTCTTTTTCATCGCTGGTAAATACTTTTGGAAGAAAAGCTTTTTCACCTGATTCATCCGTCAGGATCCATCCTGAATTGTTTTTATCTGAAATTTTTAAAGTCTGGGTTTTTCCGGGTTGCATTGAATATAAAATTAGCCACAAAGGTACGGAAAATTGAAGATTTTAAACCATTCCTTTTGTATTGCCTTATTTCCACGGCTTCTTATGCTTTTAAGAGTCAATAAAACGTGTACATTTGATAGACTAAAATTAGGGATATGAAAAAACATGTTGTTCTTTTTTTTATTTTCATCACCACAGTATTAAATGCCCAATGGGACAAGACTTCCTTTAATATTGCTTACCGTTATACGGGAAGAAATGTTCTGCAGTCCGGCCTGGAATTCAAAGTCAATACCGCCAGGGAACAGTCTCTGGTTGCAGGAGCATCCATGCTTTACACTTCTGTTCACCATAAAGATAAATTCCTTCCGGAAGCCAATATATATTATACCAATATTAAAAGTCAGCTGATAGGCGTATCGGTAAACCCATATTCAATAGAACCCAGAATAGGCTTTTCCCTGTTTAATTTTATGTACCTTAATACAGGGTACGCATTTCCGATTCACAAGGAGAAATATTTTAAAGGAATCACTTTTGGAGTTCAGTTTAATATTGCTCCGGTGAAAAATTCTGCTTTTTATGACCGTTTAAAACTGATGTAAAAAAATTCATTCCTGATATGCTCCGGTTATTGGGGCACACTGAATTCTGCCTGCATATCTTTCAGCTTTTCAAAAGTCATTTCCAATAGTTCATCAGAAAGATCATGAAGATTAAAATAAGTTTTCAAAATAGAAGTTAACTGATCCTTATCTGAAATATCCGAACTTTCTTTTCTTCCGTCATTCCACCGGATATTAAATGTACTGTTAAAAAGAGCATATCTGGCATCCTCATCCACCCTGGTAATCATTAAAAACCTCTTAAATACCGAATCCGGGCCGGTTGCAATATACCAGTTCGCCATTTCCAGATCTGAAAATTCTGCTTCTTCCAGTGAAAATTTATAGATAGGCAGCCATTCTTCTTTTAATACTTCCAGCCTGTAAAAACCATTTTCATTGACAAGCCTGAATTGTCCGTTAGGAGTTTCCTGTACAACATCAGGTTTCAATAAGATGGGTGCAGTAAGCGTCATCGAGCCAAAACCAACATCAGCCAGATAATGCATTCCTTCAATTTCTGTAGTGAGCATCATATGTGAACGGGCGGTTCCGGAACCATCCCTGCTACCCCACATTACCCGAGCCAGATGCATTCTGATAGTAAATCCTAAGCTTTCCAGGACATTTTTAAACAATAAATTCTGTTCGTAGCAATATCCTCCCCGGCGATTTGTCACCAATTTATTAAATATTACATCGACCTTTAAGGAAGGCGTTTTCCCTGTAAATGTTTCCAGATTTTCAAAGGTAATATGCTTTGGATGCAGCTGATGAATCTTTTTCAGAAGTTCAAGTTTTTCTATATTTTTATCTGGTATTCCTGCTTCTATACGCTTAAAATATAAGTCTAATTCTTTATTTTCCATATTGTCTGATATTTTTATTCAAATATCGTGATTGTTCGTATTTAAAAATAGGCTAAAAGAGGGTATTGACAGGACAAATCAATCATTTTTATTAAAGTTACTTATTAGTAGATAAGAACCAAAAAAAGAGGCAGTTTAAAACTGCCTCTACGATTATTATTTTTTCAAAACTACCTTTCCATTTTTTACTTCTCCATTACTAAATATGATTTTATAGAAGTAAACTCCTGGAAGATAAGAAAGTGGAATTTTCCAGCTGCTCATAAAATTATCATTATCAATGGTTGCTGTAATGATCTTTTCAGACTGCATACCATTTAATCCTGTCAGATAGATCTGAACATTATCTTTACTGTAATTTTTAAAATTAAACAGTACTTCTCCCTTATTTTCCATCACCAGAATTTTCTTTTCAGGGCCATTTACTGACATTTTCAAATTCTTAGCCTGAAGGGCCTGTTTAAGAAGAATTCCATTGGTATATGAGTATTTAATGGTGTTTGATGGCTGCCAAACCCCATCTGACACTACATAACGCGTGAAGTAATATTCATCCATATTCATAGGATATGTACTTGCCAATCCGTCTATTGTACTGTTCTGAGTATTGACCATTGCTGGTATAGCACCAATCGATTCATCCGGAAGTGTATCTACTACCCAATGGTATTCAAAGTTTCCATCTCCACCTGTAGGGATACTTCCCATAATGTTCTGTACATTTCCTGAATCAAACTGAATATTATTATTGGCTATACCAGGAAATTGGGAAATTACGTACATTATCGGATTACTGTAGTTGTCTCCCAAATTCGGAGTACTGCTTTTTCTCCTGAATTCTGTATCTACATACAACGGAGTATCAACATTGAAAATTTCGCTGGTAGCTCCTATAATATCCTGCCATGTTCCTCCTACTTCTTTTTTCTGCCACTGGAAAGTCATAGGATCTTCTGTACTGTAGTGGTGTCCATCAAACATATAAGTTACCAACCTGCTCATTTGGGGAATATGTCCGGGCATTATTTTTTCACCTTCATATACGACTCCCAGAGTTGGATTCTGGGTTTTATAAATCGTATTTCCATAAATACCGGGGTTTATTACAATTTCATTACTGATATTATCTGCTACTCCAGGAGATGAAACGACACGTCTGTAATATTTCGGAACCGCTGTAGAAGGAATCATTAATTTATGTCGGTTGCCGATATCTGTAGTAATATTTGTCCAGACAGAATTTATTTTTTCCTGCCATTGATAGGTCATGGAAGCTAAACCTTCACCTCCTCCGGGATAGTAACCCTGAATATAAAGTGAATTCGTCTCATCAACCTTCAATTCAAGATTATTACCTCCAATATTCACTTTGACTTCGACTTCATTACTGAAAAAGGTTCCAAAATGCTCAGTCTGTACAGCTCTTCTTATAAAATAATGATTCATATTAACAGTTCCTGATGGTACGTAATTCAGGGAATTAACATTGATGTTGGTCCAGGAGAAGCTGCTTGAAGCGGGATTCCAGGGCATTCTTTTCTGCCAGTAATACTTAACGGTTCCTCCAGGTGGCATTATGGTTGGTATGGAACCAGCAATATAAGGTCCGGTACCCATATATTCCACAAGCCCGCCTCCTGAGATAGTATTGTTTAAAACAGTAGGATCTGAGAATGTTGTGTTGAATTTATTAGAATAAGCGATTACACCACCTGCTGAAGAAGTTAATCTTAAGTATAAATTTCCGGAATTGGCTGATTTGATCAGCATGGATGCATTCTGTACCTGGGTATAAAATTCATAATCCCCGCTCTGCCCATAGTTAATAGGGAATCCCGGACCAGAGTGAACATGAATTTGTAATGGAGAGCCGGTTGCCATATCTGCCACAAAATAAGCAGACGCAGCGATATTGGTATGTGATGCGGTTTGCTTCAGCACTGAATAAGACACTTTTATAGTGACCGGAGCGTTTTTATAAAGAGTAACATTGGAAGTATACTGTTGACCATAGGCTTCAATTTTTTTCAGGGTAATAACATCCTGCAGCTGAGCATTTGCAAAGCCACACAGCATGAGTAACAGTAAAAAGCTCAATACCCGTAAAGATTTTTTCATAGAATAAAAATTTGTTAAATTATTTCAATAGTAAGGGATAAATTTATTTATATTTCTTCTAAATAAAAACAAATTTCTTTTGTTTTAATATGAAATAAATCACAAAAAAAGAGAAGCAAAAATGCTTCTCTAATTATTAAATATTTGAATTTTTAAATCTCTCAATCAAAAATTACATATGGATCGGTCTCTTTGCCGTAGCATCCAATGCTGCTTCTTTAATAGCCTCAGCATAGGTTGGGTGAGCGTGAGAGCTTCTTGCAATATCTTCAGCACTTGCACGGAATTCCATAGCAATTACACCTTCTGCGATAAGATCGGCAGCTCTTGCTCCAATGATGTGCATTCCTAAAACTTCGTCCGTTTTTTCGTCTGCAATGATTTTTACAAGACCATCAATATCACCACTTGCACGGCTTCTTCCTAATGCTCTCATTGGGAAAGAACCTACTTTGTAAGCTACTCCTTCTTCTTTTAATTGCTCTTCGGTTTTACCTACTCCGGCAACTTCAGGCCAGGTGTAAACCACACCAGGAATCAGGTTGTAGTTGATGTGAGGTTTCTGTCCCGCCAGTTGTTCTGCAACCAAAACTCCTTCTTCTTCAGCTTTGTGGGCAAGCATTGCTCCTTTGATCACATCACCAATGGCGTAGATGTTCGCTACATTAGTCTGAAGATGGTCATTTGTTTTTACTCTTCCTCTTTCGTCAAGTTCCACTCCTGCTTTTTCAAGAGCAAGACCGTCTGTATAAGGTCTTCTTCCTACAGATACCAGACAGTAATCTCCTTCTACCACAACTTCTTCTCCTTTTTTGTCCTTTGCAGTGATCTTAACGGTATCACCGTTTCTTTCAACCGCAGAGACCGCCGTGGAAAGCATGAATTTCATCCCCTGCTTTTTAAGAACTTTAGTCAATTCCTTGCTTAGAGCACCATCCATTCCCGGAATAATCTTATCCATAAACTCTACCACCGTTACCTGAGCTCCTAATCTCAAGTATACAGAACCTAATTCAAGACCGATAACTCCTCCACCGATTACTACCAGGTGCTTAGGAATTTCTTTAAGGTTTAATGCTTCTGTAGATGTGATCACTCTTTCTTTATCAAGAGAAATGAAAGGAAGTGAAGATGGCTTGGAACCTGTAGCGATAATGGTATATTTGGATTCGATGGTTTCGGAAGAACCGTCGTTTTTAGTTACTTTGATCTGAGTGGCAGATTCGAAGCTTCCCAATCCTTCAAAAACAGTGATTTTGTTTTTGCTCATCAGGTAGTTGATCCCATCTGTGTTCTGCTTTACCACTTCGTTCTTACGCTCGATCATTCTTGCGATATCAGCCTGCGGCTCATTGATAATGATTCCGTGACCTGCAAAATTGTGTTTTGCGTTTTCGAAATGTTCAGAGCTGTCTAAAAGCGCTTTTGACGGAATACATCCAACGTTAAGACAAGTTCCGCCTAAAGTTGAATATTTTTCAATAATAGCTGTTTTGAAACCTAATTGAGCTGCACGGATTGCAGCTACATAACCTCCAGGACCGGAACCGATTACGGTAACATCGAATTGACTCATTTTTTATATGAATTTATTTATTATTATCATTCTTAATTCTCACAAATTTACATATAAATTACCAAGCACCCAAGTGAGTTTTATCAAGTTTATGTATTGAAGTTAAGATTAAAAAAATAAGTACTATCTATTGGCATTGATCCATATAATTACAGCAAAAATAATCAAAGCAATTCCAAATTTAATTCCTCCCAGCATCATCAGCACAATTCCCGAAATAAGTACAGCGGTACCTGCTATATATAACAGAATACTTATAACAGAGCGGTATTTATTTTTTTGTTTTAATACTTTCTGCTGATCTGCATGGATGTCTTTCATTACTTCATCTACATCCTGTTGGTTATAACCTTCCTGAATAATTAACCGATAGATATATTTTTCATTATAATTTCCGGCAAGGTAAGTTTTGTATTTGTTATAGATTTCTTCCTTTATTTGGCTATTCATGTTTTTTTATCTGGTTATGATTTTAGTTTTTATTGTTTTATTATTTAACTTAAGTTCGGGATAAGAAATTTAAGGTGAAGTGGCTGGAAGCTGGAAGAATGAGGCTGGAAGTTAATACCAGGCACTCATATTAAACACCAGCCATAGAATTTGATAAAGCTGGCTTTAAAAATGAATATTATTTTAAAATTTTTGCTTTCAGACTTCAATAACTTCCCTCTTCTGCCTTCAAACTTCCTGACCATATGATAAAAACAGAAATCTCTTATCCCGAACTCAGGTTATTTATTTTTTTTACAGCACTCACACATTCAGTTTTCCATGACCAAACGCTCCCGTGCTCTCAAAAAAAGAGCCTCCATACACATACCATTCAAGACTTTCCAGAAATTCTACTGCATTTTCAGGGGTGATATGCGAACGATCTTTTTTGCTGACAATTCCTTTATACCATCTCCCTGATTTGGGATAATGCTCATATTCAACAAAATAGTGAATCCATATTCTCTGACAGAGTTTGCACTGCTGGATACTTACTTCTCCATATCTTCCGTTTGTGTGGTCTATTCCTAACTCAGAAGTTCTGTATTCAGTATAATTCGGGGTAGGCTTCTCACAAGCGCAACCTATTTGCTGGACTTTGTTCATTGATTTTCGGATAAAATTAAAAGGCCAAATGTAAAAATAAGAATCTATATATCCTGACAGAATTATTATGATTTCATCAAATCCAGTAAGGCTTTCTCATATTTATTCAGAATAATATCCTTGGAAAACCTGGACCGTATGGAATTTTTTATAGCATCACGGTTATAATTTCCTTGAAGCACTTTCATAATTTTCTGAGAGAAATCTTCATAATTTTCAATGTTTGAAACTTCTCCGTTTACCTGATGCTGGATGATTTCATTGATTCCCCCGGGACAGTTGTTGGCCAGAGAATAGGTTCCGCATGCTCCGGCTTCCAGAAGGACATTCGGGAAACCTTCATACCGCGAAGAAAGGATAAAAAGGTCCGCAAACTTCAAAAATTGGTACGGATTATCATGCCTGCCGTGGAAAATAACGTTTTTTAGCCCCAGAAAATCTTTCATCTGATGCAAAACTTCCCGGTCTTTTCCATCGCCCAGAATGTGCAATAAAATATTTTCATTTTTCAATCTCGAAAAGACTTTTAAAAGATTATCGAATCCTTTTCTTGAAGAGAGATTCCCGATAGCGACCACATTTTTAAAATTGTATTTAAAGCAATCAGGTTTTACGGAATGTGCCAGTTTTTCATTGATAAAATCAAAATCAACAGGGTTGTTTATTTTGATGATTTTTTTCTTCCTGATATTGAAATTATCAACAAGGTCATGCATCATATCATCGCTCTGTGCAATAATTTTCTGATAATTGTTGTAAAAATTGTAGAAAAACTTGATCTCTTTCCGGGTTACATGCTGCGTCACCACATTCGTTTCTCTTGCAATAAATTTTGTTCTCGGAAAAAGTTTAATAAATAAAGCCAGATATGCATTCACTTCACCAAAACCGGAAAAAACAATATCCGGTTTCCTGCGGTAGATTTCCCCTAAAATAGGCTTTAAGGAATGCCTGATCCTTTCCGTGTTGATATCTATGATTTCAACATCTTTTTTTAGAAAATTAAGATATCCGCCCTGTTTGCGAAGCAACAGGATTTTGGGTTCAAAACGGTCTCTGGAAAGATGATTCGCAATAGTGGTAACAATCCTTTCTGCGCCACCGGTTTCCAGATCCGGCAGAATAAATATGACAGAAATCTTTTTCATCAGTGTAAAATTAGTAAAAAGTTTTGGTAAGTTTCAAATAATGGCTGATTGATCGGTTTTAATACCATTGCAGAATTAATATTAACCACAAAAGTCACAAAAGTTTTTGAATACTTTAGTTATTTCTAAGTTTAAAAATTTTGAGAAAAGAAGTTCACGTAAGTTTTTTAAAAAAAATCAAAGATTTTTATTCATCATCCTAAAAATCTGCTTTATCTGCGAGAAATGAAAAAATTAAACCGTTAAGATTAATTTAAGCTTTTAAGAATATTAAGTTTGAACTTCGCTTATGCGCTATCACTTAAAAAAATCTTTAGATTTTTCTCTTAACTTTTCTTATCTTCTTAACTGCTCTTAATGTCTCAAGAAAATAATTTTACGCAGATTATGCAGATAAAGCAGATTTTTTTTAGACGTTAAAACTTTTAAAACATTAAACTTTGAACCTTAAATCTTAAACCGAACAACGGAAAGCAATGAATACCTCACAAGTTCGCCACAAAAAAAGCCCTTCGGTAGGAAGAGCTTTGATATTTAAAAAGAGATTGTCTTAGTTTGCTACATCACTGATGAATTTTATTCTCAGCATTCTTACTTCTTCATCAGAAAGCTCATCTCCGAATTCATCGAGAAGCACTTTCATGCTGTCGCTTTCAGATTCGGTCATGAATTCCATGAAACCGTCTACAATATCTTCATCGAAATTATCTTCAATATAATAATCAATATTCAGTTTTGTTCCCTGATAAACAATACTTTCCATTTCCTTCAAAAGTTCGTTCATGGAAAGATTCTTGGCTCTGGCAATGTCTTCGAGATCAATTTTTTTGTCGGTGCTCTGGATAATGAAAACTTTATGACTGGATTTGTTAGCCACCTGTTTCAGAACCATATCCTGAGTACGCTCGATATTATTTTCTTCAACGTATGCCCTGATAAAGTCGGCAAATTCTTTTCCGTACTTTTTGGCTTTTCCTTCTCCTACTCCGTAAATTTTCGCAATTTCTTCCAGTGAAATAGGATATTGAACGGTCATGTCCTCCAGACTGGGATCCATGAAAACCGTATAAGGCGGAATTCCATGCTTTTTGGCTACTTTTTTCCTCAGATCTTTTAATTGTCCGAACAGATTCTGGTCCAGGCCTGTACCAGCCTGCATCTGTACCTGTTCGCTTTCCGCTTTGGCCTGGCTCAGGTCAAATTCCCTGTCTTCAGCAATCAGGAATGGTTCTTTTGATTTTCCATCTAAGAAATTTCTTGCCTTTTCAGACATTTTTAAAACCCCGTAGGTTTCAATATCTTTTTGCAGAAAACCCTGAACAGTAGCCTGTCTCAGAATGGTTTTCCAGTAATTGTCTTTTTCCTCTTTCCCAAAACCGAAATGAGAAGTCTGCTCTAATTTATATGATTTCGTAACGGCATTTTCTTTTCCCATGATCACTGAGATCAGGTCCTTGGACTTGAATTTTTCTCCGGTATCCTTAATGAGTTTCAAAGCTTTATTCAGATCGGCCGTTGCATCTTTTAACTTTGGAGGATTGGAAGAATTGTCACACATATCTGCTCCTTCCCCTTTCACCGGATCAAAATTTTCACCGAAATAATATAAGATATACTGTCTTCTGCTCATTGAAGTTTCAGCATAGCCTACCACTTCATTTAAGAGCTGCAACCCGATTTCTCTTTCGGAAACAGGCTTCTGAGCAAGAAACTTTTCAAGTTTTTCAATATCTTTTGGATCGTAAAAAGCCAGGCAGTACCCTTCTCCGCCATCTCTTCCCGCTCTTCCCGTTTCCTGATAATAACTTTCCAGGGATTTAGGAAAATCATAATGGATCACAAAACGTACATCCGGCTTGTCGATACCCATCCCAAATGCAATGGTCGCGACAATCACATCTACTTCTTCCATCAGAAATTTATCCTGATTGGCCACTCTTACTTTCTGATCAAGACCTGCATGGTACGGAAGTGCATTGATTCCGTTTACCTGAAGCAGCTGGGCAAATTCTTCCACTTTTCTGCGGCTCAGACAATAGATAATTCCCGATTTTCCCTTGTGCTGATTGATAAATCTTACGATTTCCTTATCTATATTGACTTTCGGGCGTACCTCATAATACAGGTTGGGACGGTTGAAGCTTTCCTTAAATACCAATGCATCAGCCATACCCAGTGTTTTCTGGATATCATCCTGGACTTTTGGTGTTGCCGTTGCGGTTAAAGCAATCACCGGAACATCGGCGATCTTGTCGATAATTGATTTAAGGTTCCGGTATTCCGGTCTGAAATCATGTCCCCATTCTGAAATACAATGGGCTTCATCAATGGCTACAAAAGAGATTTTCACTTCTTTCAGGAAATCCAGATAATCATCCTTGATTAATGATTCCGGAGCTACATACAGGAGTTTGGTTTTTCCTGCTTTGATATCGTCAAAAACCTGTTTTGTCTGTGTCTTATTTAATGATGAATTTAATACGTGCGCCACCCCGTCATCAGATGAAAGGCCGTTTACCGCATCTACCTGATTTTTCATTAACGCGATAAGAGGTGAAACTACGATTGCGGTACCTTCTGAAATAAGTGCCGGAAGCTGATAACATAATGATTTACCACCCCCTGTCGGCATTAAGACAAATATATCCTTCCCACTTAGTAGGTTTTCTATGATTTGTTCCTGCTGGCCTTTAAATGTAGAAAACCCAAAATACTTTTTCAATTCGCCTGATAAATTGGCTTTTTTTGCACTCATCTAATTTTCTATTGCTAAATTTGCATCCAACCCAAAGTTATAAAAATTCTGCTTAAAATAAAAGCGAACGAATTTATAAAAAATAAAACTTATATTAAATATTCTTTTTTAAATATAACGTTTTTCAGGGGATTTTTTGTATACCTTATACTTATAAAATGGAAAGAGCCGATATTATTTCAATTGCTAAAAGCACTTTGGAGATAGAAATTTCAGAACTTGAAAAATTAAAGAACAGAATTGATGAAGATTTTGCCAAATCAGTTGAAATTATTCATTCCGCAAAGGGGAAATTAATTGTTGTAGGAATAGGAAAATCTGCCCACGTGGGCAATAAAATTGTGGCAACATTGAATTCTACCGGAACTCCCTCCCAGTTTTTGCATGCTTCGGAAGCGATACACGGAGACCTTGGCGTGATTCAGAAGCAAGATGTGGTACTCTGCATTTCCAATTCCGGAAACTCTCCCGAAATAGCCAACCTTGTTCCTTATTTAAAAGACTATTCTTCCGCTCTTATTGGAATGACCGGGAATAAAAACAGCAAACTGGCAGAGTTCTCTGAAATTGTCCTGGACACTCACGTAGACGTTGAAGCCTGCCCGAATAAACTGGCACCCACAAGCTCTACCACCATACAGATGGCGCTGGGCGATGCTTTAGCCGTAGCTTTAATGGAACTGAATGATTTCAGGGAGAATGATTTTGCTAAATTCCATCCCGGAGGAAGTCTGGGGAAAAACCTGGTTTCGAAAGTAGATCAGTTTTTATCGCCGCAAAAGCCACAGGTAGAAGAAAACGCTCCGGTAAGGGATGTCATTATCTCGATCAGTGCATCCAGCCATGGAATCACGGTGGTTACTCACGAAGAAAAAATCATCGGGGTTATTACCGACGGGGATTTACGGAGAATGCTGATGAAAGGAGATGATATCACTACAATCCAGGCAAAAGACATCATGTCTGCCCATCCTAAAACGATTGAAAAAGATACATTGGCGAAAGAGGCTATGAAAATTTTAAAAGAAAATAACATCGGCCAGCTCATCGTCACCGAAAACGGAAATTACTTCGGGATTATTGACCTGCACACCCTGCTTGATGAAGGGATCAATTAATCTTTTCAAATCATTGCAATATATAAATCAATCAGGCGGTATCCATCAATACCGTCTGTTTTTTTTCTGAAAATCAGGTTTAAAAATATTTGCGGGTTCAACTTCAATAAAATCCGCGTCAATAATTCTGAATACTGATTATTATTTCATAATTTCGCAGACTTAAATAGCCGGTCTCACCGGATCTGCTACCTGAATAGACTCTAGTACTATGGACGAAAAAAAAGAAATGTCCTTTTTGGGACATATTGGAGAATTAAGAGGTCATCTTGTCCGTTCAATTATTGCCATAATAATTGTTGCAATAGCCGTAGGATTCAATATCAACTGGATCATGGACCATATCTTTTTTGGGCCTACGAGAAATGATTTTCCAACTTTCAAGGTAGTCAATCATTTTTCAAGAATGCTTTTAGGGGAAGACAGTATCAAGCTTCCGAAAGAATTCCCCGTTCGTGTACAAAGACTTTATCAGCAGTTCAATGTAATGATGGCTGTGTCTGTTTTCGGTGGTATCGTAGGTGCTTTTCCTTATATTGTGTGGGAATTGTGGCGTTTTATCGGGCCGGCGCTCCATCCTAAAGAAAGAAAGAATTCCATATTTATTATCAATGCGGTGTGGATCCTGTTTATGACCGGAGTTCTATGCGGTTATTTCCTGATTCTTCCGTTTGCCGTTAATTTCGGGGTGATCTTCAAAATCTCCGACATCATTATTCCACTTTATGATTTAAGTGATTATACCACTCTGTTTTTACAGGTGATTTTGGGAATGGGAGTTATTTTCCTCTTCCCTATTCTGATTTATTTCCTTACCAGCATAGGGATCCTTACGCCTATGTTTATGAAAACCTACCGTCGTCATGCTATTGTTCTGATTATGGTGGTAGCCGCTATTATTACCCCTGCAGATGTTTTGAGTATGCTGATGGCAGCTTTTCCTCTGCTTGTTCTTTATGAGATCAGTATTATCATGTGTTCCTTTACCTATAAGAAGGTTCAGAAGGCAGCCGGAAATTTACCTGTAGTACAGAAATAAATATGGTAAAATTGCAAAAAGGCTAACAGACTTTTTTGCCTATTCGCCTATTCGCCTATTCGCCTATTCGCAAAATTACGATTCAGTCAGCTAAATAACTTTTAGCAGAAAGTTTCTTTATTCAGTACATTGATTCAATATATTATTAAAGATTGAAAAAGTCTTTAACAGGATTCTTTATTGATGTAGTTAAAAAAATACTTTTTATAAAAATTTATCCAATCTTATAAATAATAAATTATTAAAGAATTAAATAACTTAAATATTTGATTAATAGTATTTTTTTCACAAAACTAACTTAAAAATGTACAATTAAAAACACATAAAACAATTTACTAAATATTGATATAATACTAAATAATCCTATATTTGCTTAAACGATATATAGAAATTTTTATGAAAAAGAGAATTATTCTTGTTTGTGCATTAGCTTCAAGTTTTATTGGGTTACATGCACAAAACTGGGAGCCCGTAGCTCAAAAAGTTGCGCCCGTAAGGAAGGAAGTCAATGTACTCTATTCTTATAAGGTAGACGTGAACTCCATCAGAGCACTTTTAAAAAATGCACCTGAAGCAGGAAACGGAGCCAGTCCGGTAATTATTTCCTTACCTACGGCCGATGGAAAAATAGAAAGATTTTCAGTATACAGCGCTCCTGTAGTTGAAAAATCTATGGCAGACCGTTATGAGCTGGGGGCTTATTCAGGGATCGGAATAGACAACCCGCATAAGCAGATCAGATTCAGTACGGCGCCAAATGACTTCCAATCCATGCTTTTTGACGCTACTACAGGAAAATACGAGTTTATTGAACCTATCAATAAAGAAAAAGATGTGTATGGCGTATTCTTCAAATCCAATAAAACGCAAGGCGGAAAACCTTTTGAATGTACAACAGCTGAGCCTGAACATTCAAAAAAACAGATAAGCAACTTAATTCAGTCTAAAAACGTTCTGGGTTCAGGAAGTTTCAATAAAAGCAATGACCTTAAATACAGAACTTACAGATTAGCCATCTCCGTAAATGGTGAATATACTCAGCTTGCAGGAGGCGTTCCCGGTGCAGCTACCCGTATCAATGCTACTATGGCAAGAGTAAACGGGGTCTTTGAAAAAGATTTTGGTATTCATATGAATGTTCTGGATCTTCCTCAACTGATCTTCCCGGATGCTAACACAGATCCCTATTCCCCTGTAATTAACAGTGGCGGTGGAAATTATAGTGCTCCGTCAGCATGGAATCTTCAGGTTCAGCAGGCCATTACTGCTGCTATAGGAAATAATGCCTATGATATTGGCCATTTCTTCGGACACAGAGGCGGTGGCGGAAGTGCCGGTGATGTTGGAAATGTATGTAGAAATCCTGCTAATAACAATGACGCCACATCAAAAGGAGCGGGAATTACTTCTCCATTAATCGTAGACCAGCCTTTCGGAGATACCTATGATATTGATTTTGTAGCTCATGAAATTGGCCACCAGTTCGGAGGGGCGCACACCATGTCGCTTGCTCAGCACGGTGCCCATATGGAACCGGGATCAGGATCTACCATTATGGGATACGCCGGTATCACCAATGCCAATGTTCAGATGAATTCCGATGCTTACTTCCACGTAAAAAATATTGAAGAAGTACAGGCTTATGTAAATTCCCAGGATTGCGGTACCGTTACTACGATCACCACCAATACTGCACCTGTTATTCAGCCCCTGGCCAGCAGAACGATTCCAAAAAACACGGCATTTGTCCTGACAGCTGATGCTGCCGATGCCCAAAATGACCCGATGACTTATACATGGGAACAGTATGATCTTGCTCAGGCTACTTTCGGAGCTGTAAGTGCTACCCGCAGACATGGAGCTAATTTCAGATCTGTAATGCCTTCTGCATCCCCTTCAAGATATTTCCCTCTTCTTACGACAGTTCTTAACGGTTCTGTTTCAAATGTGGCCGGCTGGGAAACTGTTTCAACGGTTCCTAGAGGAATGAGATTCAAAGTAACCGTAAGAGACAACAACCCTGATGTTACAAAACAACAGACTCAGAGCGAAAGAATCAATCTGGAAGTAGGAAATGAAGGTCCATTCAAAGTAACTTCAACGAATGTTTATAATAATACAGCCGGAGCGATCACCTGGGACGTAGCCAATACCAACAACAGTACGTATAATGTGCAGAATGTTAAAATTGACTACACAACCAATAATGGAGCAACCTGGACCGTAATTACCCCTTCTACTCCAAATGACGGAGCTGAACCATTTATGTTCACCGGACTGGCTAACGGTTCCGCTGTGAAGATCAGGGTAAGTGCGATTAACAATGTATTCTATGCCATTGGTAATGCAACAGTGAGTGCCAACTCTTCGGCATGTTCTACCGTAGAGCCTACAGGAATTGCTGTTTCGGGAATAACTATGTCTTCGGCCAATATCAACTGGGCTGCACTTCAGGGAAGCCAGTACACCATCCGATACAGAAAAGTAGGAGCTCCTACCTGGATTTCCGCTACGGTAACGGCTAACTCATCTTTCCTTTCAGGACTGGATAATGCTTCACAGTATGAATACCAGATAGCCAACATCTGTGGTTCTACCACCGGAACATTCTCTGCAGTGGCTAACTTTACGACATTAGGTTATACATTGTGTAGCAACGCCTCTGCCAGTCCTGCGGACGAATTTATTTCAAATGTTACGGTAACTCCTGTCGGACAAACTCCAATGTCAAATGCGAGTGCCGGTGCAGCATATACCAACTATGCAACTGACCCTTCCAAACTGATTACCCTTACACAAGGTTCTACCGGTAATACCGTGAGTATTACAAAACAGTGGACAGCCGATCAGTATAATGACGGGGTAACGGCATGGATAGACTTCAACAGGGATGGAAACTTCTCTGCTTCTGAAATGATCCATACCAGCGCAGCCAATATTGTTACACCGGTTTCAGCAACATTTGCAGTACCGGCGGATGCTTATGCAGGACCTCTGAATACAACAATGAGAGTTATCCTTACCTATGATGACCAGCCAACCAGCGGATGTTCCATCTTCGCTTACGGGGAAGTTGAAGATTATGCGGTAAAAATTCTTCCTCAGGCATTAGGTACCAGCGATGTAGTGAAAGACGATATCTCTGTACAGATTTATCCTAACCCGGCTTATGATGTTCTGAATGTGACTAATATTTCTTCCCAGGCACAATTCAGCATCTTTAATATGGCAGGACAGTCTGTAATGAACGGTACTGTTTCCGGTCAGAAAATCCCGGTAGCTAAATTAAGCACAGGAGTATACGTTATTACGATTGAGGACAAAGGAACTGTTTCAAAACTGAAGTTCATTAAGAAATAAACCTTTTATTCTATAATCTCAGAGCCCGGCTAAAAGCCGGGCTTTTTATTTTGGTTTTTATCAGTTATCCGTGTCATTCTAATTTTTTTAATATTTTATTTTCAATAATTACTGAAAGTTCAAAAATATTTTTATCTTTGAATAGAAATTAACAAGACTAATTCTTAATCCTATGAAAAGCATTTATAAAATAATCAATTACGGTATAGCTACAGTCTGGATTATTAATGGTCTCTTCTGTAAAATACTGAATTTTGTTCCGCGTCATGAGGAGATTGTTGCAAGAATTTTAGACAGTCATTATTCAAGGTTTTTAACGGTTCTGATCGGCTGCTCAGAAATTGTAATGGCGGTCTGGGTTATAACGGGAATTCATTCCAGATTCAATGCACTCGCTCAAATTACAATCATTGCATCTATGAATATCCTTGAATTTATATTGGCTCCTGATTTACTGCTTTGGGGCAGGTACAATTCATTATTTGCTTTTCTCTTTATTGTACTTATTTATTTTAATGAGTTTCATTTAAATCCAAAAAAACTAAACCATCATGTTTGACTTTTTAAAAAACCATCCGTTTTCAGTAGAAGCTTTTTTTGAAAGCTCTCTTGTACTGACGTTTGCAGTTCCCAAAGAACAGCTGCAACCTCTTATTCCGGAGTGTCTGGAACTCGATACTTTCCAGGATCAATGGGCTTTTGTAGCAGCAGCAATGGTTCAGACAAAAAATTTACGCCCAAAAGGGTTTCCGAAGTTCATGGGAAATGACTTTTTCCTGATCGGCTACCGCGTATTTGTAAGATACAGGAGCAATACCGGAAAAAACCTGCGCGGACTGTATATTCTTAAATCTGAAACGGATAAAAAGAAAATGGAAGTGATGGGTAATCTATTTACCCATTACAATTATTCCACAACAGACATTCAGCAGAAGGAAAAGGGAAATGTAAAAGAAATACAATCTGTTAAGTCAAAATTTAAAGTAAGCATCAGTAAAAAAGAAGAAAATATTCCTCTCTCACCCAACTCTCCCTTTGCAGACTGGAAAGAAGCAAGGAGATTTGCAGGGCCGCTGCCATTCACTTTTACCTACAATAAAGAAACCCGGGAAGTACTTATCATCGAAGGGGTAAGACAAAACTGGACTCCCGCACCGGTACAGATTCTCAACTATAATTTCGGATTTTTAGATACGCTTAAACTGGAAAACGCTGTTTTGGCCAATGCTTTTATCATTAACAACATTCCATACTACTGGAAAAAAGGAAAAATTGAATCATGGAAACAAAAAGAAGAAAATTTCAGGGTGTCCTGAATATTCTAAGCTTCAACCGTCATTTTTATATTATAGGAATAGGAGTTTTAGCTTTAATAACAGCCAGTCATCAGATATTTGAATGGCCGGATCTTTTATACTGGATTATTATAGCTGCATTTCTTTATGGGCTTATCACGCCATTAATAGTATCAGCATACATCTATGATTTTTCGGGGTATTATGAGTTTCAGTGGCTGAAAGACTGTTCCATTGATGAGTCAAAAGCAAAAAATATTTTAAATATCAATGCGGGGTTTGATGAAACGAGCTACATTATCAAAGACAAATTTCCACAAGCCCATTTAAAAGTATTTGATTTTTATGATGCGAAACGGCATACGGAACCGGCTATAGTAAGAGCCAGAAAAGTGAGTATTGTATACCCAGACACCCAACAGATACATACCGGTTCAATTCCTTTGCCTGATCAGTCAGTTGATATTATTTTTCTGCTCTCTGCTGTACACGAAATAAGGTCACATGAAGAAAAGATCATCTTTTTAAAAGAATGCCGCCGCTTATGCAAAACGGATGGGAAGATAATTATGGTAGAGCACCTGAGGGATTTTCCGAATTTTTTGGCTTTTTCTGTAGGCTTTACTCATTTTTTCTCAAAAGCTGTATGGAGAAATGCTTTTATTAATGCCGGTTTTGCATCATTCAAAGAGGTAAAATTCACCTCTTTTATGTCAGTTTTTATTTCTACACCTTAATCATCCAATGCCATGGAAATTCACCTACAGATCACAGGAACGCTTTTAATTGTTTTAGCATGTGTTCATATTATTTTCCCGAAATATTTTAACTGGGAAAAGGAACTTCAGTCATTAAGCCTGATGAACCGGGAAATGATGTGGGTTCATACCATCTTTATAGCCTTAACGGTATTTCTTATGGGCCTGCTTTGTGTAACCTCCCCGCAAGAGCTTACAGGAACCGCTTTCGGTAGAAAAATTGCCCTTGGATTTGCCGTCTTCTGGACCATCCGGCTGTTCATCCAGTTTTTTGGTTATTCTTCAGCGTTATGGAAAGGAAAAACTTTTGAAACCATTGTCCACATTATTTTTTCCCTGCTTTGGGTATACCTGAGCGGATTGTTTTGGATCATCTGCTTTTAGTACGTCATCTAAAACTATTTGTACTAAAATCTAAATAATTGACATTAATTTTTCTATTTTTGGTTGAATTTAATTTGATTTTAAATGAAAAAGCTGACATATACACTTTTATTTGCTTCGGGGCTTGCTTTCGGACAGTTTTTCGAGCAAGATAAAGCTTTCACCAAACAGGATACTTTAAAAGGATCTGATACCCAATTCAGAAATTTCTGGGATGTAAAAAAATATGATCTTTCCGTGGAACCTGATTTTGCACAGAAAAGTATCAAAGGCTATAACAAAATCAGTTTTGAAATCACCAGGGACATCACCGATCCTGTTTTTCAGATTGATCTTCAAAAGCCAATGAAAGCGGACAAAGTAGAGGCTAATTTCCCTGTTTCCAAATACAATCAGGATGGTGACTTTATTTTTGTTACCGCTAAAAAGAAATTCAAAAAGGGAGAAAAATATACCATTGATGTCAGCTATTCCGGTAATCCTGTGATTGCAAAAAACGCACCCTGGGACGGCGGCTGGGTTTTCGCTAAGGATGAAAATGGAAATCCGTGGATGAGTGTTGCCGATGAAGGAATCGGTGCTTCCATATGGCTTCCCACCAAAGATATCTGGAGTGATGAGCCGGACAACGGAATCATTATGAAGATTATTACCCCGAACGACCTTGTAGGCATAGGAAACGGAAGACTGATCAGCAAAAAAACAGAAGGAGGAAAAACGGCTTATACCTGGGAAGTTAAAAATCCGATCAACGCCTATTCTATCATCCCTAATATCGGCAAATATGTCAATTTTAAAGATACATTTACCGGTGAAAAAGGAAAACTGGACCTTGATTACTGGGTTCTGGACCACAACCTGGAAAAAGCAAAGAAGCAGTTTCAGCAGGTAAAACCGATGCTTTCCGCATTTGAATACTGGTTCGGGCCCTACCCTTTTTATGAGGATTCTTACAAGCTGGTAGACTCTCCTTATCTCGGAATGGAACACCAGAGCAATGTAGCCTACGGAAACGGATATAAGAACGGATATCTGGGCAAAGACCTTTCCGGAACCGGTGTAGGACTCAACTGGGATTATATCATTATCCACGAAAGCGGCCATGAATGGTTTGCCAATAATATTACCGCCAAAGACCAGGCGGATATGTGGATCCATGAGAGTTTCACCATGTATTCCGAGGTGCTTTTCACGGAGAAATATATGGATAAGAAATCAGCGGATATATACGGAATCGGGGTTCGTAATATGATCCAGAACGATGTTCCCATTATTGGAAAATACGGTGTAAGAAATGAAGGAAGCGGTGATATGTATCCGAAAGGAGCCAATATGCTGCATACCATACGCCAGGTGATCAATAATGATGAAAAATTCAGACAGATCCTGAGAGGACTGGGTAAAGATTTCTATCATCAGACGGTCACCACCAAACAGATCGAAGATTATATGTCATCCAAATCAGGAATTGATCTTTCCACCATCTTCAATCAGTATTTAAGAACGACAAAAATCCCTACCCTTGAATATTCTCAAACGGGGGATTCTTTAAAATTCCGTTACACCGATGTGGTTAAAGATCTGAAACTTCCTCTTATGATTAATGGTGATCAAACCATCGCCCCAACGGAAAACTGGCAGACAATTAAACTTAAGAAAAACGGTCCGGTAGAGTTTAATAAGAACTATTTTATTAATTATAATAACATTCAGTAAAGCGAAAGAGCAAAAAGGCGAAAGGGTGAAACTGCAAAATACGAGGTAGTCTTTTTATATTTAAACCTCCAAAAGCTTTTTCGCAATTTTGCCTTTTTACCTTTTTGCCTCTCCCTCACAAATTTTAAGAAAACTTTATGTCTTCCCCCGTAACAAACTGATAAAAAAACTACTATTTAACTATAAAAATTTAAACCTAATGAGAAAAGCAGCAATCAGCCTGGGTCTTTTCGCAGCCTTTATGGCCAATGCCCAGTCCATCAAAACAACGATTGATCTTGTGAATGTAAAAGACGACAAGGTAGCCGTAACGATGGAATTCCCTAAAATGAAATCGGGAGACATCAAATTTCATTTTCCTAAAACCGTTCCCGGTACTTATTCTGTAGATGATTACGGAAGATTTGTGGAAGGCATCAAGTTTTATGATAATAAAGGAAGGGAACTAACGTATACCAAGGTTAATGATAATACGTATTCACTAAAAAATGCTAAAGATTTAAGCAAGGTAACCTACCTCGTGAATGACAGTTTTGATGATGAAATGGACAATTCAAAACACAAGGCTGTATTTTCCCCGTCAGGAACCGATATCGAAGAAGGAAAAATCTTTATGATCAATACCCATGGATTCATTGGATATATTGATAATATGCAGGATGTTCCTTACCAGCTGATCATTCAGAAGCCGGCCGGATTCTATGGAACAACCGCGTTGGTAGACCAGGACAAATCCGATGCTACAGATACCTTTACCCTCGCTAATTATGCCAAAGTAACGGATTCGCCGCTGATGTACACCAAACCTGATTATATTACCTTCAATGCCGGAGGAATGGATCTGGTACTGGGTGTTTATTCTCCGACAGGAAAATACAAAGCGGCAGACTTCAAAGATAATCTTGAAAAAATGGTAATGGCCCAGAAAAAATTCCTGGGTGACATGAATACCAATAAAAAATATGCGATCATGCTTTACCTTTCCGGAGGTGACGGTCCGCAGATCAAAGGTTTCGGGGCACTGGAACATCACGAATCCACCAGTGTGGTACTTCCTGAAATGATGCCGAAAGAAGCGATTGATAAAACAATCACAGACGTGGTTTCGCATGAATTTTTCCATACCGTAAATCCACTGAAAACACATTCTGAAGAGATTCATTATTTTGATTATGCCGATCCTAAAATGTCACAGCATCTTTGGATGTACGAAGGCGGAACGGAATATTTTGCCAATCTTTTCCAGATCCAGGAAGGTTTGATCAATAAGGACGAATTCCTGCAGAGAATCAATGAGAAAATTACCAATTCAAAGAACTACGATGATACCATGCCTTTTACGGTGATGAGTAAAAACGTTCTGAAGGATGAATACAAAGACCAGTATAGAAACGTGTATGAGAAAGGAGCGTTACTGGCTATGTGTCTGGATATTGAACTCAGAAAACTGTCCAACGGGGAAATGGGCTATCGTGATATGATCAGAAAGCTGTCCCAGAGATTCGGGGAAAACAAGCCGTTCAAAGATGACAAGCTGATTGATGAACTGGTTACGGTTACCGGATACCCTCAGGTGAAGGATTTTTACAATAAATATATCGCAGGCAACCAGCCGACGCCATACGCAGAATACCTGAGCATGGTAGGCGTAGAAGCTAAAAAGCAGGATACACCGCCTCTTTTCTGGTTCATTAAAGATCCTAACCAGACAGGGTTTAACGATAAGAACAACACGTTCGTATTTGACGAAAGCTCTGCACTCTCTCCTTTCGCCAAAAGCATAGGATTTAAAATTACAGACGAGATTTTTGCGCTTGACGGAAAAACTATTGATATCCAGAAGATTCAGGATTTCATCAACTATACCAAAACCATTAAAGAAGGGCAAAATGTTACCGTTACCATTATCAGAAAAAATGGTGATAAAACAGATAAGATAGACCTTAAAGGTAAGGCCATACTGGATAAAATGACTATAGAAACGCTTCAGTATAAAGCCAGCCCAACCGCAGCAGAACAGAAGCTGCAAAGCCAATGGCTGACCGGAAAGAAATAATAAAAATACAGGTATAAAAAAAGCGGGAAAAATTTTCCCGCTTTTTTATTTTGTTACTTGCTGCTTTGCTTTTGCAAAAGTTCCAGCGTATGTTTTACATGATCATTTCCTTTCCATTCGTCATGGCCGGGGATCACTTTGGCGCTGGCAGGATATTTGGCCTTCAGATTCTTCATAGTTGCAGGCCATTGCTGTACATTGGCTTCTCCCGTATACCCAAGATCAACTGCAGAGCTGCTTTTTACCAGACAGCCACCATCCAGAACATTATATTTCGGAAACCATACCACCACATTATCTGCTGTATGGCCTTCACCCAGAAAATCTACTACAAATTCTTCGCCGCCGATCTTATATTTTTTTCCGGTCTTTGTTATGGTATTGGAGGTTGCTTTTCCTTCTTTCTTCAACAGCTCATTGGTTTTGGCTGTTGCATAGGTTTTGATTCCTTTATTATTGTAAAAGCTCAGGTCTCCGGCTCTGTCCTCATGTGAATGCGTAGCAAATACAGCAATTACCGGTAAATTATGACGCTTTTTTATGGTGTCCATAAGGCTTTGATACTGGGTTTTCTGCCAGGGAACATCAAACAGCACCACTCCTTTTTTGGTCACAAGGTAGAGCGCATTGGTAGAATATTCTTTACCGCCAAAAACACCGAAGGTTTTGTACAGATAAAGGTTTTCACCAAAAGGTTTCTCAATGACAAAATCACGCACCTGCGCATTAAAAAAATTAATTAAAAATAAAAACAACACCGTAAAAACCTTAACACTTTTCTTCATAATTTTTATCGTATTTAATTGAACAATCGAAATGTAAATTGCTGAAAGGGCCCATTGGAATCAATTGAGGCCTGAAAGAAGTGCAAATTTATCTATAATTTATCTAATCCAACCGGCATCAGAAGGATTTAACTTTTTTTAATACTATAAAAGTCTGATGAAGCCTTAGACTCGTTAGGCAGCAAGAAAACGATATATTTACGCTTTTCCTTTTTTAATTGTGATTCTAAAAGTACTTCCTTTCCCTACTTCGGTCTGGGAAATTTTAATGTCTCCGTTGTGGTATTCATGAATGACTCTTCTGGCCAGTGAAAGTCCCAGTCCCCAGCCTCTCTTCTTGGTTGAATATCCCGGTTTGAATACATTTCTTACCTGCTGTTTGGTCATTCCGCTTCCGGAATCTTTTACTTCAACAAGGATATTTTTATTTCTTTCAAAGACATACATTTCCAGTATTCCTTCACCTTTCATGGCATCTACCGCATTTTTTACAAGGTTTTCAATCACCCAGCTCATCAGAATCTTGTTATGGGGCACCAGAATAGTATAGGTAGGAAGGTGCAGGCTGAAATCTATTTTTCTGGAAATCCGGGTTTTTAAATAATCATAATTTTCTGAAATGGTTTCATTAAAATTCAGGTCATTCAGCTCAGGAACCGAGCCTATTTTTGAGAAACGTTCGGAAATGGTCCTCAGTCTTTCGATATCTCTTTCTATTTCATGTACACCGTCCGAATCCGGATGATCCAGCTTCATAATTTCTATCCAGCCGATCATAGATGATAAAGGAGTTCCGATCTGGTGGGCTGTTTCCTTTGCCAGTCCGGCCCAGAGGTATCCTTCATCCGTTTTCTTGATAGTCCTCAAAAACCAGAATGAAAACAGGAAATAACATAGAATAAAAAAACCTAAGAAATAAGGAAAATAGCGTAAATTATTAAGAATCTGAGAGTTGTCATAATACACAAACTGATTGTTCCCGTCCGGAACTTTGATTTCAATAGGCGGATAGCTTTTTGCCATTTTTTTTGCTAAAAGGGTAACCAGAACAGGATCTTTTTCAATTTCCTGTGGAATATTTTTATGAACCATCGGACGGTCTTCCCGATCCAGCACAACCATTGGAATGGTTGTATTGGAGCTGTATATTTTAAGGATCAGTTCCTGTACTTCCAGACTTGGTGTTACTTCCTGCTGAAATTTCAGCGCACTTACGAGGATATCTACCCTTTTGATTTCCTCTTTCCTGAGAAAATTGATAAGAATAGTTGAAGCGACCACAATGGTCACCACCACAATGGTCATCAGCAAAAATATGATCCAGTTATTCAGCCTGGCAAATATGGATTTCCTCAAAATCTGTTATTTTAAAACATTCAGGATTTTCTGCAGTTCTGCATTTCCGCTTCCCTGATAGTTGTTGATAATGATTGAAAATGTATATTTTTTTCCGTCTTTCGCGGTGTGATAGCCGGCAAAAGATTTGGTATCCCTCATGGTTCCGCTTTTCATCTTCATTCCGTTTTCCTGAACCGGAAAACCATCATAATAAGCATCAAACCAGGATTGTTTTTTTGCATACAGCAACGCCTGGACTTCTGCTTTCGCGGCTACATAATTCTGGGGTGAAAGACCACTTCCATCAGCAAAATTGATCATATTCGGGTTGATACCTTTTGATTTCCAGAATTCTTTTAAATAAGCCACTCCGGTTTTAAAGCTGGAATTTCCTTTCTTTTCCTTTCCCAAGGTTTTAATTAAAGTTTCCCCATACAGGTTGACACTTTTTCTTAAAAACCAATATACGATTTTATCCAGAGTCGGCGACTGATAGGTCAGAATGGTATTTTTTGCCACTGCCGGAGCAGATTTCCCTTCCAGTTCGAGCTGTGAAGCCGTTACCGTCTTTCCTGAGATTTCAATACCGGATTCTTTAAGCCACTGCCCAACTTCGGTTCCCAGCTGAAGCGGCGGATTGGGAAGAGCCCCTGAAACCGTCACTGTTTTTCCAGCCGGCAATGTTCCGTTTATTAATGCGACTTCAGAATGGGGAGCAGTAAAAATAAGACTCTGATCCGAGCTTCCTCCTGCCTTCAGGTCATTAAGCCATTTAATATTTCCCAATGGATAGGAAAAACCTTTAAACTCGGTCCCGTTAATATTAATGTCAAACTGATTTTCCCGCCAGTTAACTCCCCAGACACCGGCCCCGTAATAGTTCCCGAGATCATCCCACGGCCATCCTCCCGGAATCGTCTGATGGTCAAAATAAGAATCATCAACCACCAGATTACCCGTGATCTTTTTGATTCCTGAATTCTTTACCGCTTCAATAAACTTCTTTTTAAAATTTTCCGGTTTACAGGCCTCATACCTCCAGCTTCCCAACGTAGGGTCTCCGTTGGAACTGATGATCAGATCCCCGTTCAATGTTCCTGAAGACAGGTTTCCGGAATATCCGGCGGTTGTTTTAAAAGTATAGTCTTTTCCCAATGTTTCCAAAGCTGCTGCTGCGGTGAAAACTTTCTGTGTAGAAGCTGTGGAAAGACCTTTATTTCCCTGATACTCGTAAATAAGCGTCCCGTTTTCATCGGTAACGTAGAACGATAATCCGGATGCCACCGCTCCCGAAGATTCCATAAGGTCTTTGGTGGCTTTATCCAGTTTCTGCGCAATATTCTGAGCAGAAATCATCTGAACCGACAGTGTAAGCACTGCAAGTGTTTTTTTCATTGCAATTTTTTTGATAAATCCGGGTTTTCCATTCCAACGCTACGGTTTTGACGCTTTGGAATGTATTTCACAACATTATATTCAATTCTTAATCAAATATAATAAAAATAAGAGTTTGATTTTAATGGCTTAAAGCAGGCTGCCTGCCTCTATTTCGTAAGGTTCTTTATCTTTTTCAAAAATCCTCGTCAGCTCACTTCCTTCCACCGTAATGGTGTCTCCTGTCCTTCTGATCCAGTTTCCTTCACGGAGGCCGACTACTTTTACATCATTCTGAGTCAGGAATTCTCTGATCCTTGTTTCCCTGGTTTCCCCGTTGTGCTTCAAGTCTGGATTTGGGTCAAGATAATGCGGATTGAGATTGAAAGGAACCAATCCCATACAATCGAAGCTTGGCGGATATACAATAGGCATATCATTGGTAGTCTTCATATTCTGTCCTCCTATATTGCTCCCGGCACTGCATCCCAGATACGCTTTTCCGGATTCAACATTTTCTTTTAAAACCGACATTAAACCTTCTTCATGCAGGGTTTTCACCAAGAGGAATGTATTTCCACCGCCTGTAAAATATCCTTTGGCATGATTCAGGGCCTCTTTCTTGTTTTCAAATTCATGAAGGCCTTTGACTTTTATATCGATGGTTTCAAAAAATGAACGTGCTTTTGTGGTATAATCGTCGTGAGAAATACCGCCGGGCCTTGCGAACGGAATGAAAATAATTTCATCAATACCCTGATATAATGTGATTAATTCTTCTCTTAAGTATTCTAAATATTCACCACCGAAAATGGTGGAAGTGGACGCTAATATGATATTCATTTCAGGAAAATTATAGTGATTATGTGAAAAACTGATACAAAGATAAACTCAAACACCGACGAATCAAAAATTAAGCTAAAAAAAACAATTGATCCGTTAATATCTTCTAAAAAAACTTAAAGCTTCTAAAATTTGAGGTTTTCTGGAATTATTCTTGGATTTTAGAAAAAAGAATTTTAAAAATGTAAGATTATGAAAATGACTAAAATCAATATTAAGAACTTATTTCTGGGGTTAATATTTGCCGGAACTGCAAGTCTTGTCAATGCACAGACTACTAAAACAGATACGGCAGCCAGCACAACAACTACAGCCACTACAGCACAAACAGGAGATACATCTATTGAAGGTCTTAAAAAGCAGATTGAAGCCAATCCGAAAGATACGGATGCACTGGTGAAATTGGCAACCGCCTATCAGGATGCTTCAGACTGGACCAACGCAGTAGATACATGGAAAAAAATATCAGTTTTATTGCCGGATTGGGCTCCATCATATTACAGTCAGGCTTATGCCTACCAATCAGCTAAAGATGATGCCAATGCAAAACTGGCCTATGAAAAATATGTAGCCGCTGTAAAACCTGCAGAAGTAGAACAAAATAAAAAGAATCTGGCCTACGCCTATTTCTATCTTGCCTTTACAGAACAGAAAACTGACCCAGGCAAGGCAAAACAACATATTGCTAAATCCCTGGAGTATGATCCTACCAATCAGGACGCTCTAAAACTTAGCAAAGCTTTAAATTCATAGTTAAAATCCGGAGAAATCCGGATTTTTTTATTTTTAGTCGTCGTTTCAATCCCAGTTTAGAATTTATTCAACTATACAATAAGTGTATACCTGTCCAACATGAACTTCCATCTTCTCTCTTCCTTCTTCCAACCCTTTCCACAAACTTAATCAATCTTCTTCCCAAAGAAATCCGTTTCCCCATGGAGATGCCGCATGATCTTTTCTATATTCCTGTCAATACTCGCTTCTGTTTTCAGATTGTTGATATACCGGATCAGTTCATGCCTTCTGGATGGAACCAGGTTTTCAAAATTACCGGAAGCTAAAGGACTGGCTTTAATCGCTTCATCCAGTTTAGGATGGATTGCAATACTCCGGTCTGAATCATCATATTCTATAAAAATTTCAAGCGCCTCCCCTATTCGTTTCGGTGAATTTTTCAGCATCACAAGGTTCACATACAACCTCCATTCTCCCCTATATTTCATAAGGTTTTGCTGAAATTCTTTTCCGTTTACCGTACCTTTTACGGGAACCGGGCTTTTATCCTTCCCTGCTTTCTCAAAAATCAGGGCTAAGATGTCTTCCGGAACAAAAACAAAGGGATTAATTCCTATAATATCAAGGGCTGCAGTGAAACTGGTGTTTTTCATGTTTGTTTGTATATGAGCAATAAGCAATAAGCAAAGATAATACATCTGACATCTGACATCTGACATCTGACATCTGACATCTGACATCTGACATCTACACAAAATTAAAACTTTCCACTCACAAACGGAATTCTTATCTTTGCAACAATAAATCTATCAAACAAAATGAAATTTTTTATTGACACCGCCAATTTAGAGCAGATTAAAGAGGCCAGAGACCTTGGAATTTTAGATGGGGTAACAACCAACCCTTCCTTAATGGCAAAAGAAGGAATTCAGGGAAGCGAAGCCATCAAAAATCACTATAAAACGATCTGTGAGCTTGTAGACGGAGATATTTCTGCTGAAGTACTTTCTACTACCTATGAAGAAATGATTAAAGAAGGGGAAGAATTGGCAGCAATCCACCCGAATATCGTTGTGAAAATCCCAATGATCAAAGACGGGATCAAAGCATTAAAATATTTCTCCGACAAAGGGATCAAAACCAACTGTACGCTGATTTTCTCAGCAGGACAGGCGCTTCTGGCAGCTAAAGCCGGAGCTACTTACGTTTCTCCTTTCCTGGGAAGACTGGATGATATCTCTACAGACGGACTGGGACTTATCCAGGAAATCAGATTAATTTTCGACAATTACATGTATGAAACTGAAATCCTTGCAGCGTCTATCCGTCATTCCATGCACATCATCGACTGTGCTAAAATCGGGGCAGATGTGATCACGTCTCCACTTCCTCCGATCTTGAGCTTACTGAAGCATCCCTTAACAGACAGCGGACTGGCTCAGTTTGTGGCAGATTCTCAAAAATTAGCTTAATTATTAAAAGCTATTCAGATATAAAAATCCCGGAACTTTCTTGCTCCGGGATTTTCTTTTTATTTCAACAGATCTAGTTCCAGAATATTATTTTCTTTTTTAATTTGATTGATCAACTGCATTTCTCTTTCTTTTCTCTTCGCATCAGATGTTTTTACCAGTTTTCCTGAATCATCAATTTCCATAATATTACGGCCTTGTGCCTGCATCAGCTTTTCACTTTTCATGGGATCTTTACAGTAATCTTTAAAAGCTTGTTTATATTTTGCTTCATTCAATTTAATAAGGTTAAAACTATTCTCTCCGGAATTCTTCCATTCATACCCTTCCGGAAGCTTTTTAATTCCCTTTAGTTCGAATGAATGTGTCTGGCTGGAGTCTTCTAACTTTACAATAAGTCCGGGAAGTCCATAGAATTTATAGGGTCCGTCCTGAATAAGCACGTCTGTGGTAAACCATGCGGTCCATTTTCTGCCGGCAAATTCACAAACAGCTTTTTGAGCAGTCAGTTCTCCGATCTTTGCTTTTTCAGGAAGAATTTTCCATTTTTGCTTTCTGCCGTCCTCTACCCTATACATATCCATACCCAGAGAATTGAAAAAATTGACCGAATAATCAGGATATGACTTTTCAACACTATAACGAATTTTACCCTTGAACTTAATTTTTGAAAGATCCGTTTCTATTCCACGCTTAGCACACATATCCATAGCAGCGGCCCAGGTAGAATCCGATTTAAAAACATCACTACTGTAAAACTTAGATCCTTTCGGAATAACATCCAGAAACATTATTTCAGTCTCCGGGGTATTTTTTGCAGTAGAATCAATGCTATACTTATACTCATACATGAATCTTTGCCTTTGAGCACCGACTGAAAGGGTTAACAGCAGAATGAATAAGATGGCTAATTTTTTCATGATCATGATTAATATGATTTTAAATTTTCTTCAACATTTTTAATTACCCTGCAGGGATTTCCCACCGCAACCGCATAATCGGGAATATCTTTGGTGACTACACTTCCCGCTCCTATCACGGCATTATTTCCAATGGAAACACCGGGCAGGACGACCACATTTCCTCCCAGCCATACATTATCTCCTATGCTAATCGGATGGGCATATTCCAGGCCTTCATTGCGCTGTTTGGCATCAAGCGGATGTCCGGCGGTATAAAAGCTGCAGTTCGGGCCGATGAAAACATTATCCCCGAACTTCACTTCAGCGCAGTCCAGGATGGTAAGATTATGGTTGGCATAAAAATTTTCTCCTACTTTAATATTGTATCCGTAGTCGCACCAAAAATTTGGTTCTATGCAAATACGTTCTTTGGCTTCCCCAAGGATCTGCCTGATTAAACGGTCCCGGTTTTCGGCATCAGAGTTCTTCAGATGATTGTATTCCAGACATAGGTCTTTGCAGGCAATCCGTTCATGAATCAGTTCTTTATCATAATTGGCGTCATATAAAAGCCCGGCAGCACATTTTTCTTTTTCTGTCATAAATTGCATTTCAAAGTTTAAGGTTTAAGGTTTAAGGTTTAAAGATAGGGTTAATAATCAAAAAACAGGATGATTATTAATAACCATCCTGTTTTTATCTAATAGAAACGTACTTATTTGTATAGGTCTGGTTCTATTTTATTGTTATTTTTTAAAGCATCTTCTTTTGCTCTTTTTTCTATATTCCTGTACATTTCATTGGGGTCAATGGTTTTTCCGTCCTGATTTTTCATATTAACCACAGCACCTGCAGGAAGCGTGCTCATCATTTGTTTCATATCTTTCGTAGGATCTGTAAGGTAGTCTTTCCAGGCTTTTTTAAACTGTTTTTTGCTCACCTCTATTTCCTTGCCCCCTATGCCTACCATGGTGAGACCCGGTATCTGAATATCTTCTTCTGAAGCTGCTCCAGATTTTTTGTTTCCGATTAAAGTCATAATATGGGAACCGGTGGTGTCTTCAATTTTTATAATCAGCCCCGGAAGTCCATAAAATTTATACGGTCCGTCCTGGAAAGGAATATCTGTGGAAAACCATGCGATCCAGCTTCTTCCTCCATAATTGGTGGTCGCTTTTTGAGTGTTATATTCGCCTATTTTTTCTTTATCCGGCAGGATTTTCCATTCCGGTTTCTGATCTTCTGCCACTTTATAGGTGGTATTTCCTATTTTATCGGAAAAAGACACTCCGAAATCCGGATACTTTTTAGTCACCGTGGTAAAGATTGTTCCGGGTTTCATATTTCTCTTAATATTAATACTTCCTCCGAAACCGCCTTTCATCTGCTTGGCAATATCAGCTTTTGTGGTGGAATCAGAAACAAACTTTTCACGGCTGTAATATTTGGATCCGTCTTTATCAATATCCAGAAGCATAATATCACTTTTCACTTCCGCCCTGTTTGTAGAATCTGCAATATATTTATAATCGTAAAAGAATCTGTTGACCTGCGCGTTCGCGAATACTCCCAGAACCAATAATAAAATGAAATAATTATTTTTCATCATTTATACTTTTTTCCTTAGTTTATTTAAAAGCTTTGCCAATTTTGAAGAATCACTGGCAAAGCTTAACGGTACTTTATTTTTTTGTCTCAATTCTTATTTCTCCCTTTGAACCACCTGCCCCGTTTGCTTTATTTATCATAACTCTGGCAATGGTTTCAGGCTTAATGGCATTCATTTCTTCCCTGGTGATTTCTTTCCCGTCCAGGAAAACTTTGGTATCATCCAAACCACCGGTTACTTTAAATTTTCTCACTCCGTTTAAAGCAATATTACCATTGGAATCTTTTTTCATGAAATCTGCACTCATCTCCATGGTTCTGTTCATCATAGGCTTATCACTATCGGTAGTTTTAAAAAAGTACACATTTCCTTTAGCCCCATCTGTTACTTTTCTGGCAACTTCCAGCCTTACTTTTTCAATTTCCCTTCTTGCCTTTTCCCCGTCCAGTCTTGCTTTTTCACCGGTTATTCTCGCTGCCTGGCCCTGCATCCTGGCTTCTTCTCCCATTACTCTGGCTTTTTCACCCAGCCTTATAGCCTCGTCTCTGGCTTTGTCTGCTTTTTTCTGTGCTGCTTTTGCAGCTTTAATAGCTCTCCTTGATTCTTTGGTATCAGCAGAGCTCCAATTATGATAAAAGGCATCATTAAACCTTAACACTTTTACTCTGGGAGCATCAGGCGCCTTAGGATATGCAGGCGGCGCATCAGGAAAATCAAAATTCAGATCAGAAAGGTCAGGGATTTTTATATCAAGGTTTTCAAGCTCTTTTATATTATTTTTCCAGTCATCGGATTTGAAAAATTCCTTAATTCTTTTTGAATCTTCCGGGGAAAGGGAATGTGCCATTTTAAAATCATCCGAACTTGTGATTTTCCCGATCTTTCCGGAAAGCTCACCAATCTCATCAAGGTTTTTCTGGAATTCTTTACTTTCCGGCTTCAGGTTTTTTAAAGCCTTGCTTTTTTCTTCAATCTTTTTTCCAAGCTCTGTCAGTTCTTTCTTACTGGCAGACTCTTTGAAAGGTTTTGGACTTACGATTTCCAGTTTCCCTGTTGTCTGAGGGATGGTGTCTTTTTTGATCTGAGAAACGGCTTCCTCAATCGCTATATTGGTTTCTTTAATTTCCTTGTTCTTGGCATTCACCATATAGGCAAAGGCCACTGAAAATAAAACCGGTAATGCAAAAATTCTCCGCGCATATCCGAATTTGGTTTTAGGTTTTTGTAACATTTTGAGTCGTTTTTTTAGATTTGAACTTAAAAACGGACTGGCAGCAGGCAACTGTGTTCCGGAAAAGTGGCTTGCTAAAAGCATCTGCGCAAATGCTTTGGTGTCCGATTGTTTTACGGCTTTTTTATCAGCCAGGTATTCGTGAATAAGACTGATTTCTTTTTTAATGATATGAAAAAACGGATTGAACCAGAAAACAGAGGTGATGATCTCAATACATATCTTATCGAAAGAGTGTTTCTGCTCAATATGAACCATTTCATGTTTTAAAATCTGTTCCCCTACCTCAGAATCCAATGTGATGGTATTCTTCCAGAAAAGGTTTTTAAAGTATGAAAACGGAGCTTCAGTCAGGTCTGTACGGTAAAAATTGATCCCGTCAAAACTTTCTTTTTGAAACTGCTTTTTAAGTCTCTGAATCTTAAAGATTCCGAACATTAATTTCCCTACAAAATAGAGAGAAACCAGTCCCAAAGCTGAAAAAATAATTCTAAAATAAATGTGGCCATTGTCTATATTTTTATCAGTATTAAAATTCTGTATCTTATCAAGAAGCATATACATATCATTATTTACTTCTATCGTAAAATCTTCTACCCTGATGAGGGGCAGCAGCAGCGATATAATCATTGCAGACAGCAAATAAAATCTGTTGTAATGATGGAATGTCTTGTCTTTTAAAGACAACCGGTAATATAAAAACATTACACCGGAGCCTATTATTACTTTTCCAAAGTACAGAAGTAGAGTTTCCATGATATGTTAGTTTTTCTCTTTAAGTTCGTTCAGAAGCATTTCAAGATCTTCTACAGTCATCTCATTTTTTTCCACCAGGAAAGAAACGGCACTTTTATAAGATCCCTTGAAATAATTTTTCACCAGACTTTTCATGGTTTTCCCGGAGTATTGCTCTTTGGTAACCAGAGGAAAATATTCATGCTGCCTTCCGTGTACATGATAGTCTACAAATTCTTTGTCTTTCAATACCTTCAAAATAGTAGATACCGTGTTGGTATGAGGCTTGGGCTCCGGAAACAGATCAAGAATATCCTTCAGGAATCCTTTTTCGAGTTTCCATACATACTGCATTACCTGTTCTTCTGCTTTTGTTAAATTCTGAATTTTCATATCCTGTCCATTTATCATTAAAAGTGATCGATTATTTTAACTTATTTCTATATCACTAAGAAATTAGTTATACAAATGTAGAAATAAAATCCATTCAAACAACTAATTTCTTAGTGATAAAACATAAATTTACATAATCCATTGTTAATCAATTAGATAAATTTTATTAAAATATGTTAAATTTTTAATACAGTCCATTTATCGCCTGTTTAATTGTCAGAAAAAATTCACAATAGGCTATAAATTCTTAAAACTTGTTAATTTTTATTAAATAAAATTAAAATGAATTCGTTTAAACTGAGAAAATATATTTATTTTAGTGCTTTAAAAATTTCTCATGAAAAGATATAACTTATTGATTGTACTATTACTGCTTATTTTTAACGTTACTACAGCTCAAAAGAAAAATTCTCCTGCTGCAGATCTCAGTATTCTGCCGGAAACCAAAACTAAAATTGAGAACACTGTTCCACTGGTGATGAAGCACTTACAGACGATTGCTGAAAAAGAAGGGGACAACACAATCGTAACGAATGGTAAAACCGCATTAGGAAAAGAATACGGTATTCTGGAGTCCGAATGGTTCCTGTACAGAAACAATATGAAGAACTGTATCCTTAACAATTCTTCCAAAAAAGCTAAAAAATGTATGGAATATCATACCCAATACCTGAGAAATACTTTCATCAACTACAACAATTATATTTCAAACCTTACCAGAAAGAACGGATATCTTGGGGTAGAAGGAGATACAAAATTTGATTTCAAACCGGCTGAAATTACTACGAAACTCAGCGAAGCCTATTTTAATGCCAGTGAAGCTGCCGGAAGAATGAAGGGAGAGCAGAAAAAAGACTTTTTAGGACAGACGATGTCCGATGACAACAAGCTTACCCCTTTCGCTCAGATCCCTCAATAATATTTATTTTAAAACATATCCGATCCCGCTTCCAAAAGCGGGATTTTTATTTTAATTCCGGATTAATGTTTTTCAGATTCTGTTGAAATTCACGAGAAATTTTCAGGATCGTATCCGGATGTTCTTCAAATCTAACCAGTTCCAGGGTATTATTATACTTAACACATTTCTCCCGTAATAAAGCCTTATTCCCTCTTCAGAAAGAATTATTTTCCGTTTTACATCAAAAATAAATGACCATATTTTCTATAAACCGAGTTTTCTGATAAAGACGATATAAAAAAAGAGAATACAAAACCGTGACTCTCTTTTGGGTGGGAACATATACATTTAAATCATCATATCAAGGATGAACCATTTTTCAAGCATAAGAAAAAATCTCCGCCGGGAAAGCAGTTATGTACTAATCATAAAAACATTCGGGAAAAAGTAGAAAATGAGGCGGAGATATAAACATAAATAAGCTCTGTCCATCAGTCTTCCCCTGATTTGTATGAGCAGTACAAAAGTAAGATTCGTACCTGTAGAGCTCAAAAAAATAATGTAGAATTAAATCGCAAAGCTTGTAGAAGTAATTCTACTTTTGATGTGGTGATGTGTTAATTTGATGATGTGGTGCTATAGTGATTTGGTGATAAGTAATTGTGTGATTATTGTAATCTCAGTTTTCTAAATTTCATATTGGGAAACAGCATATTCCGGATTGTATAGTCGCTTTTAAATCCTGAAATTTACGGTATGGAGAAGCATATTGATTTATCGGGCTTCGTACTTAGGAGCAAGATCAGGAAAGGAGAAATCCGTTTCGGGGGAAACAGAAAGCTGAAAATTTATGGAAAGCTCCATTGTGCATCAGGTAAGAGGATAAAAAGAGAAAACCGGGTATTTTTTGTATCCGAAACTGAAGCGCTGGAACATAACTACCGTCCCTGCGGGCATTGTATGAAGGAAGAATATGATTTTTGGAAAAAGAAAAAATCTTTGAATTAATGTGTTTAGTAAATTTCAAAGACAGAAAAGGAAGTAAAGGCAAAATCCGGAAGGTATTTTATTCATTTCTAACTGATTTACAGATTATAATGGATTTAAATTTTGAAACAAAATCTGTTGGGTAAAGAAAATATTAATACAAAACAGCAACTAATCATACTGAAATTATACAAAAGAAAGAGAGTTTAGGATAGACGTATTCCCGCAATGGTGAATAACAAATAATTTGTATACTTGTCTTCAGAATGAAATCACAAATAACAATTAAAAAAAGACAATTATGAAAAAAATTATTTTATTGGCAGCATTCGGAGTTGTCGGCCTTATGGGAGCTAAAGAAACGGTTGAAAACAAAATTGAAAGTAAAGAAAGTGCTGAAGTGACATTTCAACTATGTGTTGTCATGGTAACATTTTACAATGCTGAAGGGAAAATATATGATCAGCAATGGTTTACTTCGGATCAACCAAATTTAGCATCATGTATGGCTTATCAGGCTGGAGTCATTGCAGATTTGCGAGAGAAAGGATTTAGAGTTGAGCAGCAGCAGCAAACTGAAATAAGCACTGATGTGAACTAAAATTGTAATTATGATTAGGTATTTTTTTCTTTCTTTTATCATGTTTTCGTCAGCTTTATTAGCACAAAAACAATTACATATAAAATATTTAAGTGTTAGGTCTCCTATAGCGAATGTTTATGAGGACTTGTACACTAACGGAACAAATGTCGTTTCTAAACAAGATGGAAATGTGCTTTACACAAACCCGGAGTATGATAAAAAAAAGAAAGGAAAAGACTATTATTTCATTTCAACTATAAACAGTTCCATACAGGACTCAAAAGACTTTTTCTTTACAGAAAGCATAGGATATTCCGCAGAAAATGAGTATTTCGTCCATGATGCTGTCCCTAAAATAGATTGGATAATAGATGAAAATTCAACCAAATCTATTTTAGGTTATGAGTGTACTAAAGCTACAGCCAAATTTAGAGGGTCAAATATAACTGCTTATTTTGCAAAAAAAATACCTTATTCTGTGGGACCTTTTAAATTCTATGGCTTACCGGGTGCAATTCTCGACGTCAGGGCAGACGGACTAAATTATGATTTATGGAAAGCTATAAAAGTGGAATTGGATAATACAGATGTAATTGATTACAATCCTCAATTTCCCAAGTTAGAAAAAGTTCAAATGAAAAGACTTATAGAATTGAAAGAAAAAGACAGGAAAAGTTTTTCAGGTAGCACGTCTGTTCCCGGAAGCACGGGCAAAAGTGTTGCCAAAAGATTTGGAATTGAAAAAATTTTCGAATGGGAAACCCAATCCTCTGATCCGGTGAAATAACCATCATGTATAAGCCAAGATTTCCTGCATCATACATAAAAAAACGGTATAACTTTTTGCTATACCGTTTTACTTATTGAGTAGCGGGAACCGGACTCGAACCGATGACCTTCGGGTTATGAGCCCGACGAGCTACCTACTGCTCCATCCCGCGGTGTATTTTTAGAGTGCTTACCGAAAGCACTTGCTTAGTAGCGGGAACCGGACTCGAACCGATGACCTTCGGGTTATGAGCCCGACGAGCTACCTACTGCTCCATCCCGCGGTGTATTTTTAGAGTGCTTACCGAAAGCACTTGCTTAGTAGCGGGAACCGGACTCGAACCGATGACCTTCGGGTTATGAGCCCGACGAGCTACCTACTGCTCCATCCCGCGGTGTATTTTTAGAGTGCTTACCGAAAGCACTTGCTTAGTAGCGGGAACCGGACTCGAACCGATGACCTTCGGGTTATGAGCCCGACGAGCTACCTACTGCTCCATCCCGCGATATTGTGAGTGCAAAGATACGGCTATTTTTTGAAAATCCTAATTTTTCTTTTAAATAAAGGACTTTTATGAAAACTATTTTATTATTTGTATCTTTGTTTAATGGCAAAAATACTGAAAATTTACCCTGACAACCCTCAGGAAAATCTTGTGAATGAGGTGATTAAAACCTTAAAAAATGGCGGGCTGATTATTTATCCTTCCGATACCATCTATGCCCTCGGATGTAATATTTTTGATATAAAAGCCATGGAAAAGCTGGCCCAGCTCAAGAAAATCAAGCTGGATAAGGCTCAGTTCTCTATTATCTGTAATGATCTGAGCCATCTTTCAGATTTTACAAGGCCAATAGATACTTCCGTTTTCAGGTTTCTGAAAAGCCACCTTCCGGGACCGTTTACCTTTATTCTGGATGCCAATAAAAGTGTTCCCCTGGCCTATAAAAACCATAAGACTATTGGGATCCGTGTTCCTGACCATCCCATTCCACAGCTTATTGTGGAAAGACTGGGACATCCTATTGCTTCAACTTCTATCAAAGATGATGACGAGATCATTGAATATTCTACAGATCCCGAACTGATCGCTGAAAAGTATGACCATCTGGTAGATATCGTAATCGATTCAGGGTATGGTGATAATGTAGCGTCTACTATTGTGGATCTCACCTCCGGAGAACCGGAAATTATCCGTCAGGGAAAGGGAATTATTTAATTGGACATAGAGAAACAGGTCATTAGGAAATATGAGTCTGAATGGAAAATATGCGCTGGGAATTCTTTTAACCTTTGTTTTTCTGGCAGTGGCAATGCTTTATGCTTTCCCGCTTATTTATTTCGTCACCGGGGTAAAAGCTTTTACGGCAACTAATTTTTTATATACACGGCTTGCGCTGTGGACTGTTCTTCTACTGATCTTTCTGTACAATTTTTTCCTGGAAAAGGACCCTTTTCTCTTATGGAAAGAAAAGAAATATCCTGTCCTTTTTTACCTTAAAGCCATAATAAGTCTTTACATTATATGTGCTTTCGGCGGGGCTGTTCTGAATCTTATCATTCAGGTTTTTGCTCAGGAAAACTTAAGCAGAAAAGTGATTCAGATCGCTTCTCTTTTCAGGAACAATTATATGCTAATTATCTCTATCTGCCTTACAGCAGGCGTTGTGGAAGAACTTCTCATGCGGGGATACATTCAGCCGAGATTTGAAAAAATATATAACAGTCAATTCCTTGGTATTTTTGTTTCTGCTGCACTGTTCGGCATTTTACACAGCACGTACGGAACCATCGGACAGGTGGTTGTCCCATTCTTTATCGGAATTGTTTTTGCTGTATTTTATAAACTATATTCAAACATTAAAATACTAATCATCAGCCATTTTATGTACGACTTTGTGTCTATGATGATTATGAATTTTATGGACATTAAACATTTATCTGCATTTTAACATTATGAAAATTATAACGTCTCCGGCCAAACTGATGAACGTTGAAAACTCAACGGACCTTTTAAGATCTACCACTCCGAAATTCATTCAGGAAGCTGCTTTTATACAGTCTTATTTAAAACATAAATCGCCCAAATATCTTTCTGAGCTTATGGAAATCTCTCCAAAACTGGCAGATGAAAACTGGGAAAGAAACCAAAAATGGAAAGATAAACCTACGGCAAAAGAATCTGCACCTGCCTTGTTTGCTTTTACCGGCGAAGTTTACAGAGGACTGGATGCCAAAACACTGGACAAAAATGCGGTGGATTATCTTCAGAAAAACTACAGAATGCTTTCAGGGCTGTATGGTCTGCTGAAGCCATCCGATAAAGTAATGCTGTACCGATTGGAAATGGGCCGTCATTTTGAATTCGATCAATATAAAAATCTGTACGAATTCTGGAGGGAAAAAATCACGGAACAGCTGAATTCCGAAATGAAAAAAGGTGAAATCCTGCTCCATCTGGCCAGTAATGAATACGGAAAAGTAATCGACAGGAAAAAGCTGAACCATAAAGTCATTGATTTTGACTTCTATGAATTAAAAGACGGAAAGCTGAAAACCATCGTGGTATATACCAAACACGCCAGAGGGCTTATGGTACGGTTCTGTGCGGAAACCAATGCCAAAACCCTGAATGATGTAAAGGCATTCAACTACGAAGGCTACCTGATCAATGAAGAACAATCTACCGACACAAAACTGGTTTTCACGAGATAAATGACGATATCAGCTTTAAAAAAATATTTCAAAACAGAGCTTTCCGGTCTTTATAATGAGTCGGAAAGCACTTTTTTATACTCTGTTTTTATCCAAAAAATTGTTGGCTTTGATTCTTTTACCCAAAGAAAACTGGCTCATCAGGAACTTCTTATTGATGATGAAAAGCAGCTTCTGAAAGCTATTGCTGAATTAAAAACCGGCAGGCCTTATCAGCAGATTCTTGGCGAAACTGAATTTTACGGAATGTTGCTTTTCGTGGATGAACATGTTCTGATTCCTCGTCCTGAAACGGAGGAACTGCTTGAAATTGCTATCAGGAAAATTCAAAGTTCAAGGTTTAATATTCAAGGTTTAAAGATTCTTGATATCGGAACCGGGAGTGGTGTAATTCCACTTGTCCTGAAAAAACATTTTCCGACGGCTGAAATTTCATCGATTGATTTTTCTGAAAAGGCCCTGCAGACTGCCCGGAGAAATGCTGAATACCATAAACTGGACATTCATTTTATTTATGAAGACTATCTCCATTTTGAGCTGAAGGAAAACTATGATATCATTATTTCCAATCCGCCCTATATCGGGATTGAAGAGGAAACTGAGATTGCGGATTCAGTGAAAGAATTTGAGCCTAAAATGGCACTTTTCTCCCCTGTTCAGGATGCCCTGATCTTTTACAGGAAAATTGCTGAAGACTCCAAACAACATTTAAATGATAACGGGCTTCTGTTTTTGGAAATTAATCAAAAGCTGGGACCTGAAACGCTGGAATTATATACGGAACATTTTTCTGATGTACAACTCATCAAAGATTTATCTGAAAATGACCGTTTTATAATCGGGAAGAAATAAGTAATTTTAGTTTCGTAATAATATGTATGAAGTCTTCCCTATTCACTTTCCTGCTCAGTCTGTTTCTGATTTTGCAGCTTTCATCCTGTGAAAAGAGTCCTTGTGAGGTGGTTTCAAAGTATTATCACAAGGGAGAATTCAATGGTTCTGTTTTGGTTTTAAAAGATGGAAAAGCTGTTTGTGATACTGCATTAGGACTCAGCAATATTGAGAAAAATATAAAGCTGGATAAAACAACACCCTTCTACATCGCATCTTTGAGCAAACCATTTACGGCAGTTTCCATTATGCTTCTGCAGCAAAAAGGACTGCTTCATTACGATGATAAAGCCTCAAAATATATCGACCTGCCTGCATATGCCCAAAATGTGACTATCAGACAGCTTCTAACACACACCTCGGGCATCAAGGATTATGAATTGATCATTCATAAAAAAGGATTAACCAATCAGGAAGTACTGAAGTGGTTAAGCGGGATAAACAAGCTGCAATTCCCCTCCGGCAGTACATTTGAATACAGTAACAGCGGATTTATTATTCTGTCTTTAATCATAGAAAAAATTTCACAGCAATCTTACGGAACTTTTCTTAATGAACATATTTTTATCCCTTTGGGGATGAAAAACACCTGGGTTTATGAATCCTCATGTGCTCATAAAAATAGAGCAAGAGGTTATAATAACGAGAAACAGCCGGATGATTATTCAATCCTGACCACCGGCGATGGCGGCATCTACTCTACTCCAAGAGACCTGTACCGCTTCGATCAGGCACTAAGGAATTTCAGGCTGATCAATAAAAGCAATACTGATCTTATGTACACACCCGCTACACTGTCTGACGGAAAAGCTTCCAACTACGGCTTCGGGTCGTTTATTGAAGAATCAAAAGGCGGGAAATCAGTCAGTCACACCGGCGGTCTGAGCGGCTTCCGGGCAATATTCTGGAGAGACCTGAAACATAACAGCTGTATCATAGCACTGACTAATCAGGGAGATGCATTTCCTGTTGGGAATTTTTTAAAAGATATGAAAACAACCATAGAATAGAACCATATGGAGATTAAATCTCATGACATTCATAATATAAAAATTGCAGAAATTATTTCTGACGAAGTGATAATCAAATCTGCTCAGGATGGACTGGATCTTCTTGGAAATGTTTATTACCAGGGATTTGATAAAGTGATTCTGTATGAGAAGAATATCACGCCGGAATTCTTTGATCTGAAAACAAAAATAGCGGGAGATATTTTACAGAAATTCTCCAATTACCGGATCGGCCTTGCTATCGTAGGAAATTTTGAAAAGTATGAAAGCAAAAGTATCAGGGATTTTATCTTTGAAAGCAATAAAACGAGACATATCAACTTTGCTGAAACTTTGGATGAGGCTTTGAACAGACTTGGAAGCTAATTATTCTTAAGTGTTCTTTTAAGAATTAATTTATTTACTTAAAAAAAAAGTGTTTAAAAACTTTTATGACTTTTGTGGTTAATGTTTTCCCACGGATCGCACAGATTTTCACGGATGATTACGGATATTTTTGAATCATTAAGATCAGTGAAGGAGATAAGCATAGTTAAGGGAAAATCTAAAGATTTTTTAAGTTGTGTGCATTAAAGCGAAGCCTAAACTTAATATTCTTAAAAACTTAAATCAATCTTAATGGTTTTATCTTTATCTCTCGCGGATCAAGCTGATTGAGCAGATTTTAGCGTAATGAATGAAAATCCAAAGATTTTCAAAAAAATTAATTGTACTGATCTGCAGTAATAATTTAAATTTAAACTAAACTCAAATGTCAAAAGACTTTGTGACTTTTGTGGTTAAATTTTTTCAACGCAGATCGCACAGATTTTCACAGATAATTGCGGATAGATTTGAAACATTAAGAAGAGTGAAGGAGATAAGCATAGTTAAGGGAAAATCTAAAGATTTTTTAAGCTGTGTGCATTAAAGCGAAGCTCAAACTTAATATTCTTAAAAACTTAAATCAATCTTAATGGTTTTATCTTTATCTCTCGCGGATCAAGCTGACTGAGCAGACTTTAGCGTAATGAAAATCCAAAGATTTTCAAAAAACTTAATTGTACTTATCTATAGTAATAATTTAAACTCAAATGTCAAAAGACTTTTGTGACTTTTGTGGTGAATTTCCCCCACAGATCGCACAGATTTTTAAATAATCGCGGATAGATTTGAAACATTAAGAAGAGTGAAGGAGATAAGCATAGTTAAGGGAAATCTAAAGATTTTTTAAACTGTATGCATTAAATCGAAGCTCAAACTTAATATTCTTAAAAACTTAAATCAATCTTAATGGTTTTATCTTTATCTCCCGCAGATCAAGCTGATTGAGCAGATTTTTAGCATAATGAATGAAAATCTAAGATTTTCAAAAAACTTAAGTGCACTTTTTCGCAGCAGCAATTTAATCTTAATTATACTTAAGTGTTAAAAAAGCTTTTATGACTTTTGTGGTTAATTTTTTTCAACGCAGATCACATAGATTTTCACAGACAACTACGTAAATAAGAGGTACAGGAAATCCTATCTCTAAATTCTTTTGAACTCTTTAACCCGGTCCAGTTGTTTTAATTTCTGTGTTTTTTCTTTCAAAAAAGCGAATTGCGTCTTCCACAGCTTTATCAACAGGCTGATACCGGATTCCCAGTTCTTCTGCTGATTTCCGGTTTGAATAAAAATTATTAATTCTCAGTGCTTTCATGTTTGGAGAACTAAGGCTGGTCCTTATCTTCAGTTTTCTCAGGACATCCCCTATTATTCCCAGTATGGCCAGACCTGCATTGGGAATTGGGATCATGACAGGATTCTGCATGGTTAGTGTATTCACTTTCTTAAAAAATTCCCTGTAGCTAAGATTTTCGTTGGCCAGCAGATATTTTTCGCCATTTTTTCCGTATTCGGAAGCTTTTATAATTCCTTCTGCCGCATCTTCAGCATGAACAAAATTTTTCCCTCCTTTCGGATAGAAAACAAGTTTTTTCTTCCAGGTCCAGAAGATGATTTTCCCGGAACTCGGTTTACGATCATAGGCTCCGATCATGAAAGTAGGATTTACAATAACCACTTTGGTGTCCCTGTTTTGCTGAAGCAGATAATTTTCAGTTTCCAGCTTGCTCTGCGCATAAAAGGAATGGGTAAACGGATAAATCTGCGGAGCCTTTTCGCTTCCCCAAACGGCAGAATTACCGTAACCTAGCGTATTGGCTGTGCTTACGAACAGGAATTTCTCTGCTCCAGCCGCTGAAGCCTGGGCAAACAGATGCACAGCAGCATCATAATTTGTTTTTTTATAATCTTCATAATGCAGCAGATCCTGACTGGTTTCTGCCGCAATATGAATAAAGGTATCCACATCCTGCAGATGTGCGGAAATATCTGAGAACAGATCTCCTTCTACGAGTTTGAGATTTTCATTTTCTTGGCCCATCCAGCTGCTTTTTTTGCGCACCAGAGCAGTAACAGAATAATCATATTGTAATAATTTAATAATGGTATTGGTACCCAGAAGCCCTGTGGCTCCGGTCACGAAAACTTTTTTCATGCTTCAATTTCTTTTTTTATGGCACTGGTCATCAAAGGCAGTTTGATCCAGATCGGCAGGATTTTCATCACTAGCCAGCTTATAGGATTCACCATGATAACGGAATCTTTTCTGAAAAGTTGCCTGATGCTGTAGGCAGCCACTTTATTGGGGTCCAGAAGGGTAAGCTTTCCCAAAACACCCTGCTTTTCAATTCTTTTACAGACATCAACATTGGTTTTCATGGCACCGGGATTCACTACACTGACAAATACATTGGTGTCTTTAAGCTCTTCATAAAGCCCTCTGGAAAATGAATGGATGAAAGTTTTGGAAGCAGGATAGACCGTTTTGAACCCAATAGGTGAAAATGCAGCCATGCTCGATACATTTAAGATATAGGCTTTAGGCTGTCTTAAAAGGTTGGGCAACAGCTGATGGGTAATCAATGAGGTAGCCGTAACATTTACCTGCAGGATCGTGTTGATATAGGAAGGCGATGCATCTACAAATTTCTTAGTCCCTCCCAGCCCTGCATTATTAATCAGGATATGGATATTAAATGAATTATTAATCCATTCTGTGAGCTTCATGACATTTTCATTTATTGAAAGATCCACTTCATAGTAATGGGCTTTAATCCGGTAAGTTTTTTCAAGCTGTTCCGAGAACTCTTTTAAATGCTGACCCGGAAGGCTTACCAGAATAACATTGATATTTTTACCTGCCAGGTTTTCGGCAAATGCTTTTCCCAGCCCCTGACTGGCACCTGTAACTACAGCATATGATTCTTTGGTATCCATAACACAATTTTATGGTACAAAGCTATCGTGAAAATGGTCTTTGAATGTTCAGTATTATCTGAGTGAACCTAATTTCCAACACTAAAAAACAACCTTACAATCTGCTAAAAAACAGAAAGTTACAGAAATTAGAACGTTAAAATTTATAAACCTGAACCATTTTTGTACTCGGAAGGAGTCTGATCTGTCAGTTTTTTAAAGGTAGTATTAAAAGAAGTCTTGGAATTGAATCCAGATTCATAGGCAATTCCTAAAATAGACAGTTTACTTTGGGAATCTTTTAAAAGTTTTTTAGCATATTCAATCCGGTATTCATTTACATACTGGAAAAAATTTTTTTTAAAGCCGGTATTGATCACATAAGACAAATGATGGGTAGAAATGGATAAAAGTTCTGAAAGCCGGATTAGGTTAAGCTCACTGTCAAGATAAGGCTGCTGTCTGCTCATGATTTCTTCCAGCTTGTTTTTTATTCTGATCAGCTCTTCATCGGAGATCAGCTTTTTCCTTACTTCTTCCGTTTCCGGATCATCATCTATGGAGATCAGCTCTTCGCGCTGTTTCTCTTCCAAAGGGTAAATTTCTTTTTGCTTTAATGAATAATAGCCTACGAAATAAATAACCAGCAGGAAAGCTCCGTTGATAAAGAAATTCAGAGCTGTGGAATCATAGGATAAATTGTAAACCACATAAATGATGTTGATCACAAAAATGATAATCGTGATATATTCCAGCCAGTTCAGATTGATCCCTTCCGTATTGGCAGAAAACTGCTGAATCCTTTTTTTATGTCTGCGGATCGTAAGATAAGACAAACCGGTGTAAAATAAGGCCTGAAAAAGAATTAACCCAATAAATACAAAATTAAAAACAGCATCATCTTCAAATCCGCCAAAGCGCTGCAGCATGATATTGATCCAGAAGATAATGGGCAGGATGAAATATTTCAGGTCTGAAATTTTAAATTTAAAGGACGGATTGGTGTAAAACAATACACTGAAATAAAACATTACAGGGGTGAGGTACTGAATCACCTGAACTGAAATAATAGAATGAACTTCAACCTGAGCATCTTTGACCAAAGTAAGAACCTCATCGAGCCAGAAGCTTGACCAAAGGAAAAGGAAGATTCCAAACCAGAAATTGGCCTTTCTGTTGACCCGCAAAGGGTTGGAAAGCTTCAGTAAGGAAAGCAAAACCAATGAACCATAGATTAATACAACGATAAAACGGTTTAATTCTGATGTGTTCATTGGTTTTGGTATTTTTTATTAAAGATAGGCTTTTATCCTATTCTTTTTCTGATAAAAATTTCGTACCCCAGATAGATCAACGGAAGAGACATTATCCCCAGGTACAGCGCATTATGCATTGCCATGTCCGGAGCAGTTACCACGGCATAAACAAGTCCTAGAAAAGCTCCGCCAAGGTGTGCTGCATGCCCTATATTGTCATGCGGTCTCGGATTCAGCATCATGTAAACAGAATACCCGAAATACAGCAATCCGAAAATAAACCCTTTAACCGGAATCGGAATGAAGAAAATATAAATCCCGATCTGAGGATACAGTGCTATGGAAGCAAACAATATCCCGGAAACTCCTCCACTGGCCCCTACCGCTGAATACCATGGCTGTTTCTGATAGATGTACATAGAGAGAAAATTCCCCAGCAATATAGATCCCAGATAAATAATAACAAAGCCTACAGTTCCAAATCCCTGCATCACCACAGGACCAAAGAAATACAGCGTCATCATATTAAACACCAGGTGCATGATATCTGCATGCAGAAATCCCGATGAAAGCAGACGGATGTATTCTTTTCTGTGCAGGATGGCACCTACATTGAATTTATATTTTTCAGTAATACCGGGATTATTGAAGGCAACAAAACTGATAATCGCTGTAATGATAATAAATACGATTAGAATATTCATAATTTTAATTCTTAATTTTCAGGTTCTCCGGTTTCAAAAAGATCTCCTATGACGGTGCGGTCATCATCCACAATACCGTCTCCGGTTTCCGGCTCTTCATACACTTCGGGTTCCTCTTCTACCGGTTCCGGAACCGTTATGTTGATCGTTTTAACTTTAAATTTCGTAAACTGGTTCCCAATTGCCTTTATTCCTTTTACAGCAATGAACTCATCAATACTGATGGTTTCCGGATCACGGTCTTTTCCTTTGTCTTTGGCAAAAATAATCTCTGCCGTTGCTCCATCGGCCACAATCACGTTTTCAATAAACGATTTGGGATGTTCGGAAGGCATAAACGTCTGTAGGTTCACCGTATTTTCCAGCAGGAACCTTTTGATAAAGTACATGTCTTTTTCCCCGTCATAATAAATGCAGGTTACCGGCTGCTGCGGCTTCCATTTTTCCAGTACCAGGTATTCGTCGTCAAAACGGTTGCCCAGATCGAAAGAAACCAGCTTTACTTCACCGTTGGTATTGATGGTCAGAATCCTGTCATCCCCTTTGAAACTTCCCAGAAGTGTTCCTCTCGCATCTGCATTCAGCCTTCTTACGGTATCATCAAACCAGATCTTGCGGGGAGCCAGTGTAGAAACGCCTTCTTCCTTCAGATCTACTTTCTTCACGGAATATTTGGTGACCAGGTTTCCTTTGGAATCTCTTCCTTTGATCGCCAGATCGGAGAAATCAATTTCCATTTTATTCTTCCTGATCCTTGGATTCGGTTTTAAAAGAACGGTAACCGTTTCTGCTTCTCCGTTCGGATTGGCTGAGAAATACAGAGTCTCCGAGCCTTTTTTATCCGAAGCCAGCGGATAATCCGTGTTTCTTGTCACCGCAGTTACGGAAAAACGTTTCATATAATAAGGACCGTCCCTGCCTTCGCGGTAGATCATGTTATAGACCGTTCTTTTATCATTTTTTTTCCAGATGGCTACATGCAGGATGTCTTTTCCGACGAATGTTTTGGCATCTACTTTTACCACCTTCATCGTTCCGTCCTTTCTGAAGATAATGATATCGTCAATATCTGAACAGTCAAACAGGTACTGATCCTTTTTCAAAGAGGTTCCAATAAATCCCTCTTCAAAATTGGCATAGAACTTCTCGTTGGCTACCGCTACTTTTGTGGCATCAATGGTATCAAAAATCCTGAGCTCGGTCTTTCTCTGTCTGTCTTTACCGTATTTTTTCTGAATGTTTAAATAGTATTCAATGGCATACGCAATCAAATTGGCCAGATGATGTTTCACCTGCTCTATTTTACCTTCAAGGGCTGCGATGTTTTCTTTAAATTTATCTAAATCGAATCTGGAAATCCTCTTGATCCTGATCTCGGTCAGTTTTAAAATATCTTCTTCCGTTACCGCCCTTAAAAGATGTTTGGTATGAGGTTTTAGCCCTTTATCAATCGTTTTCAGAACATCTTCCCAGGTTTTTACTTCTTCAATGTCATGATAGATCCTGTTTTCGATGAAGATCCTTTCCAGTGAGGAGAAATGCCAGCTTTCCTGAAGTTCGTGAAGCTCTATTTCCAGTTCTTTTTTAAGCAAAGAAACGGTGTGATCCGTATTCATTTTCAGGATATCGGAAACATTCATGAACATAGGCTTGTCTCCTACGATCACGCACGCGTTCGGAGAAATCGTTACCTGACAGTCCGTGAATGCATACAGGGCATCAATGGTTTTATCCGGCGACACATCATTATGAAGATGAACAAGGATTTCCACCTTATCAGAAGTATTATCCTCTATCTTTTTGATCTTGATCTTTCCTCTTTCGTTGGCCTTCAGGATAGAATCTATCAGGTCGGTGGTTGTTTTTGAGAAAGGAAGCTCGGAAATAACGAGCGTGTGCTTGTCGGTTTGGGTAATTCTTGCTCTTGCCCGCACTTTTCCTCCTCTGTGCCCGTCATTATATTCGGAAACATCCAGATATCCTGCGGTGAGAAAGTCCGGGAAAAGTTCAAATTTCTTTCCTTTTAAGTAAGCCACGGATGCGTTAATCAGCTCATTGAAATTATGGGGAAGAATTTTCGTGGAAAGCCCTACCCCGATCCCTTCTACCCCCTGTGCCAGAAGCAGCGGGAATTTTACGGGAAGATCAATAGGTTCATTATTTCTTCCGTCATAGGATTTTGCCCATTCCGTTGTTTTAGGGTTAAAGACCACTTCCAGTGCGAAAGGGGTCAGCCTGGCTTCAATATACCTGGCCGCAGCAGCAGAGTCTCCGGTATAGATGTTCCCCCAGTTTCCCTGGGTATCTATCAGGAGTTCTTTCTGCCCTATCTGTACCATAGCATCCGTAATGGAGGCATCCCCGTGAGGGTGATACTTCATGGTATTCCCCACGATATTGGCCACTTTATTATAACGTCCGTCTTCCAGTTCCCGCATAGAGTGCATGATCCTTCTCTGAACGGGCTTGAGCCCGTCATACACGGATGGAATCGCTCTATCAAGAATTACATAGGAAGCATAGTCCAGAAACCAGTCTTTATAAAGTCCTGAGACTTTTTTCAAGCTCTCACCTTCGTGCGAGTTTTCGTCTGTCATCATCAGTTTTAATCGTTTTTCTCTTTATTAGCTATCACTACTTTATTCAGAGAGAGTTTTAAATCATTTATTTCTTTTTTACTCAAATAGGATATTTCATATTTAAGTATGGTAGAGCCACCATTCCTGCTTGATATGTTAATGTATAATCTTTTGATAAACAAAATTTTTACAAGCTCATAGGAGATCAGTTTATATTTTGGAAATTCATCATGAAGGGGCCTGTCCAAAAAGGGGATGATATTCCTGTTCTTAAAGTTCAGTGCTTCCCCATCACTGTCATATTCAAAGATCTGTCTGCCATTCAGATGAAAAGTTATTAAAAGTATGACTGGAACAATAAGAAAGATATAACTTTCTTCTTCTAAGGCGTTGAACCTGTATTCATTCAATAAAAATACGGCGATGCCAAATATGACCATCATAAGCAGAAGCGTATGTACAAAATTGTACACAGAAGCTTTGTTGCGGTTACTAAGTCTCATTTTTTTCGTTTTGTGTCTGGTTGGTTGTTATTAGTTTTTAATTCATAGCTTCATCCAATATCTCTTTTTTATCAATATCTGTATCTTCCACTACCAGGTTCTCAAGGATAAACACCTGCCTATCCGGTGTATTTTTACCCATGTAGAATTCCAATAGCTGCTCTATGGTCTGATCTTTTCCTACTACCACAGGTTCCAGGCGGATATCTTTCCCTATAAAATGCTTGAACTCGTCCGGTGAAATCTCCCCAAGTCCCTTAAATCGGGTAATCTCAGGGTTTTTGCCAAGCTCATTCAATGCTTTTATTCTTTCCATTTCTGTATAGCAGTATCTGGTTTCCTTTTTATTTCTAACCCGGAACAATGGGGTCTGAAGAATATAAAGGTGTCCGTTTTTGATAAGATCCGGGAAAAACTGAAGAAAGAACGTGATCATCAGAAGACGGATGTGCATCCCATCCACATCGGCATCGGTAGCAATAATCACCTGGTTGTATCTGAGATCTTCCAGACTTTCTTCAATGTTCAGGGCAGCCTGCAGAAGGTTGAATTCCTCATTCTCGTACACCACTTTTTTAGTCAGCCCGTAGCAGTTCAGCGGTTTCCCTTTCAGGGAGAATACGGCCTGCGTTTCCACGTCTCTGGATTTTGTAATAGATCCGGATGCGGAATCTCCCTCGGTGATGAAGATCTGGGTTTCTCCTTTTCTTTCGTTTTTCTGATCGTTATAGTGCTGTCTGCAGTCGCGCAGTTTTTTGTTGTGCAGAGATACTTTTTTGGCTCTTTCTCTTGCCAGCTTCTGAATTCCGGAAAGTTCTTTTCTTTCTCTTTCGGAGATGAGGATCTTTCTCTGGATCGCCTCGGCAATTTCAGGATTTTTATGGAGGAAATTATCCAGTTTACTTTTCAGGAAATCAATAATAAAGGTCCTTACTGTGGGTCCGTTGGGTCCCATATCATTGGATCCAAGCTTGGTTTTGGTCTGGGATTCGAATACGGGTTCTTCCACATTTATGGAAACCGCTGCAATAATAGACTTTCTGATATCTGATGCATCAAAATTCTTATTGAAAAATTCGCGGATCGTTTTTACATAGGCTTCACGGAAAGCATTAAGATGCGTTCCCCCCTGCGTGGTATTCTGTCCGTTTACAAAAGAAAAATACGTTTCCGTCTGTGATTTGTCAGAATGCGTGATCGCTACTTCTATATCATTATCTTTCAGGTGAATAATGGAATAGAGAATTTCATTTTCCATTTCTTCCTCCAAAAGATCTTTAAGACCGTTTTCAGAATAGTAGGTTTCCCCATTGAAAAGAATTTTAAGACCGGGATTCAGATACGCATAGTTGCGCAGCATTTTCTCGATATATTCTTTTCTGTATTTGAAATGAAGGAAGATTTCACCATCAGGAATGAAAGAAATTTCAGTCCCGTTACGGTCTGAGGTGTCTCTTTCTTCGTGGTTCTCGGTGATGAGACCTCTGGAAAATTCCGCCACCTTCATTTTTCCTTCACGGAAAGATCTTACCCGGAAGTACTCTGAAAGTGCATTGACCGCTTTGGTACCTACCCCATTCAGACCTACGGATTTCTTGAAGGCTTTACTGTCGTACTTTCCTCCCGTATTCATTTTGGAAACGGCATCTACTACTTTTCCCAAAGGAATTCCACGGCCAAAGTCACGGATACTGACTTTACCGTCATCCAGTTTTATTTCAATTCTTTTCCCTGCCTTCATTCTGAACTCATCAATGGAGTTATCCAGGATTTCTTTCAGGAGAATGTAAATACCGTCATCTGCGGAAGACCCGTCTCCGAGCTTCCCGATATACATTCCGGGGCGCAGACGGATGTGTTCCTGCCAGTCGAGGGTTCTGATATTATCTTCGGAGTAGATTGGATTTATTTCTTGTGACATATATGATTTCAGCAAACATACAAAAGTACGAAATTGTACAAAATTATCCGAATTTTTTCAGTCTGAATTTTTCAATATTCAGTTATAAAGATTGTGTTATTATCAATCAAATTATATATTTACAACATTATTCAATACCATGTGAAAAAAATATTTATTTTTCTTTTATTTTCCTGCATAGAACTGTTTTCATCATTATTTCCTGCCCAGATTCCCGGAATGATCAATTATAATGAAGAAGACGGCCTGAACAGCTCATATACATACCGTCTGAAACAGGACCGCAACGGATTTATATGGATAGGCAGCGACAACGGATTATTCAGGTTTGACGGTAAGGAATTCAAACAGTATGGTAAAAACGAAGGACTGAAAAACGTTGACATTATATCCTGTGAACCCCTGCCCAATGGCGAGATCTTTATCCTTCCCTTTCTGAATGATTTTGCTTATCTGAAAAACGGCAGGGTGATCAATTTAAATATCAATAATTATGTAAAAAACCAGTTTTCGGGATCGATCCCTAAAATAATCAGCAACGGAAACAGGCTTTATCTGTACGGCAACGGTAATCCTGAAAATATTTTTATCTACGAAAATGGAAAAGTAAGAAAGACCCCGATTCTTTTAAATTACAGAGGAAGAGAGTTTGAAACTATAAAATTTGACTTCCGAACGAACCATCTCTATTTAAACCAACCACAGAAAGGCAAAATTCTCGCATACAATATGATGACCGGGAAAGAAAAGGAAATAAAAATCAATCCGGGAGCAATTATCTGTGAAAAGGATGATCTTTTTGTGTTTAACAATCAAGGACGGATAGATATTTATCAGCTAACCAACGCATATACCATCAGGAAAATTCATACTTATCACACAAAGGAGGACGTGTTCTACGGGATGATCGACAAAAACAATAAGCTGTGGCTGAATATACAAAACGGAGGTGTATTATACTTTGACCAGCCCTTACAGAAACCCGGAAAAGAATTTGCAGAACCCGTCAAAATACTGGGTGAATATGTGATCAACAATGTTCTGACAGATCAGGATGATAATGTATGGTTCAATTCAAGGAACAGCGGTGTATTTTTCATTACCAAAACACTGTTTGCCAACTACATCAGATCTTCTGTAAAAGATAATTCCGAATATATCAA